>NZ_JBIBWV010000008.1:0-394040 GCF_043081625.1 Streptomyces sp. NPDC014861
TCGCCGTCCTCAACGGCGGCCGCATCGTCGCCGAAGGCACCGCCGAACAGCTCAAGCGCCAGATCCCCGGCGGCCACGTCCGCCTCCGCTTCACCCACCCCACCGCCTACCGCACCGCCGCCGCCACCCTCACCGAGGCGGCCCGCGACGACGAGGCGCTGACGCTCCAGATCGCCAACGACGGCACCCAGCGCGCCCTGCGCGGGCTGCTCGACCGCCTCGACACCGCCGGCATCGAGGCCGACGAGCTCACCGTCCACACCCCCGACCTCGACGACGTCTTCTTCGCCCTCACCGCCGGCACCGCCGCCACCGTCCCCGCCCAGCCGAAGGAGGCTGTCCGATGAGCACCCTCGCCCTCGCCGTCCGTGACTCGACCACCATGCTCCGCCGGAACCTCCTGCACGCCCGGCGCTACCCCTCACTGACGCTGAACCTGCTGCTCACCCCGGTGATGCTGCTCCTGCTCTTCGTCTACATCTTCGGCGACGTGATGAGCGCCGGCATGGGCGGCGCGGACCGCGACGCGTACGTCGCCTACCTCGTCCCGGGCCTGCTCCTGATGACCATCGGCTCCACCGTCATCGGCACGGCGGTCTCCGTCTCCAACGACATGAGCGAAGGGATCATCGCCCGCTTCCGGACGATGGCGATCCACCGCCCCTCCGTCCTCGTCGGACACGTGGTCGGCAGCGTCCTCCAGTCGGTCGCCAGTGTGGTCCTCGTCGGCGCGGTCGGCGTCGCGATCGGCTTCCGCGCCGACGGCGCCACCGCCCTGGAGTGGCTGGCCGCCTTCGGTCTCCTCGTCCTCTTCGCCACCGCGATGACCTGGATCGCCGTCGGCATGGGCCTGGTCTCCCCCAACGCCGAGGCCGCCTCCAACAACGCCCTCCCGCTGATCTTCCTCCCGCTCATCTCCAGCACCTTCGTCCCGGTCCACCAGATGCCCGGCTGGTTCCAGCCGATCGCCGAGTACCAGCCCTTCACCCCCGCCATCGAGACCCTCCGCGGCCTCCTCCTCGGCACCGAGATCGGCCACAACGGCTGGCTCGCGGTCGCCTGGTGCGTCGGCCTCACCGTCCTCGGCCACGTCTGGTCGACGAAGACCTTCGACAAGGACCCCAAGTAGGACCCCAGTTAGGACCCCCAGGGGACCCCCAGGGGACCCCGAGGAGGACCCCGAGGAGGACCCCGGTTGGTTCGGTCACCCCGGAGGACCCCCAGCAGGTCACCCGCCCCGAAGCGCCCTCCGCCCCGCCGGCACCCACGCCGGCGGGGCGGTCCGCGTCCGGCCCGGCCCCCGGATTCAGGCCTGATCCTGTCGAACTCTGGCCGAGGCCCTGTTTCCGCCCGCCCGGCGCCCGCCGATCATGGAATCCACCGACCGACGGAACCGACGAGAGGGAGTCCGAGATGGCCCTGGAGATGCGCGACCACTGCGAGCGCTGCGAGACGACGGCCCTGCCGGCCGACGGACCGGCCCGGATCTGCTCGTACGAGTGCACCTTCTGCGTGCCCTGTACGGAGGCGATGGCCGGCGTCTGCCCCAACTGCGGCGGCGAGCTCCTCCCGCGCCCCCGCCGCGCCGGTTAGGAACGAACCGCTCGGCGGCGAACTGGCGCCACACAAAAGGGAATTGGCCGGTTCTCTCCTGCCCTGCGCGCCGACGAGGGCGCTTAATGGGGCTCCCGCTGAGCGCGGGACGAGGCACGAGTGCACGGGGGGCTCATGACCGCCATCGGAGGCTTCGCGCCGCCGCCCGACGAACCGCCGCCGCCATCAGACCCGCCGCCGTCCGATCCGCCACCGCCGCCACCGCCGCCACCGCCGGACCCTCCGGGCCGGCCGGCGGCCCCGCTCTTCCCTCCGCTACCGGATCCGAAGGACGTCCTGAAGATCGAGGTCAAAGGGCGCGTGCTGTGGGTCGGCGCGTCCGCCGTACCGCTGCGGAACATCACACGGGTCGACGCCCTGAGGCTCAAGCCGTACCGGGGCTCCGCCTTCCTCCGCTTCCTGAAGTGGCTGGGGATCACCGTCGTCGCCTACGTCCTGCTCAACGTGGTGAGCGGCGGCGAGGCAAGGATCGGGGAGGGCGGGGGTCCGTTCTTCCTGGCCGTGCTGCTCGGCCTGGTCATCTTCCTCGTCATCGAGGCGATGAAGCCGCCGAGGCCGGTGCTGGCGGTGGAGACCGCGGGTGGCTCGCTTGCGGTCGTGACCCTGCCCAGCGTGGACGAGCTGAGGGTCGTCGCCGGGCAGATCGTCCACGCGATCGACCATCCGGAGGCCGAGTTCACCGCGTACGTCCACCAGCTCAACAACTACAACGGGGACGTCATCAACCAGCACGGCAGGTTCAACGTGGGGAAGAAGCTGTGACCGAGCCGACGCGATACACGACCTACCACGGCGACGTGGTGAACCAGCACGGTGACCACAACATCGGCATCCAGAAGGGCGCCGCCGCTCCCGACCCGGCCCTCCGGGCCGCCGTGGAGGAGCTGAGCGCGGAACTCCGCGCCCTGCTCGTCCACCTCGACCCGGAACAGGCCCGCACCGTCGAGGCGGCCCTCCCCGCACTGGCCCCGGACCGCGCGGCGCTGGAGCGGCAGGCGCTCACCCTGGCGCGACTCGGCCAATTGGCCGCAGTCGTCGGCCCCTTGGCCCAGCCCGTCGCGGACGCGCTGGGGCGCCTGCTCGGCCTGCTGGGCATGTGAACCGCGTCGGGTCGCCGGGCGTCGGCCCGACGGCTCGACCGGCTAGCGGACGACGTCGAAGACCTGCTTCTGGATGCCGTTGGCGTACGCCTCGTGCTCGACCAGCTTCAGCTTCTGGGCGTCCTTGTCCGTGGTGCTGAAGAGCCGCTTGCCGGCGCCGAGGAGGAACGGGAAGACCAGCAGGTGGTAGCGGTCGACCAGACCGGCGTCGGCGAGCGCGCGGTTCAGGGTCGCGCTGCCGTGGACGATGATCGGGCCGCCCTCGGTCTCCTTGAGGGCGGCGACCTCGTCGAGGGTGCGGAGGATGGTCGTCGGGCCCCAGTCCGAGACGAGGTCGCCCTCGGTGAGCGTGGTGGAGACGACGTACTTCGGCATCTCCTTGTACTCGGCGAAGTCCGCCATCCCCGGCCACACGGGGCTGAACGCCTCGTAGCTGACCCGGCCGAGCAGGATCGCCGTCGCCTCGCCCTGCTCACGCCCCTTGATCTCGTACGCCTCCGGCAGGAAGTCGATGTCCTTGAAGGTCCAGCCGGAGTTCCGGTAGCCCTCCTCGCCGCCGGGGGCCTCGACGACGCCGTCGAGGGAGACGAAGGCGGAGGTGATCAGAGTGCGCATGGCGTGTTCCTCGTTCTGTTCGGTGCGTCCGTTGCCGTCCGCCGTGGTCTTCTCGTTCGTTCTCATGCTGTAGGACCGGAGGCCCGCGCGGAACTCATCGGCCCCGGCGGTGTTTTCTTCCCGGCGCTTCACCGGGGGCGCTTCACCGGGGGTGCTCCTCCGCGGCGGGCGCCGTACCGAAGGCGTCCCGGTACACCTCGCCCGTCACCGCGTCCACGTACCAGCGTTCCGCCGCGTCCGACACGCGCGGGTCGAGCTCCGGCACGGCTCCGTCGTCGACCAAGCCCACGAACCACTCCGGGCGCCAGGCACCACCCCGCTCGACCGCCTGGAGGGTGTACGCCTCGACGCGGACGCCCGGCGGCAGCGCCGCGCCCCCGGCCTCCAGGTGCCGGCGTACGGCCCCGGCGGCCTGGTCCGCGCTCTGCTTCGGGTCCGGGAGGTCCAGGCGGGTGGGTCCGAGGGTCACGTCGACGCGGGCGACGCGGCCGGTCCGGTCGACGTGGACGTTCAGGGTGCGGGGCATGACGACGCCGCCGTCCACCCAGCGCCAGGCGGTGACCCAGCCCTGGGACGCCCCGGGCCCGGACGGGTACGTCGTCGTGTCGGCGGCGGTCTCCGCCCACGGGTAGTGGGCGCGCATGTAGCGGCGGGCGGTCTCGTACGCCTCCGCCTCCGTGTCCGGGGCGGCGCCGGCGCCCGGCACCGGGAAGCCCGGCGCCGAGCCCGGGCCGGTGAAGCCGGCGGTCCCCGGCTCGACGGTCAGGCGCTTGCCGTCCGGCCACGACAGGGAGCCCATGCCGCCCGGGTCCTCAGGGCCCGCGCCGGGCGGCAGGACCCCGAAGACGAGGTGCGAGCAGGGGACGTCCAGGCAGGGCTGGTGGTAGACCTTCCGGACGCCGTACCTGTCGCCGAACGCCTCCCGTACCGCGGCCTCCGCCGCCCTGTGCTGGGCCGAGTCGGCGGGGGAGAGGCCCGTGCCGTCCAGGTGCGTGAACGCGATCGCCGTGCGCGCGAGGACCATGCCGGCCACCAGGAGGACGGCGGCGGCGACGCCCGCGCCCCGGGCCCCGCCCCTCGGCGCGAAGCCCGGGGCCCGCCGCAGGAGCAGGGCGGCCAGGGCGGCGCCCGCGAGCCCGCCGAGGATGTTCGCCAGGGCGTCCGAGCTGTCGCAGATCCGGCCCAGTCCGTCCACGGAGCCCTGGACGAACTCGATCGCCGGCGGCAGCGCGACGACCCCGACGAGGACCGGAAGCGGGCGGCGGACCGCCCCGAGCGCGAAGAAGCCGAGCGGCACGGTCATCGCCAGGTTCCACAACCCCTGGGTCGTGCCGAAGGGCTCGAGGACGTCGTGGTTGACGACGCAGGTCCCGGTGGCCCGGCCGCTCCCCATGAAGGTGACGCAGAGGATGCCCGTGAGGGTGGCGACGAGCCCCGCCCACCACGGGCCGCGCGGGCTCCCGCGCCGGCGGGCGGCCCACCAGGCCGCGCCCCCGAGGGCGAGCGCGGCCAGCGCGTAGCCGGCGAGGTGGGCGAGACGGTCCTGGAATATCGCGGTCAGCACGGAGGTGTTCCTCGGGGGGACCTGGGCCTGGGTCTGGGCTTGGGTTTGGGCCTGGGGTTCGGGGCCCTGGGGTCAGGGGCGGGGTCGGGTACAGGGGGCAGGGGGTCGAGGTCGGAGCCGGAGCTGGTGGCGAGGGGGCTCGCGGCCTTCGGGTGTCCCTGGTGTTCCACGCGGAAGATCCACGGCCGGTGGCCGCCGCGGCCGGGACTGTCCGGTTCCGGCCGCCTATCCGGCCGGATCCCCGCACCGGCGTGCCGCGTGCCGGCGGGATCCCCGGCCGGATCCCCGCACCGGCGTGCCGTGCGGGTCCGTATTTTCAAGCAAGCATGCTTGATTGTTTCCTGGATCGCTGCCATGCTCCCACTCCTCAGGCCCGTCCTCCCGAGGGGAGCGCACCGTGTCCGACCCCGGAGCCGTCCGTACGGTTCTCGCCGATCTGCGTGCCGAGGGTGATGAACTCGACCGGATCGTCGGGGGGTTGAGCGAGGAGCGGTGGGCGGTCGCGACGCCCGCCGCCGGTTGGACCGTCGCCCATCAGATCGCTCACCTCGCCTGGACCGACCGGGCCGCCCTGCTCGCCGTCACCGACCCCGAGGCGTTCGCCGTGGAGGTCGAGAAGGCGATGGCCGCGCCCGAGCGGTTCGTCGCCGACGGGGCGGAGGAGGGGGCCGCGCTGCCGCCCGCCGAGCTGCTGGGGCGCTGGCGGGAGGGGCGGGAGCTCCTTCGGGAGGCGCTGCTCGCGGTCGAGCCGGGCGGGCGTTTCCCCTGGTACGGGCCGCCGATGAGCGCTCCGGCGATGGGGACCGCGCGGCTGATGGAGACCTGGGCGCACGGGCAGGACGTGGCCGACGCGCTCGGGGTCGTACGGGCGCCCACCGCCCGGCTGCGGCACGTCGCCTGGATCGGGCACCGGGCCCGTGACTACGCCTATCTGGTGCGCGGCGAGCGGCCGCCCGCCGAGCCGGTGCGGGTGGAACTGGCCGCTCCCGGCGGGGAGTCGTGGGCCTTCGGGCCCGAGGGGGCCGCCCAGCGGGTCACCGGGACCGCCCTCGACTTCTGCCTCCTCGTCACCCAGCGGGTGCACCGCGACGACACCGCCCTGCGGGCCGAGGGCGACGACGCCGAGCACTGGCTGCGGATCGCGCAGGCCTTCGCCGGGCCGGCCGGCGCCGGGCGCGCGCCGAAGGGGGAGGCGCGATGACCCCGCTCCGGATCGGGAACGCCTCGGGCTTCTACGGCGACCGCTTCACCGCCGTCCGCGAGATGCTGACGGGCGGCCGGCTCGACGTGCTGACCGGGGACTACCTCGCCGAGCTGACCATGCTCATCCTCGGCCGCGACCTGCTGAAGGACCCGTCCGCCGGCTACGCCAGGACCTTCCTGAGGCAGATGGAGGAAGGGCTCGGGCTCGCCCACGAGCGCGGCACGCGGATCGTCGCGAACGCGGGCGGCCTCAACCCGGCGGGGCTCGCCGACGCCCTGCGGGAGCTGGCCGCAAAGCTCGGGCTGCCGACCCGGGTGGCGCACGTCGAGGGCGACCTGCTGCCGTCCGAGCCCGGCGTCCTGACCGCCAACGCCTATCTGGGCGGGGCGGGCATCGCCGCCTGTCTCGCGGCCGGCGCCGACGTCGTCGTCACCGGCCGGGTGACCGACGCGGCGCTCGTCACCGGGCCCGCGCAGTGGCACTTCGGCTGGGGCCCGGAGGAGTACGACCGGCTCGCCGGCGCGGTCGTCGCCGGACACGTCCTGGAGTGCGGCACCCAGGCCACCGGCGGCAACTACGCCTTCTTCCGCGAGCTGGACCCGCGGTCGCTGCTGCGCCCCGGCTTCCCGCTCGCCGAGCTGTACGAGGACGGCTCGGCGGTCGTCACCAAGCACCCCGGCACCGGGGGCGTCGTCGACGTCGGCACCGTCACCGCGCAGTTGCTGTACGAGACGGGCGGCGCCCGGTACGCCGGGCCCGACGCGACCGCCCGGCTCGACACCGTGCGGCTCACCCAGGACGGCCCGGACCGGGTGCGGATCGACGGGGTGCGGGGCGAGGCCCCGCCGCCCACCCTGAAGGCCGGCCGCTGCCGGCTCGGCGGCCACCGCAACGAGGTCGTCTTCGTCCTCACGGGCCTCGACGTCGAGGCCAAGGCGGCGTTCGTCCGGGAGCAGGTCCAGGAGGCCCTGGCGAAGAACCCGCCCGCCGACGTCCGCTGGGAGCTGGCCCGCACCGACCGGGAGGACGCGGGCACCGAGGAGACGGCGAGCGCGCTGCTCCGGCTCGTCGTCCGCGACCAGGACCCGGAGAAGGTGGGCCGGGCCCTGACGGGGGCGGCGATCGAGCTGGCCCTCGCGAGCTACCCCGGCTTCCATGTCACCGCGCCGCCCGGCAGGGGCGCCCCCTACGGGGTCTTCGAGACGGCGTACGTGGCCGCCGGCGACGTCCCGCACACGGCCGTGCTGCCCGACGGGACCCGCGCCGCGATCCCCGTACCGCCGGCGACCCGCGCCCTGGAGGCCGTACCCGAGCCGGCCCTGCCCGCGCCGCCGCCACCGGGGCCGACCGTGCGGGCGCCGCTCGGGCGGATCGCGGGGGCCCGCAGCGGCGACAAGGGCGGGGACGCCAACGTGGGGGTGTGGGTGCGGACGGACGCGGAGTGGCGGTGGCTCGTCCACACGCTGACCGCCGACCTGTTCTGTGCGCTCCTCCCGGAGACGGCGGAGCTGGACGTCACCCGGCACGTGCTGCCGAACCTGCGGGCGCTGAACTTCACCGTCGCGGGGATCCTCGGCGAGGGCGTCGCCTCGCAGGCCCGCTTCGACCCTCAGGCCAAGGCGCTCGGCGAATGGCTCCGCTCCCGCCACGTCGACGTCCCCGAGAGCCTGCTGTGACGCCCCACCCGACGCGCGAGGCCGTGTGCTCGGCGCCCGCGAAGGCCCGCCCCGCGCCCCCGTCCCGCGCCCTCCGTCCGGGGCCCGCCGCCGCGCGCCTCCCGACGGCCCACCCGACGCCCGCCGCCGTGCGCTCGGCGCCCGCGACAGCTCACACGACGCCCGCGTCCGCCCGACCGACGCCCGCCGCCGTGCGCTCGGCGCCCGCGAAGGCCCGCCCCGCGACCGCTCGTCCCGTCCCCCCGGAGGAACTTCCGTGACCGTCCTCGCCTCCGCCCTCGACACCGGTGGACCCGACCATGCCGCCCACCGGGCCGCGATGCTCGACAAGCTCGCCGCTCTCGACGCCGAGCACGCCAAGGCCCTCGCGGGGGGCGGCGAGAAGTACACCGCCCGGCATCGCGCGCGCGGCAAGCTGCTGGCCCGTGAGCGGATCGAGCTGCTCGTCGACCCGGACTCGCCGTTCCTGGAGCTGTCCCCGCTCGCCGCCTGGGGCAGCGCGTACCCCGTGGGCGCGTCCCTGGTCACCGGCATCGGCGTCGTCGAGGGCGTCGAGTGCCTGATCACCGCCAACGACCCGACCGTGCGCGGCGGCGCCTCCAACCCGTGGACCCTGAAGAAGGCGCTGCGGGCGAACGAGATCGCGTTCGCCAACCGGCTCCCGGTGATCTCCCTCGTGGAGTCCGGCGGCGCCGACCTGCCCTCCCAGAAGGAGATCTTCATCCCGGGCGGGGCGCTCTTCCGCGACCTGACCCGGCTCTCCGCCGCCGGCATCCCGACGGTCGCGGTCGTCTTCGGCAACTCGACGGCCGGCGGGGCGTACGTGCCCGGCATGTCCGACCACACGGTGATGATCGAGGAGCGGTCGAAGGTCTTCCTCGGCGGGCCGCCGCTGGTGAGGATGGCGACCGGCGAGGAGAGCGACGACGAGTCCCTGGGCGGCGCGGCGATGCACGCGCGCGTGTCCGGCCTCGCCGACCACTACGCCGTCGACGAGCCCGACGCGATCCGGCAGGCCCGCCGGATCGTGGCGCGCCTCAACCACCGCAAGGCGCACCGGGATCCGGACCCGCTGGCCGTCGAGCCGCCGAAGTACGACGCCGAGGAACTGCTCGGGATCGTGCCCGGCGACCTCAAGACGCCGTTCGATCCGCGCGAGGTGATCGCCCGGATCGTCGACGGCTCCGACTTCGACGAGTTCAAGCCGCTCTACGGCCCCTCGCTCGCCACGGGCTGGGCGCGGCTGCACGGCTATCCGGTCGGCGTCCTCGCCAACGCGCAGGGCGTGCTGTTCTCCGCCGAGTCGCAGAAGGCCGCGCAGTTCATCCAGCTGGCGAACCAGCGGGACATCCCGCTGCTCTTCCTCCACAACACCACCGGCTACATGGTGGGCAGGGAGTACGAGCAGGGCGGCATCATCAAGCACGGCGCGATGATGATCAACGCGGTGTCGAACTCGAAGGTGCCGCACCTGTCCGTCCTCATGGGGGCGAGCTACGGCGCCGGGCACTACGGCATGTGCGGCCGGGCGTACGACCCCCGGTTCCTCTTCGCCTGGCCGAGCGCCAAGTCCGCCGTGATGGGTCCGCAGCAGCTCGCGGGCGTGCTGTCGATCGTGGCGCGGGCGTCGGCGGCGGCGAAGGGGCAGCCGTACGACGAGGAGGCGGACGCCGGTCTGCGGGCCCTGGTCGAGGCCCAGATCGAGTCCGAGTCGCTGCCGGCGTTCCTCTCCGGGCTGCTCTACGACGACGGCGTCATCGACCCCCGCGACACCCGCACGGTCCTCGGGCTGTGCCTGTCCGCGATCCACACGGCACCGGTCGAGGGCGCGCGCGGCGGCTTCGGCGTCTTCCGAATGTGAGGCACCAGTTGATTTCCACGCTGCTCGTCGCCAACCGCGGCGAGATCGCCTGCCGCGTCTTCCGCACCTGCCGCGAGCTGGGCATCAGGACCGTCGCCGTCTTCTCGGACGCCGACGCGGACGCGCTGCACGTGCGGGAGGCGGACGCGGCGGTACGGCTGCCGGGGGCCGCGCCCTCGGAGACGTACCTGCGCGGGGACCTCGTCGTGGCGGCGGCGCTCGCCGCGGGCGCGGACGCGGTCCACCCCGGGTACGGCTTCCTCTCCGAGAACGCGGACTTCGCGCGGGCGGTGACCGGGGCCGGGCTGACCTGGATCGGGCCGCCTCCGGAGGCCATCGAGGCGATGGCGTCGAAGACCCGGGCCAAGGAGCTCCTCGGCATCGCGCCGCTCACCGACGTCACCGCCGGCGATCTGCCGGTCCTGGTGAAGGCGGCGGCGGGCGGCGGCGGGCGTGGCATGCGGATCGTCCGCGAACTCGCCGAGCTGCCGGACGCGTTGGCCGCGGCCGCGGCCGAGGCGGCGAGCGCCTTCGGGGACGGCGAGGTGTTCGTCGAGCCGTACGTGGAGAACGGCCGGCACGTCGAGGTGCAGGTGCTCGCCGACGCGTACGGCACGGTGTGGACGCTCGGGACCCGCGACTGCTCCCTCCAGCGCCGGCACCAGAAGGTGATCGAGGAGGCCCCGGCGCCGGGCCTGCCGCCCGCGCTCATCGAGGAGCTGTACGAGCGGTCGGCGGCGGCGGCGAAGGCGGTCGGCTACGTCGGCGCGGGCACGGTGGAGTTCCTGGTCGCGGACGCCCCCGGGGCCGCGGGCTCCTCCCAGGCTGTGGGCTCCGCCCCGGCTGTGGGCTCGGCCCCGGCAGTCGGCTCCCCCCGGGCCGCGGGTTCCGCCCCGGCTGTCGGCTCCGCCCCGGCTGTCGGCTCCGCCCGGGCCGTGGGCTCCCCCCGGGCCGTGGGCTCCCCCCAGGCCTCCGCCCGGGCGGAGGGGATCCCCGAGGCGCACTTCCTGGAGATGAACACCCGCCTCCAGGTCGAGCACCCGGTGACCGAGGAGGTGTACGGCGTCGACCTCGTCGCCCTCCAGCTGGCCGTCGCCGAGGGGGCCCCGCTCCCGCCGGAGCCGCCGGCCGCCCGGGGCCACGCGGTGGAGGCCCGGCTCTACGCCGAGGACCCGGCGGCGCGGTGGGCCCCGCAGACCGGCCGCCTGCACGCCTTCGGCGTGCCCGGTGTCCGCGTCGACACCGGCTACGCCTCCGGGGACACCGTGCCGGTGCACTACGACGCCATGCTCGCCAAGGTCGTCGCCCACGCGCCGACCCGCGCCGAGGCCGTCCGCAGGCTCGCCCACGCCCTGGAGCGGGCCGTCATCCACGGTCCGGCCACCAACCGGGACCTCCTCGTCGCCTCGCTGCGGCACCCCGGCTTCCAGGACCACCGGAGCCTCGACACCGGCTTCTACGACCGGCACCTCGACGCCCTCGCCGCCCCGCCGGACGGCGCGGAGCTCGCGGCCGTCGCCGCCGCGCTCGCCGACGCGGCCCGCAACTCCGGCCGTTTCGGGGGAGGGTGGCGGAACGTGCGCTCCAGGGAGCAGGTCAAGACCTTCGGGGAGCACGAGGTCCGCTACCGGCCGACCCGGGACGGCGGCTACGAGGTCGGTGCCCCCGAGGGCGTCCGGGTCGTGAGCGCCGCCCCCGATCGCGTACGCCTCGAAGTCGGCGGCGTCGTCCAGGACTTCGAGCCGGCCGGGTACGGCGACGGCACCGTCCACGTCGGTCCCCACCGGCTCGCCGTCCGCCCCCGCTTCACCGACCCGCGCGAGCGGACGCTCCCCGGCTCCCTGCTCGCGCCGATGCCCGGCACCGTCGTCCGGCTCGCGGACGGCCTCGCCGTCGGCGACCGGGTCGAGGCCGGGCAGTCCCTGCTCTGGCTGGAGGCGATGAAGATGGAGCACCGCGTCACCGCTCCCGCCTCCGGCACGCTCACCGCGCTCCACGCCGCCCCCGGCCGCCAGGTCGAGGTCGGTGCCCTGCTCGCCGTCGTACAGACCGAAGACGTCCCGGCCGGAGACGTACCGGCCGAAGACCGGGAGGACCAGCACCGATGAGCACCGACATAGAGCCCCGGGAGCACACCGAGCTCCGCGCCGCCGTCTCCGCGCTCGGCCGCCGCCACGGCCCCGGCTTCGACCGGGCGGCCCTGTGGGCGGAGGCCGGCAAGCTCGGCTACCTGGGCGTGAACCTGCCGGAGGAGTACGGCGGCGGGGGCGGCGGCATGGCCGAGCTGTCCATCGTGCTGGAGGAGGCGGGGGCCGCCGGGGCCCCGCTCCTGATGATGGTGGTGTCGCCGGCGATCTGCGGCACGGTCATCTCCCGCTTCGGCACCGACGCGCAGAAGGAGGCGTGGCTCCCGGGCCTCGCCGACGGCTCGCGGACGATGGCCTTCGGCATCACCGAACCGGACGCGGGCTCGAACTCGCACCGGATCACCACCACCGCCACCCGTACCGAGGACGGCTGGGTCCTCGACGGCCGGAAGGTCTTCGTCTCGGGCGTCGACATCGCCGACGCGACCCTCGTCGTCGGCCGTACCTCCGACGCCCGCACCGGCAATCTCAAGGCGTGCCTCTTCATCGTCCCGCGCGACACCCCCGGCTTCGGCCGCCGTCACATCGAGATGGAACTCGACGCGGACGAGAAGCAGTTCGAGCTGACCCTCGACGAGGTGCGGCTGGCGGCCGACGCGCTGGTCGGCGACGAGGACGCGGGGCTGCTCCAGCTCTTCGCCGGCCTCAACCCGGAGCGGATCATGACGGCCGCCTTCGCGATCGGCATGGGCCGGTACGCCCTCGACCGCGCGGTCGCCTACGCCAAGGAGCGGCAGGTCTGGAAGGCCCCCATCGGCGCCCACCAGGCCATCGCGCACCCCCTCGCCCAGGCGCACATCGAGCTCGAACTCGCCCGCCTGATGATGCAGAAGGCGGCGAAGCTGTACGACGCGGGCGACGACCTGGGCGCGGGCGAGGCGGCCAACATGGCGAAGTACGCTGCGGCGGAGGCGTGCGTGAAGGCCGTCGACACCGCCGTCCACACCCTCGGCGGCAACGGCCTGACGAAGGAGTTCGGCCTCGCCCGCCTGGTCACGGCCTCCCGGGTGGCCAGGATCGCCCCGGTCAGCCGGGAGATGATCCTCAACTTCGTCTCGACCCACACCCTGGGGCTGCCCAAGTCGTACTGATCCGGGCAGGGGCTCCCGCCGCGGGGCTCCGGGGCACGGCCGGCGGGTTCCGGCCGACGGGTTCAGGCCCGCGGGTTCCGATCCTCGGATACGGCCCACCAGTTGTGAAGGTCCTGTGTACGATCCACGGCCACGGCACCCCGCTCGGTGCCCGTCGTCCCCTTCACGCCTCTGGAGCCGCGCGTGTACCCGCAGCCGAACCCCTACCAGCCCGCCCCGGCCTGGCAGCCGCCGCGCCGCTGGTGGCAGCACCCCGCCCTGATCATCGCGCTGCTCGTCCTCCTCCCGCCGGTGGGCATAGCCCTGGCGTGGCTCGGCCGGTGGACGAGCCGCACGAAGATCGTGGCGACGGTGCTGTCCGCGCTCTGGTTCGTCCTGTTCCTGGTCACCGACCCGGAGAAGGAGAAGAAGGGCACGGACGGGGACCCGAAGCCGGCGGTGACGGCGACGGCCACGGCGTCCCCGACGCCCGAGCCGACGACGGAGGCCCCGACCACGGAGGCGCCCGAGCCGACGACCGAGGCACCCACCACCGAGGCCCCGACGCCCACGCCGGAGCCGACCACCGAGCCCCCGACCACGAAGGCCCCCGAACCCACCACCCAGGCGCCCACCACCCAGGCCCCGAAGCCGAAGCCGACGCAGGCGACCCGGCCGCCGGAGACGGCCGAGCCGGAGCCCGAGCCGGAGCCGACCACCGAGGCCCCCGCGCAGAACGTCTACTACGCCAACTGCGCCGCCGTCCGCGCGGCCGGCGCCGCCCCCATCCACGCCGGAGACCCCGGCTACAGCCGCAAGCTGGACCGCGACGGCGACGGCGTCGCCTGCGAGTGAGGCCACCGGCCCCGGACACCGTCCGGGGCCGGGGGGACACCGTCCGGGGCGGTGACACGGTCCCGGGACTCGGGGCCGGGGGGCGCGGCCCCGGAGTCGGTGACACCGCCCGGGGCCGGGAGCGCCGTGCCCCGGCCCCGCCCGCCCCGAACCATGCAGGCATGCTTGATTGTTTTACGGGTGGCTGACAGGGTCTCCCCAAGCGGTACCCGCAGCAGCGATCCTGGCGGCCACCTTTCACCTCTCCAGGGGGCAACGCATGGTGTTCCACAGCGAGTACGAGCCGGTCTCCACCCTGTCCCTCCCCATCCACGACGCCGTGCTCGGCGGGGCCGCCGCCTTCGGGGACGCGCCCGCGCTGGTCGACGGGGCCGGGGAGCTGTCCCTCTCGTACGCGCAGGTGGACGCCTTCCACCGGCGGGTCGCCGCCGGTCTCGCGGAGGCCGGGGTGCGGAAGGGGGACGTGCTCGCGCTGCACAGCCCCAACACCGTGCTCTTCCCGGTCGCCTTCTACGCCGCGACCCGCGCCGGCGCCTCCGTCACCACCGTCCACCCGCTCGCCACGCCCGAGGAGTTCGCCAAGCAGCTGAGGGACTCCGCCGCGCGCTGGATCGTCACCGTCTCGCCGCTGCTGCCGGCCGCCCGGGCCGCCGCCGAACTCGCGGGCGGCGTCGAGGAGATCTTCGTCTGCGACACGGCGCCGGAGGGCGAGGGCGTCCGCTCCCTCCAGGCGTTCCTCGCCTCCACGGCGCCCGAGCCGGTGATCGCCGTCGACCCGGAGGAGGACGTCGCCGCCCTCCCGTACTCCTCGGGCACCACCGGCGTCCCCAAGGGCGTGATGCTCACCCACGCCTCCATCGCGACCAACCTGGCGCAGCTGGATCCGTTCATCCCGATGGGACCGGGCGACCGCATCCTCGCGGTCCTTCCGTTCTTCCACATCTACGGGCTCACGGCCCTCATGAACGCGCCGCTCCGCAAGGGCGCCACCGTCGTCGTCCTCCCGCGCTTCGAGCTGGACGTCTTCCTCGGCGCCATCCAGAAGCACCGGATCAACGGCCTGTACGTGGCCCCGCCGATCGTCCTCGCGCTCGCCAAGCACCCGGCCGTCGCCGACTACGACCTGTCCTCGCTGGAGTACATCGTCTCCGCCGCCGCCCCGCTCGACGCGGCGCTCGCAGAGGCGTGCTCGGCCCGGCTCGGAGTGCCGCCGGTGCGGCAGGCGTACGGGATGACCGAGCTGTCCCCGGGCACCCACGTCACCCCGCTCTCCGCCCAGAACCCGCCGCCCGGCACGGTCGGCAGACTGCTGCCCTCCACCGAGATGCGGATCCTGTCCCTCGACGACCCGTCGAAGGACGCCGCCCCCGGCGAGGAGGGCGAGATCGCCATCCGGGGCCCGCAGGTCATGAAGGGCTACCTGGGGCGGCCGGACGCCACCGCCGCGATGATCGACGCGGACGGCTGGGTGCACACCGGCGACATCGGCCGCGTCGACGCCGACGGCTGGCTCTACGTCGTGGACCGCGTGAAGGAACTCATCAAGTACAAGGGCTTCCAGGTCGCCCCGGCCGAGCTGGAGGCCCTGCTCCTCACCCACGAGGGCGTCGCCGACGCCGCCGTCATCGGCGTGACCGACGCCGACGGCACGGAGATCCCGAAGGCGTTCGTGGTGCGCCAGCCGGCCGCGCCCGGGCTGACCGCCGAGGACGTCATGGCCCACGTGGCCGCCCGGGTCTCCCCGTACAAGAAGGTCCGGGCCGTCGAGTTCATCGACGCGGTCCCCCGGGCCGCCTCCGGAAAGATCCTCCGTCGCGAGCTGCGAGAAAGCTGAGGAACCGCACATGACCCTGGTCGCCGTCACCGAGGAACGGGGGATCACCACCCTCGCCCTCGACGCACCGGACACCCGCAACGCCCTCTCGGCGGCGCTCGTCACCGAACTCGGCGAGGCGCTGGCGGCGGCCGGGAAGGACCCGTCGGTACGGGCGGTGGTGCTCACGCACACCGGCTCCACCTTCAGCGCGGGCGCGGACCTGAAGGCGCCGCCGAGCCCGTACGCCTTCGTCGACCTGCTCCGGCAGATCGTCGAGCTGCCGAAGCCGGTCGTCGGGCTCGTACGGGCCGGCGGCCGGGCCCGCGCGGGCGGCCTCGGCCTGCTGGGCGCCTGCGACGTCGTGGTGGCCGGGGAGGGGGCGGACTTCGCCCTGACGGAGGTACGGATCGGGGTGGCGCCCGCGGTGATCTCGCTGACCCTGCTGCCGAGGCTGGAGCCGCGCGCGGCCGCCCGCCACTACCTCACCGGCGAGCGCTTCGGCGTCCCCGAGGCCCGGACGATGGGCCTCGTCACGGCCGGCGAGGACGAGCTCGACGCGATCCTCGACGGCCTGCGGGCGGGCTCGCCGCAGGGCCTGCGCGAGGCGAAGCGGCTGCTCACCGCTAGAGTCCTGGAGACCTTCGAGCGCGACGCGGAGGAGCTCGTGCAGAGATCGGCCACGCTCTTCGCCTCCGCCGAGGCGCGCGAGGGCATGACGGCCTTCCTCGAACGACGGGACCCCGAATGGCGGCTGTGACCGCGCACCGGCAGCAGGACGGACAGCCGGACTCCGACGGCGCCGGGGCGTCCGAGCCGAGTCCGGCCGCCGACCCGAGTCCGGCCCCCGACCGCGATCCGGCCGTCGACCGGCGCGGGGCCTCCGGCCGGAGTCCGGACGTCGACCGGAGCCCGGCCGCCGACCGTAGCGGGGCTTCCGACCGTGCCCCGGCCGCCGACCGTAACGGGGTTTCCGACCGTGCCCCGGCCGCCGACCGCAGCCCCAAGCAGGACCGGAGCCGGGCCACTCGGCAGCGGCTCCTGGAGGCCGCCGTGGCCTGCCTGGCCGAGTACGGCTGGGCGGGCTCCACGGTGGCCGCGGTCGCCGAACGGGCGGGGGTCTCCCGGGGCGCCGCCCAGCACCACTTCCCGACCCGCGAGGACCTGTTCACGGCGGCGGTCGAGTACGTCGCGGAGGAGCGCTCGCAGGCACTGCGGTCGCTGCCCACCGACGACCGGGCGCAGACCGTCGCCGCGCTCGTCGGCCTCTTCACCGGCCCGCTCTTCCGGGCCGCCCTCCAGCTGTGGGTGGCCGCGTCGAACGAGGAGCAGCTCCGCGCCCGGGTGACCGAGCTTGAGGCCCGGGTGGGCCGCGAGTCGCACCGGATCGCCGTCGAGCTGCTGGGCGCCGACGAGTCCCGCCCCGGCGTCCGGGAGACCGTCCAGGGCCTCCTGGACATGGCCCGGGGCCTGGGCCTGGCCACTCTCCTCACCGACGACACCACCCGCCGCGACCGCGTGGTCGCCCAGTGGTCCCGCCTCATCGACGAGGCGCTGGCCTCCCCCTGACCTGACCTGACCTGACCTGACCTGACCTGGCCCGTCACCGACGTCCTAGGACGGGACTCCGAAGCGTTCCGCCCAGGCGGTGACGTCGGTGGTGGTGGCGTTGCCGCCGCAGACGACCAGGCCGAGGCGGGCGTCGGGGCCGACGCGGTCGAGGACCCTCCGGGCGGCCGGGAGGAGACAGCCCGCGGCGGGTTCGGCCCAGACCTTGGCGTGCTCGGCCAGGTCGAGCGTGCCGCGGACGGCCTCCGCGTCGGTGACCGTGACGACCTCCTCGACCAGCGCGGCGACGTGCGCGTGGGTGAGCGAGGAGACCGTCGGCGCGCTCAGCGTGCTCACCACGGAGGAGAGTTCGACCTGCACCGGGCCGCCCGCGGCGAGCGCGGCCGTCATGGCGTGCGCGCCGTCGGTCTCCACGCCCCAGATCCGGACGCCGGGGCGGCGGGCGCGCAGGGCGGTGGCGACGCCGGAGATCAGGCCGCCGCCGCCGATGCTGACCAGGACGTCGGTGAGCTCCCCCGCGTCCTCGGCGAGTTCCAGGCCGACGGTGCCCTGCGCGGCGACGACCAGCGGGTCGTCGAAGGGGTGGACGAGGGTGAGGCCCTCGTCGCACAGCTCCTCCATGAGCGCGAAGGCGCC
Organism: Streptomyces sp. NPDC014861; assembly: GCF_043081625.1. Classification (NCBI taxonomy): domain Bacteria; kingdom Bacillati; phylum Actinomycetota; class Actinomycetes; order Kitasatosporales; family Streptomycetaceae; genus Streptomyces; species Streptomyces sp. NPDC014861. The sequence goes on from NZ_JBIBWV010000008.1 coordinate 17,725, forward strand.
CTTCATGGTGTCGGCGAGCAGCACCTCGGCGCCGGCCGCCTCGGCCCGGGCGACCGCCCGGGCGGGCGCGGAGCGGGGCATGACGACGGTGGCGCGGACCCCGAGCGCGCCCGCCATGACGGCGAGCCCGATGCCGTGGTTGCCGCCGCTGACCGCGGCGACCCCGGCGGCCCGCTCGGCGGGCCCGAGCGCGAGCAGCTTGGCGGCGGCCCCGCGCGCCTTGAACGAGCCGGTGCGCTGGAGCAGTTCCAGCTTGACGGTGACGTCGGCGCCGAGCAGCTCGCTCAGCCCGGGGCTGGGGAGCGTCGGCGTCCGCAGCACGTGCCCGGCAAGACGCTCTGATGCGGCCTCGACATCCGCGACGGTGATCAACACACCCCCACTCTGCCCCACCCCACCCCACCCGACACACCCCCACCGCCCCCCGACCGGACCCGCCGGCCTCCCCTGAGCGGACCCACCGGCACCTCGGCCCACCGGTCTCCCCTGAGCCGACCCACCGGCCCGGACCCGGCCCCAACGCACCCGCCCGGCCCCCGAGCCCCCGCGCCGGTCTCCGCCCCGGCCCCGGCCGCACCCCCGTGCCGGACCGGGCGGGAGACGTACCCGCACCCCCGCGTCGGACCGCCGGGAGACACCGGGCGCCCGCCCGCCCGCGCCGCGACCCCCTGTGACGCGGGCCACAGGCGATCCGTCGTGCGCGCAGTACGCTGGTCGCATGCCTCCGCTCGTTCGCCGCCGTCACGTGGACTTCGTCCGCGTCACGAGCATGAGCTGTCGCCGCGACGTCTGACCCCAGGGGCGCCCACCTCTCCGCCCCGCGAGGGTCCCTTCACCGACCCCTGTCGACCGGCACCCGCGGCCCCCGCCCCACCCCGGCGGCCGCCCCGGGACCCGTACACCCGCGGACGCACCCATGAGCCTCAGCGCACCCACCCGTTCCACCGCCTCCACCCCCGCCCTCTCGTACGCCTCGCAGCTCCCGATCGTCGACCTCTCGGCCGCCGGCCGCGGGCCCGGCGCCCGCCGGCTGCTGCACGCCCAGCTGCACTCCGCCGCGCACGACGTCGGCTTCTTCCAGCTGGTCGGGCACGGTGTGACCGAGGCGGAGGTACGGGCGCTCACCGACGCCATGCACGCCTTCTTCGCCCTCCCGGAGGCGGACCGGCGCGCGGTCGACAACCTCAACTCACCGCACTTCCGCGGCTACACCCGGGTCGGCGACGAGCGCACCGGCGGCTCCCGCGACTGGCGCGACCAGCTGGACATCGGCGCCGAGCGGCCCGCCCGCGCCCCCGCGCCCTGGGAGCCCCCGTACTGGTGGCTGGAGGGCCCCAACCAGTGGCCGGAGGCCCTGCCCGAGCTGCGTACGGCGGCGCTCCACTGGATCGACCGGCTCAGCGGCGTCGCCGAGAAGCTGCTGCGCGAACTGCTCGCCTCGATCGGCGCCCGCGAGGACTTCTACGCCGACATCTTCGGGCCCCGCGCCCATCCGCACCTCAAGCTGGTGCGCTATCCGGGCAGCAGCGGCGACGGCGACGACCAGGGCGTCGGTGCCCACAAGGACTACGGCTTCCTGACCCTGCTGCTCCAGGACCAGGTCGGCGGGCTCCAGGTGCAGCGGGAGGACGGCAGGTTCCACGACGTGCCGCCGCTGCCCGGCGCCTTCGTCGTCAACCTCGGCGAACTCCTCGAAGTCGCGACGAACGGCTATCTGATCGCCACCAACCACCGGGTGGTCTCCCCGCCCGGGGCGACGGAGCGCTACTCCGTCCCGTTCTTCTACAACCCGCGGCTCGACGCCCGGATCGCCCCGCTGGACTTCCCGTACGCGGAGCGGGCGCCGGGCGTGACGACCGACCCGGCGAACCCGCTCTTCGCCGAGTACGGCCGCAACGAGCTGAAGGGGAAGGTCCGCGCGCACCCGCTGGTCGCGGCGCGCCACCACGCGGACCTCCTCCTCCGACAGGACCTCCCGGCCTAGCCGACGGGCGACGGCCGACAGCCGGAGGGCACCGACCGACAGCCGCAGCCGGCAGCCGCAGCCGGCAGCCCTCAGCCGGAGGGCGCCGGCCGTGAGCCGCCAGGCATCAGCCGACAGCCGACAGCCGTCAGCCGCCAGGCATCAGCCGACAGTCGTCAGCCGACGATGTCGGCGAAGCCCTCGATCTCGCGCGGGTCCCGCTGGCCGGGGCCCGTGTAGCGGGCCGAGGGGCGCACGAGGCGGCCGGTGCGCTTCTGCTCCAGGATGTGCGCCGACCAGCCGGCCGTACGGGCACAGGTGAACATCGACGTGAACATGTGCGCCGGGACCTCGGCGAAGTCCAGCACGATCGCCGCCCAGAACTCGACGTTCGTCGCCAGGACCCGGTCAGGACGGCGGCTGTGCAGCTCCTCCAGGGCGGCCTTCTCCAGCGCGGCGGCCACCTCGTAGCGCGGGGCGTCCAGCTCCTTCGCCGTCCGGCGCAGCACGCGGGCGCGCGGGTCCTCGGCGCGGTAGACGCGGTGGCCGAAGCCCATCAGGCGCTCGCCCTTGTCGAGAGCCTGCTTCACGTACGCGACGGCGTCGCCGGTCCGCTCGATCTCCTCGATCATGCCGAGGACGCGGGAGGGCGCGCCGCCGTGCAGCGGGCCGGACATGGCGCCGACCGCGCCGGAGAGGGAGGCGGCCACGTCGGCGCCGGTGGAGGCGATGACGCGGGCGGTGAACGTGGAGGCGTTCATGCCGTGCTCGGCGGCGGAGGTCCAGTAGGCGTCGACGGCCTTGACGTGCTTCGGGTCCGGCTCGCCGCGCCAGCGGATCATGAAGCGCTCGACGACCGACTCGGCCTTGTCGATCTCGCTCTGCGGCACCATCGGCAGGCCCTGGCCGCGTGCCGACTGGGCCACGTAGGAGAGGGCCATGACGGCGGCGCGGGCGAGGTCGTCGCGGGCCTGCTCGGCGGAGATGTCGAGGAGCGGCTTGAGACCCCAGACCGGCGCCAGCATGGCCAGCGCGGACTGCACGTCGACGCGGATGTCGCCGGAGTGCACCGGGATCGGGAAGGGTTCGGCGGCCGGCAGACCGGGGTTGAAGGCGCCGTCGACGAGCAGACCCCACACGTTGCCGAAGGAGACGTGTCCGACGAGGTCCTCGATGTCGACCCCGCGGTAGCGCAGGGCGCCGCCTTCCTTGTCGGGTTCGGCGATCTCGGTCTCGAACGCGACGACTCCTTCGAGGCCCGGTACGAAGTCGGACATCAGGCGGCTCCCTCTATCGATGATCGATCAACCTAACGGCGGTCGCTGGTGGGACTCAACAGTCATCCAGCCGTCGAGTCTGTACGGTTCCGATGATGCGGGGAAGCGTGACATCCGGCACACTCCGCCGATCCGGCGACGAAGGGTTGGTGCCACGCCGTGGCGGGCACACTGGGGTGCTGCGGCAGGATGGCCCCGTGACCGACGCCCTGGACCCCGCCGACATGCGCGAGCAGTACCGCACCAAGGAACTGGCCGCGGCCGATCTCGCCCCCGATCCGATCCAGCAGTTCGGGGCCTGGTTCAAGGAGACCGCCGCCAGTCCGGCGATCCACGAGCCGAACGCGATGATCGTCTCGACCGCGACCCCCGACGGGCGGCCCTCGTCCCGTACGGTCCTGCTGAAGCACTACGACACCGCCGGCTTCGTCTTCTTCACCAACTACGGCTCCCGCAAGGGCGCCGAGCTGACCGCGAACCCGCACGTCGCGCTGCTCTTCCCCTGGCATCCGCTGGCCCGCCAGGTCATCGTCACCGGCCGTGCCGTGCGCACCGGCCGCGACGAGACCGCCGCCTACTTCCGCACCCGCCCGCACGGTTCCCAGCTGGGTGCCTGGGCGAGCGAGCAGTCGTCGGTGATCGCCTCGCGGCAGGAGCTGCTGGACCGCTACGAGGAGCTTGCCGCCCGCTACCCGGACACCGAGCGGGTCCCGGTCCCGCCCGAGTGGGGCGGCTTCCGGGTCGTCCCGGACACGGTCGAGTTCTGGCAGGGCCACGAGAACCGCCTCCACGACCGGCTGCGGTACGTCCGCGAGGGCGAGGGCTGGCACGTGGAGCGACTGGCGCCGTAGACGCCCCGGCTGTGGCTGTGGCTGTGGCTGTGGCTGTGGCCGCGTCCGGCGGCCCAAGGCCCCGGGAGGGCCCCGGGTGGTCCGCACGGCTCCAGGGACCTGTACGGCCCCGGGAACGCAGACGACCCGTGGGCCTTTGGTCCCGTCCGCCTAGGTTCGGACGGGAGCCGGCCGGACTTACCGGCGGCCCACGGGTCGGGTGACTGCTTGGGTTTCGGCAGCTGGCCTGCCGAGGTGCACATCGTGCGACGGCAGGCCTTAGCCCGCAGTCACCTCACGAGTCCGAAAAGAAACCATTTTTTCGGATCACCTCCTTTCGCGTGTGACCACACCCTACGAAGCCCCGGGGAGCGCCACAAGCGATTATTCGGAGCCCTTTCCGCCCGGCCTCAGGCGTCCCGCCGGCGCACCGCCCACCAGCCCGCGAGGAGCGCCGCCGCGGTCCACAGGGCGGTCACGCCGAGCCCGGTCCAGGCGCCGAGGGGCCCGAGCGGGTCCTGGAAGAGGATCTGCTGGCCGGCGCGGTCGGGGAGCCAGGTCGCGGCGCCCTCGGACACCCCGCCGATGACGAAGGACACGATCAGGATGAACGGGATCAGCAGGCTCAGCACCGCCACCGCGCTGCGCAGCAGGAAGGTCAGCCCCAGCGAGAACAGCGTGATCAGCGCCAGGTAGAGCCCGGCACCGAAGCAGGACCGCAGGGCGCCGGGGTCGCCGAGGCCGACGGCGTACTCCCCGAGGAAGGCGTTGGCCGTGAAGAACATGACGAAACCGGCCACCACGCCGACGGCGAGCGCGCCCGCCCCCACGACCGCCACCTTCGCCGCGTAGAAGAGGCCCCGGCGCGGCACGGCCGCCAGGGAGTTCCGCAGGGCGCCGTTCAGGTACTCGGAGGACGCGGCGGTCGCGCCGAAGGAGATGGCGGCGATCTGCACGAAGTTCATCGGGTAGTAGAGCCAGAACAGCGGGTCCATGTCGCCGGTCGCCGCTTCCGGCTGCCCGATGGCGGGGAAGACCGCCAGGGCGATGCCCAGGGAGGCGACGAGGACGGCGAGCAGCGAGCCGAAGCTCGACCGGATCGACCGGATCTTGATCCACTCGGAGCGCAGCACGGCGGTGGGGGACACGGTCAGACCTCCTGGGGGGTGCGGGCGGTGAACTCGGCGGCTTCCGCCGTGAGGGCCAGGTACGCCTGCTCCAGCGAGGCGCGCTCGTCGGCGAGTTCGAAGACCGGGATGCCCTCGCGGGCGGTGACCGCCCCGATCTCCTCGGCGGAGGCGCCCTCCACCACCCACCGGCCGTCCGCGTCCGCCGTGTCGCCGACCGCCCACCCCTTCGCGAGGAGCGTGGCCCGCAGACGTACCGGATCGCCGGTCCGCACCCGCACGCGCGCGTGGCTGTGGGAATCGATGAACTCCCGCATCGGCACGTCCGCGAGGAGCCGGCCCCGGCCCAGGACCACCAGGTGGTCGGCGAAGGTCGCGGTCTCGTTCATGAGGTGGCTGGAGACCAGGACCGTGCGTCCCTCGGCGGCGAGCCGGCGGAGGAGTTCGCGGATCCAGACGATGCCCTCCGGGTCCAGGCCGTTGGCGGGCTCGTCCAGCATCAGGACCCCCGGGTCGCCGAGGAGCGCGGCGGCGATGCCGAGCCGCTGCCGCATGCCCAGCGAGTAGCCGCGGATCCGGCGGCGGGCGGCGGTCTCCAGGCCCGTCTCGGCCAGCACCTCGTCGACCCGGCGGGCCGGCAGGCCGTTGCTGGCGGCGAGGAACCGGAGGTGGTCGCGGCCGGTCCTGGACGGGTGCGCGGCCTGCGCGTCGAGGAGGGCGCCGACCGTGCGCAGCGGCTCGTCGAGGGTCGGGTACGGGCGTCCGCCGATCGTCGCGGACCCTGAGGTCGGCCGGTCGAGGCCGAGGACGAGCCGCATGGTGGTGGACTTCCCGGCCCCGTTCGGTCCCAGGAAGCCGGTGACGCGCCCCGGCTCGACACGGAACGTCAGCCCGTCCACGGCCCGCGCCGGGCTCCTGCCGCCGTACTCCTTGGTGAGGTTCTTGACGTCGATGCTGGTCATGGCTCAAGCCTCGCGATCCGGCGGCCCCGGGCCATCCCCTGCCGGAGGGGACCGTCTCCCCCGTGCGGGGGAGCCGCCCGGGACGGCCCCTTGAGAGGATCGCCGAATGCCCGCACCGCCGCCGCTCCTTGAGACCCTCGTACGCCCCCTGGTCCGCGCGGTCACGTACACGCGCTGGCTGCACCTGCTGATCGGCGCGATCGTGCCGCTCGCCGGGGGCCTCATCTACCCGGGCCTCTCCGACCCGGGCGTCGTGGACTGGCTGATCGCGGCGGCGCTGCCGGTCCCGCTGGTCGCGGCGGCCGCCCTGCTGCCGTCGGCCCGCCGCGCCGAGGGCCTCCAGGCGCGCCTGATGCTCTTTCCCGGGAAGCACGCGCGCGTGCGGGGCACGAGCGAGGCGGCTAGCGGCGAGGTCGACACCGGCATCTCGGCGACCCCGTCGGCGTCCTGGACGGACCGGGGCAGGACGGCGCTGTGGCTGGTCTTCCGGATGGAGGCGGGGCTCGCGGCCTGGCTGCTGACGATCTGGCTGCTCCAGGTCACGCTGGTGCTGTCGGGGGTGTCGGTGGAGGAGCCGGTACTGGGCTCCGTGACCCCGCTCGCGGGGGCCGCGGCGCTGGCCCCGCTCCCCGCCCTGGCCCTGCTCGCGCTGGTCGTCGCCGGTGGCCGGCTGGAGACGCGGGTGGCCCGCCGGCTCCTCGGCCCGTCGGTGCGGGAGCGGATGGCGGCCCTGGAGGACCGCACGGAACGGCTCCTCGAACGCAACCGGATCGCCCGTGAGCTGCACGACTCCCTCGGCCACGCCCTCACCCTCGCCGTGGTGCAGGCGGGGGCCGCGCGGGCGGCCGGGGACCCCGAGTTCACCGATCGGGCGCTCGCCACCATCGAGGAGACCGGCCGGGCCGCCCTGGAGGACCTGGAACGCGTCCTGCTGCTCCTGCGCGAGACCGGCCGCCGCCCGGCCGGCGCTGGCCCCGGTCTCGACGAGGCGGCCCGGCTCCTGGACTCGGCCCGCTCCTCGGGCGCGGTGGTCGAGGCCGAGATCACCGGCCCTGTGGAGGAGCTTCCGGGCCCGGTCTCCCGGGAGGCGTACCGCATGCTCCAGGAGGCCCTGACGAACGCCCTGCGCCACGCGGGCCCGGTGCCGGTGGAGGTCCGGGTGACGGCGGACGACTCCCGGCTCAGCCTCCTGGTCACCAACCCCCTGCCCGACGGCCGTCCCCCCGCCGTCCCCGGCTCGGGCAGCGGCCTGCGCGGCATCCGCGAACGGGCCGCGCTCCTGGGCGGCGAGGCGAAGGCGGGCGTGGCGGACGGCACCTGGCAGGTGACCGTAGCCCTCCCCCTGCGCTGACCGACCCCCCAGTCCTCCCGCCGCACCGCCGGGCCCCGCCCCCTGTGACGCGCCGACCGCCGGGGCTGTGCCCTCCTGCCGCGCCCTCCTGCCGCGCCCTCCTGCCGTGCCGGCCTGCCGGGCTGCGCCCTCTCGCTGTGCCGGCGGTCCGGGCCGCGCCCTCCTGGCCAGGCCGCGCCCTCCCGCCGTACCTGCCGCCCGGACCGCGGCCCCCGCGCCGCGCCGGCGGTCCGGGCTCCGCCCTCCCGCCGCGCCGCGCCCCGGTTCCGCGCCGGGCGCGGTGGCTAGGCTGGCCGCATGGTGATCAAGGTCCTCCTCGTCGACGACGAACCCCTCGTCCGGGCCGGTCTGCGGGCCGTCCTGGCGGCCCAGTCCGACATCGAGGTCGTGGGCGAGGCGGCGGACGGCGCCGCCGTCATCCCGCTGGTCCGGAGCCTGCGCCCCGACGTCGTGGCCATGGACGTCCGGATGCCCCTCATGGACGGCATCGAGGCCACCCGCGCGGTCCTCCGCACGATCGACACCCCGCCGAAGATCCTCGTCGTCACCACCTTCGAGAACGACGAGTACGTCTACGGCGCCCTCCGCGCCGGAGCCGACGGCTTCCTCCTCAAGCGCGCCCGCCCCGCCGAGATCGTCCACGCGGTCCGCCTCGTCGCGGAGGGCGACTCCCTGCTCTTCCCCGCCGCCGTACGCGACCTGGCCGCCTCGTACGCCCGTGACCGCCCCGCGAACGAGGCCCACGAGGCCCTGCTCCGCGCCCGCCTGACCGACCGTGAGGAGGACGTCCTGCGGCTCATGGCCCGCGGTCTCTCCAACGCCGAGATAGCCGCCCGCCTCGTCGTGGGCACCGAGACCGTCAAGTCCCACGTCAGCGCCGTCCTCGCCAAACTCGGCGCCCGCGACCGCACCCAGGCCGTCATCGCCGCCTACGAATCCGGCTTCGTCTCCCCGACCTGACCCCACCCCGGACCTCTCGGCCGCTTCCCGCGAATCCGTTTCGCCGAACCTGATGTGTTCTGGGTCACGTTCCAGTTGAATGGCCTGCATCAGGGGGGTTACCGGGGGGAGTGCCGGGTGAGTGCTTTCACGGGGTCCGCGCGGGACACCGCTTCCGTGCCGGGGGCGGGTGGCGACCTGCTGGCCGCGCTGCTCGACGGGATGGACGCGGCGCTCTGCGCGCTGGACGCGGGCGGGACGGTCACGCACTGGAACCGCGAGGCCGAGCGGATCCTCGGCTGGCCGGCGGCGGAGGCCGTCGGGCGGCGCGGGTTCGACGGCTGGGCGGCGCGCAGTGCCGACGCGGAGGAGACGCTGGCGCGGCTGATGGGCGCGATGCGGACGCCCGGCCGGCAGGTGCACGAGCTGGCGCTGCTCCGCAAGGACGGCGGTCGGGTGCTGGTGCGCAGCCAGTCGGCGGGGGTGCGGGGCGCCGACGGGCGGCCCGCCGGGGTGTACTGCGCCTTCAGCGAGGTGCACGTGCAGATCGACCTGGAGCGGTCCATCGCGCTGAGCGAGGCGCTCTTCGACGACGCGCCCTGGGGCGTCGTCCTGATCGACGCCGACCTGCGCCCCGCGGTCGTCAACGGGCACGCGGCGCGGGCGATCGGCACGGGCCGGACGACGCTGCTGGGCCGCCCGCTGGGCGATGTCGTGGCCCAGGGGGTGGAGGAGCTGGAGGGCGCGCTCCAGCACGTGCTGGCGGAGGGCGGACCGCCGGCCCCTGCGGACCTGTGGGTGACGCTGGCGGCGGCCCCCGGTGTCGGGGAGCGGCGCCGGTGCTGGCGCAGCGGATTCGTGCGGCTGGCCTCGCCGCTGACGGAGGAGCCGGTGCCGCTGGGGGTGGCGTGGCTGTTCCAGGACGTGACGCGGGAGCGGCTGGCGGCGCGGGAGGCGGACCGGACCCGGTTCCGCTGGAGCCAGTTGCACCGGGCGGGCGTGGCGGCGGCCGAGTACGCGGATCCGGCGGAGGCGGTGGCGGTGCTGCTGGACTTCGCGCTGGCGGGGTTCGCCGACCACGGCCTGGTGGACCGGGTGGCGGGCGCCCGGCGGCTGACCCGCGCGGTGGCGTCCCCGGCGGGCGCCCCCGACGCGGACGGCCTCGGCGGCGGTTTCCCGCAGCGGTACGGCCCCGAGCATCCGGCGCTCCAGGCGTGGGACCGGGCGGGTTCGGTGCGGGTGGACGCGGGCCGGGACGCGGCGGCGTGGGCGGCGGACCGGCACTGGCCGGCGGACACCGCGCACGCGCTGTGCACGGCGCTGCGGTCCCGGGGCCGTACGGTCGGCGTCCTCACCTTCCTGCGGACGGCGGCCCGGGGCGCCTTCGACCGCCAGGACGCGCTCTACGCGGAGACGGTCGCGGCCAGGGTGGCGGCGGCACTGGACGTACCGCCGCTGCCCTGACGCGCCCTCGCCCGTCAGTGGCGGTAGAAGATCCGGTCCGCGTACTCGGTCATCACGCGGCCGTTCCACTCGTGCCCGCCGTCGACGTTCCCGGAGCGCAGCAGCGGCGGCTCGATGCCGCGCCGGACCAGCTCCTCCGCGGCGGCGGCCATGGTGGCCTGCATCAGGGCGCTGGTGACGACCGTGGAGGCGGGGGCGAACGGCGCCTCGATGCCCTCGTGGGTCAGCTCGGCGTCGCCGACGGCGATCCGCGAGTCGAGGACGATGTCGCAGTGGTCCTTGAGGTACGTCCCGGAGACGTGCCGGGACTTCGTCTCCGTCGCGTACGCCACCGAGGTGACGCCGACGACGGTGAGGCCGAGCGCGCGGGCGTTCATGGCCATCTCGACGGGCAGGGCGTTGCGTCCGGAGAGGGAGATGATGAAGAGCACGTCTCCGGCGCCGGCGGGGGAGGAGTCGAGGACGGCCCCGGCCAGGCCGTCGACCCGCTCCAGGGCGGAGCCGAGGGTCGCCGGCATGACGTCGACGCCGACCACGCCGGGGACGGCGAGGAGGTTCATCAGGGCGAAGCCGCCCGCGCGGTAGACGACGTCCTGGGCGGGCAGCGAGGAGTGCCCGGCGCCGAAGGTGAAGAGCCGGTTGCCGTTCGCGACGGCCTCGGCGACAGCGGCGCCCGCGGCGGCGATCTCCGCGGAGTCCCCGTCGCGCACCTCCTGAAGCAGACCGATCGCGGCGTCGAAGAACTGTCCGGCCAGCTTGCTCTCGCCCATGTGAGGAGGCTCCTTCTCGTCGAGGTCGCCGATCACGGTGCGGTCTGGACCATTGCTCTGTCAATACTGCCTCCCCCGCCCCGGTGCCCCCAGTTCTCCCGCTCCGGGGCGGGGGCCGCCCGCTTGTCGGCCGGATGCGCAAGAATTGGTGCAGGGCCAGCGCACGACTCATCGAGGGGCACGAATGTCCGGACTGATCGACACCACGGAGATGTATCTCCGCACCATCCTGGAGCTCGAAGAGGAAGGTGTGGTCCCGATGCGTGCCCGGATCGCCGAGCGGCTCGACCAGAGCGGCCCCACGGTGAGCCAGACGGTCGCCCGCATGGAGCGGGACGGCCTGGTCGCCGTGGCGAGCGACCGCCACCTGGAGCTGACCGACGAGGGCCGCAAGCTCGCGACCCGCGTCATGCGCAAGCACCGCCTCGCCGAGTGCCTGCTCGTCGACGTGATCGGCCTGGAGTGGGAGCAGGTCCACGCCGAGGCGTGCCGCTGGGAGCACGTGATGAGCGAGGCGGTGGAGCGCCGCGTCCTGGAGCTGCTGCGCCACCCGACGGAGTCGCCGTACGGCAACCCGATCCCGGGCCTGGAGGAGCTGGGCGAGAAGGCCGAGGCCGAGTCCTTCCTCGACGACTCGATGGTGTCGCTGGCGGATCTGGACGCGAGCGAGGCCAAGACGGTGGTCGTCCGCCGCATCGGCGAGCCGATCCAGACGGACGCCCAGCTCATGTACACGCTGCGGCGCGCGGGCGTGCAGCCCGGCTCGGTCGTGTCGGTCTCGGAGTCGGCGGGCGGCGTGCTCGTGGGCTCCAGCGGCGAGGCGGCGGAGCTGGACGCGGAGGTCGCGGCGCACGTCTTCGTCGCGAAGCGCTGAGGCGCCGGAGCGGGACGTCATGCGGGGCCGGGCGCGCGGAAAGCGCGCCCGGCCCCGTCGCGTGTGGCGGCCGCGTGCCTGCCCCCGTCGTGTGTGGCGGCCGCGTGCCAGCCCCGTCGCGCCCGGCGGTCGGGGGTCGGCGGTCGCGAGCGGGGTCGGTCGCTCCGCCCCCGGGTGGGCCCGGTGGCCTTCCGCGGGCGTGAGCGCCGCACCGCGCGCCCCGTTTACGCCGGAATGGCCCCGCGCGTGCCCTCGGCGTGCCAGGCTGGAGCGAAGTGCGTGCGTTGCGTGATGCGCGGAAGGGTGGGGCCATGGGAGCGACGGGGGCCGTACGCCGAGTGCCGCGCGTCTCGGGCGCCGCTGCCGACGGGAGGCGGGGCGCCGCCACCGACGGGCTGTCCGGAGCCGCCGCCGACGGGATGCCGGGCGCCGACGGGACCCCCGGAGCGACAGAGGGCCCCGGCGCCTCGCGGCGCCGGGGCCTGTCCTCCCCTGTTCCGACCTGGAGCCCCGAGCTCTCAAGGTCGGTCCCCTCGGACCGTTTTCCCCGAGCGGTCCGCCTCCCGTTGAAGATCTCCCCTCGGCCGCGCGCACCAATCCTTGAGCCCTGTCACTCGAACGAGGGGTGTTGCGCGGCAGAGGCGCATTTTCGAATGCGAGTTCGATAGTCTGGCGAGGTTCGACGGGAAGAGAGGGGGTGCCAGATCATGGCGCGACGACTCGACGTCACCGGAGCCGACGGCATCCGGCTGGCGGCCTGGGAGTTCACGGCCGAGGGCGGTACGGCCACCGGCCCCGAGGCCCGCACGGCCTCGCGCCCGGCCCTGCCGCGCGGCACCGCCGTGAGCATCGCCCGGCAGCCCTCGGGCCCCGAGGACCGCGCCGCGCCTCCCCGCCCGTCCGGCGCCCCGGTCTTACTCCTCCACGGCCTCATGGGCCACGCGGCCCACTGGGCCCGCGCCGCCGGCCTCCTCGCCGGCGGGCACCGCACGATCGCGCTCGACCAGCGGGGCCACGGCGCGAGCGAGAAGCCGCCCGGCGGCCCCTTCACCCGCGAGGCGTACGTGGCGGACGCGGCGGCCGTCATCGAGCGGCTCGGGCTCGCTCCCGTCACCCTCGTCGGCCACTCCATGGGCGCGCTGACGGCCTGGCAGCTCGCCGCCGAGCGCCCGGACCTGGTCCGCGCCCTGGTCATCTGCGACATGCGGGCCTCCGCGCTCGGCGCGGCCTCGCAGCGCGCCTGGCAGGACTGGTTCCGCGGCTGGCCGGCGCCCTTCCCGACACTGGACGCCGTGCACCGCTGGTTCGGCGCGGACGACCCGTGGGTGGAGACGCCGAACCCGGCGCGGGGCGCGTTCTTCGCCGAGGTGATGGCCGAGCGGGCGGACGGCTGGCACCCCGTCTTCGACCCGGAGCAGATGCTCACCTCCCGCGAGACCTGGGTCCACGACGCCCACTGGGACTCCCTCGCCCAGGTCCGCTGCCCCACCCTCGTGCTCCGCGGCCTCGACGGCGAACTGGGCCGCGCCGAGGCGCAGGAGATGGTCCGCGTCCTCCCGCACGGCGCCTACGCCGAGATCCCCGACGCCGGCCACCTCCTCCACTACACCCATCCCCGGGCCTGGGCGGATGCCCTCGACCCCTTCCTCACCGGCACCCTGACCCCGGGCCCCTGACCGGCACCCTGACCCCCGGCCCCTCACCGGCACCCTGACCCCGGGCCCCTGACCGGCACCCTGACCCCCGGCCCCTCACAGGCACCCTGACCCCGGGTCCTGACCGGGCACACTGCCCCGACCACCCCGGCCCTCGGCGCGGCTCCGATCTTCCGGGGGCAAGGGAATCGGAGAGCCGGAGGCGCAGAGCCCCGGCGCTTCACCAGGAGGGCCGGCGGTCCCTACCGTGCCTCGGGGCCGGGGCCTCTTCGCGCCGTCGGGGAGGGCCTTCGCCGGGGAGAGGCCCTTCGTAAGGAGGGGGGCTCTCCGCCCCGCCACGCCCACGTTGTATTTTCCCTCCACGGCGCGTCGAGAGGGAGGCCCCTCAGGGCTCGGCTCCGCGCCGCACTCGGAGGGGAATCGCACCATGCCACTTCAGTTCAGGCCGCGCAGTCGCGCGGTGGCCCAGTCCGGCGCCCGGGCGCAGGGCACCGCCAGGGCCCGTACCGTCAAGCCGGCGGCGCTCGGCCTCGCCGTGCTCACCGCACTCACCACCTTCACGGCCCTCGGCCCGGCCGCCACCCCGGCGCAGGCCGCGCCCGAGGACTGCCCGAAGGGCTACTTCTGCGGCTGGAAGTCGGGCCACGCCACGGGCACGATGTTCAAGACGAACAAGAGCCTGTCCTCGCTCGGTTCCTGGGACGGTCAGATCCAGTCGGTCGTCAACCGCAGCACCCAGTGGGCCTGTCTGTACGACGAGCCCGGCTTCCGGACCTCGTACTGGAGCATGAGCACGAGGGAGCCCCACCAGTCGACCGGCGAATGGGGCGGTTCCGGCATCGGCTCGCTGAGCTCGATCAAGTTCGTCCCTACGGAGCGGGAGTGCTACGGGCCCGCGTACCCGATCTGGTACGCGGAGCCGACGGGCGGTGGTCGGTCCTCCTTCGCCAATCTCGACGGGGACGACGAGGCCGACCTCCTCGTCCGCGACACGGTGGGCCGCCTCTGGTGGCTCCCGGGTGACGGCAACGGCAAGCTGATCGGCGGCGGCTGGGACGCGATGAACGCCCTCACCCGCCACGGCGACCTCACCGGTGACGGCAAGGAGGACGTGATCGCCCGGGAGGCGTCCACCGGCAAGCTCTGGCTGTACCCCGGCACCGGCACCGGATCCCTCGGCGCCCGCAAGCTGATCGGCACGGGCGGCTGGAACTCCCTGACCCGCATCACCGCCTTCGGCGACCTGACCGGCGACAACCGCTCCGACCTCCTCGCCGTCGAGAAGGCCACCGGCAAGCTGTGGCTCTACCCGGGCACGGGGACGTCCACCGGCAAGCTCGGCGCCCGCAGGCTCATCGGCTCCGGCGGCTGGACCTCCATGGACGCCCTGACCGCCACCGGCGATGTCACCGGCGACGGGAAGGCCGACCTGGTCGCCCGGCAGCCCTCCACCGGGCAACTGTGGCTGTACCGGGGCAAGGCGGGCGCCCTGGGCTCCCGCACCCTCCTCGGCGGCGGCTGGAACGTGATGGCCTCGCTCGTCGCGGTCGGTGACCATGGCTATGACGGCCTCAACGATGTCGTCGCGATCACCAATAGCCGCTACAGGAGCGACGAGTGCTCCGCTGACGGATGCCTGGTGGTGTATCAGGGCAGGGGCAGCGGCTCGTTCCACCCCGGCTGGGCGCTCCACCACGACTGGCGCGAGTTGAGCACCGTCTTCTGAGGCCCGCCCACCCGTCTGCTGCCGACCCCCGGCATGTACCCCGCCACCCGGCGGGGTACATTTCCCTGCCACGGCGCGTCGAGCGGAGGATCCCGGCTCCGCGCCGCACATCGGAGGAAGAAGCATGCCCACGTCCCTGCGCCGACGCCTGGCCACCACGGCCACCGCTCTCGGCCTCACCACCCTCACCACCCTCGGCGTCCTCGCGGGCGCCGCGGCCCCCGCCCAGGCGGCCCCCGCCGACTGCCCGGCGGGCTACTTCTGCGCCTGGAAGACGGACAACGCCACCGGCGAGATGTTCAAGACCACCGCCGACGCCCCCACGCTCGGCAGCTGGGACAACAAGTTCCGCTCGGTCTCCAACCGCACCACGAAGTTCGCCTGTCTCCACGACGACCCGAACCACGGCTACGACGGCGACGTCTGGCAGATCGACCCGAACCCGTCGGGCACCGAGTGGGGCGGCGCGGGCAGCACCACCGTCAGCTCGCTCCGCCTCGTCGCCACCGAGCGCGAGTGCACCGGCCTCGCCGCGTACCCGGAGTGGTACGCGGAGAAGGCGCCGACCGCCGCCGGCTTCGGCGACCTGAACGCCGACCGGACCGCCGACGTCCTCGTGCGCGACAAGGCCGGCCGCCTGTGGTGGCTGCCCGGTGACGGCACCGGCAAGCTGATCGGCGGCGGCTGGAACGCCATGAACACCCTCACCCGCCACGGCGACCTCACGGGTGACGGCAAGGAGGACGTGATCGCCCGCGAGGCGTCCACCGGCAAGCTGTGGCTCTACCCGGGGTCCGGCACCGGCACCCTCGGCGCCCGCAAGCTGATCGGCACGGGCGGCTGGAACGCCATGACGCAGCTCACCGCCTTCGGCGACCTGACCGGCGACAACCGCTCCGACGTCCTCGCGGTGGAGAAGTCCACGGGCAAGCTGTGGCTGTACCCCGGTACGTCCACCGGCGCGCTCGGCGCCCGCAAGCAGCTCGGCGCCGGCGGCTGGAACGGCATGAACGCCCTCGTCGGCTTCGGCGACATGACCAAGGACGGCAAGGCCGACCTGCTCGCCCGCGAGGCGTCCACGGGCAAGCTGTGGCTGTACCCGGGCGCGTCGTCCGCCGTCGGCTCCCGTGTGCTGATCGGCGGCGGCTGGGGCGGCATGGCCTCCTTCCTCGCCGTCGGCGACTACAGCGCGGACGGCCACCACGACCTCGTCGCGCTCACCCGCGACGGCGTCGAGACCGCGTACCTGGGCAAGCCCACGACCGGCTTCCAGCCGGGTGCCGCCGCCCCGTACGCGGACTGGAACAACCTCAACGGCGCTTTCTGACACACCATTTGGCCACACCAAGAGGGGGGAATGTGCGAAAGGTGATGAAGCGGGGCCTGGCGTCCTTGCTGGGTCTGGCGGCCCTGGGGGCCCTGGGCACGGCGACGGCCGGCCCCGCGCAGGCGGCGGCGAGCGACTGCCCGAAGGGCTACTTCTGCGCCTGGAAGACGGAAGACGCCACGGGACCGATGTTCAAGACGAACAAGTCCCTGCCGACGCTGGGCGCGTGGAACAACACGTTCCGGTCCCAGCTCAACCGCACCTCGAAGTTCGCCTGCGTCTACGACCTGCCGAACTACGAGCTCGGCACCGTGTGGACGCTGGACCCGAACGAGGACCTCCACGACCGCTACGACATCGTCGTGGACCCGCACGCCGGCTCGGTGGAGCTCGCTCCCACCGAGCGCGAGTGCGGCGGCGAGGCGCACCCCACGTGGTACGCGGAGACCTCCCCGAAGGCGGCCGACTTCGGCGACCTGAACGGCGACCGGAAGGCGGACGTCCTCGTCCGCGACACGGCCGGCCGCCTCTGGTTCCTGTCCGGCGACTACGTCGGCAAGCTCGTCGGCGCGGGCGGCTGGAACGCGATGGACGCCATGGTCCGGCACGGCGACTTCTCGCGTGACGGCAAGGAGGACGTGATCGCCCGCGAGGCGTCCACCGGCAAGCTGTGGCTGTACCCGGGCACGGGTACGGGCTCGCTCGGCGCGCGCAAGCTGGTCGGCGCGGGCGGCTGGAACGCCATGTCCCGGATCACCGCCGTCGGCGACCTGACCGGCGACAAGCGCTCCGACCTCCTCGCGGTGGAGAAGTCCACGGGCAAGCTGTGGCTGTACCCCGGTACGGCCTCCGGTTCGCTCGGTGCCCGCAAGCTGGTCGGCGCGGGCGGCTGGAACAGCATGAACGCGCTGACCGGCCCCGGCGACACGAACGGCGACGGCCGCGTCGACGTGTACGCCCGCGAGGCGTCCACGGGCAAGCTGTGGCTGTACCCCGGTACCGCCTCCGGTTCGCTCGGCGCGCGCAAGCTGGTCGGCACGGGCGGCTGGAACCCGATGGGCTCCTTCCTCTCGATCGGTGACTTCACCGGCGACGGCAAGCCCGACCTCGCGGCGATCGCCCGGCGCCCCGGCCTGGAGCCGGAGCACGCGGACGAACTCCGCACCTACCGCGGCCTCGGCACCGGCGCCCTCACGGCCTGGAACCGGGCCGACAGCAACTGGTGGGGCCTGAACGGCGCGTTCTGATCCGACCCCGCACGACGGAAGGGCCTCCGCCCCGGAGAGGGGTGGAGGCCCTGCGCGTTGCCGCTGCCTCCTGCTTCACGCGGCGCGGAACGTCGGGATCCCCGCGTTCGGCGGGACGACGTGGCCGCTGGGCTGGAGGTCGCTCCCGACGCTCGAAGATCCGTTCGTAGAAGGAGAGTTGTTGCGCCGGGCGGTGGAGTCTGCGCTACGGTGACGCCAACATCACGCTCCGTAAAAGGAGCGGCCCCCGGGGGTGCGCCAACACCATCCGAGGGCCTTCACCACCAGTGGATACGGAGTCCACCAGAAATGCTTCGGCATGCTATCGCGCCCTTGTCGGCGTACACGAAGGTCTCGCACAGTGTCGTCCGGAATCCGCGACTGACCAGCGACGCGAAAGTCCTCCTCGTCTACCTCCAGGGACTCCCGGAGAGCGCGGCCACCACGAAGCCGCTCGGCGAACACGCCGTCGACCTGGGCATGAAGCCGAGGACTTACCAGAAGGCGAAGGAATCGCTCACCACGTGCGGACATCTGCACGAGTGGCGATGGCAGGACGGTCAGGGGCTCTGGAAGACCACCCAGCTCGTCACGAACGTCAGCCTCACGCGTGAGGAGGCCAGGGCGGTACGGGACGGCGACCGGTCACCGACTGTGCCCGATCCGACGGTCGGTGGGCGAGGCGGTCCGATCGCCGGGGGTCACCCCAAAGACGAAGACCGGGAGAAGAACCACCTGCACCCACCCACCGAAGACCCGGCGCCGACCGGAACCCCGGCTCCGGCCGGGGACACGGCGTCGGCCGGAACCCCGGCTCCGGCCGGGGACACGGCGTCGGCCGGAACCCCGGTTCCGACCGGGGGCCCGGCGTCGGCCCGCCCGGACGACCGGAGCGAGGCGGGTGACCCGGACGACCGGGACGAGCCGGAGGACTCGGAGCACCCGGACGAGCTGGGCGGGCCGGGTGCGCCGGGCGGGCCGGGTGGGCCGGGCAAGCCGGAGGGGCCGGAGGGGCCGGAGGGGCCGGGCGGGCCGGAAGGGCGGCGTCGCGACGACAAGCAGCCGCAGCCGTCCCCGCCCGACGCCCCCCTTGTCCACGCCGAACGGCTCCTGCTCACGCTCCACCACGCCGACCGCGACCTGCGGCTCGGTGCCCGGGAGGCACGGGGGCTCGCCGCCCTCGCGGCGGAGTGGCTGCGGCGGGGCGTCTCGACGGCGGACCTGCGGCACGCGCTGACGGCGCATCTGCCGCGTACCGGCGTCCGTTCGGCGGCCGGGTTCCTCCGGCACCGGCTGACCGAGAAACTGCCGCCGCGCCTGACGGGGGCGCCGTTCGACGAGGCCCCGCCCCCGGCGCCGGGTCCGCTCGTGAACTGCCAGGGGCCGGACGGCAAGCCCCACGCGTTCCGGCCGGTCGCGGACGAGACGCTCTGCGGGCCCTGCCGCAGCGAGGCGGCAAGGCGGGCCGACCCGGGGGCCCAGCGCCCGGACGCGCCCGCCGTCCGTGGCGACTGGCGCACCCGCGTCGCCGAGGCCTTCGCCGATCACCCCGGCCGCGCCTGGGACGCCCTCGACCGCACGGGCCTCCTGCCGGGCGCGGCGGACGGTTCGGCGGGGGCCGAACCGTCCCGCGGCTAGCGTCGGTGAACCCGCGCGGGACAGGCCCGCGCGCCCGCCCCTCCCGGGAGACCCCATGCCCGACACCACGCCCGACACCACGCCCGACGCCACATCCGACAACGCCCTGAGGCGGCGCGTCGCGGAACGGTTCCGCGAGGTGAACGGCGACCACCCGATGTCCGCCGCCGACGACGCCTACGTCAGCGCGCAGTTCGTACCGCTGGACGAACTGTGCGCCGCCCGGGGGCGCGAGGCCGGTGAGGTCCGGCGGCTGATGCTGGCACGGCGGCTGCCGCTGCCCTCGTACCTGCGCTCCGACGGCGCCGAGATGGTGCCGGGCGACCTGTTCGACCTCGCGGAGCGGGCCGGCGGGATCGACCGCCTCGAAGCGTGGTTCACCGGGCACTGGGAGGACGCGGGCGCCGGGCGGGCCGAGTGGGACGCGTACCTCAGCGGTCAGTACGTCTGCCTGCGCACGGTCGCACCGGAGACGATCCGGCGCAAGGAGTACCTGACGGGCGCGATCGGTGCGGCGGAGAGCGCACCGGACGCCGGCTCGGCGGACTGGACCGCGCGGCTGCACGCGCTCGTCGACGAACTCGACGCGCTGGAGCCGGACTTCACCGCCTACGACCGGCTCCGCTTCGGCGGCCCGACGTCCAGGGACACCTGTGTCGACGCCGTCCGCGCCCGCCACCCCCGCGCCGGGGCGGCTAGCCTGGCCCGGTGATACGTGCCTGGCTGACGCCGATCCTCCTGGCCCTCGCGGGGCTGCTCGCCGGCGGGAGTCGCCTGGCGGACGGCAGCCCGGTGGCGGGTCTGGTCCTCCTGGCGGCGTTCCTGCTCCTCGCCGCCGTCACCTCCCCGCTCGCCTTCCCGAGGTCGGTCACCTCGGCGGAGGCGCTGCGCCGAGGCGAGGCCGACGGGCGGCCGGTCGTCTACTGGCGCCCCGGCTGCGTCTTCTGCCTGCGCCTGCGCGTCCGCCTCGGCCGCCGGGCCGGCCGCGCCCACTGGGTGAACATCTGGCGCGACCCGGAGGGGGCGGCGGCCGTACGCGCGGTGAACGACGGCAACGAGACCGTCCCCACCGTCCTCCTGGCCGGCCGCCACCACACCAACCCCGACCCCGCCTGGCTCCGCGCCCGGCTCGACGAGCTCGACTAGCTCGACGGGGGCTGCGGCCCGGCACGCTGACCCCGTGGACCTCCCCGAGGCACGCGAGCGGGGTTCCGCCGGAGGGGCAGCGGGGTGACGCCGGTCGTCCCGCCGGGCCGACGCCCTGGACGCCCGCCGGATCAGCCGTCCCCGACGACCCCGACGCCCCCGCCCTCGCGGGACTCGCGGGACTCGCGGGATTCACCGAACCCGCGGGATTCACCGAACTCTCGCCGGCACCGAGGCATCCGGTGTGCCCGAGGCGATAGGCGCCCCGCCCCGCCGGCCGCGCAGTCCGAAGGCGCTGACGGCGACGGCGACCAGGGCGGCGACCAGGGGCACGACGAGGGCGGCCCGGTAGCCGTCGAGGAGCCCAGTGGGCGATCCCGGGTCGGTGGCGGCGATGTTGGCGGCGGTCACGGCGGACAGGCCGAGCGCGGCGCCGAACTGGAAGGACGTGTACAGCAGTCCGCCGGCGACACCCTGCTCCTCCTCCGCGATCCCCTCCGTCGCGACGATCGTCAGCGGGCCGTACGCCAGGGAGAAGGACAGGCCCAGAAGGAGCAGGGTCGGGAACATCGCCAGATACGTCCAGTCCGCGCCGACCGGCAGGAAGAGCGCGTACGCGAGGGAGGCCAGCAGCAGTCCGCCGAGGATGACCCGGGCGTTGCCGAACCGCTCCACCAGGCGGGGGGTGAGGGTCGGCGAGAGGATCGCGTCCACGCCGATGACGATCAGGGCGAAGCTCGTCTGGAGGGTCGACCAGCCGCGCAGTTCCTGGAGGTAGAGCACCGCGACGAACTGGAAGCCGAAGAAGCCCGCGGCGAAGAACATGCCGGCCAGGTTGGCCCGGACGAGGCTGCCCGAGCGGAAGATGCCCAGGCGGACCAGGGGAGAGGCGGACCTGCGCTCCACGGCGACGAAGACGAGGAAGAGGGCGAGGCTCGCGGCGATCGTGCCGACGGTCCAGGCGGCGGAGACGTGCGAGGCGCGCTCCACACCGAAGACGAGCAGCAGGATGGCGGCGGTCACGCTGAGCGCGCCGGCCACGTCGACGCCCTGGCCCGTCCGCTCCGGGCGCGGGGACCTGGGGATGAGCGCGACCGCGGCGATCAGGATGACCAGGGAGAGCACGACGGGCGCGAAGAACACCCAGCGCCAGTCGACGGCCGCCAGCAGACCGCCCACGACCAGGCCGACGGAGAAGCCGCCCGCCGCCGTGCCGGAGTAGAAGAGCAGGGCCTTGTTGCGCCGAGGGCCCTCCTCGAAACCGGTGGTGATGATCGACAGGCCCGCCGGGGTCATGAAGGCCGCGGCGACACCGGTCACGAACCGGGCCACGATCAGCATCCACCCCTCGGTGGCGAAGCCGCCGAGTCCGGAGAAGAGCAGGAAGACCACGAGCCAGAGGACGAACATCCGCCGGCGCCCGAAGAGGTCGGCCGCCCGGCCGCCCAGCAGCATGAAGCCGCCGTAGCCGAGGACGTAGGCGCTCATCACCCACTGGAGCATGCCGGTGGACAGGCCCAGGTCCTCGCGGATCGAGGGCAGCGCCACGTTCAGCATGGCGACGTCGATGCCCTCCAGGAAGATCGCGCCGCACAGCACGAGGAGCACGCCCCACGCGCGCCCGCTCATGCGGTCGGAGCCGCTGCTCGGAAGGGTCGGTGATGAGGGCATGGCGAAGCTCCTGTCGGCGAAGGAAGGGTGGTGCGGAACGCTCCGCGTTCCTGGTCCGAGCACGTGGAGTTCCCCTGAAGTCCACGTCAGGACACGACGACTGACGGAAGGTCACGGAAAGGGGGTCCGCTTCCCGCTTGTCGTCACCGAAATCATCCGGCAGCCTGGGGAAGCATGGAAGAACGCACTTTCACGTCACCTGGTTACCGCGAGGGAACCGAGCAGGACTACGACGTCCTCCAGTGGGACGCCCGCGAGGGGTGCGAGGTGCGTCAGATCCTCGACCGCGTCGCGGACAAGTGGTCGCTGCTGACCATCGCCCACCTCGACCGTCAGCCGCTCCGCTTCTCCGAACTCCGCCGCCGCATCGAGGGCGTCAGCCAGCGCATGCTGACCGTGACCCTCCGCCAGCTCGAACGGGACGGCCTGGTCAGCCGTACCGTCTACCCCGTCGTCCCGCCCTGCGTCGAGTACGCCCTCACCCCGCTCGGCGCGACCCTCCACACCACCATCCAGGCCCTCGTCGGCTGGACGGAGACCCACCAGCAGGAGATCGCCCGCGCCCGCGCCGACTACGACAGCAGGCAGGCACAGGCCGCGACCCTGGCCTCCTGAGCCGCCAGGACCCTCCAGAAGCCGGGCCGACCCGCTTGGCCGGCCACGACCGGCCTGGCCCGACCCGATCCGTCGATCCGATCCGATCCGGCCCTGCCCGCCCCAACCCGGTCCCGCCCCCTGGGTGCTCAGCCCCTCAGCTGTCCGCCGGGGTGGCGGCCGTGGCGTCCGCTGCGGCCGGGAGCTCCGCGAGTGTGGCGCGCAGCGCCGCCGCGGCCGACGACACGTCGGCCACGAACGAGTCCCGGCCCGCCGCGACCGCCGCCCGCGAGGCCACCTCCAGGGCGTCGCCCCACGGCCCGGCGAGCCCCGGCAGCAGGCCCGGCGCCTCGTCCCCCGCGCGGCGGACGATCGAGTCGCATATGAGGTGGGTCTCCAGCGCGATCCGCCACGCCTCCGCGACCCGTCCCTCCCGCAGCAGCAGGTCCGCGGCCCGCACCAGGACGGCGGCGCTCGGCGCGAACGTCGACCCCATCCGCACCCGCACCGACGACGAGTACGACTCGTGCGCGGTCAACTCCTCGCGCAGCCGCGCCAGTTCACCCCGCGCAGCCTGCCCGTCCCGCCGGTCCCGCAGCAGGTCCTCGCCCGCCAGGAGCGCGTCCGCCAGCGACGGGGGCAGCGGCAGCGCGGCCGCCCGCTCCTCCCGGTCCACCGCCCCCGGCTCCAGCTCGTCGGCCCGGGCCAGCAGCGGCGCGGCCTGCCGCACCCGGCCGGCCAGCCGCAGGTGCAGCCCCTCCCGGGCCAGCGCCCGCCCGAGCCCGCCGACACCCGCCTCGGCCGCCTCCCGCACCACCAGATCGACCCCGAGCGCGGTGTCCCAGTTGCCCCGGGCCGCCTCCAGCCGCGAGGCGGTGTCGCCGGCCGCGTCCGCCATGTACCCGGCCTCCTCCCGGCCGAGCCCGCCCCGCTGCCCGGTCAGGTCCTTGTAGCGGGCCAGCGACTGCCGGGCGCACGCCAGCGCCTGGTCGACGTCCCCGACCTTCAGCTGCACCACGGACGCCAGCGCCAGGACCCGCGCGAAGTCCGGCAGCAGCGGATGCGGCGACTCGTAAGCGCCGACCGCCACATAGGCGCCGATCGCCCGGTCCACGTCCGTCAGCGCGGCCAGTGGACGCCCCGCGTCCCCGTACGCCCGCGCGCGGCGTATCAGCGCGTCCGCCGCCAGCAGCGCGCCGTTCGGCAGGCCGCTCCGTCCGTACGCGTCCACGCACGCCCCGAGGTCCGCCACGGCCTCCTCGGCCTGCCCCAGCGCCAGCCGCGTCGAGGCCCGCGAGTACAGCAGCGCGCCCCGCATGTGCCACAGCCGAGGGTCGTCGGGCGCCGCCCGGCACAGCTCGTCCAGATACCGCGCCGACCGGTCGAAGGCCTCCAGCGCCGCTCCCGCCCGGCTCGGCAGCACCTGGTGCCCGACGCCCTGCTCGTACGCCTCCTGCGTCAGCCGTGTCAGCCGCTCCCGCTCCGCCTCCGTCATCCCCGAGCCCGCGCCGGCGTCCTCAC
This sequence comes from Streptomyces sp. NPDC014861, assembly GCF_043081625.1. NCBI lineage: Bacteria > Bacillati > Actinomycetota > Actinomycetes > Kitasatosporales > Streptomycetaceae > Streptomyces > Streptomyces sp. NPDC014861. The sequence continues at coordinate 41,807 of NZ_JBIBWV010000008.1, forward strand.
CGCCCGCGCCCCGCCCCGCCTCGACCTTTCGCCTCCGCCGCCCGAAGACCCCCACGCGAACCTCCCCCATCGCCACCCGAACCCCTCCCCAGCATCATGACCGCCACCCCCCGCCCCCGACACCCCTGTGGACAACCCCCTGTGGAAAACCCGTCGCTGCCGCGATCCTCGCCCCGCTGACGTCTCGGCCATGACCAGCACCCGGCCCCAGCGCGCCCCGCGGCGACCGACGACGACCCTCTGGCGCCCCACCGGCCCCGAGGAGCTCGCCCTGGTCCGCGGGCTCGACTGGCGCGCCTGGCCGCCCCGCCTGCCCGAGCAGCCGATCTTCTACCCGGTGCTCGACGAGGAGTACGCGATCCGCATCGCCCGCGACTGGAACGTGAAGCACAGCGGCGTCGGCCACGTCACCCGCTTCGAGGTCGACACGGCCTTCGTCTCCCGCTACCCCGTCCAGCAGGCCGGCGGTCGCACCATCCTGGAGCTGTGGGTCCCCGCCGAGGACCTGGACGACTTCAACGCCCACATCGTCGGCCCGATCACCGTCACCCACACCTTCCGCTGAGCGGAGACGGCCGAGCCCCGGGCCGGGAAGCCCGGGAAGACGCCGAAGGGCCGCCCGGCGCGGTGTCGCGCCGGGCGGCCCCTTCGCCTCGTCGCGCGGTCAGCCCTTGCTGACCGCCGTGAGGATCTCCGGCAGGCGCTTCGCCATCCGCACCGACATGATCCTGAGGGCGCCCCAGGTCAGCAGGGCGCCGTAGGTCACGCCCAGGGGGAGCAGGAGCCACAGCAGCGCGTGCTGGTCGCTCACGCGGAGCCAGATCAGCAGGCCGATCAGCGGGGCGCACAGCAGCGGGCCCGCGAACATGCCGCCGAAGATCGCGGCGACCGCCATGCCGCCCTGGCCGGGCGCGATGTTGCGGTGCGAATCCTGGGGGATCCCGTACGGGTACGTGACCGAGACGACCACGCCCAGCGCGAGCATCGCGCCCAGTAGCGCGAACGCCAGGCCGAACACCTCGGGGAGCTGCGACCAGCCGCCGCCGATCAGCGCCGTCACCACGGCGACGACCACCGTGTACGGCACGGTGATCGCGCTCATCACGTAGGCCCGGTCCCGCAGTTCCGCGAACGCGTCCGCCGGCGAGGAGATCGTCTGCGCGACCATCCAGAACGCCGACGAGTCCTGCCCGAACTGGTTGAACATCTGCATGCCCAGCATGCCCGAGGCGAAGCAGGCCCAGTAGACCGAGCCGGCGTCCTGGAAGGCGTTGAAGACCGGCACGAGCACGCCGATCGCCAGCACCGTCACCCACGAGGCCTTCGTCTTGGGGTCCCGCCAGATGTAGCGGAAGCACCGTTCCATCACCGCGCCCGTACGGCCTCCGGGCAGCATCCTGACGAGCAGCCCGCGCCCCGCCGCCGGGTCCTTGACCGTGTCCGGCGCCGCGCCGATCGTCGAACCGTCCGGCTCGACCATCAGCCGCACCAGGCTCCGGCGCCACCACCACAGCAGCACCGCGACCGCCGCCACCGAGACCGCGAGCCGCGCCGCGGCGAGCAGGAGGTCCCCGTCGGACGCCGACCGCACCGCTGCCACCGCGGAGGCCGCCGGCAGCCAGCCCACCACCGACGCGACCGTGTCGAGCAGCGACAGGTCCTTCGCCCGGCCCAGCGCCTGGGCGCCGAAGTTGACCACCTGGATGCCCAGCGCGATCACCAGACCGGACAGCAGCGCCATGTCCCGCCCCTTGCGGGAGGTCAGCAGCCGCACGTTCGCCGTGGCGATCGCCCGCGACAGCGCCACGCACACCAGCAGCACCAGCGGCACCGCGAGCACCGCGGTCACCGCCGCGGCGACGCCGTGCGCCACGGCGACGGCCGCCCCGAACGCCAGACACAGCGTGAAGAGCGGGCCCGTGCCCACCAGGGAGGACACGAGCAGCGCCCGCACCAGAGGCTCGGGCCGCAGCGGCAGCATCACGAGCCGCGAGGGGTCCAGCGTCTCGTCCCCGCTCGGCAGGAACAGCGGCATCACCGCCCAGCCCAGCGCGAAGACCGCGACCGACAGCACCGAGACCGCCCCGGCCGCCGCGTTCCCCCGCAGCAGCAGGAAACCGAGCACCATGAAGGCGGCGAAGAGCAGCACGATCACGAGGGAGGCCACGAAGGCGGCCGTGCGCCCGCTCGACTGCCGCAGCCCGTTCCGCATGAGCGCCAGCTTCAGGCGGACGAAGACCGGGGTGAGCGACACCGGGGCCGCGGCGGCCCCCGCCCCCGGTGCCGTCGTCGGCGCCGTCATCGCGTCTCGCCCTTGCCGCCCAGCCAGTCCAGCGAATCGCCCGCGGCGATCCGCCCGTTCGCGCCCACCAGCTCCAGGAACGCCTCCTGGAGGGTGGCCGCGTCCCCCTTCACCTCGGCCAGCGGACCCTGCGCCCTGATCCGGCCCCCGGCCATCACCGCGACCCAGTCGCACAGCGACTCCACCAGCTCCATCACATGGCTGGAGAAGACGACGGTCGCGCCCGAGCCCGTGTACCGCTCCAGGACGCCCCGGATGGTCTGCGCCGACACCGGGTCGACGCCCTCGAAGGGCTCGTCGAGGAAGAGCACGTCCGGGTTGTGGAGCAGCGCCGCCGCGAGCCCGATCTTCTTCCGCATGCCGGTCGAGTAGTCGACGACCAGCTTGTGCTGCGAACCGGCCAGGTCCAGCACGTCGAGGAGCTGGGTGGCCCGCTTGTCGACCTCCGCGCCGGGCAGCCCCCGCAGCCGCCCGCTGAACGCCAGGAGTTCACGGCCCGAGAGCCGCTCGAAGAGCCGCAGGCCCTCCGGCAGGATCCCGATCCGCGCCTTCACCCGCGCCACCGACTCGGGGTCGTCCCACACGTCGTGGCCGGCCACCCGGATCCGGCCGGAGTCGGGCCGCAGCAGGCCGGTGATCATGGAGAGGGTGGTGGTCTTGCCGGCGCCGTTCGGCCCGACGAGCCCGATGAACTTCCCCGCCGGCAGGACCAGATCGATGCCGTGCACCGCGATCTGCTGGTCGAACCGCTTCCACACCCCCTCCACCTGCACCGCGGGCGCCGCACCGGATGATTCCGGTGCGGCGCCCGTCGGTTCGAACATTCCGTCAGATGCCTGGTCAGGCATGGTCCGCCAACCCTTCGGTTGTCCCCGTGAGGCGCTGTTCGCGCCATTTCGGCCAGCCTAAGGGGCGACCCCGGGGAAACCCCAGGTCACTGGCGGCGTGCGCGCGATTCGGCCGCCTCGCGCCCGCACGCGTACGCGAGCGCGCTGATCAGCTCCTCCGCGTCCGGCAGCCAGCGGTTGGCCGGGGTGGGCCGGCGGGCCCACTGCACCGCGCCCCGGCCGCCGATCCGGGTGGGCGGCGCCGCCACGTAATGGCCCTCCCCGCGCGTGGCGAGGTCGAGCGAGGCCGGGGCCCAGCCGAGCTTGCGGATGAGGTCGGGCACCTTCGCGGAGGCGCCCGGCAGCACGAAGAAGAACATCCGGCGGTCCGGGGTGCAGGTCACGGGCCCCAGCGTGAGCTCCATGCGCTCCATCCGCGCGAGCGCCAGGAAACCGGCCGCCTCGGGCACCTCGATCGCGTCGAAGGTGCGGCCGGTGGGGAGGAGGATCGAGGACTTCGGCTGCTTCGACCACATGCGGCGGGCGCCGACCGCGCTCCCGGTCGCCAGCGTCGCCCAGTCGGGCTTCACGGCGTGGGCGCCCGGCAGGGGGCAGTCGGCCGTGCCGCAGGAGCAGTGCTCCCGGCCCTCGACGGCTTCCAGCCAAGTCCCCGGGAACACGTCCCAGTGCCGCTCTTCCGCATACCGCACGGCGCTGTCGAGCAGCTGCTCGCCTCGCTGCTGGGGGATCTGTGCGGCTTCCGTCGTGACTCCGATGGTCTCATCCACGGTGAAGACAACTGCGCCCGTCACCTGGGGTTACGGGCACGGCGGCGCCGGGGGTGAGGCATCGATCCTGCATGCGGGGCGCATGGGTGCACGCGCGGGGGCGCGCGGGGGACCGGGGAGCGGGGGAGGGGTACGGAAGAGGGCGGGGCGGACACGGGACGGGGGCGGGGCGGGGTCCCGCGGGCCGCCGACCGACGTGTCCGGTTTCGCGTGTTCACATCGGCATTGACCTGATATCCGCAGGGCAGTGATCACTTCGTGTCCGTACCTGTCCCGTCTGGGGGTTCCACCTATGGCAGCCAGGCCACTTGTGCCGCGACAGCCCAACGAACGGCTCCAGGCGCTCATCCAGGAGGCCGCGTGCTCCAACGCCGGCCTCGCCCGCAGGGTCAACATGGTCGGCGCGGAGCGCGGCCTCGACCTGCGGTACGACAAGACCTCGGTGGCGCGCTGGCTGCGCGGGCAGCAGCCGCGCGGCCGGGCGCCCGGCGTCATCGCCGAGGCCATCGGCCGCAAGCTGGGGCGCACGGTGACGATCGACGAGGTGGGGATGGCCAACGGCCGGCACCTCGCGGCGGGCATCGGCCTCCAGTTCGCGCCGACGGTGCTCGGCGCGATCGAGCAGGTCTGCGAGCTGTACCGGAGCGACGTGGGCCGCCGGGACTTCCTGACCGGGTCCTCGGTCGCCGCCTCGGCGCTCGTCGAGCCCAGCAGGGACTGGCTGATCACCGGCGCGGACGCGCAGGTGGCGCGCGCGGCGGGGGCGCGGGTGGGCCGCGCGGACGTGGCGGCGGTACGGGAGATGACGGCGGCGCTCGTCGATCTGGACCGGCGCTTCGGCAGCGGGCACGTCCGCCCGGTGGTGGTGCACTACCTGGACAGCGTGGTCTCGGGGATGCTGGCGGGCTCGTACCGGGAGACGGTCGGCCGGGAGCTGTTCGGGGCGGTCGCCCGACTGACGGAGCTGGCCGGGTACATGGCCGTGGACACGGGCGAACCCGGCCTGGCCCAGCGGTACTACATCCAGGCGCTGCGGCTCGCGCAGGCGGCCGGGGACCGGGGCTACGGCGGCTACGTGCTGGCCGCCTCGATGAGCCACCTGGCGGCGGAGCTCGGGAACCCGCGGGAGATCGCCCAGTTGGCGCGCGCCGCGCAGGAGGGGACCCGGGGGCGGGTGCCGCCGCGCGCGGAGGCGATGTTCCTGGCGGCGGAGGCGCGCGGGCACGCGCTGATGGGTGACGTGCGGGCCTTCGAGTCGACGGCGGGCCGGGCGGCACGCGCGCTGGAGGCGGCCGATCCGGAGTCGGGCGACGACCCGGTGTGGATCGCCCACTTCGACGAGGCGTACCTCGCGGACGAACTGGCGCACTGCTACCGGGACCTGGGGCGCTCGGAGGCGGCGGTCCGGGCGGCGGAGGAGTCGCTGGCCGGGCACCCGGAGGGGCGCGCCCGGCGGCGGGCGATCGGGCTGGCGCTGCTGGCGTCGGCGCGGGCACAGCAGCGGGAGGTCGAGGAGGCGTGCCGTACGGGCACGCGCGCGCTCGAACTCCTCGGCACCCTGCGGTCGTCCCGCGGCGCGGAGTACCTGGAGGACCTGAGGGACCGCCTGGAACCCTTCGCGGCCGAGCCGGTGGTCCGCGAGTTCGAGGCGCGCGTGGAGGTGCACGCGGCGTAGGCCGTTCGTTCCGGATCCCGCCGGGTCCGCGGCGGCCGGACGGTCGGCGGGCGGGAGGCGTTCCGTACGAAGGGTGTTACCGGGCTCACACGTGTGTGCGGAGCCCGGGGCGCACCCGGTAGCGTGACCCGACGATTCCGTAGGTCCATCAGTAGGAGTCCCGGTGACGCAGAACGGACAGGGTCCGGAGCAGGGGGGCGCGCAGGCGTGGGGCGGTGCCTGGCCTCCCCAGCCGGGCGGGCAGCCGCTGCCTCCCGCGCAGCCGCTGCCGCCCGAGGCGCCGGCCGCCGGTGATCTCCAGGCCACGCAGTACATAGCCCCGGTGCCGCCGCAGCCGCAGGGCGCCCCGGGGGCGATGCCCCCGGCCGGGTACGGCTATCCGCCGCCGGTCGCGGCCCACGGTGACATGCAGGCGACGCAGCACATCGCGCCCGTGCCGGGCGGTGTGCCGCCGGTGGGGTACGGCTATCCGCCGCCGGTCGCGGCCCACGGCGACATGCAGGCGACGCAGCACATCGCGCCCGTGCCGCCGCAGGGCGGGCCGGGCGGCGGCGGGCATACCCAGTTCCTCGGGACCGGGCGGCTGCCTCAGCAGCCCGCCGCGCCGGGGGCCTCGGACGCCACCCAGTTCATCGCGCCGGTGGCCGCGGGGCCCGTACCGGGCGGGCCCGTGCCCGGTGGTCCCGTGCCCGGCGGGCCGGGGGCGTCGCAGCCGCCCGCGGAGTTCGACAGCCTCTTCCGGGACTCGGCGCCGTCGCAGCCCGCGCCCCCGCCGTACCAGCAGCAGCCTCCGGCCCCGGCGCCGTACCAGCAGCACCCCCAGCAGCACCACCAGGCGCCGCCGCAGCAGCAGTACGGCTTCCAGGGCGGGGGCGGCGGGTACCAGGCGCCCGGGGGGCAGCAGGAGGCCTACTACTACGACGACGAGCCGGAGCCGCCGCGCCGGAAGTCGCCGGTCGCGCTGATCGCCGCCGTGGTGGTGGGCTGCGCGGTCGTCGGTCTGGGCGTGGGCGCGCTGCTCAGCGGCGGCGACGAGAAGGAGCCCACGGCCGGGCCGAGCGCCGCCCCGAGCTCGCAGGCCCCCGCGCCCAGCGGCGAGGCCTCCGAGGCGCCGGAGAAGCAGGCGGACCCGGCGGAGCCGCAGGCGAAGGAGCTGGACAAGCTCCTCGCGACGAGCAACGACAGCCGGGACGCGGTGATCAGCTCGGTCGAGGCGATCAAGCAGTGCAAGAACCTCGACAAGGCCGCCGCCGACCTGCGCGGCGCGGCCGAGCAGCGCCGGAGCCTGGTGACCAAGCTCCAGACGATCGGCATGGACAAGCTGCCCGACCACCAGAAGCTGGCGTCGGCGCTCACGCGCGCGTGGCAGGCGTCCGCCGCGGCCGACGACCACTACGCGGGCTGGGCGGACCAGATGAAGGCCAAGGACGCCTGCAAGGGCGGCAAGGCCAAGAGCACCAACCGGCTCAAGGCGGCCAACGAGCAGAGCGGCACGGCCACCAAGGCCAAGAAGGAGGCGGCCGGGCTGTGGAACCCGACCGCCGAGAAGTTCGGACTGTCGAAGCGGTCCGCCACCCAGCTGTAGCCGGGGGCGGCGGACCGGTGCGGGTCAGCCGCGGTTGGTGACGGTGGGGCCGACGTCGACGAAGCCGGGCTTCTGCGCGACGAGCCGGCCCTTCCGCACGACCTGGAAGGTCACCTCGTGGTTGACGATCCGGGGGAAGTCCGGGGCGCCGAGCAGGTCCTCGTACATCCACCGCAGCTTCGGGGTGAGGCCGCCGGTGTCCACCTGGGCGCCCCGGTCGAGGGCGTCGGCGATGCGCGAGGCGGTGACGGTGTCCTTGTCGAGGGACTCGATGACCTCCTTGAGGACGGTGTAGGCGATCCAGGTGGTCTGCACGCCGGTGTCGGACGGGTCGACCCGGTTGTCGACGAAGGCGTGGTCCCGGATGACCTTCCGCATCGGCTCCCAGCTCCTGTCGTCCGCGTCCGGGTACCAGCCGGTGACGTAGGCGCCCTCGAAGGGGCTGCGGGCGCCGCCGGTGCGGTCGATGACGGGCTGGCCGACGCTGCCGAGGACGGACGAGATCCGTACGGAGCCCTCGCTCCCGCCCTTCCCCCCGCCGCCGGTCCGTCCGGACTCGTCCCCGCGCTCCGGCAGGCGGCGGAAGGAGTCGAAGAAGGTCTGGGTCCGCTCGCCGAGGACGGCGGCGACGCAGCCGTCCTCCGTACCGGCCTTCTCCCGGGCGCGGGTGGCCTGGGCGGTGTACTCGGTGGCGTCCTCGACGGCCGGGATGTCGAAGGCGCCGCGCTTGCTCGCCTTCTTCAGGCCGGCGTCGAGGAGCTTGGGCAGCCGGTCGCCGGCGAGGGTGTCCGGGCGCACCAGGGAGACCCGGCGGCAGCCCTCGGCGAGCTGCATGCCGTGCCCGGCGATGAGCGAGGCGAGCCCGCCGTTGACGGGGTACGAGAGGTGGCTGGTGAACTCGTCCTCGGTGAGGCCGTAGCCGCCGATGTACGGGATGCCGGCCGCTTCGAGGGGGGCCATGAAGGCGCGGCCGTTCTGGCTGTACGAGCCCACGACGGCGACCGCGCCCTCGCGGACCGCGCGGCGGGCGCACGCGGCGGCGCCGGCCGGGGTGTTCTGCTCGTTGCAGGTGAGGACGCGCAGTTCGTGCCCGTCGATGCCGCCCTGGGAGTTGACCCAGCGCGCGTACGCCTGGGCCATGGCGGGCATACCGGGCATGTTGGTCGCGCGGGTCTGGTCGGGGGCCCAGGTCATCACCGTGACGGGCTCCCTGGAGCCCCCCGTGGCACCAGGGAGCACGCCACACCCGGTGAGGAGCGACGCGCCCGCCGCCGCAGCGGTGACGGACGCGAGGAGTGAGGTCAGTCGCCTACCGGTCATGGGCATGCACCATTCCGCGCCAGGGGTAACGCGGGAGTGTGCACCGTTCAACGGTGGGTGACATGACGGTGAATTGCGAGGGTCGGGGCCCCTAAGAGGAGGGGTGGAATCCGGTTGTCGGAGGGGAACCGTACGATCGAGCGATGTCCAGTTCCGCCCCCGGTTCCGTCCCCGGTCCGGTTAACTCTTCCCGTCGCGGCCGTCGCTCCTCCACCATGGGCGGCATGCCGCTCAACGACATGCCGTGGTGGCGCTGGCGCGCGAACGCGCGCTCGGCGCTGCACATGCTCTCCGACCCCGGGTTCCACCGGTCCGTCTGGCTCGCCGGCCAGGAGGGGTACGGGGACGTCACCGACGCCGTCTACCGGCTCGTCGAGGACACCTGGCTCGACAACTGGTCCGCCGAGCGCTACGTCGGCGCGATCTTCCGGGACTCGGGCGAGGCGCAGCTCGTCGACGTCGCCGTCCTGCGGGTCCTGAGGATCCTCCACCAGGTCGGACCCGACGCGCCCTTCTCCGCCTACCAGGAGCACGCCGGCTGGCCCGAGGCGGTCCAGGCGGCCCGCGAGGCGCACGTGCGCCTCGCGACGGCCGACGGGGACGACCCGGACGTGCCGCCGCGCTCGCTCGACGTGCTGAGGATCCTCACGCGCGCGTGAACCCGCGCGCGGGGCGGGTCCGGTGGACGGACGGCGGTACGGACCGGGCGGCGGGGTGTGGCACGCTGTCCGGATGACCGACCAGTATGTCCTCACCATCTCGTGCCCGGACAAGCAGGGCATCGTGCACGCCGTGTCGAGCTACCTCTTCATCACCGGATGCAACATCGAGGACAGCCAGCAGTTCGGAGACCGGGACACGGGTCTCTTCTTCATGCGGGTCCACTTCTCGGCCGAGGCGCCGGTGACCGTGGAGAAGCTGCGGGCGAGCTTCGCGGCGGTGGGCGACTCCTTCCAGATGGACTGGCAGATCCACCTCGCCGAGGAGCGCATGCGGGTCGTGCTCATGGTCTCGAAGTTCGGCCACTGCCTGAACGACCTGCTCTTCCGGTCGTCCATCGGGGGGCTGCCGGTCGAGATCGTCGCCGTCGTCTCCAACCACACGGACTTCGCCGAGCTGGTCGCCTCCTACGACCTGCCCTTCCGGCACATCCCGGTGACCAAGGAGACCAAGCCGGAGGCGGAGGCGGAGCTGCTGGCGCTCGTCGAGGAGCAGAACGTCGAGCTGGTCGTCCTCGCCCGCTACATGCAGGTCCTCTCCGACGACCTCTGCAAGCGGCTCTCCGGGCGGATCATCAACATCCACCACTCCTTCCTGCCGAGCTTCAAGGGCGCCAAGCCGTACCACCAGGCGCACGCGCGCGGCGTGAAGCTCATCGGGGCGACGGCGCACTACGTGACGGCGGACCTCGACGAGGGGCCGATCATCGAGCAGGAGGTCGAGCGCGTCGGCCACGAGGTGACGCCGGACCAGCTGGTCGCGGTCGGGCGTGACGTGGAGTGCCAGGCGCTGGCTCGCGCGGTCAAGTGGCACGCGGAGCGCCGCATCCTCCTGAACGGCCGCCGCACCGTCATCTTCGCGTAGCCCCGGAGCGGGCCGGCCACGGGCCGTGCCGGCGCCCCTTTGCCGGCCGGCCGTGCCAGGCCCTAGAGGCGGCTCAGGGACGCCGTCGCGGAGAGGACGTCCCGGATGGCCTCGCGGTCGCCCTCCTGGCCGGCCGCCGCCTCCTGCGGGGAGATGTGCCCCGCCACGAGCTGGCAGAACTCGACGCCGTCCATCGCGACGTGCGCGACCGTGTGGTCGGGGGAGCCGAGTGCGGCGGGGGAGTCCAGCGGGACGTACCAGTGGCCGCCGCCCGCGCCCTCGACCTCCAGGTGGAGCGAGCGGCCCGGCGCGCCCGCGGTGACGAGCCGGCGGGGCGTGGCCGCCCGGCCGGCGCGGCGGCGATGGGCGACCGCGGCCGGGAGGAGCCGGGCCGCCAGGTCGATCATGGCGTGCAGGTGCGGGCCGCTCGGCGGGTCGTAGGGGTAGGCGACGGCGTTCGCGATGTCGTCCGCGTGGACCCAGCACTCGAAGGCCCGCTCCAGGAGCGCGTCCTTCAGCGGGAGGGCGAAGTCGCCGTAGGTGACCGTCAGGTCCGAGACCCCGCGGCCGGCGAAGGACACCGTCCGGACGAGCGCGTGGCTCTGGTCCCGCCACGGTGCTCGCAGCGTCCGGTTCGGCGGCCGGTCCAGCGCCTCCCAGAACGCCTCCGTGCGCTCCGTCGGCGACAGCTCCGGCACGTCGGGGCCGAGCGGGTCGGCGAGGCCGAGGGCCCCGGACACCAGGCCGTCGACCGCCAGGAGGTGGCCGATCACCCCCGCGACGGTCGACTTCCGCCGGATCGGCCGGTCGTCCTCGTACCACTTGAGCCGGACCGGCGCGTGCCACTCCGACTCGCCGATGTCCCGCAGCAGCGCGTCGAGGCGGGCGGTCTCCGCGTCGTACGGGGTCGCCCATCCGGGCAGCGGGATGCGGGCCGGGCGGCGGCCCAGGCAGTTCTCCAGGACCCGCGACCGCAGCAGCGGATCAAGGTCCAGGTCCCGGTCCTCGTGCAGCAGCGCCACCGCGTCCCGTAGCCGCAGCGCCTCGTCCGCGCAGGGCGCGCACACGGTCAGGTGGTCCTCGACGGCCCTGCTCTCCGCGCCCGAACACGCCGACAGCGCCCACGCCCCGAGGAGGGACTTGAGCACCGTGTGGGAGAGCTCCGGGGGCACCGCGCCCGTGAGGTCCGCGTGGTCGTCCGCAGCCTCGCGCGGGCCCGGTATCCAGGAGGCGCGTGCGAGGTCGTCGCCCTCGCCGTTCGCCCCGGTCACAGCGCCCGCCCGTAGCCGCCCGGCGGTCCGTCGAGGGGGCGGGTGTTCGCCGTGGAGAGCAGCTGGAGGCCGAGCCGGAGCCGGCGGCGGGCCTCCTCGTGGCTGATCGACAGGTCGGCGGCGGTCTGGCGGTAGTCCCGCCGCTGGAAGTACGCCAGTTCGAGCGCCTTGCGGAGCGGGGCCGGCATGGAGGTGACGATGTAGTCGGCGCGGGCCGCGGCGGAGGCCCGGCGCACCTTGGCCTCCAGCTCCTCCGCCGAGCCGACGCCGGTCTCCGCGTACGCCGTCGCCTCGGTCTCCCGCAGCCGGTGGACGGCCTGCCGCTGGGTCAGCCGGGCCACCCAGGAGCGCAGATTGCCCTGCCGGGGGTCGTAGGCGTCGGGGTTCTCCCAGATGTAGCCGAAGACCTCCCGGGTGACCTGGTCGGCCGCCTGGTCGTCGTCGAGGACCCGGTGGGCGAGGCTGTGGACGAGGGAGGCGAAGCGGTCGTACAGCTCGCCGAGGGCGGCGGCCTCCCCGCGGGCGAGCCGCTGCTGCATCCTGCGGTCCCAGCGGGGTGGTGTGTCGTTCGCCATCCGAGCCTCCACCTTCCGCTTCCGCCGAACGCCCGCTGTCGAGCGCCTGCCACCGGGCGTCCGGCGTCGAGCGCCTGCCACCCGGGCGTCTGCCGTCGAACGCCTGTCGCCGCTGTGCCTCGCCCGCCGCCGGTCCCTGTCCTGTCGTGTCCTCCGCCCAAACTAGTGCGACCGGCCGACAACGCACGCCTGTTTGCCGCAAGTGCGGCCTTCACGCAGGAACGGATGGTAAGGAAAGCGTCATACCCGGCTCAAGGGGTTTCGGCCACGCCCCTCGGGGCAGGCGCCCGTCCGTGACGACGATCGAGGCCGACGAGAACGACCGCGACGGATGGATGGTGCTGAGCCTGCGCGGCGAGCTGGATCTGGTGACCTCGCCGCTGATACGGCGGCGGGTGCACGACGCCGTCGCCGCGGGGCGGCACGACCTCGTCGTCGACCTGTCCGGGGTGCTGTTCTGCGACTCCAGCGGCATCGGCGTGCTCGTCGGCGTCCGCCGGCTGGTGCGCTCCTGCGGCGGGCGGCTGAGGCTGGTCCTCCCCGAGGCGGAGGAGGGCCAGAGCCATGTCACCCGGGTCTTCGCCGCGCTCGGCGTGACCCGCCTCTTCGAGGTGTACGCGGACCTGCCGGCGGCCCTGGCGGGCGAGGAGTCCACCGCCGTACGCGTCCCGGAGCCCCGGTTCAGGCCGGCCCCGCCCCCCGCGGACCCGCTGCCGCCCCAGGCCACTCCCGGTCTGCTGCCCCGAACCGCTCCCTGAGCTTGTACTTGAGGACCTTCCGCAGCGTCTCGTTGCGCGGCAGGGCGTCCACGACCTCCAGCTGTTCCGGCAGCTTGTGGACGGAGAGCCCGGCCGCGCGGAGGAAGGCGGTGAGGTCCGGCAGGGTCAGCGGCGGGGCGCCCGCCGGCTGTTCGACGACGGCGCAGACCCGCTCGCCGCGCGCGGCGTCCGGGAGGCCGATGACGGCGGCGTCGCCGACGGCCGGGTGCTCGTGGAGCAGGTCCTCGATCTCCTTGGCCGAGATGTTCTCGCCCTTGCGGATGATGATGTCCTTGATCCGTCCGGTCAGGACGAGGTGGCCGCTCGGCGTCAGGTGCCCGACGTCGCCGGTGACGAGGAAGCCGTCCTCGTCGAAGGCGGCGGCGGTCTGCGCCGGGTCGAGATAGCCGGAGCAGACGGCCTCGCCGCGGAGCCGTATCTCGCCGGACGGGGTGATCCGGACCTCCATGGCGGCGGGCGGCCTGCCCTCGGTGGTGGCGAGGTTCTCGGCGGTGTCCTCGGGGTCGCCCATGGTGATCATGGGGACCTCGGTCATGCCGTAGCCGTGGGTGAGCTGGCAGCCCAGCTCCTTGCGCACCGCGTGGTAGACCTCGGGCGGCTTGGGCGCGCCGCCGCCGGCGAGCAGCCGCAGGGTGGGGATGACGGGTTCGCCGGGGTTCTTGCGCTGTTCGGTGAGGAACATGGAGTAGAAGGCGGTGGAGCCGCCGGCGACGGTGACGCCGTGGCGGCGGTAGTCGGCCAGCGACTCGGGCAGTGCGAACTGTTCGAGCATCACGGCGGGGAAGCCGTACAGCAGGAGCATCACGGTGTAGTCGGGCCCGGCGATGTGGGCGTACGGGAAGGCCATCGAGCCGACGTCGGCGGCGGTGAGCCGCAGCGCGTGGGCGAGGCAGGCGCCGCCGGCGAGCAGCGAGCGGTCGGTGTGCAGCACGCCCTTGGGGTCCGAGGTGGTGCCGGAGGTCCAGTAGATCCAGCGGACGTCGGTGCCGGAGGCGGGCGGCGGGGGGAGGACGGCCGGGTCGCCGTCGGGGAGGTTCTCGGAGGTGTACGCCTCGAAGACGCCGGGCGCGTCCAGCCGGCGGGCCATGGCGGTGTGGTCGAAGCCGCGCCAGACGCCGGGGACGGCGAAGTGCTCGGCCCGGGAGGCGCGGAGCGCGAAGCCGACCTCCTTGTCCCGGTAGAAGGGGATGACGGGGGTCTGGACGGCGCCGAGGCGGGCGAGCGCGAAGGAGAGGACGGCGGTCTCCAGGCGGGTGGGGAGCTGCCAGGCGACGACGGTGCCGGGCCGGACGCCCCGGTCGTGGAGCCCGGCGGCGCAGCGCTCGGCGCGCTCGCGCAGGGCGCCGAAGGTGAGGACGCGGTCGTCCTGGAGGAGGATGGGCCGGTCGGGGGTGAGGGCGGCGCGGCGCTCGACGAGCTCCCAGAGCGTGCGGGACTCGCCCAGTGCCAGGGCCTGCGCGGTTTCGGTCGCGGTCACCTGAGCCTCCATTCCGTGCGTTCCTGGGACGCCTTGATCTGACGGAACGTCAGTTCGTGCGGAGAGCGTAAGGGGACGGTCCTTGTCGGTCCAGACCCCCGGGGTTAGCCTTGCCTCAGCAAGATCTGACGCTCCATCAGATTACTGGAGGGCTTCCATGACCGACCTGCCCCGCATCATCAGCGTCGACGACCACGTGATCGAGCCCGCCCACCTCTTCGACACGTGGCTGCCCGCGAAGTACCGGGAGCGCGGGCCGCAGGCGGTCACCGCCGGGATCGGGGAGCTCGCCTACGTCGGCGGGAAGTACCAGATCACGATGGACCCGGACGGACCGCCGACCGACTGGTGGATCTACGAGGACCTCAAGTTCCCGTACAAGCGGAACATCGCCGCCGTCGGCTTCGACCGGGACGACATGACCCTGGAGGGGATCACCCGCGAGGAGATGCGGCGCGGCTGCTGGGACCCGAAGGCGCGCCTCGCCGACATGGACCTCAACCACGTCGAGGCGAGCCTCTGCTTCCCCACCTTCCCGCGCTTCTGCGGGCAGACCTTCGCCGAGGCGCGCGACAAGGAGGTCGCCCTCGCGTGCGTGCGCGCCTACAACGACTGGATGGTCGAGGAGTGGTGCGGCGACAGCGGCGGCCGGCTCATCCCGCTCTGCATCATCCCGCTCTGGGACATCGACCTCGCCGTCGCCGAGATCCGGCGGAACGCGGCCCGGGGCGTCAAGGCCGTCACCTTCTCCGAGATCCCCACCCACCTCGGACTGCCGTCGATCCACTCCGGCCACTGGGACCCGTTCTTCGCCGTCTGCCAGGAGACCGGGACGGTGGTGAACATGCACATCGGCTCCAGCAGCCAGATGCCCGCCGCCTCCCCCGACGCCCCGCCCGCCGTCCAGGCCAGCCTCAGCTTCAACAACGCGATGGCCTCGATGATGGACTTCCTCTTCTCCGGGGTCCTCGTGAAGTTCCCCCGCCTCAAGCTCGCCTACAGCGAGGGCCAGATGGGGTGGATCCCCTACGCCCTGGAGCGCGCCGACGACGTCTGGGAGGAGCACCGCGCCTGGGGCGGGGTCCGCGACCTGATCCCCGAGCCGCCGTCCACCTACTACTACCGGCAGATCTTCTGCTGCTTCTTCCGCGACAAGCACGGCATCGCCTCGCTCGACGTCGTCGGTCGGGACAACGCCACCTTCGAGACCGACTACCCGCACGTCGACTCGACCTTCCCGCACACCAAGGAGGTCGCGCTCGACCACGTGCGGGGCCTCGACGACGAGACGGTCTACAAGCTGATGCGCGGCAACGCCATCCGCATGCTCGACCTGGGCATCGTCTGATGGACCTCTCCTGCACGGACGAGGAGGAGGAGTTCCGGGCCGGGCTGCGGACCTGGCTCGCCGCCGAGCTGCCCGGCCTGCCGCCCCGGCCCGACCCGCTGGACTGGCCGGGCCGCAGGGCGTACGACTGCGGCTGGCAGCGGCGGCTTCACGACGCCGGGTACGGGCACGTGCACTGGGACGCCTCGCCGACCCAGCGGCTCATCTTCCTGGAGGAGACCGAACGCGCCGGCGCGCCCTACGTCGGCGCCAACTTCGTCGGCCTCCTCCACGCCGGGCCGACCGTCGCCGCAGAGGGCACCGAGGAGCAGCGGGCCCGCTGGCTGGATCCCGTGCTGCGCGGCGACGAGGTCTGGTGCCAGGGCTTCAGCGAGCCCGACGCCGGCTCCGACCTGGCCGGCCTGCGGACCAGGGCCGTACGGGACGGGGACGCGTACGTCGTCACCGGGCAGAAGATCTGGACCTCCCACGCCGAGGTCGCCGACTGGTGCGAACTCCTCGTGCGCACCGACCCGGACGCCCCCCGGCACAAGGGCATCAGCTGGCTCGCGCTGCCCATGGACGCGCCCGGCGTGACGGTACGGCCGCTGCGGACCCTCGCCGGGTCCACCGAGTTCGCGGAGCTCTTCCTCGACGAGGTGCGGGTGCCGGTCGCGAACCGGGTCGGGGAGGAGAACGACGGCTGGCGGGTCACCATGGTGACCCTCTCCTTCGAGCGCGGCACCGCCTTCGTCGGCGAGGTCGTCGCCTGCCGCCGCCTCCTCGGCGAACTCGCCCGCACGGCACGGGAGAACGGCCGCTGGGACGATCCCGCGCTCCGCCGCAGGATCGGCGGGCTCGCCGCCGGCTTCCAGGCCCTGTGGCGGCTCACCCAGCGCAACGTCAGCGAGGCGCAGGCCACCGGCGGGGTCCCCGGCGTCGGCGGCTCCGTCTTCAAACTGCACTACTCGCACGCCCGCCAGGAGCTGTACGACACCGCCGCCGAGGTGCTCGGCCCCGACGCGCTCGACCTCGACCGGGAGTGGAACCTCGACCGGCTCTCCTCCCTCTCGTACACGATCGCCGCCGGCACCAGCCAGATCCAGCGCAACATCGTCGCCGAGCGGATCCTCGGCCTGCCGAAGGGGCGGTGAGCCGGACCGTGGACTTCCGACTGAGCCAGGACCAGAGGGACCTCGTGCGAGGGGTACGGGAACTGCTCGCGGGCCGCTTCGGACGGGACGCGCTGCGGGCGGCCGTCGACGCCGGCGGGGCGCTCGACCGGCAGCTGTGGAAGGAGCTGGGCGAGGCCGGATTCTTCGCGCTGCGGCTGCCGGAGGCGGAGGGCGGGGTCGGGCTCGGACTGCCGGAGGCGGTGCTCGTCTTCGAGGAGGCGGGACGGGCCCTGCTGCCGGGACCGCTGGTGGCCACGCATCTCGCCGCGGGGTCCGTGCCGGGCGCCGCCGAAGGGACGGCCGTCGTCACCGACGTCTCGCCCGAGGGCCTCGTCCCCTGGCTGGAGGCCGCCGACGTGGTGCGGGGCGAGGCCGGCGGAGCCGTGCGCGTGCGGTCGGTCGATCCGCTGACGCCGCTGCACCGCGTGCCGCGGGCGCGGGCCGCGGTCCCGGACGAGACGGTGCTGCTGACCGCCGCCGAGCAGGTCGGGACCGCCGCCTGGTGCACCGACGCCGCCGTCGCGTACGCCGGGCAGCGGGAGCAGTTCGGGCAGGTCATCGGGGGGTTCCAGGCGGTGAAGCACCTGTGCGCCGGGATGCTGGTGCGGACCGAGCTGGCCCGGGCCGCCGTGCACGCCGCCTCCGTCACCGCCGACCCGGTCGAGATCGCCGGGGCTAAGCTGCTCGCCGACGAGGCGGCCGTCCGAGGAGCCCGCGACTGCCTCCAGGTGCACGGCGGGATGGGCTTCACCTGGGAGGCGGACGTCCATCTGCATCTGAAGCGGGCGTGGGTGCGGGCCGCGCTCGTGCTGCCGGCGGAGCGGGCGGCGGAGGAGGTCGCCGCCGCGCTCTGACCGTCCGAACTGGTGACGGAGCGTGTTCGAATCGGCGGGGAGCGTCGATATCGGGTTGTGTCCTTCAGGGGGGTCGTCACGGGCCGGAGTCGGCCCTCCGCTCCGGTACTCTCCGTGGGATGCGCATGCTTGTGAGGCCGGGTCGCGCCCCGCGTTCGACTCCCCGCCGCGTGCGTCGCACAGTATGGACCACGCGTACTCCTTCGCGCTGGAATATGCCCGAAGCGCTTGTTGCGGTGACTGTACGTCAACCATGCTGTCCCGTAAGGGAATCACGTTCCGTAAAGGTGTGTCCGCCGGTTCGGATGGTGTGAACGGTGCAGGTGCTTCAGGTTCAGTTGGAGGTCGGGCCGGACCCGGCCGAGGTGGGGCGTGCGCGCAGGTGGGCCCGGAATCGGCTGGCCGGCTCCGGCATAGGGGACGACGAGCCGCTGGCGGAGACGCTGGTGCTGCTCATCTCCGAGCTGGTGACCAACGCGGTCGTGCACACGGGCTGCCCCGCCGTGCTGCGGATGCTCTTCGCGGCGGAGGGCGGGGTGCGGGTCGAGGTCGCCGACCGCAGCGACCGGCCGCCCCGGCCCCGGCACGCCGCCGGGGAGGACACCAACGGGCGCGGTCTCGAACTGGTCGACGGCCTCGCCGACCGGTGGGGCTGGCAGCCCGAAGGGGGCGGCAAGCGGATCTGGTGCGAGGTGGACCGCACGCCGGTGACCCCCGTGTCCGGGGAGGGTTTCGGCTCACCCGGACGGGTGCGCTGTTGACGGTTCGTTCCGTTTTGCCCACTCTAGGGTGAGCGATTCGTGGCGAGGGGAGCCGAGGGCCGTGCGCCCTCGGCATGTGCGGGTCGTGGCCCGGGTGGCGGCGGTCCGTGCCGTGCTCGGGGCGCGTGCGAGCGCGCCGCCACCCGCGAGCCCTTCCCTGCCCCCTCGGGGCCGCCATTTTTTACCCGTCTCCCCAGGGTCGCCGCCCGTGCGCCTTTACCCGTCTCCCCGGGGCCGCCGCCCGCGCATGCTTCCCCGTCTTCCCCTCAGAAGAGGGCGATCGGCGCCACCGGTGTGCCCGTGCCGCCGACGAAAGGTTCCGGCATCGCGGAGAGCAGGAAGGTGTGGCGACCTTCTTGTGCACAGGCTGTGGACAACTCTTCGAGATTCCAGTTCTGGCCCTGGAGCATCCCCATCTCGACCAGATCGAGCGCGTGGACGCCCAGCCACAGGTCCTCGATCTCCGGCGGGAAGATCTCGAAGGTGAGGGTGTCGTTGGCGACGGCCGCGACGTCCCGCGCGTGGAACCACTCCGGCGTGCGGATCGAGAGCCCGGGGGACGGGAACGCGTACCCGTGCTTGTCCCCGGCCAGGTACAGCTGGATCTGCCCGGTCCGTACGAGGACGAGGTCGCCGGCCCGCACCGTCACCCGCCCGAACTCCGCCGCCTCGTCCAGGTCCTCCGGGGTCACCGCGTGGTCGCCGGGCAGCCGGTCGACGCCCTTCGCCGCCGCCACGTCCAGCAGGACGCCCCGGCCGACGACGTGCCGGGCCGTGTGGATGCCGCTGAAGGCGGCCCGGCCGTGCGGGGTGATGGTGTCGGCGGGGCGGCCGTTGTAGATCCGGCCCGAGTGCGAGGCGTGGGTGAGGGCGTCCCAGTGGGTGGCCGCCTGGAGGCCCAGGGTCACGGCGTCGTCGCTGGTGGCGACCGTGCCGGGGCCGAAGAGCTCCTGGTTGACCTGCACCATGACGTGCAGCGGGTTGACCCGGCCGGGGATCATGCCGGTCTGCACGCCGTCCTGCCTGAGGTCGAGCGCGAGGGGGACCCGGCGGCCGGTGCGGACCGTCGCGGCGGCCTCCCGCACCGCCTCGTCGGTGATCAGGTTCAGTGTCCCGATCTCGTCGTCCCGGCCCCAACGGCCCCAGTTGTTCACGCGCTCGGCGATCTCGTGGAAAGCGGCGGGGAGGGACATCGGGGCCTCCGGGGTCTTGTTTTCCGGTATCTGACGACCCATAGAATCTAACGGACCGTCAGAAACTGCGGGAAGGGGCCGGAGATGGGGAACTTCTTGGCGGGCAAGGTCGTCGCCGTGACCGGAGCGGGGCGCGGCATCGGCCGCGCGGTCGCCCTCGCGTGCGCCGCCGAGGGGGCGAAGGTCGTCGTCAACGACTACGGCGTCTCCATCGAGGGCGGCGAGCCGACCAGCGACGTCGCCGTCGCCGTGGTCAAGGAGATCGAGGCGGCGGGGGGCACCGCCGTCGCCGTCGCCGACGACATCTCCACCATGGCCGGCGGGCAGCGGCTCGTCGACGTGGCCCTCGCCGAGTACGGACGGATCGACGGGGTCGTGTGCGTGGCGGGCATCCTGCGCGAGCGGATGCTCTTCAACATGACCGAGGAGGAGTGGGACCCGGTCGTCGCCACCCACCTCAAGGGCACCTTCACCGTCTTCCGGGCGGCGGCCGCGGTGATGCGCAAGCAGGGCTCCGGGGCGCTGATCGGCTTCACCAGCGGCAACCACCAGGGCTCCGTCGCCCAGGCCAACTACTCGGCCGCGAAGGGCGGGGTCATCTCGCTCGTCCGGAGCGCGGCCCTCGGCCTCCACAAGTACGGCGTCACCGCCAACGCGGTCGCGCCGGTCGCCAGGACCCGGATGTCCGCCAACGTCCCCATGGAGCTCAAGGAGATCGGCGAGCCGGAGGACGTCGCCGCGCTCGTCGTCTACCTGCTCTCCGAGCGGGCCCGCGAGGAGCGGATCACCGGCCAGGTCTACACGATCGCCGGACCCAAGATCGCGGTCTGGGCGCAGCCCAGGGAGCTGCGGGCCGGCTACGCGGAGGGCGGTGGCTGGACGCCGGAGCGCATCGCGGACTTCCTGCCCGGGACGGTCGGGACGGACCCGATGCCGATGCTGGCCCGCCTGGAGGAGATGGCCCGGGCCGCCGCGGCGGGGGACCGGCCCAACCAGTAATCGACGGCGCCGGTTCCCGCGGCGGGGACCGGCCCAACCAGTGGTCGAGGGCGCCGGTTCCCGCGGCGGGGACCGGCCGAGGCAGTAGTCGACGGCGGCGGTCGGCGGAGTCGGCCCGCGGCAGTCGGCCCGCGGCACTCGGCCCACGGCAGTCGGCCCGCGGCAGGCGGTCCACGGCAGTCGGTCCACGGCATTCAGGAGAGGGAGGGATCGTCGTGCGCGGTGTGGTGTTCGACGGGAAGAGCGTCGAGGTCGTCACGGACCTGGAGGTGCGGGACCCGGGTCCCGGGGAGGTGCTGGTGGGGATCCGGGCGGCCGGACTCTGCCACAGCGACCTGTCCGTCATCGACGGGACGATCCCCTTCCCGCCGCCCGTCGTGCTCGGGCACGAGGGCGCCGGGGTCGTCGAGGCGGTCGGGGAGGGGGTGACGCACGTGGCCCCCGGCGACCACGTGGCGCTGTCCACGCTCGCCAACTGCGGCGCCTGCGCCGACTGCGACGCCGGCCGGCCGACGATGTGCCGGAAGGCGATCGGGATGCCGGGCAGGCCCTTCTCGCGGCAGGGCGTGCCGCTCTTCCAGTTCGCGTCCAACTCCTCCTTCGCCGAGCGGACGGTCGTCAAGGCCGTGCAGGCGGTGCGGATCCCCGAGGACGTGCCGTTCGCGTCCGCCGCGCTGCTCGGCTGCGGCGTCCTCACCGGCGTCGGAGCCGTACTCAACCGGGCGAGGGTCGCGCGCGGCGACACCGTCGTCGTCCTCGGCACCGGCGGGATCGGGCTCAACGTCATCCAGGGCGCGCGGATCGCGGGCGCGCTCACCGTCGTCGCCGTCGACACCAACCCGGCCAAGGAGGAAACGGCCCGACGCTTCGGCGCCACCCACTTCCTCGGCTCCGCCGACGGCGTCCGGGACGTGCTGCCGACCGGCGCCGACCACGTCTTCGAGTGCGTCGGCCACACCGGTCTCGTCCGCACCGCGATCGACCTCCTCGACCGGCACGGCCAGGCGGTGCTGCTCGGCATGACCGCGCCGAAGGCGGAGGCGTCCTTCCCGCCGGCCGCGATGTTCCTCGACAAGTCGATCCTCGGCTGCCGCTACGGCTCCTCCCGCCCGCAGAAGGACATCCCGCTCTACGCGGAGCTGTACCGCACCGGCGCCCTCCTCCTCGACGAGCTCGTCACCGCCACGTATCCGGTGGAGGAGTTCGCCCGCGCCCGGGAGGAGGCGGAGGCGGGAAAGGTGGCGCGCGGGGTGCTCGTCTTCTGAACGGGCCGCCGACCGACGGCGGTCACGGCGCCGGGAAGCCCGTGGCCGTCGGCGGACGGCTGTCACGGCGCCGGGAAGCCCGTGCGGAAGGTGCGCCGGTAGGCGGTCGGGGTGACGCCGATGGCGGTCATCAGGTGGACGCGCAGGGACTGGGCGGTGCCGAAGCCGGAGTCCTGGGCCACCCGGTCCACGGGGAGGTCGCTGGTCTCCAGGAGGTGCCGGGCGCGCTCGATCCGCTGCCGGGTGAGCCACTGGCCGGGGCTGACGCCGACCTCGTCGCGGAAGCGCCGGGTGAAGGTCCGGACGCTCATGGCCTCCCGCTCGGCCAGGTCCCGCAGCTGGATCGGCTCGTGGAGGTGGGCCAGCGCCCAGGCGCGGGCACCGGTCGTGGTGTGGGTGCCGGTGTCCGGGACGGGGCGGGCGATGTACTGGGCCTGGCCGCCGTCCCGGTGCGGCGGGACGACCGTGCGGCGGGCCACGTCGTTGGCGATCGCGGTGCCGTGGTCGCGGCGCACGATGTGCAGGCACAGGTCGAGGCCGGCGGCGACGCCCGCCGAGGTGAGCACGTCCCCGTCGTCGACGAAGAGGACGCCGGCGTCGACCCGTACCGTGGGGAAGAGCCGCTGGAAGTGGTCGGCGGAGGACCAGTGCGTGGTGGCGGGCCGTCCGTCGAGCCAGCCGGCGGCGGCCAGCACGTACCCGCCCGTGCAGATCGCGACCAGCCGCGTGCCGGGCCGGACGTGCGCGAGGGCGGCGGCCAGCTCGCCGGTGAGCCTGCCCTCCTCGTAGACCGGGCCCAGCTCGTACGAGGCGGGCACGACGACCGTGTCCGCCGTGGCCAGCGCCTCCGGGCCGTGCTCGACGTGGACGGTGAAGTCCGCGTCGGTCTGCACCGGCCCCGCGGCCACCGCGCAGGTCACGATCTCGTACAGCGGGCGCCCCTCGGCGTCCTTGGCGCGGCCGAAGATCCGGTGCGGGATGCCCAGCTCGAAGGGGAGCAGCCCGGGCAGGGCGAGGACGACGACGCGGTGCGGCGGTCGCGGCACGGGCACTCCCCTCGTAAAAGCAGTGGTGGTCCAGACCACTCGGTGGTACCACTGGCTGTCCGTGACGGACAACACGCATCAGGACGACACGTACAAGTCTGGGGCCGGCGCGCTGATTCCCCCGCCGATCGAGCCGCCCGCACTCTGGAACCGTAACTTCCGGCTCTTCTTCACGGCCAGGTCGGTCGCCGTCCTCGGCGAGGGGATGGTCCCCGTCGCCTTCGCCGCCGGGCTCCTCGGCGACGGCAGGCCCGGCTCCTCCGTCGGCTACGCGCTGGGTCTGTGGACGGCCGCCTTCGCCGTCTTCGTCCTCTTCGGCGGCGTCCTCGCCGACCGCTTCACCGCCCGCCGCATGATGATCACCGCCGATCTGCTGCGGCTGCCCGGAGCCGCGCTCCTCGCCGTCGCCTTCGCGGTCGGCAGCCCGCCGCTGTGGGCCGTGTACACGCTCTCCGTCGTCGCGGGCGTCGGCGCCGCGCTCTTCCAGCCGGGCGTCGCCTCCACCATCCCGCGCATCGCCCCCGACGTGCAGCGCGCCAACGCCGTCCTGAGGGTCGCGGAGGCGCTGATGACGATGGCGGGACCGGCCCTCGCCGGCCTGCTCGTCGCCGCCTGGAACGCGGGCGCGGCCTTCGCGGCCAACGCCGCCACCTTCGCCGTCAGCGCCGTCTGCTTCCTGCTGATGCGGATCCCCCCGGCGGCCCCGTCCGAGGAGCGCGAGCGCGGCTCCTTCGGAGCGGAACTGGCCCTCGGGTGGCGTGAGTTCCGCGCGCGGAACTGGCTGTGGGGGGTCATCGCCATCTGGACGGTGTACGGGCTGACCGTCGCCGGCCCGATGGTGCCGCTGACCGCGAGCCTGGTCACCGAGGACCACGGCTCGGCCGTGTACGGCGCGCTGATGGCGGCCAACGGCGCCGGCAGCGCCCTCGGCGGGCTCCTCGCCCTCCGCATCCGGCCCCGCCGCCCCCTCGCCTCCGGTGCCGTCGCCCTCCTCGGCCTCCCGGTGAACCTGGTGCTCCTCGGCCTCGGCGCTCCCGTCGCCGTCCTGGCCGCCGGGCAGTTCGTGGCGGGCACCGCCTTCGCGTTCTGGCTCGTCATGTGGTCCACGGCGGTCCAGACGCACGTCCCGCAGGAGGCCCTGAACCGCATGCACGCCTACGACGTGGCCGGATCCCTGCTGATGATGGGCGTCGGCCGGGCGCTCTCCGGGCCGGTCGCCGGGGTGGTCGGCACGGAGGCGGTGCTGCTCGCGGGGGCGGGGATCGCGGTCCTGGTGGTGGGGGCGCTGCTGGCGGTCCGGCCGATCAGGGACCTGCCGCGGTCGGCGTAGCGGGGGAGGGGCCGGCGGCTGGCCCGATCCGTTGCAAACGTGGCAGTCGGGCCAGTGGTGGGGGCGGAAACCGGCCAGCATCCTCGATGGCATGGTCCAGACAACGGAGTACCGATCCTCCGCCCCCACCCCCACCTCCCGCGCACCACGCCTCCACCGTGCCTGGTCCGTCGCCGCGGTCACCTTCGTCACGATCATCGGCGCCGCCGCCTTCGCGTCCCTCCCGGGCCTGCTCATCGAACCGCTCCACGGCGAGTTCGACTGGTCGCGCGGCACGATCGGCTTCGCCGTCTCCGTCAACCTCGCCCTCTACGGCCTGACCGCCCCCTTCGCCGCCGCCCTCATGGACCGCTTCGGCATCCGCAGGGTCGTCGCCGTCGCCCTCTCCGTCATCGCGCTCGGCTCGCTGCTCACCGTCTGGATGACGGCCGCCTGGCAGCTCGTCCTGTACTGGGGCGTCCTCGTCGGCCTCGGCAGCGGCTCCATGGCGCTCGCCTTCGCCGCGACCGTCACCAACCGCTGGTTCACCGCCCGCCGCGGCCTCGTCACCGGCATCCTGACCGCGGCCGGCGCCTCCGGCCAGCTGGTCTTCCTGCCGCTCCTCTCCTGGCTGGTCGAGGACCACGGCTGGCGCCCGGCCGCCGTGACCGTCGCCCTCTCCGCGCTCGCCGTCGTCCCGTTCGTCTGGCTGCTGCTCCGCGACCACCCGGCGGACGTCGGACTGGCCCCGTACGGCGGGGAGTACGCCGAGAAGCCCGCGCCCGTCACGGGCGCGGCCCGCCGCGCGGTGACGGTCCTCCTCAAGGCGGCCCGGACCGGCCCCTTCTGGCTCCTCGCGGGCACCTTCGCGATCTGCGGCGCCTCCACCAACGGCCTCGTGAAGACCCACTTCGTGCCGGCCGCGCACGACCACGGCATGCCGGTCACCGCCGCCGCCGGGCTCCTCGCCGTCATCGGCGTCTTCGACGTCGTCGGCACGATCGCCTCCGGCTGGTTCACCGACCGCTTCGAGGCCCGGCGCCTGCTGGCCGTCTACTACGCCCTGCGCGGCGTCTCGCTGCTCTTCCTCCCCATGCTCCTGGCCCCCTCCGTCCACCCGCCGATGATCTTCTTCATCGTCTTCTACGGCCTCGACTGGGTGGCCACGGTCCCGCCCACGATCGCCCTGTGCCGCGAGCACTACGGCGAGGACTCCGCGATCGTCTTCGGCTGGGTCCTCGCCTCCCACCAGGTCGGCGCCGCCGTCGTCGCCTTCGCCGGCGGCGTCGCCCGCGACGTCTTCGGCTCCTACGACCTCGTCTGGTACGCCTCCGGCGCCCTGTGCGCGGCGGCCGCCCTGATGGCCCTCGTGATCCGCCGTCCCCGGCGCGACGGGCTCCTCGCCTAGCGGGAGGCGGGCCGCGCACGGACGGTCTCCTCACCCGCCGCTGAAGCCCCCGAACCGCCCCCGGTGGAAGAGCAGCGGCTCGCCGCCCTCGTCCACGGCGCCCAGGGCCTCCACGCGCCCGACCACGATCAGGTGGTCGCCCCCGGTGTGGACGGTGGTGATCGCGCAGTCGATCCAGGCGGGGACGCCGGCGAGCCGGGGCGCGCCGGTGACGGGCGCGGGGGACCAGTCGACGCCCGCGAACTTGTCGGCGCCACTGACGGCGAACGCCCGGCACAGCGGCCCCTGTCCGGCCCCGAGGACGTTGACGCAGAAGGTCCCGGCGGCGGCGATGCGCGGCCAGGTGGTCGAGGTGCGGGCGACCATGAAGGCCACCAGCGGGGGATCCAGCGACAGTGAGGCGAAGGACTGGCAGGCGAAGCCGGTCGGTCCCGCGCCGTCGGCGGTCGTGACGAGGGTGACGCCGCTGGCGAAGTGGCCGAGCACGCGCCGGAACTCCGCCGGGTCGACCGGCGCCCGTTCGTCCTCGCGCACGGCCCGCAGAGCGGGCCGGGGGAGGTGTTCGACGGCCGTGGGCGCCCCGGCCGCTCTCAGGTGTCGGACGGCGCTGGCCGCCATCCCCGCGTGTCCCATCATGTCCAGCATTGAAACTGACGCAGCGTCAGATGGGAACACCCGGGGAGGCGGCGGCGCGGTCTATCCGGCGACGGCGCCCGTCGCGCGGGTCCAGGCGTACCCGGAGGTGTGCCCGGTGCGGTGGGCGGTCACCTTGACGGTGATCCTCTGGCCGCGCTGGGCCTTGCCGGGCACGAAGGTGGACTTCACGGCGCCGCTGACGGCCCGCCCGTTCGCGTACCACTGGTAGGCGTACGAGGTCGGCGCGGGCGTCCAGGTGCCCCGGTTCAGGGTAAGGGTCCGCCCGACCCGGACGGTGCCGGTCAGGTACGGCGCCTTCGTCGCCTTCGGGGCGATCCCGTAGGCGACCGTGACACCGGCCGTGGTCGCGGAGCCGCTGAGGTGCCCGGTGCGGTGCGCGGTGACCGTGACGGTCAGCCTCTTCCCGCGCACGGCGGCGGTCGGCGTGTACGCGGAGCCGGTCGCGCCGGAGATCGCGACGCCGTCCGCCCGCCACTGGTAGCCGTACGAGCTCGCGACCGGCGACCAGGTCCCGACCGAGGCCGACACCTTCGCCCCGACCTTCACGGCCCCGGTCATGACCGGCACCCGGGTGGCCTTGGGGGCGACGCCCTTCACGGCCACGGCCGCGCTGGTCGACGTCAGCGTCGGATGCCCGGTCTTGCGGGCGACCACGGAGACGGACAGCGACTTGCCCTGGAGGGAGGCCGGGACCGTGTACGTGGAGGCCGTGGCCCCCGCGACGGCGACCCCGTTCGCCTTCCACTGGTATGTCAGCGAGTCCACCGGCAGCGACCATGCCCCGGCCTTGGCCGTCACCTTCCCGCCGACGACGGCGGTCCCGGTGAAGGAGGCGGGGGCGGTGTTGCGGAGGGCGGCGACGACCTGCACGGACGGCTTGGCGTACTGCCCGCCGAACGCGAACACGCTGACGCTCAGCGAACCGATCGGTGCCCTCGTCAGGTCCAGCGCCACCGTCATGCTGCGCCGGTCCGGCGCGACGGCGAGCGTGGTCGACTCGGCCCGGAAGGAACCGTTCGTCACGACGACCTTCGTAGAGGAGTGCAGCGCGGAGCCGGTGACGGTCATCGAGATCTTCCCGCGGCCGAGGACGCCGGGGACGACGGCCTTGACGTCGCGTTCGTCGGGCCCGCAGACCACCCCGGTGCAGGTGAGTTGGGCCTTCACCGCCGTCGACGCCTGCGCCGGCTTCTCCGGCAGGCCGATCACGAGGGTGGTCGGCTTGGCCTTGCGCGGGTAGCCGCCCGAGGTCGAGCAGGTGTAGATCTCGCCCTCGGCGGTGTACGAGCCGTAGCAGGTGTTCGCCCGGCTGACCCGGTCGTACAACCGCGGCCTGGGCATCGTCTCGAAGGTTCCGGCCGGGGTGAAGGACAGGTCGTAGTAGTCCCTCTCGGCGGTCGGCAGCGCCCAGCACAGTACGCTGCGCTGCTCGCTGAGGGTGCCGGTGAGCGGGCCGGCGCCGTAGGACACGTTCGCCACCTTGGCGCACTCCGGGGCGGGCCCGGTCGGTGTGCCGATACGGACGGCGTCGAGCCGGTAGGAGGCGGGCGCGGCGGTGCCCTCCGGGACGAGGAGGAGCACCTGGTACGCGGTGGCGCCGGAGACGGCGCAGCCCTTGGCGAAGTAGTCGCAGACCGGTTCGCCCTTGGTGTCGTAGGCCATGAGCCGGATCGAGTCCGTCGCGTCCCGCACGTCCAGGTGCAGGGTGTCCCCCGCGGCGGACGTGGTCACTCGGCGGCACTGGAAGCTGCCGGGGGCGTACGGGGTGCCGTCGGTGGACGGCCCTCCGGCGGCCACGGCCGTGGTGGCGGCGCAGCCGCGCGCGGTGGCGGTGACGTCCTGACGGGTCAGCAGCACCTCGCCGGGAACGTCACGGGCGTGGACGAGGACGGTGTGGGCGAGGCCCGGCGTCAGGTCGCAGCTGGAGAGGCTGCCGTAGTAGGTGCGGATCTCACAGCTGACCCTGCCTTTCGCGTCCACCACGACGGCCTCGGCGTTCGGGCCGCCGGGGCCCTTCGCGATCTGGAAGATCTCGGTGGCGGAGTGGGCGGTGGCGGGGATGGTCAGACAGTCGGCGAAGACGCCGCCACCGGTCTTCACGGCCGTCCGGGCCGGTTTCGGTCCGAAGTCGGCAGCGACGAAGGTACGGCAGACGGTGGGCGCGTCGGTCTGGTGGACGATGATCCCGTAGCCGGGGCCGCCGTCGGAGTCCTCGTCGTCGGTGACGATCGCCCGGTAGGGAGCCGTGCCGCCGAGCACGCAGGTGGCGTCCCAGAGGTTCGTGGAGTGCGGGCACTGCTCGGCGCCGACCGCGTCGTACACCTTGATGGAGGGGGAGCCGTCCGCCTGGATGGCGAGATGCGCGCCCCCCGGCATCGGCAGGTTGAGGCAGTCGGTCTCGCCGGGGGCGGAGATGACGCCCCGGTGGACCGTGGCGAGAGCGACCCCGTCCACACAGCCCTCGGTGGAGGCGCGGCCGAAGACCTGGACGGCGTCGTCGGTGACGATCGTGTACGCCGTGCCCGCCGTGAGCGTGCAGAAGGCGTCGTAGGCGCGGCAGGCGAAGGTGCCGTCCTGCTCGTACACCGAGATGGTGCCGCGGCGGCCCTCCGGGTCCACGGCCCGCACGTCGTAGCGGCCGGACGTGGCGGGCGTGAAGGTCTTGCAGCCGGTCGCGGGCCCGGACCGGTCCGGCGCGGTGCCGTAGACGGCGTGGGTGACGGTGGCGCAGCCCGCCGGATCCGACAGGCGGCGGACCTCCAGGGAGTACGGAGCGGCCGGTGAGCCGTCCTCCTGGTGGCCGACGACCGCGTGGACGCGGTAGCCGGACGTGCCCTCGGGCAGGACGCAGCCTTCGGAGCCGTCCTGGTTGCGCTCCGTGCAGAGGCGTTTGCCGGTGGCGTCGGAGATCCACGCGAAGGAGTCGCCGTAGGTCCGGCGCTCCAGTTGCTGGGTGATCCGCTCGCCCGGGGCCGCGGTGAAGGAGTGGCAGACGACCCCGAGCGGGCCGACGCCGGTGCCGGTGACGGGCGCCGTGTCGTACCCGGTGCCGGAGACGGCGGGGCAGGGGCCGGCGGCCGTGTTCATCAGCGGGACGAGCGCGACCCGGTTCTCGGCGCTCTGCCAGTCGGTGTTGGGGAGCTTGAGGGTGTACCGACCGGCGGCCAGGTCGCACCAGGCGTCCTTGTACTGCCAGTCGTCGCAGGTGACCCGGTCCTCACCGGCGTACAGCCCCGGATAGGTGTCGTGGCTGCCGTCGATGAGGATGCGGTGGGTGCCGGGTGTCTCGACGGTGACCGTGAAGCAGGCCGTGGTGCCGGGCTCGATGGTGACCTGCCTGACCGCGTCGCCCGGGTCGCCCAGCGGGGCGAGCGGCAGCGCGGGGCAGGGCTCGGCCGTGTCGGTGGGCGTCGGCGTGGGTTCGGGTGCCGGATCCTCCGCCGGGGCCTGCGGGGCCTGCGGGGCCTGCGGGGCCTGCGGGGCCTCGGTGGCCGGGGTCTCAGTGGCCGGGAGCTCGGTGGCCGGGGCCTCGGCGGCCGGGGTCGGGGCGGTCGCGGGTGCCGCGGGCGCGGTCGACGCGGTCGGCGGATGGTCGGCCGCGTAGGCCGCCGGCAGGGCCGGGGCCAGGAGGGCCGTCAGCAGGGCGGGGACCAGGAAGAGGGCTCTTCGGCATCTTCCGGATCTTTCGGATCGTGCGCGGGGGTGCGCGGGGTGAGGCATCGTGATTTCCCCCCCGGGAAAAGTGAACGGCATATGCACTCCATATGCGCGGACACACTGTAAGGGCGGCCCCCGACAAGCCCCGCACCTGCCCGCACCCGCTACCGCCCCTCGTACGTCGCCTCCCGGCGCTCCACGAACGCCGCCACCCCCTCCTGCGCGTCACGGGTCGTCATGTTCAGTTCCTGGGCCGTCGCCTCCGCGGCGAAGGCGGTCGCGCGGTCCGCGTCCAGGGAGGCGTTGACCAGCTGCTTGGTGAGGGCGAGGGCGCGGGTGGGGCCCTGGGCGAGGCGTTCCGCCCAGGCGCGGGCCGTCCTGTCCAGGTCCTCCGCCGGGACCACCCGGTTGACCAGGCCCATCGCGCACGCCTCCGCCGCCGGCACCGCGTCCCCGAAGAACAGCAGCTCCTTCGCCCGCTGCGGCCCGATCAGCCGCGGCAGCAGGTACGCCCCGCCGCCGTCGGGGACGAGACCGCGCCGGGCGAAGACCTCGACGAAGCGGGCGGACTCGGCCGAGAGGACCAGATCGCAGGCGAAGGCCAGGTGCGCGCCGATCCCCGCCGCCGTACCGTTCACCGCCGCGATCACCGGCTTCTCGCAGTCCATGACGGCGCCGATGAACCGCTGCGCGCCCCGCCGGATCATGCGGGAGACGTCCCCGACGACCCGCTCGCCCCCGGCCGGCGGCCCCCCGCGCAGGTCCGCGCCCGCGCAGAAGCCCCGGCCGGTGGCGGTCACCACCACGGCCCGTACGGACGGGTCGGCGGAGGCGTCCGCGAGCAGCGCGATGATCCGTTCCCGCTGGTCCCAGGTGACCGCGTTCATCGCCTCGGGGCGGTTGAGCGTGATCCACGCGACGCCGTTCTCGACGGAGTGGAGTACGTCGGGCACGGGCACGTCGGGCACCTCAGGTACTTCCGAAGCTGCGTCCGATGACACGAGGGGCTCCTATCGGCAGACCGCCAGCGCGTCCAGCGCCACGGCGCCCTGTCCGCGCGGCAGCACCATCAGCGGGTTGATGTCGAGTTCGGAGAGGTCGCCGTCGAGTTCCAGGGCCATGCGCTGGACCCGCAGCACGACCTCCACCAGCGCGTCGACGTCCGCCGGCGGCGCGCCGCGCACGCCGTCGAGGAGGGCCCGGCCGCGCAGCTCGTCCAGCATCGAGCGGGCCTCCCGCTCGCCGAAGGGGGGCACGCGCACGGCGGTGTCGTTCAGGACCTCCACCAGGACCCCGCCGAGGCCGACCGTCACCGTCGGCCCGAACAGGTCGTCGCGGGTGACCCCGACGACCATCTCGACGCCCTTGCCGACCATCTGGCAGACGAGGATGCCGTCGAGGTCGATCTGCTCGTAGCGGGCGATGTCGGTGAGGTCGCGGTACGCGTCCCTGACCTGGCTCGCCGAGGTCAGGCCGACCTTGACCAGGCCCAGTTCGGTCTTGTGGGCGAGCTGCCCGCCGGAGGCCTTCATCACCACCGGGTAGCCGACGAGCCCGGCGGCCCGGACGGCCGCCGCCGCGCTCGTCACGAGCTGTTCGCGCGGTACGCGGATGCCGTACGCGCGCAGCAGCTGCTTCGCCGCGTGTTCGCTGAGCCGCTGCCCGGGCCGCATCAGCCCCTGCGCCTTGCGGAAGGACGGGGACGGTGTGCGGGGCGCCCCGTCGAAGGGGGAGCGGTAGCCGGCGGTGAAGCGGTGGTGGTCGAGGTAGGCCTTCACGGCGCCCACGCAGTTGGCGAAGGTGCGGAAGGTGGCGACGCGGGAGGAGCCGAGGAGGGTGGTCCGGTAGGCGTCCTCCGTCCCGAGCGGGGAGCCCCACACCACGCACACCAGCTTGTCGGTGGCCTCGGCCGCGTCCACCAGGTCCTGGGCGAGCTTGTCGCTCATCGGCGGGAAGGGGCCGGTGATGGGGCAGATGAGGACCCCGACGGAGGGGTCGGCGAGGATCGCGTCGATGATCTTCCGGCCGCGCCAGTCGCCGACCGGGTGCCCGCCGTTGTCGACCGGGTTGGCGACGCGGAGGTACGGCGGGATCCACTGGTGCAGCTCGTCCTGCTTGGCCTGCGTCAGCGTGGGCAGGTCCAGTCCGGCCGCCGTCGCCAGGTCGGCGAAGTGGGCCCCCGTACCGCCGGAGATCGAGTAGACGACGACGCCGTCGGCCACCGGCCTGCGGGCGCGGGCGAGGAGGGTGGCGGTGTCCTGGAGCTGGTCGAGCCCGTCGACCCGGATCACCCCGAACTGCCGCATCGCCGCGTCCACCACCCGGTCCGCGCCGGTGAGCTTCCCGGTGTGGGAGGCGGCGGTGCGCGCCCCGGTCTCGGTCCTGCCGACCTTCACCGCCACCACGGGCACGCCCTCGCGGGCGGCGCGGTCGGCGGCGAGCAGGAAGGACCGCCCGTCCTTGAGCCCTTCGACGTACGCGGCGATGGCGCCGACCTCGGGGAGGGAGGCGAAGTACGAGAGGAAGTCGGCGGTCTCCAGGTCGGCCTCGTTGCCGGTCGGCGCCCAGTGGGAGAGCCGGACGCCGAGCTCCTGGAGGGTGAAGAGGGGCCGGCCCTGGTGGCCGGACTGGGTGATGAGGGCGACGGCGGGTCCGTCGAGGTCGTCGCGGAAGCGCTCGAAGGCGTTGAGGTTGGTGTTGGGTCCGAGGAGCCGGACGCCGCTACGGCGCACGGCCTCGGCCAGGCGTTGCTGTGCGGCGGCCCCGTCGGCGCCGGTCTCGGCGAAGCCGGAGGCGAAGGCGACGGCGAACGGCACCCCGGCCTCGCCCAGTTCCTCGACGACGGGCAGCGGGTCGGCGACGAGCAGGACGGCGAGGTCCACGGGTGCGGCGAGGGCCTTGACGGACGGCACGCAGTCGATGCCGAAGACGGCGGTACGGGTCGGGTGCACCGGTACGACCTCCGCGCCGACCCGCTCGGCCCAGGCGAGCAGTTGCCGGGTGATGCCGGTGTTGGGCCGGCCCTCGGTGTCGGAGGCGCCGACGACGGCGACGGACCGGGGCCGGAAGAACCGGTCGAGGTCGGGGACCTCGGCGTGCAGCGCCCGGCCGCTGACGTCCCGGTCGCCGGGCGCGGCGGCGTGCCCGTGGACGGCGGTGCGGGGGGATTCCCCGCAGGCTTCCACGCGGGCGCGCAGACCGGTGGTGAAGGTGCCGTGAGTCGATCCAAGCATCGTTGCGCTCCGCCCTTCCGTTCAGGACGCGTCCCGGACAAGTGACCTGACGCCTAGTCAGATTACAGAACTGACGCTCAGTCAGGAATGGGGCGGTGCGGAGGAAGCGCGAAGACCCCGCCGGGGCGGGGTCTTCGGGCATGCGTGGGCGGACGGTCAGGGCTTCGGCTTCTTCGGCTCCTCGGGGCCCTTCTTCCGCTCCGACCGCCGCGTCCGGGCGATCCGCCGCGCGATCCGCTCCGCGTCCCGGGACAGCTCCCTCAGCATGCCGCTGATGGGGTTGGTGAACCCGGTGAAGTAGAGCCCGGGCGCCTGGCGCGGGCTGCGGGGGCCCCGTACCGCGGGCCGGCCGCGGGGGTCGAGGACGTCGAGGTGGCCGACGAGGGGTTCGAGGGCGCGGCGGTAGCCGGTGGCGGCGATGATCGCGTCCGGGGCGATCCGACTGCCGTCGGCGAGGACCACCTCGCGGCCCTCCAGGGCCTCGACGGCCGGGACCACCTCGACCTTCCCGGCCCGGATCGCCGCGACGAGCCCGACGTCCTGGACGGCGATGGCGCCCTCCCGGACGCGGCTGGCGAGCCCGGTGGTCGGGCGCGGCAGCCCGTGCGCGGTGAGGTCCGGCGAGGCGAAGCGCGCGAGGCCCCGGCCGAGCAGGTCCACGAGCGGGACCGGGAGCCGCCGGACGAGGATGCCGCTGCGCTGCGCGGGCCAGCCGGCCGTGGTGCGGCGGAGGATGTGCGGCGCGGTCCTGACGGCGATCCGGACCCGGCCCGCGCCGCCCTCGGCGAGGTCGGCGGCGATCTCGGCGCCGGTGTTGCCGATGCCGACGACGAGCACGTCCTTGCCCGCGTACGCCTCGGGGTTGCGGTACTCGCGGGCGTGGGTGAGGTCGCCCTCGTAGCTGTCGAGCCCCGGCCAGGCCGGCACGCTCGGCGTGTGGTTGAAGCCGGTGGCGACGACGACGGCCCGGCCGGTCAGCCGCCGTCCGCCGGTCGCGTGCAGCACCCAGGTGCCGGTCCCGTCCTCCGCCCGCTCGATCCGGTGCACCTCGACGCCGGTGACGACGTCCAGCTCGTGCTTCTCGGTGTACGCCTCCAGGTAGCGGACGAGGTCGGCGCGGGCGACCCAGCGGCCGTACGAGCGGGGGATCCGCAGCCCGGGGAGGGCGGAGAGGCGCCGTGTGGTGTGCAGCCGCAGCCGGTCGTAGTGGCCGCGCCAGGAGGTGCCGACCTCCCCGGACTTCTCCAGGACGACGGCGCGGACGCCGCGGGCGCGCAGGGTGGCGGCGACCGCGAGCCCGCCGGGGCCGGCGCCGATGACGTACACCGGCTCTTGGGGGGTGGTGACCATGAATGCTGAGCGTAATGACGTGTACACGCAGTGGGTCTCGGTCCCGGAGGGATTTCGGTTGCGAAACGGTCACGCGCGCCGACCCCTTGCGGAGGCCGGGGGCACTGCGCTGAACTGACGTATCGTCAGATATGTAGGTCCGAGGAGGCCCGCGCATGCAGACCGTCTGGCTCACCGGCGCCGAATGGCTCGCCGTCCTCCGCATCGGCCTCGGCCTGTGGTGGCTGGAGAGCTGGCGCCACAAGGACCGCGAGGGCTGGTTCGAGCGCGGTACGGGCATCGCCTGGGCGGCGGACGTGGCCTCCAGGCACCGGTGGGCGGCCGTGCGGACCGGCTTCGAGAAGGTCGTCGCCCCCCGCCCCAAACTGATGGCGTACGTCGTCGTCTACGCCGAACTCGCCCTCGGCCTCGGCCTGGTCAGCGGCTTCCTCACCCCGATCGCCCTGATCGCCGGCCTCCTCCTCAACCTGCTCTACCTCGTCCTGATGATCCACGACTGGGCCGAGCAGGGGCAGAACGCGATGATGGCGCTGATCTCCCTCGTGGCCCTCCTCGCCCTGTCCTGGCAGACGTGGTCCCTCGACTCCGCGATCGGACTCTTCCTGTGACGGCCACCCCGGACATCGACGCCTTCACCCGCGCCTACTGGGACGCCGCCGCCGAGGGCCGCCTCCTGATCCGCCGCTGCCGCGCCTGCGCCCGGCCCCACCACTACCCGCGCGAGTTCTGCCCGCACTGCTGGAGCGAGGACGTGGTCTGGGAGTCGGCGACCGGCCGCGCCACCCTCTACACCTGGTCCGTCGTCCACCGCAACGACCTCCCGCCCTTCGACGGCCGGGTCCCCTACGTGGCGGCCGTCGTCGACCTGGCCGAGGGCCCGCGCATGATGACGGAGGTCGTGGACGTGCCGGAGGACGCCCTGCGCGTCGACATGCCCCTGGAGGTCGCCTTCCGCACCGGGGAGGACGGGGTCGCGGTCCCGGTCTTCGGACCCGTGCGCCCCTCGCCGAAGGCTCGGTGAGGGGCGCACGGTCCGCCGGTACGGGCTGCCCGCCCGGCGCCGTCGGGGCCTGTCGGGCCGTCGGCGCCGGATCAGGTCCTAGTACAGGTCGCGGTACGTCTGGAAGCCGTTGCCGATCTTCGCCCGCGCGCCGATCCCGGCGCCGGTGCCGGTGCCCAGGTAGCGGTAGAGGTCGCCCGAGGCGGTCACCGCGAGCAGGTCGGCCCGGCCGTCGCCGCTGAGGTCGCCCGGCGCCACCAGCTTGCTGTACGCGCCCCAGCCGCCGCCGACGCGCACCCGGCCGGCGAACGGCGCCGTCGCGGAGCCCGTACCCCGGTACAGGTACAGGTTGCCGGAGCGGTCGCGCGCCACGATGTCCGCGCGGCCGTCGCCGGTGTGGTCGCCCGCGCCGACGATCTGGTCGTACGCGTTCCAGCCCGTACCGACCCGGACGCGGGAGGCGAAGCCGGTGCCGGCGCCGTTGCCCCGGTACAGGTACAGCACGCCGGACCTGTCACGGGCGAGGAGGTCCGACTTTCCGTCGCCGGAGAGGTCGCCGGGGCCGACGAGCCGGTCGTAGACCTGCCAGCCGCCGCCGAGGTCCTTCTCGGTCGAGGTGCTGACGAGGTGGCCCTCGCGGACGAACAGAAGGTCGGGGAGCGTGTTGCCGTCGAGTGCGTGGGCGAGCGTCATCAGGCCGGCGGCCGCCCAGCCGCCGGTGTCGCTGACCTGCTCGCGGGGGGCGAGCCTGCCGTTGTTCAGGCCGCGGTGCCAGAACAGGGTCCCGGCCTTGTCACGGCCCATGAACAGGGTCTTGCCGAGGGACGGGACGTTGCCCGCGCCGCCGAACTGCTCGACCTTGTTCCAGGCCGTGCCGGTCTGCGCCCGCGCGGTGAACGTCCCGTTCCCGCGGCCGTAGTAGGCCCACAGGGTGCCGTTCAGGTCGCGCGCGAACACGTCGGCGCGGCCGTCGAGGTTGCGGTCGTCGGCGGCGATGACCTGGTTGTAGACCTGCCAGCCGGTGGCGAGCGCCTTGCGCGGCTTGAACGGCGCCCGCTTGTCGCCGGTGCTGCCGTAGAAGTACACCTGGCCGGCCGGGGTGCGGGCGAGCACGTCGCCCCTGCCGTCGCCGTCGTTGTCACCGAGGCCCACGAGCTGGTCGTACGCGCCCCAGCCCGGACCCACCTTCACACGGCCGGCGAAGGGCGCCGAGAGGGTGCCGGTCGCGCGGTAGAAGTACAGGTCGCCGTTGTACTGGCGGGCCATGACGTCGGCCCTGTTGTCGCCGTCGACGTCACC
Organism: Streptomyces sp. NPDC014861; assembly: GCF_043081625.1. Lineage (NCBI taxonomy): Bacteria > Bacillati > Actinomycetota > Actinomycetes > Kitasatosporales > Streptomycetaceae > Streptomyces > Streptomyces sp. NPDC014861. The sequence continues at coordinate 78,523 of NZ_JBIBWV010000008.1, forward strand.
GGGCGAGAACACCTTGTTGTAGATGTTCCAGCCGTGACCGGTCCAGCTGAGCGTGCCGTCGGTGGCGGAGGAGTGCGAGTACAGCCGCAGGGTGCCGTTCGCGGAGACGGAGAGCACCTCGGGCCCGACCCCGGCGTCCTGGTGCCCGAGCGGCACGAGGTCGAGATCGGTGCTCGTGCCGGCGGTGGCGAACTCGAGGTGCGTCCCGCCCTCGGACGGAGCGAGGTAGGTGAAGCCGTTGCGCGTGCGGTGGATCAGGTCGGTCTTGCCGTCACCGGTCACGTCGAAGCGGGCCTTCGGGGCGTCCGACACGTCGTCGGCGGCGGCGCGGGCCGTGCCGGCGGGCGCCGGTTCGCTGAGCGTCGGCACCGCGGTGGTGTCGGTCAGCGGCCGCCTCAGGTCCGGCACGGGGGCCGATCCGGCGAAGGCGGGGGACGCCGGCAGCATGCCGGCGGAGAGGGCGAGCGCGGTGCAGGTGGCGACGCGGATGGCACGCCCGGAGAACGCGAAAGGCAAGGATCCCCCCCTGGGGAAACACGGAGATGGGCCGGAAGAGGGCCTGCGGCGTCCCCGCGCGTCCCGGTGACGGGCACGCGCGGCGCGACAGCACCCCCCCGGATGCTGGGCGGAGTGTAATGGAAGAAACGTTCGACTACGCAACCCGGTTTCGGCACCTGGGGCCGGCGGTCGGCGGTCGGCTAGAGCGCGCCGATGTTCCGCCAGTGCTGACCGGTGCTGTAGATCCCGCCGCAGTTGAACAGGACGACGCCGCCGGGGTTGGAGGTCAGGCACGCGCCGCTGCCCATGTTCTTGATGGAGCGCCCCGCCGACGTGGACGCGTCGAACTTCCAGGACTGGCCGGCGGCGCCGTCGCAGGCCGCGACCGTGGCGGCGACGCCGCTGCTCTGCGCGAGGCACAGCCCGGACTTCCTGCTGACCAGGCGGAAGGAGCCGTCCGCGTTGGCGCGATAGGTCCAGGAGTAGCCCGCGAGCTCCGGATGGGACCCGCACGCCCGGGAGTTGATCGTGGTCACCCCGTACGGCTGCTTGTACTCCGCCAGGCAGTCGCCGCTGTTCTCGCTCTCCAGCGCGTACGTCCCCGAGGGCCCCGACCCGCCCCCGCCGGACGTCGGCTTCGGGGTCGGCTTGGGCGTCGGCTTCGGTGCCGGCGGGGCCGTGCTGGGCCGGGGGGCGGAGGTCGGCGGGCGGGTGGTCGTACCGCCGGAGGACGAGCCGCCCGAGGTGCTGGAGGAACCGCCGGACGAACCCCCGGACGCGCCGCCGGACGAGCCTCCGGACGTGCTGGAGGAGCCGCCCGAGGAGCCTCCGGAGGAGGACGAGCCGCCGGACGCGGTCCCGCCGCCCCCGGAGACCGCTCCACCGCCACCGGACACGGCCCCGCCCCCGTCCACGAGCGGCGGAGGCGCGCCGGGAGCGGGTGGGGCGCCGGGTGGCACGGACGACGGCTTCGCCGAAGCCGGAGGCTTCCCCGACGGCTTCGCGGACGACGGCGGCTTGGACCCGGACGGCGTCGCCGAGGACGGCTGTCCGCCCGGAGGGTTGACGACGGCCGTCGGGGAGGCGGAGGGCCGGTCCTGCGCGTCCGCGCGCCACTGTTCGTACGGCGCGAGGGTCAGCGTCAGCGTCGTCCCGGTGGTCACCACGACGGGCACGGCCAGCATGACGAGCCGGTTCCGCCGCTTGTGCCCCTTGCCGTCCCCCTGCTTCCCGGAGATCACGTACGCGGGGTCGGTGACCGGCGCCTGCGGGGTCAGCGGGGCCGTGGCCACGTCCTGCGAGGGATCGGCCGCCTCCAGCGCCGCCAGCTCCTCCTCGGAGGGCGCCCCGGCGGCGAAGGCCGCGCGCTCGGCGATCCGCGCCGCCACCGGCTCCGGCCAGGCGACGCCCGCCGCCCGGGCGTCCGCGTGCCCGACGAGCTCGGTCGCGGACGGCCGGTCCTCGGGATCCTTGGCCAGACACGTCCGTACGAGCTCCGCCAGGTCCGGGTCCGTCTCCGTGAGCCGCCCGAAGTCGGGCTCGCCGTGCACGACCCGGTAGAGCAGGTCGTGCCCGGAGCCGTCGCCGAACGGCGGCCGGCCGTTCGCCGCGTACAGCACCAGACTGCCGAGCGCGAAGACGTCCGCCGCCCCGGTCAGCTGCTTGTCGGCGACAGCCTGTTCGGGCGCCATGTAGGCCGGTGTGCCGATGATCATGCCGGTCTTGGTCAGCCGGCTCTGGTCGGCCGCCCGCGCCACCCCGAAGTCGATGAGCGAGAGCCCGCTCCCGGTCAGCATCACGTTCGACGGCTTGAGGTCCCGGTGCACCATCTCGGCCGCGTGCACCGTCCGCAGCCCCGCCGCCGCCTCCCGCAGCAGCCGCCACAGCGAGGCGGGCGGCAGGGGCCCGTTGTGGAGCCGCAGCGCGTCGTTCAGCGTCACGCCCGGGATGAACTCCGTCGCGAACCACGGAGGCTTCGCCAGCCGGTCGCTCGCCAGCAGCTTGGTGCTGGCCCCGGCGGGCAGCCGCGCCAGATTGTCCAGCTCGTGCCCGAAGTGGCTGAGGAAGTCCCTGTCCTCGGCGAGCGTCGGCAGCACCCGCTTGACGGCCGCGTACGTCCCCGGGACCGCGCCCAGGTACACGCGGCCCATCCCGCCGGACCCGAGCACGCCGAGCAGGCGGAAGGCGCCGATACGGCGCGGGTCGTCCGCGTCCAGCGGCATCGCGCCGCTTCCGCCCAAATTAGAGTGGTTTTCCAATTCCCCCTGCATGGGCCACAGGGTAGCCCAGAGCGATCGGCATCTGAATCGGCGTCAAGCCCTTGTTACGCGGCTGTGGTTGAAGTGGCCGGAAGGGTGCGTCGGCGTACGGCCGGAGTTCTTCCCTCCGCCACCGGCGGCCCCGACCCTGGACCCATGCGACCCGCCCCCGGCGACATCGTCTACGCCTACCGCAAGCCGAAGCCGCCCTCCCGCCGCCGCTTCAGCCTCCGCCTCGGCCTCCAGCACCCCGTGCTGCGCCTCGACCCGATGTCCGTCACGGACGAGCACGGGAACGACTGGATCGAAGTCCTCCCGGTCCCGCACGGAGCCCTCGACACCCGCCTCGACCCGGACGCGGTCGTCCTGATCCCGGTCGTGGACGTGGTCAGCCACAAGGAGACGCTGCCGGCGGAACTGCTGGACGTCGTCCTGGACGTCATGGAAGACGGAGAGCCCCCCTGGCCGACGCTCAGGGAGGCTCTGCGGAGGGGCCAGAACGGCTCTACGCCTGCGAGGTGACCGCCACGAAGGCCGCCCACGCCGCCGGGGCGACGGCGAGCTGGGGGCCGTGGGGGACCTTGGAGTCACGGACGTGGACGGTGGTGGGGTGAGCGGCGACCTCGACGCAGTTGCCGCCTTCGGGGCCGCTGTAGCTGGATTTGAGCCATGCGTAGGCGACCTCGATGCACTCGCCGCCCGAGCCTCCGCTGTAGCTGCTCTTGAACCAGGCCAGATCTGCGGTACTCATACCTCTCCCAGCAATTGCTTCAGGTGCTCCAGGGACTCCAGGGGCGTGAGTGCCTGTGCGCGCATGATTCCATACCGCTCAGCGTAGGTGCGCGCCTCTTCTGGGTCGGTGAACAGGCGGGCTGTACCGTAGCTTTCGGCGTATGCGACCTCCCGTTTCCCCTTGAGGGTGAGCAGGGTGAACTGGCCCTCCAGGGCAGGGTGATCAGTCCGCTCGTTAGGCATGATCTGGAGATGGACGTTCCGGAGGCCGGACACTTCCGCGATGTGGCGGATCTGCTCCCGGAATGCCTCCCGGCCTCCCATGGGCCGATGCAGCACGCTTTCTTCGATGACGAAACTGATGGTCGGCGCCGGTCGCCTCTCCAAAAGCACCTGGCGTGCGAGCCGGTCGTTGAGCCGCTTCTCGATCTCGTCCTCTTCGTAGAGCGGGCGATGGTGCCGAAAGACGGCCTCCGCGTACGCGTGTGTCTGCAGAATGCCCGGAACGACCTGAGGGGCGTAGTAGTGGAGGGCGACCGCGACCGATTCCGCAGCCGCGAAACTGCGGAACCAGTCCGGATGCCGCACCCGCGCCCGCGCGATCGCCCGCTCCGTGTCCTCCACCGCCGCCGCCAGCACACCTCCCGCCCGCAACACGTCCTCCGCCCGCAGCAGGAACTCCGGCTGCGGCGTCCGTACCCCCCTCTCCATCGCGGAGACGAGGTCCTCGCTGCAATGCGTGTCCGCCGCGAGCTGTGCCTGACTGAGGCCCGCGTTCTGCCGCAGCACCTTCAGGATCTTCCCCAGCGCCTTGAACAAGTGCGCCGTACCGTCCACTTCGGAGGGCCGCTCCGGCCGCTCCTCGTGCTTCCCCGATCCGTACCGCCCTCTTGGCGTACCCGTACAGTTACCCAGCGTCGTGGCGTCGCTGCTGGTCAGCGTAGGGCGCGAGGGCCAGTCTCGATGTCATGAAGCCGGAAATCACCACCCCAAGAAGTGAGTGCGCGCCGGAGTTCGCGCTCCGTCTGAGTCCCACGCCCCGGGGCGCGCGGCTGGCCCGCCTCCTCGCGGCGCACCAGCTGCGGGAGTGGGGGGTCACGGGCGCGGCGGCGGAGGCGGCGGAGCTGGTGGTGGCGGAGCTGGCGAACAACGGGGTCCAGCACGGGCGGGTGCCCGGCCGTGACTTCGAGCTCCGCATCGGGCGTGCCGGTGACCACGTCACGATCGAACTCTCCGACGCGCGGGCCGAGCGCCGTCCCTTACCGACCCCGGAACCCGACGAGGGTGGCTACGGACTCCTCCTCGTAGCCACCCTCGCCACGACCTGGGGCGTCAAGCCCCGTCAGGTCGGCAAGACGGTCTGGGCGACCGTCCCGCTGGCCTCGGCCGTGCCTCAGTAGTAGGTGCCCTGCGGCAGGTAGTGGTCGAGCATGTCGTTGCGTGCGGCCAGGGGCTTCTTCCAGTCGCCGGTGCCTCGGTAGAGGGCCGGGCCGTTCCCGTCGACCGCCATGAGGTCACCGCGGCCGTCGCGGTTCTGGTCGCCGACGCCGATGATCTGGGTGAAGCCCTGCCAGCCGCCGCCGATGCGGGTGCGGGCGGCGAAGGTGCCGTCGCCCTTGCCGAGGTAGAGCCACAGGTCGCCGGCCCGGTCGCGGGCGACGAGGTCGCCGGCGGGGGCGCCGGCGAGGTTGCCGACGGCGGCGATCTTGTCGTAGGTGTTCCAGCCGCCGCCGAGGCGGGTGCGCGTGCCGAAGGGGGCGGTGGCGTTCCCGGTGCCCTTGTAGAGCCACAGGACGCCGGTCTTGTCGGTGGCGAGCAGGTCGGTGCGGCCGTCGCCGGTGAGGTCGGCGGCGGAGGTGAGCTGGTCGTAGGTGTTCCACCCTCCACCGACCTTGACCCGGTGGTCCAGCTTCTTGCCGTTGCCCTGGTGGAGCCAGAGCACGCCGGTGCGGTCGCGGGTCAGGATGTCGGCGTGGGCCGCGCCGCCGACGTTCCCGGTGGGGACGATCCGGTCGTACACGTTCCAGCCGGTGCCCAGGTAGGTCCTCGGGTTGTAGAGGGCGGTCCAGGCGGTGGAGGCGCCGATGACGGTGTTCCCCGTGAACGTGCCGTCAGGGGAGAGGGCCAGGACGTCGGGGAGGCCGTTGTCGTCGAAGTCGTGCGGGACGGCGGCGCGCTGGACACGGAAGGAACCGGACTCGTCGAGGACCGGGCCGGTGCCGGTGCCCGGCTTGGCGGTCAGCCGCCAGGTCCAGGCGCCGTTGTAGGCGGGCACGCGGTCGACGACCTCGCCGTTCCACATCAGCTCCGCCAAGCCGTTGTCGGAGTAGAGCGTGAACGTGACGGTCTGTCCGGTCGCCCCGTGGGTGAGGGTGACGATCGGGGTGACGGTGGGGTCGGCGAGGGTCCAGGACAGGAGTACCGGGTTCTGCTTGTCGAAGTCCACGACGGCGGGGACGTCGCTGCCCAGCAGCGCCACCGCGGTGGCCCGGCCGGTGCTCTCGCTCGGTCCGGCCGCGACCGCCGGGGCGGTCAGGGCTCCGGCGGTGACGGAGAGCGCCACGGCGACGGCCGCGGCGAGGCGGCGCGGGGTGAGTTTCAAGGGATGCTCCAGGAGAAGGGGAGGTGGTCAGTAGACGTCTGCGGGGGTGGCGTACGGCGGCGGGGTGAGCGCGCCGGCGTCCTGGGGGTAGGTGAAGGGCTTGCGCCAGTCGCCGGTGCCGCCGTACAGCCGCCAGGAACCGCCGGCGTACATGGCGGCCAGATCGCCGACGCCGTCGCGCGGGAACGCGTCGCCGATGCCGAGCAGGACGGAGATGCCGTTCCAGCCGGGGCCGATCCGGGTGCGGGGGGCGAAGGTGCCGTCGCCCTTGCCGAGGTACTGCCAGAGGACGCCGGTCCTGTCCCGGGCGAGGAGATCGCCGTGGGCGGCGCCGCCGAGGTTCCCGGGGACGATGAGCTTGTTGTAGACGCCCCAGCCGCCGCCGATCTTCTTGCGGGGGGCGAAGGGCTTGGTGGCGTTGCCGGTGCCGGGGTAGAGCCAGAGGACGCCGGCCTTGTCGGTGGCGAGCAGGTCGTTGCGGCCGTCGCCGGTCAGGTCGGGGCCGGCCGCCAGCTGGTCGTAGCCCTGCCAGCCGCCGCCGACGCGGACGCGGGGCGCGAGACCCTTGCCGTTGCCCTGGTGGAGCCAGAGGACACCGGTCCTGTCCCGGCCGAGGAGGTCGCCGTGGCGGGCTCCGCCGAGGTCGCCGGTGGCCGTGATCCGATCGTAGGCGTTCCACCCGGTGCCGAGCGGGGTCGGCGCCAGGGACGGAGGGTCGGTCTCCCGCCACGGGGACGTGAGGTGCTGGCGGCCCTCGTAGAGGGCCAGGCGGCCCTGGGCGTCGCGGACGAGGAGGTCGGGGCTGCCGTTGTCGTCGAAGTCGTGCGGGCGGACCGCGCGGGTGACGGTGAAGGAGCCGGTGCGGACGAGGTCCGGGCCGATGCCGTTGGCGGGCTTCGCCGTCATCGTCCACGTGTAGGCGCCGTTGAAGGCCGGGTACTTGCCGTCGAAGGAGCCGTTCCAGGTGAAGGTGAACGGCTGGGCGCTCGTCCGGGGCGCCAGGGCCGGTGAGGTCCACGAGCGGCCCGACGCGGTGTGCCTGACGACGAGACGTGCCTCGGCGTTGTGCCGGTTCAACGTCCAGGAGGGCTTCAGCGTGCCGCCGGCGCGGTCGAGGTCCACCGTCCCGGCCGGCGCCTTCTCCGTGGCGACGGCGAGGGCGGTCGGGGCACCGGTGGCCGCCACGAGCGTGACGACGGGCTCGGCGTCGGCGGTGGCTCCGGGGGCGATCCGGTACACGCCCTCGTCACGGTCGAGGGTGCCGCCGGAGGCGAGGAGGGAACCGTCCGGGGAGGAGGCCAGGGCGGAGGCGTGGGCGAGGAGCCGTACGGTCCTGCCGGTCGTCAGCGAACGGGCTGTCACCTGGTGCAGAGGGTCGGTGCGCGGGGCGGTGCCGCCGCCGAGCGCGGCGTACACGGCCCAGTCCCCGACGATCCGCACGGTCAGCGCGGCCTTCGTCTCCGGGGACGAGGGGACCGTCAGGTCGGTGCGGGAGATCCGGGCTTCGCCCCTCCGCGCCGTGCCCAGGACCGTGCGGTACGGGAGTTCCTCCGGCTCCAGCCAGGCCAGGTGGGTCGCCGAGACGGCGGCGGACAGTGAGGTGCCCCGGCCGTAGACGTGGTCGTACGTCTCCAGCACCGACGCCGACGCCAGGTCGACGACGGACAGCCGCTGGCTCCAGACGCCACCCGTGTTGCCGTAGTGGCGGACGAGGACGGTGCCGGGACCGCCGCTCTCCACCCCGACGAGCTCGTCGGCCGGGAGGCCCGGCACGGCCCGGTCGAGGATCCGGCCCTCCGCGTCCTTGCCGACGACGTGGACCTCGCGCCCGGCGTCCGAGGTCGCGAACGTGTGGGTGACGAGGAAGGTGCCCTGGTGGAGGAGGACGGCGGGGGTGCCGGTGAGGGACGTCGTCTGGTAGCCGATGACCTCCTTCCCGGTGCCGCCTTCCGACAGGTCGAGGTAGGTGTGCCTCGCGCCGTCGACCCGCACGACGATGTCGGTGCCCTGGTTCCCCGCGTACCGCCCCGCCGGGAGCCGCACCTGGGTGCCGTCCCCGCGCACCCAGGTGTGGACGGTGACCGGCCCCTCCTGGTGCGACGTGAGGAATCCGGTCGGGCCCGCGGACAGGACGGTCGTGCCGGACGGCAGGGAGAACGGCGTCCCCGGCTGCGGGGCGTCGGCCGCCGGGGCGGCGGGCACCTCCGCGGCGGCGGCAGGGGGGACGAGGCCAGGCGCGGTCACGGCGGTGGACAGGGCGAGGACGGTGGCGACGGCGGCGGCGACGAGCCGTCCCCGGGGGGTGAGTCCCTGGGGGATCACGAGCGGGTCTCTTTCCGAGAGGGGGCCAGAGGGGCGGGGAGGACGGGGCGGCCGACGGTCAGTAGACGTCGCCGCTCCAGCCCTCGTAGCGGGGGACGGTCGTCTGGGCGCCGGCGAACGGGGCCTTCCACTGGCCCGTGCCGCGGTAGACGGACAGCCTGGGGTAGTTGCCGGTGGGCTCCTGGTGCGCGACGAGGTCGTTCCGGCCGTCGCCGTCGACGTCGCCGGCACCGACGAGGGCCTTGAAGGGCCCCCAGCCGGCGCCGACCTTCGTCCGGGGCGCGAAGGTGCCGTCGCCCTTCCCGAGGTAGAGCCAGAGGACACCCGCCCTGTCCCGGGCGACGAGGTCTCCCGCCGGGCCTCCGGCCAGGTTCCCGGTGGCCGTGAGCTGGTTGTACGCGCCCCAGCCGGAGCCGATCCTCTTGCGCGGTGCGAAGGGCTTGGCGGCGTTGCCTGTGCCGGGGTAGAGCCAGAGGGCGCCGGCCTTGTCGGTGGCGAGGAGGTCGTCGCGTCCGTCGCCGGTCAGGTCGGAGCCGCCGGCCAGCCTGTCGTACGCCTGCCAGCCGCCGCCGATCCGCACCCGGGTGGCGAAGGGGTTCCCGGGAACGGCCCTGCCCTCGTAGAACCAGAGGACACCGGTCCTGTCCCGGGCGACGATGTCGCCGTTCCTGGTGCCGCCGAGGTTTCCGGTGGACGCGATCCTGTCGTATGTGTTCCAGCCGTCCCCGACCCGCGTCTCGCGCACGTCCTGCCACGGGCCGAGCACGCGGGCCTGACCCACGTCGAACATGCTCAGCGAGCCTCCGGAGCGGACGAGCAGGTCCGGCGATCCGTTGCCGTCGAAGTCGTGCGGGCGCGGAGCGCGCGTGAGGGTGAAGGAGCCCTTGCGCTCGACGGCGGGGCCGATGGCGTTGGCGGGGGTCGAGGTCATCTTCCAGGTGTAGGCGCCGTTGTACGCCGGAAGACCGTCGCCGAACCGCCCGTACCAGGGGAACAGGGCGTTCGCCGAGTTGTCGACACCGGACACGTCGACGCTCGTCCCGGTGGCGGTGTGCGTGAGCGTCAGCTTCGTCAGCACGTTGTGCCGGCTGAACCTCCAGAAGGACCTCACCTCCCCGCCCGAGCGGTCGAAGTCGATGGTGCCGGAGAGCGGGCGCTCCTCCAGGAGGGTCAGCGCGGTGGGAGTGCCGAAGCCGCGCACGAGGACGGCGGCGAGTCTGCCGGTCGTCGGGTCCGGAGCGATCCGGTACAGGCCCTCGCCCTTCGCGAGCGTCCCGCCGAGCACCAGCAGGTTCCCGTCCGCGTCGTACGCACTGGACGACATGTGGTCCATGAGCGGGTACGGCGCGCCGCCGGCCAGGGGACGGGCGGTGAGCGTGTGCAGGGAGTCGGGGTAGGAGCTCGTGCCGCCGTCGGCCCGGGCGTACACGGCCCAGTCGCCGACGGTCCGGAGCACGAGGTCACCCTGCGCGTCGGGGTTGCTCTTCAGGGCCACCCGCTGCACGTCCTGTGTGCCCCGCACCACGGTGGCCAGAGCGGGGGCGTCGTCCCCCTCCAGCAACGCCAGCCGGTCCCCGGCCAGGGACACGGAGACGACCTCGCCGGCCGAGGCGTTCCCATCGAACGCGTACGTCTCCGAGAGCGCGCCGGTCGCCATGTCGACGACGGAGAGGTGCCGGGAGTGGGTGCCCGTGCTGCGCGAGTACTCGACGACGAGCCGACCGGGGCCGGCGTCGAAGGTGGGGTCGTAGTCCGTCCAGGAGCCGTCCGGGAGCTCGATGGGGCGGTCGACGACCCGGCCGTCCTCGACGGAGACCAGGTGGTCCTTCGTTCTCCCGTCCGTCCTCCGTGCCACGACCAGGGTGGTGCCGACGACCCGCCGCACGCCCTCGAACGAGCCGGACGAGTCGAGGCCGGACGTGTCGATCACGACAGGCTCCCGCGCGCCGCTCATGTCCGTGAGCGTGTAGACCGCCCCGTTCCGGGAGGCGACGAGGTCCGTGCCGGGGCTTCCCCAATGAGGACCGGCGGGAAGCGTGGTGGTCACGCCGTCCGAGAGCCTGGTCCAGCGGTGGACGGTCTCCTCGCCCCAGCCGGTACGCGTCAGCATGCCGGTCCGGCCCGCGCTGACGAGCACCGAGTCGGCGGGCACGGTCAGCGGCGCGACCGCCTCCTCCGTCGCCTGCGCGGAGGCGGGCGGGGTGGCCGGCCCGGCCGCGAAGGCCGGGGAGGCCAGGCAGACGGGGGCCGCGAGCGCGACCGCCACGGCGGTGGCGAGCAGGCGCTGCGATGAAGTGCTGTGGTGCTTCACGGGGCGGGGTCTCTCCGGGGAACTGCGGGGCGGGTGGGCACTCGGCGGAGTGGGGACTCCGGGGGAGCGGGGTTCAGAAGAGGAGGTCGAAGCGGTGGAGGCTCGTGTCCACCTGGGTCGTCACGGCCTTCTCGAAGGGCGCGCGCCAGTCGCCGGTTCCCTTGTAGCGGAGGAGGACGGGGCGGCCGTCGCGGGCCCGGCTCGCGGCGACGAGGTCGGCGCGCCCGTCACGGCCGAAGTCGCCGACGGGGACGAGGTGCTCCATGCCGCCCCAGCCCGCGCCGATCCTCGTCCGGGGAGCGAAGGTGCCGTCGCCCCTGCCGAGGTAGAGCCAGAGGACACCGGCCCTGTCCCGGGCGAGGAGGTCCCCGTGGGTGGCCCCGCCGAGGTTCCCGGGGGCGGTGACGTTGTCGTACGCGCCCCAGCCGCCGCCGATCCGCTCGCGCGGTGCGAACGGCTTCGAGGCGGAGCCGGTGGCCTTGTACAGCCACAGGACACCCGACCTGTCGGTGGCGACGAGGTCGGGGCGACCGTCCCCGGTCAGGTCGGAACCGGCCGCGAGCTTGTCGTAGGCGTTCCAGCCGCCGCCGATCGCTGTGCGCTTGGCGAGCGCGGTGCCCTTGTTCGAGTAGAACCAGAGGACGCCGGACCGGTCGCGGGCGACGAGGTCGGAGTACGGGGTGGAGTCCAGGTTGCCGGTGGCCAGGATCCGGTCGTAGGCGTTCCAGCCGCCGCCCCGGTTGGTCCCGCCCCACCCGGCGCCCTCGTTGGGCCAGAAGAGGATCTGGCGCGTGTCGTACGAGAGCAGCTCGCCGTCGGTGCTCCGGGCGAGCACGTCGGGGAAGGCGCTGGCCGAGTAGTCGTGCTGGACGGGCTTGTTGGTGACCTCGAAGGTGCCGGTCCGCTTGAGCACCCCGCCGATGCCGTTCGTCGGCGTCGCCGTCATCGTCCAGGAGTAGGAGCCGGCGGGGGCGGATTCCTGGGAGCGGAGGAGGCCGTCCCAGTCGAGGACCGCGTGGCCGAAGCCGGGCGAGGAGGGGCGCGTCTCGTGCAGGACGACGCGCTGCTCACGGGGGTTGCCGCCCTGCCCCGAGTGGGTGATCCGGAGGTCGACCACGGCCCCGCTGCGCCCGAACCGCCAGGAGAAGCGGGCGGCGGAGCCGGCCGCGCTGAAGTCGGCGACGGACGGCACCGTCTCCTCGACCACGCCGAGCGCGGTCCGCAGACCGGTGGTCGCGATCTGCGTGGCGACGGGCTTGCCTCCGGTGCCCGGGGCGATCCGGTACACGCCCTCGCCCTTGGCCACCGTCCCGCCCTGTGCCAGCAGTTCGCCCGAGCCGCCGTAGGTCAGCTCCACGCTGTCCAGCAGGACGAAAGGCGTGCCCCCGCCCACGGGGACGGCGCGCAGCGCGTGGAGCGGGTTCGCGGTCTCGGCGGTGGCTCCGCCGGGGACGCCGTAGAGCACCCAGCCGCCCACCAGGGCGAGGGAGACCCCCTCGTCCTGCGCCGCCACCGTGTGCCGGATCGTGGCGGTCTGGCCCCGGCGGGCCGTCACCACGACGGACCGCCCGTCGGCGAGCCGCTCCACCCAGGCCACGTGCGTGGCGGAGACGGCGTAGCCGGAGCCGGTGTGCTGTGCCTGGACCGACCGGTCGTCGACGACCTTCCCCGCCGCGAGGTCCACGACGGCCAGGCGCTTCCCGGTGAGGCCGTTCACCGTCCCGGTGTAGGAGACGGCGAGGAGACCGTATGCGGCGGGGGAGGACGAGACGATCTTCGCGTCCGCCGGGAAGCCGGTGACCACGCGGTGCGCGGCCTGGGTCCCGGACGGGTCCTGCGGCTCGGACACGAGGTGCAGCGTGGTGCGGCCGGAGCCGTCCGTCGTCTGCATCACGAGCGTGCGGTCCGCCACCCAGGCGAGCGTCGCCGACGGGCCGAGGAACGCGGTGTCGATCGTGACGGGCGCGCCGCCCGCCGCCATGTCGTGCAGGTGGTACGAGGTGCCCTCCGGGCGCACGACGACGTCACCGCCCATCGACGCCCGGTAGAGGGTCGCGGAGGCGGGCAGCGGGGTCGTGGCGCCGTCCTTGTACCGGGTCCACCGGAAGATCGGTACCTCGTGTCCCTCGCCCACCCGGCTGAGGAACCCGGTCCGTCCCCAGCCGCGCAGCGCCGAAGCCGGGTCGAGGGTGACGGGGGTGGCCGGGAGGTCCACGGTGACGGCGGCCGGCGCGGCGGCGGGGAGCGAGGCGAGCGCGGGCGTCGCCAGGCCCCCCGCGCTCACGGCGAGGGCGACGGCGGCCGCGACGGTGAGGCGGCGGTGAGCGGGGGCGAGGTGCTTCAAGGGGGATTCTCCCGGCGTCCTGTGGTCGTGGCGTCGATGCGCCACGACCACAGGACTCCTGGGGGCCGTCCATGGTTGTACGACAGTTCGAGAATCGATCACCGTCTCGGCCGGTCGAGTTCAGTCCGGATCCGGCATGCGGGACAAGTCGAGCCGTGCCCTCACGCCACGCTGGTGAACTTGCTCCCCTCGCCCGCGTACAGCGTCGTGTTCCGGCGGCTGAACGGGGACGTCGTGGAGCCCGTGGAGGCGTACACGTACGTGCCGCCCGCGCCGTACGCGATCAGGTCCGGGCGGCCGTCGCCGTCCACGTCGCCGGCGCCGACGAGCCGGCTGAACGCGTTCCAGCCGCCGCCGACCTTCACGCGGGGCAGGAACTTGCCCTTGCCGTCGCCCTGGTAGAGCCAGAGGACACCGGTCGTGTCCCGGGCGACGAGGTCCCCGGCGGCCGTGCCGGCGACGTTCCCGACGGCGGCGAGCTCGTTGTGGACGCCCCAGCCGCCACCGACCCGCACCCGGGCGCCGAAGGGCTTGGCGAGGTCGCCGGTGCCCTTGTAGAACCACAGCACCCCGGCGCCGTCGGTGGCGACGAGGTCGGACCGCCCGTCCCCGTCGAGGTCGGACCCGCCGGTGAGCTGCTGGTAGACGCCCCAGCCGCCGCCGACCCGGACGCGGGTGCCGAAGGTGCCGTAGCCCTCGCCGGCGTACGACCAGAGCACGCCCGAGCCGTCGAGCGCGACGAGGTCGCCGATCTCGTTCCCGCCGATGTCCCCGACGGCCTCGATCTGCCGGTACGTGTTCCACCCGCCGCCGATCCGGGTGCGCTTCGCCGACTCCACCAGGCCGTTCACCGGCCGGTCCCGCAGGTCGTCGCGCCACAGCACACCGGCCGCGTCCCGGGCGAGGACGTCGGTGGAGCCGTTGTACGTGAAGTCGTGCGGGTTGGCGGTGCGCGAGACGCGCAGCTCCCAGCCCTGGTGGTCGGGCTCGCTGGTGCCGTCGATCCGGTGGGCCTCGGCCTCGATCGCGTACCTGCCGTTCGGCGCGTCGGTGCCGTCGTCGAGGGTGCCGTCCCACGTGAAGGAGAAGGCGGTGCCGCTCGCGGGGGCCTGGACGCGCGTGTGGAAGGTCTCCTCGGTGACGGTGTGGTGCAGCGTCACGTCGATGTAGGCGTCCCGGTGCGAGAGGTCCCAGGCGAGCGTCACCTCGCCGCCGGTCCGGTCGAGGTCCACCGAGTCGGGGATCCGGACCCCCAGGATCTGGAGGTCGGCGAGCTTGCCCTCCTCGGCGATCCTGGTGACGGCCGGCGTGCCGTCCGCCGCGAGCGCGACCCTGAAGAGGCCCCTGCCGTCGGCGGCGCGCGCACCGTGCAGGACGAGGCCGCCGTCCGCGGCGGTCGTCGCGGAGGAGACGGAGTCCAGCAGTGTGACGGTCCTGCCGCTGGTCAGGGAGAGGGCCGTGGCCGGGGCCCCGGGGCGGCCGTGGACCAGCCACTCGCCGGCGAGGGTGAAGTTCTGTTCGCCGGAGCGGTCGTCGAGCACGACCTGCTCGCCCTTGCCCGTGGCGCGGTCGGCGGTCTCGATGACGCCGCCGAGGCTCTCGTCCCACCGGAACCAGGCCAGGTGGGAGTCGGAGAGGTCCGGGCCCCTCCTGCCGTAGCTGAGGGTGGAGGCGGGGTAGGTCTCGGTCACGGTCGCGGTGACCGGGTCGATGACGGACCGGCTGTTGCTCCGCAGGCCGGACGACCCGTGCTCGTACCCGACGGCGAGGGAGCCCGAGCTGTCCCGGAAGGCGGAACCGGAGAAGAAGGCGGCGCCGTCGGGGAGGCCCGTGACCTTGCGGGTGGAGGTCGTGGTGCCGGCCTTGGTGACGAGGTGCAGCTCCCGCTCGCCGCCGGGCCGCTTCAGCTCCGCGAGCACGCTGTCGCGGCTCACCGCGGCCACGTAGGTGCCGTTCAGCGCGGTGAGGTCGAGGGTCACGTCCGGCGTGCCGGGGGCGGACATGTCCCGCAGGGTGAGCTTGCCGAAGCCGGCGGACCACCGGTTGTCGCCGAGGACGAGCAGGTCATCGGGTCCGAGGTCCCAACTGCTGCCCTCGGGGACCGCGATCCGGGTCGAGGGGCCGCCGTCGAACGGGGTCCAGATCAGGGTGTGGCCGCCGCCGTCGACGGCGGCGGAGGTGTGGAAGCCCGAGGCGCCGACGCCGGAGAGCCGCAGGCCCTCCGGGACGACGGGAAGCGCCTCGTCGGCCTGCTGAGAGGCCGTGACGGTACCCGAGGTGGCCGCGAAGGCGGCCGGCGCCGTGGCGAGCGTGCCCGCGCCGAGCGCGGTGACGGCCAGGACGGCCGTGACGGCCGAGGCGAGACGGGTGCCGGTGGAGCGGAACTGCACAGTGAACCCCCAGGGAAAGACCGGGCACGAGAAGTGCCGTGCCCGGTCAGACTCATGATCACCTCGGGGGGTTGTACGAGGGGGCGAGGTTTCGTGCGACCGGCGCGCCGGTCAACACCCCTGCCGCCCGCCGGGGTTACCCCGGGCCCCTCCGCTCCACCGCCCCCGCACGTACCCCGCTTACCCCGGGCCCCTCCGCTCCACCGCCCCCCGCACGTATCCCGCCTGCCCCGCGTGCTGGAGGTCCTCCGCGATCACCGACACCAGCCGGACGCCCAGCGTCACCGGCGGGTCCCAGGCGGGGTCGACGACCCGGTCCAGGTCCGCGTTCGTCACCGGTGCCAGCAGCGCGGCCGTCCGCTCGTGCACGGCGTCGTGGTAGCCGAGCAGCAGCTCCGCGGACGCGCGTACGGCCCCGACCTGGGCGGACGTGTGGCCGTAGCCGGTCGCGGCGGGCGGGAACGGCAGCCCGAAGCGGTCCCGCCAGCCGTCGGAGCGCCACAGCTGCTCCGTGTCGTAGGCGCCCGCCAGGTGGTCGTCCTGGACCCGGGTGAGGTGCCAGACGAGCCAGGCGATCGAGTTGGCGTCCGGATCGGTCCGGGCGGCGAGCTCCTCCTCGCCGAGGCCCGTCACGGCCTCGTGGACCGCCTCCCGGATCCGGCCGAAGGAGTCGAGCAGCAGGCCGGCACTGTTCATCACGCCCCCTTGGGGTCGCGCGCCTCCCGCCACCGGGCCAGCTCCGCGTCGACGTCGAAGGGCGTCAGGTTCAGCGGCGGACCGGCCGGCGGGCGGCGCAGGGCTTCCGCGATCTTGGTGTTGATCTCGCCGAGGATCCTCCGGACCTGGCTCTCCGAGGCGGCCTCCAGGACCGCCGCGGCCGCGTCCTCGGCCTCCTTGCGCAGCTGGAGGGCGGGCGGCAGCGCCGACATGCCCTCGCGGTGCATCTTCTGCTTGATCCACCACAGCTCGTCGTAGGGCGCGGCGTCGTTCGGCAGCGGCTTGCCGAAGCCCGCGAGCTTCCGGAAGTCGCCGCGCTCGGACGCCTCCCGGATCTGCTTGTCGACGAAGGACTCGAAGCTGACGCCCGGCGGTTTCCGTTCGGTCATGTGTCCAGCGTACGGAGCGGAGCCGGGTGGGCGGGGGGAGGCGGTCTACTGCCCCGCCCGGAATTCCGGCACCCTGTGGTCCGTCACAGCCCGGTCAACGCGCGTAAACCCTTGTCCCCTCTCGTATCGGAGGACCCATGCGTCACTCGCGTACGACTCGTTCCGCTGTCAGGATCCCCGCCCTCGGCGCCCTCCTCGCGCTTCTCGCGGGGCTGCTCACCGTCCTCGGCACCGCGGGCACCGCCCATGCCGCGCCGCTCTTCAAGGCCCCGTTCCCCTGCGGCCAGAAGTGGACCTACAGCCACCACTCCGCCGAGGTCCGCCAGGCCCTCGACTTCGTCCGCTCCGACGGCGGCGCCACGGCCGGCGCCCCGGTCCTGGCCTCGGCCGCCGGCACCGCCTACCGCTACGCGCAGCCGTCAGGCGCCGGGAACTACATCGTGGTCGACCACGGCGGCGGCTGGAAGACGTACTACTTCCACCTGAACGCCTACTCGGTGGCCCACGGCGCCGCCGTCTCCCAGGGACAGCGGATCGGCACCACCGGCTCCACCGGCAACAGCTCCGGCGCCCACATCCACTACGAGCAGCTGTACAACGGCGTCGGCCAGTCCATCGTGATCAACGGCGCCTCGCTCGCGCCCTACCCGGGCTCGTACGGCTCCAAGCACCTGACCAGCGACAACGGCTGCTCGGGCGGGGGCGGGGGGAAGTACTGGGTGGACACCTTCGCCCAGGCCACCGGCTACGCCTCCGCCGGCACCGCCGACCCCCAGGGCGTGCTGAACGCCGGCACGAACTACGTCTACTGCAAGGTGTGGGGCCAGGAGATCCGGGACGCCTCCGGCAACTACAACCACTGGTGGCTCCGCACCGACCTCGACACCGTCCACCCCGGGAAGAACGGCTACGGCGCCTACGTCTCCGCCTACTACCTGTCCCGCTGGGGCAACGACGAGGCGCGCGACAACAACGGCACCGTCATCCCGAACTGCTGAGCGGCGACCGCCGCGGAACGGCCCCGGAGACGGGCAGGAGCCCCGCTCGTACCGCACCTGCGGCACGGAGCGGGGCTCCTTGGGTACTGCTCTAGAAGATCACGATCGCCACTACGGCGTTCAGATCGCGGAAACGTTCTCCGCCTGCGGGCCCTTCGGACCCTGCGTGACGTCGAAGCTCACCTGCTGGTTCTCCTCAAGCGAACGGAAGCCGTTCGCGTTGATCGCGGAGTAGTGGACGAAGACATCCGGGCCGCCGCCTTCCTGGGCGATGAAGCCAAAGCCCTTTTCAGCGTTGAACCACTTGACGGTTCCGGTAGCCATGAGCCCTCCTATGGGCCAAAGGGTCGCCCTGCTCCAGAACCTGCAAACAAGTCTGAAAACTACAAAAGCCTGCGGGTTACATGCTCCGCAGGCTCTGTACTGCAAGGGAAACCAAACTGCAACTTGCGTAAAGCCTAGCACGCAGGCCGCCGCAGCGATAGAGGGAAAGATCACGTCACCCGCATGTTTGATCTCTTCCCCACGTGCTGACGCGCCGCGTCGAAGTCCCCCGGCGATGTCCACGGTACGAGACGGGTCTAACCTCGCGATGTGGACCATGCGAACGACGAGCACCAGCGCAGCCGGCCCCGGGTCGGGCACATCCAGTTCCTGAACTGCCTGCCCCTCTACTGGGGCCTCGCCAGGACCGGGACGCTCCTCGATCTGGAGCTGACCAAGGACACCCCCGAGAAGCTGAGCGAACGGCTCGTCCGGGGCGGTCTCGACATCGGCCCGATCACCCTCGTCGAGTACCTCCGCCACGCCGACCGGCTCGTCGCGCTCCCCGACATCGCCGTCGGCTGCGACGGCCCCGTCATGTCCTGCGTGATCGTCTCCCAGCGGCCCCTGGAGGAACTGGACGGCGCCCGCGTCGCGCTCGGCTCCACCTCCCGCACCTCGGTCCGCCTCGCCCAGCTGCTGCTCTCCGAGCGGTACGGGGTCGCGCCGGCGTACTACACCTGCCCGCCCGACCTGGGGCTGATGATGCAGGAGGCCGAGGCGGCCGTGCTGATCGGGGACGCCGCCCTGCGCGCCTCGCTGCACGACGCCCCCCGGCTCGGGCTCCAGGTCCACGACCTCGGCCTGATGTGGAAGGAATGGACGGGACTCCCCTTCGTC
Source organism: Streptomyces sp. NPDC014861 (assembly GCF_043081625.1). Taxonomy (NCBI): domain Bacteria; kingdom Bacillati; phylum Actinomycetota; class Actinomycetes; order Kitasatosporales; family Streptomycetaceae; genus Streptomyces; species Streptomyces sp. NPDC014861. The sequence goes on from NZ_JBIBWV010000008.1 coordinate 97,248, forward strand.
TTCGCCGTCTGGGCCGCCCGCAAGGACTATCTGGACCGCGAACCGGAGACCGTCCACGACGTCCACCGCGCCTTCCTCGCCTCCCGCGACCTCTCCCTCGACGAGGTCACCAAGGTCGCCGAACAGGCCGCCCGCTGGGAGGCATTCGACGCCGAGCTGTTGGAGCGCTACTTCCGCACGCTCGACTTCCGCTTCGGTCCCGAGCAACTCGCCGGAGTACGGGAGTTCGCCCGCCGCACCGGACCGACGACCGGATTTCCGGCGGACGTGAAGGTCGATCTGCTGCCGGCGGAATAGGGCGCGGCGACACCCCGCTATCGGGTCCCGCGAGCCATCACCGCACCCGGGCAATTCGTCCCCGCAATTCCCCTCCGGGCTCCCTGTCGCGTCTCCGCGTTCCCTTCACGGGATTCGTGCCACGAGACGTTCATAGGAAATTCACGCCGCCGCGGACCCCGCCCCGGTCCCGCACCCCTGCTGGCGTAGGCTGGTGCGGTCTGTCCGCAACCCTCCGAAAGGGACGAAACGGTGACCGAGAAGGCCGACCCGCAGTCCGTTCTCGACCGTGCCGCCGCGGGTGGCCGGATCACCCCCGAGGAGGCGCTCGACCTGTACCGCTCGGCGCCCCTGCACGCCCTCGGCGCCGCCGCCGACGCCGTGCGCCGACGCCGCTACGCCGGTACCGAGCACATCGCGACGTACATCATCGAGCGGAACATCAACTACACCAACGTCTGCGTGACGGCCTGCAAGTTCTGCGCCTTCTACGCCGCCCCCAAGGACACGAAGAAGGGCTGGACCCGGGACCTCGAAGACATCCTGCGCCGCTGCGCGGAGACCGTCGAGCTCGGCGGCACCCAGATCATGTTCCAGGGCGGCCACCACCCGGACTACGGCGTCGAGTACTACGAGAAGCACTTCGCCGCCATCAAGAAGGACTTCCCCCAGCTCGTCATCCACTCCCTCGGCGCCTCCGAGGTCGAGCACATGGCGCGCATCTCCGGAGTCTCCGTCGAGGAGGCCATCAGCCGCATCCACGCCGCCGGCCTCGACTCCTTCGCCGGAGCGGGAGCGGAGCTCCTCCCGGAGCGCCCCCGCAAGGCCATCGCGCCGCTCAAGGAGTCCGGCGAGCGCTGGCTGGAGATCATGGAGATCGCCCACAAGCTGGGCGTCGAGTCCACCTCCACCATGCTCATGGGCACCGGCGAGACCAACGCCGAGCGGATCGAGCACCTGCGGATGATCCGCGACACGCAGGACCGGACGGGCGGCTTCCGGGCCTTCATCCCGTACACGTACCAGCCCGAGAACAACCACCTCAAGGGCCGTACGCAGGCCACGCTCTTCGAGTACCTGCGCATGATCGCGATCGCCCGGCTCTTCCTGGACAACATCGCCCACATCCAGGGCTCCTGGCTGACCACCGGCAAGGAGGTCGGCCAGCTCTCCCTGCACTACGGCGCCGACGACCTCGGCTCGATCATGCTGGAGGAGAACGTCGTCTCCTCCGCCGGAGCCAAGCACCGCTCCAACCGCCTGGAGATCATCGACCTGATCCGCAAGGCCGACCGCGTCCCCGCCCAGCGCTCCACCACCTACGAGCACCTGGCCGTCCACGACGACCCGGCGAACGACCCGGTCGACGACCGCGTCGCCTCGCACATCTCCTCGGTGGCCATCGAGGGCGGCACCGCCCACCCCGAGCTGAAGCTCCTCGACGCGAACTGAGGCCCCGTTGCTGACCCTGCACGTCGCCGAGGCCTCGCCGGAGACCGCGGTCCTCGTCGACGGCGCCCGGATCGCCGCCGTCGGCCCGTACGAGGAGCTGGCGGAAGGGATCCCCCCAGCCCCCGGCCCCGCTCGGGCAGGGGGGACCCCCATGGCCCCCCGCCTCCGCCGCTGGCCCGGCATCCTCACGCCCGGACTGCTCAACCCGTACGCCCCCGAACTCCTGGAGCGGACCTACCACCCGGACCCGCGCGAGGCCGACGCCCACGGCACCGCGCCGATCACGGGGGAGCGCGCGGCCGAACTCTTCCGTGCCGACCCCGCCCGGCTCGGCGCCAGCGCGCGGCGCGGGGTCCAGCGGATGCTCGCGCACGGCACCGTCGCGGTCGCCGGCGAACTGCGCGCCCGGGCCGCCGCCGACGCGGTCCGCCGCGCCGGCCTCGCCGTCGGCCGCCGCCCCGACGTCCTCCCCGGCCCGCCGGCGCTCTCCCCGACCCCGCTCATCCTGCTCCCGCGCCTGACCCCCGGGGCCCCGGCCCGCTTCGCCGTCTTCGACGTCCCCGACACGGCGGCGCTGGTCCGCCGGGGCGCGTCGACGTGCGTGGCGACGGTCGTGGAGGGGCGGCTGGTCTACCGGTCGCGCTGAACGCCCCCGAGGTGCGAGCGGTCGGTGAACCGCACCGTCGTGACGACGAATTCGAGCGGCGGGTCGTCCGCCTCCATCGGGTGCGCGTCCGCCTCCTTCACGAGCTCCAGGAAGCGCGGGTCGTCGGCGACGTGGAACAGGTCGCCCGGTGACAGCGGCGCTCCCGTCCTCCCGTCGTACACGAGGAAGGTGACCTCGCTCCGGTGGTACATGTAGCCCACGTGCACCCGGCCGCCGAGCTCGCTGATCGGGCCGATCCTCAGCTTCCCCCCGTCCCTGCCGGTGGGCGGGGCCTGCGACGGCCTCCGCACCGACACGACCATGCGGAAGGTCTCGCCGCCCGCCTCGAACCGGTACTCGCTCACCCGGTCGCCCTCGGGCCGCACGCCGGTGACCTCCGCCGGAAGCCGCTCGTCCAGCAGCTCCGCCATCTTCCGCCGGTACTCCTCCCGGAACGCCCGCTCCTCCTCGGACAGCCCCTGCCCGCCGACGGTCGAGACGGCGGGCGCCGCCGCGCCCGGGCCGGCCCCCGGCAGCAGCGTGAGGCCCAGTGCCCCCGCCGTGACCACGGCGAAGGCGGCCGAGCCGACCGCGAGGCGGGAGCGGGCCCGGCGCCTGCGCCCCTCGCGCACCGCGAGCGGCGCGAGGTCGGGCAGCGGCGGCAGCCCGTCCGTCGTGCGGTCCAGGGCGTCGCGCAGCAGGACGGTGTCGTCGATGTCTTCCACGGTGGACCTCAGCTTCCTGTCAGGGAGAGCCCGGCGTCGGCCAGGCGTTCACGGAGTCGGGCGAGGGAACGCGAGCACTGGCTCTTGACGGTGGCCTCGCTGCACCGGAGGAGCGCCGCCACGGAGGCCACGCTCTGGTCGTCCCAGTAGCGCAGCACGACCATCGCCCGCGCCCTCGGCGGCAGCTCGGCCAGCGCGGCGAGCAGCGTCACGCGCAGGTCGGCGTGGTCGGCGGCGGGCTCCGGCACGGTGCCGCCGGTGCGGGTCAGCGCGAGCAGGTCCCGCAGCCGGCGCCGCCGCTCCGCCAGGAAGGTCCGCGTCAGGACCTTCTTGGCGTAGGCGTGCGGATGGTCGGCCGCGCCCGCCCGCCGCCAGTGCTGGTACAGCTTGGCCAGCGTGGTCTGCGTCAGGTCCCGCGCGCCCTCCGCGTCCCCGCAGAGCAGGTACGCCGTCCGGTACAGCCGCTGCTGCGCCGAGCGGGCGAACTCCTCGAAACCGGCCTCCGACCCCACGTCCACCGCCGCACCCCCTGCCGTCGCCGGTCCGGGTCTCACCTCGGTCGACACTGCCATCGCACTCCCGCTCTCCTCGCCGTCGTCTGCTGTGTTCGACCGTCCTTGAGCGCCCCCGGGCCCGAAAGGTTGAAGCGGTACGGGAAGAGATTCGGGCGGCTGCTTGAATGGGTCCCGTGACCCGAGCCAACCTGGACAAACAGCCGCACGAAGTCGCCTCCATGTTCGACGACGTGGCGGCCAACTACGACCTCACCAACGACGTGCTCTCGCTCGGCCAGGACCGCAGGTGGCGCAAGGAGGTCGCCAGGGCGGTCGACGCGCGCCCGGCGCAGAGGATCCTCGACCTCGCGGCCGGCACCGCCACGTCCTCGCAGCCCTTCGCGCGGGCGGGCGCGTACGTCGTCCCGTGCGACTTCTCGCTCGGCATGCTCCGGGTCGGGAAGCAGCGCCACCCGTGGATGCCGTTCACCGCGGGCGACGGCACGAGGCTGCCGTTCAGGGACGACGTCTTCGACGCGGTCACCATCTCCTTCGGCCTGCGCAACATCCAGGACACCGAGCAGGCGCTGCGCGAGCTGTACCGGGTCACGAAGCCCGGCGGCCGGGTCGTCATCTCCGAGTTCTCGCACCCGACGTGGGCGCCGTTCCGCACGGTGTACGAGGAGTACCTGATGCGCGCGCTGCCGCCGGTGGCCCGCGCGGTCTCCTCCAACCCCGACGCGTACGTCTACCTCGCCGAGTCCATCCAGTCCTGGCCGGACCAGCCCTCCCTGGCCGCCCTCCTCCAGAAGGCCGGCTGGTCCAGGGTCGCCTGGCGCAACCTGACCGGCGGCATCGTGGCCCTCCACCGGGGCTTCAAGGCGGAGTAGCGCGTCCCGGCGCGGGGTGAGTACGCCGCCGAGCACCCGCGCCGACGCGGCGCGGGCCGGCGGCCCCGGACGACCGGACCGTGAACCTCCGCCGCCCCTCCCTGCGGGCACCGGGCCGGCCGAGGGCCGGGTGGAGACCGGCGGCTGCTCCCACCGGGGCCTGCGCTCCCTCGCCCACATCGACGAGCGAGGCTCACCTCCGAGAACGTCTCCGGCCGAGGCTTCCGCTTCGAGGAACCCGGCACGGGAAGGACGGTGGGCGTCGACCGGTACGAGCCGACGGGCACGTACGCGGTGAACGCCCACGAGCCCCGCGGCCGGGTCCCCGACGGCTTCGACGCGTACGCCCGGCCGTCGGCGGGCTGGCACCCGGAGCGGTAGCGCCGCCCCTCCGCCCCGCTCCGCACCGCCCGCCCTAGACTTCCCTACGACCCCTCATCGCCGACCTTTCGGGAGATTCGCCGTGACCGAGAAGCCCCTCTCCGAGCACAGCGCTGATGTGATCGTCGTCGGGGCGGGCCCGGCAGGCTCCACCACCGCGTACTACCTGGCCAAGGCCGGGCTCGACGTGCTGCTCCTGGAGAAGACGGCGTTCCCGCGCGAGAAGGTCTGCGGCGACGGCCTCACCCCGCGCGCCACCAAGCAGCTCGTCTCCATGGGCATCGACATCTCCGAAGAGGCCGGCTGGCTGCGGAACAAGGGCCTGCGGATCATCGGCGGCGGCGTCCGGCTCCAGCTCGACTGGCCGGATCTCGCCTCGTACCCGGACTACGGCCTGGTCCGCAAGCGCGACGACTTCGACGAACTGCTGGCCCGGCAGGCGCAGAAGGCGGGTGCCCGGCTGTACGAGCGCTGCAACGTCGGCGCCCCGATCACCGACGCCCGCACCGGCCGGATCACCGGCGTCCAGGCCAAGCTCGGCGAGGAGAAGACCGAGGTCACCTTCCACGCCCCGCTGGTCGTCGCCGCCGACGGCAACTCCACCCGCCTCTCCCTCGCCATGGGCCTGCACCGGCGCGAGGACCGCCCGATGGGCGTCGCCGTCCGCACGTACTTCACGACCCCCCGGCACGACGACGACTACCTGGAGTCGTGGCTGGAGCTGTGGGACAAGCGCGGCGCCGAGGACCGTCTCCTGCCCGGCTACGGCTGGATCTTCGGCATGGGCGACGGGACCTCGAACGTCGGCCTCGGCATCCTCAACTCCTCCTCCGCCTTCCGCGAGCTGGACTGGCGCGAGGTGCTGAAGGCGTGGTGCGCCTCGATGCCGGAGGACTGGGGCTTCACCCCCGACAACATGACGACGCCGATCCGCGGCGCGGCCCTCCCCATGGCCTTCAACCGCCAGCCGCACTACACCAAGGGCCTGCTGCTCGTCGGCGACGCGGGCGGCCTGGTCAACCCCTTCAACGGCGAGGGCATCGCCTACGCCATGGAGTCCGGACAGATCGCCGCCGACGTCATCGTCCAGGCCCACGCCCGCGCCACTCCCGCCCAGCGCGAACTCGCCCTGCTCAACTACCCGCGGATCCTCAAGGACACCTACGGCGGCTACTACACGCTGGGCCGCGCCTTCGTGAAGCTCATCGGCAACCCGAAGGTCATGAAGATCGCGACCCAGCGCGGCCTGACCCACCCGGTCCTGATGAAGTTCACCCTCAAGATGCTGGCCAACCTCACCGACCCGACGGGCGGCGACGCGATGGACCGCATCATCAACGGCCTCTCGAAGGTCGCCCCCAAGGCCTGACGCCCCGGGAACCCCGAAGGGCCGTCGCTCCCCCGAGGAGTGACGGCCCTTCGTGTGTGTGGCGCGCGATCAGAGAAGACGCACGGCGCCCGACGGCGGGTCCCAGTCGAGCGAGCGCTCGACGACGCCGGTGGAGGAGTTCTGCGCGCCGACGTACTTGCCGCCGCCGACGTAGATGGCGACGTGGTACGAGCCGCTGCGGCTGCCCCAGTAGAGGATGTCGCCCGGCTGGAGGTTGCTCAGGGAGACCGAGCTGCCCATGCTCGACTGCTGGTACGAGATGCGGGGCAGGTCGATGCCGGCGTTGGCGTAGGCGGCCTGCACGAGACCCGAGCAGTCCCACGAGTTCGGGCCGGTGCCGCCGGTGACGTACGCGTCGCCGACCTGGGCGCGGGCGAAGGCCACGATCGCGGCGGCGGTGCCGGAGGAGGCCTGCGTCGACTCGGAGGAGGAGCCGGCCTCGTTCGAGGAGCCCGAGTCCGAGGAGGAGGAGGAGCCGGAGGACGAGCCCGAGGAGGACGAGTCCGAGACAGATGAACCGGACGAGCCGGACGAGTTGGACCCCGAGGTGGAGGTCAGCTGGGTGCGGGCGCTGTCGCGGGAGGCGCGGGCCTGCGCCTCGGCGCGGGCCTCGGCCTCGGCGCGCTCGCGCTCGGCCTTCGCCTCGGCCTCCTGGCGGGCCTTCTCGGCGCGCTCGGCCTCGGCCTTGCGGTCGGCCTCGGCCTTGGCCTTCTTGGCCTCCTTGGCGGCCTTCTGCAGGGCGGTGGCCTCCTGGGCCTCCAGGCTCTGGCCGAGGGCCTCCTGGTGGGACGCCTCGGCGGAGGCGGCCACGGCGCTGGAGAGGTCGGCGCCGAGCGATCCCAGCGTGGGCATCTCGATGGTCTCGGTCACCGGCTCGGCATTCGCCGGTCCGGCAGCACCGGCCACCGCGATGGTGCTGAGGACGCCACCGGCAACTCCGGCGCGGAGCGCGAGCTTCGAAGCGCTCCGGCGGGGCTTCCGGTGGCTGGGTATGTGAGCGGTGTGGGACATGGGTACAACCGCTATCAGGGCTTCACGGTTCCCTTCAAGAAACGTGGGTTGCGCCACAGTTACGACCGGAACCCCACAATCCGCTTCCTCGGCGCCCTTATTGACGCCGTAACGGGCAAATCGGACGGGGCTCATTGCGCCCTTGATCATGGGTTTTCAATGAGATGCCCGAATTGCCCTTCGCTTACCACCTCTTGACACCGATGGCCAAGCCCCGATTTTTTCGGAGCCCGAAGGTGTGGCGCAGGTCACATGCCTGTCTCGTGAACGCGTGCACACGGAGTCGAGACGTCCACTTCCGTCCCGCCGGCCCCTCGGACGGGCGATCACGATGCCTATATCACCCGTATGCGTCCACTGCCAATTTGCTTGCATGCTCCATCTCTTGATAGAGGGGCACCCGCTCCGACCAGCGATTTCCGATCCGAATGTCACACCTCGTGATCACCTGGGCGCTTCACGCGACAAGATCACCGCTCATCCGACTCCATGATCCTTCGTCAGGTGGTGGAGATCACAAATCCGTTGGTGACCCCCGTGTCGCAGATCACAGAGGGGCGGGCTTAAGATACGCGGACGTCGGGCTTGTGAACTGCCTCACATGAGGGCGATCTTCCTGGAGGTCGCCGCGGGGCTCCGCGAGCCGACAGTGCGGTCCAACGGTCAAGGACGACTGGAAGGAGCGAGGAGCGTGAATGCGTACGCGCCCATCCTCGTGCTCGGTGCCCTGGGTGCGGGGTTTGCGATCTTCTCCGTGGTCATGGCCACGCTAATCGGCCCAAAGCGGTACAACAGGGCAAAACTTGAGGCGTACGAGTGCGGCATCGAACCGACGCCCACTCCCGCCGGGGGAGGCCGCTTCCCGATCAAGTACTACCTGACGGCGATGCTCTTCATCATCTTCGATATCGAGATCGTCTTCCTCTATCCCTGGGCCGTCACCTTCGACGCCCTGGGGCTTTTCGGGCTCGTGGAGATGCTGCTCTTCGTGCTCACCGTCTTCGTCGCCTACGCGTACGTGTGGCGGCGCGGCGGCCTGGAATGGGACTGAGGGGCTGAGGAGCACCCATGGGACTCGAAGAGAAGCTGCCCAGCGGTTTTCTGCTGACCACCGTCGAGCAGGCCGCGGGATGGGTCCGGAAGGCATCCGTCTTCCCCGCGACCTTCGGCCTCGCCTGCTGCGCCATCGAGATGATGACGACCGGCGCCGGCCGCTACGACCTCGCCCGCTTCGGCATGGAGGTCTTCCGCGGCTCCCCGCGCCAGGCCGACCTGATGATCGTCGCGGGCCGGGTCAGCCAGAAGATGGCGCCCGTCCTGCGGCAGGTCTACGACCAGATGCCCAACCCCAAGTGGGTCATCTCCATGGGCGTCTGCGCCTCCTCGGGCGGGATGTTCAACAACTACGCGATCGTGCAGGGCGTCGACCACATCGTGCCGGTCGACATCTACCTGCCCGGCTGCCCGCCGCGCCCGGAGATGCTGGTGGACGCGATCCTCAAGCTCCACCAGAAGATCCAGAGCTCCAAGCTCGGCGTGAACGCCGAGGAGGCGGCCCGCGAGGCGGAGGAGGCGGCGCTCAAGGCGCTGCCGACCATCGAGATGAAGGGTCTGCTCCGTTGAGCGACGAAACCCCGAACCCCGAGAAGGAGCTGAGCGAGCAGAACCTGCCCGGTCAGCGCGGTGACCACGGGGAGGAGGTACGGCTCCAGCGCGGGATGTTCGGCGCGAACAACGGCGGCGACACCTCCGGCTACGGCGGCCTCGTCCGCTCGATCCGCCTCCCCGGCCCCGCCGCCCGGCCCTACGGCGGCTGGTTCGACGAGGTCGCGGACGAACTCGAAGGCGCCCTGGAGGAGCAGGGGCTCGTCCCCGGGAACGCGATCGAGAAGACGGTCGTCGACCGCGACGAGCTCACCTTCCACATCGAGCGCGAGCACCTCGTCCGGGTCGCCCGCACCCTGCGCGACGACCCGGCGCTCCGCTTCGAGCTCTGCACCGGCGTCTCCGGCGTCCACTACCCGGGCGACAAGGGCCGCGAGCTGCACGCCGTCTACCACCTGCGCTCGCTCACCCACGGGCGCCTGATCCGGCTGGAGGTCTCGGCCCCCGACCACGACCCGCGGATCCCCTCGCTGACGGACGTCTACCCGACGAACGACTGGCACGAGCGGGAGACGTACGACTTCTTCGGGATCGTCTTCGAAGGCCACCAGGCCCTCACGCGGATCATGATGCCGGACGACTGGCAGGGCCACCCGCAGCGCAAGGACTATCCGCTCGGCGGCATCGCCGTCGAGTACAAGGGCGCCCAGATCCCGGCTCCGGACCAGCGGAGGTCGTACTCGTGAACAGCACAGCATCCAGCCCCCGCGAGACCACCGAAGGGGCCGTCTACACGGTCACCGGCGGAGACTGGGACGAGGTCGTCCGGTCCGCGGCCAAGGCCGACGACGAGCGGATCGTCGTCAACATGGGCCCCCAGCACCCGTCCACCCACGGCGTGCTCCGGCTCATCCTGGAGATCGACGGCGAGACCGTCACCGAGGCCCGCTGCGGCATCGGCTACCTCCACACCGGCATCGAGAAGAACCTCGAGTACCGGACCTGGACGCAGGGCACCACCTTCGTCACGCGCATGGACTACCTCACCTCGTTCTACAACGAGACGGCGTACTGCCTCGGCGTGGAGAAGCTGCTCGGCATCACCGACGACATCCCCGACCGGGCCAGCGTCATCCGGGTCCTCCTCATGGAGCTCAACCGGCTCTCCTCGCACCTGGTCTGCATCGCCACCGGCGGCATGGAGCTCGGCGCCACCACGATCATGATCTACGGCTTCCGGGACCGCGAGATGATCCTGGACCTGTACGAGCTGATCACCGGCCTGCGCATGAACCACGCCTACATCCGGCCCGGCGGCCTCGCCCAGGACCTCCCGCCCGGCGGCGTCGACGCCGTGCGCGAGTTCGTGAAGACCATGAAGAAGAACCTGCCGGAGTACGACAAGCTCGCCACCGGCAACCCCATCTTCAAGGCCCGCATGCAGGGCGTCGGCCACCTCGACCTCACCGGCTGCATGGCCCTCGGCGCCACCGGACCGATCCTCCGGTCGGCGGGCCTCCCGCACGACCTGCGGAAGACCGACCCGTACTGCGGCTACGAGCAGTACGACTTCGAGGTCCCCACCGCCGACACCTGCGACTCCTACGGCCGCTTCCTCGTCCGCCTGGAGGAGATGCGCCAGTCGCTGCGGATCGTCGAGCAGTGCCTCGACCGCCTGGAGCCCGGGCCGGTGATGGTCGGCGACAAGAAGATCGCCTGGCCCGCCCAGCTCGCCCTCGGCCCCGACGGCCTCGGCAACTCCCTCGACCACATCAAGAAGATCATGGGCACCTCCATGGAGGCCCTGATCCACCACTTCAAGCTGGTCACCGAGGGCTTCCGGGTCCCGGCCGGCCAGGCCTACGCGGCCGTCGAGTCCCCCAAGGGCGAACTCGGCGTGCACGTGGTCTCCGACGGCGGCACCCGCCCCTTCCGGGTCCACTTCCGCGACCCGTCCTTCACCAACCTCCAGGCCATGGCCGCGATGTGCGAGGGCGGCCAGGTCGCCGACGTCATCGTCGCCGTCGCCTCCATCGACCCCGTGATGGGAGGCGTCGACCGATGACGGAGACCCCGACGACCGGGAACGTCAGCCTCGGGATGCCCCAGCTGCCCGCCCCCGCCTACCCGGACGACGTCCGGGCCCGGCTGGAGACGGACGCGAAGGCGATCATCGACCGCTACCCCGACTCCCGCTCCGCGCTCCTGCCGATGCTGCACCTCGTGCAGGCGGAGGAGGGCCACGTGACCCGCACCGGCATGCAGCTCTGCGCCGACCTGCTCGGCCTGACCACCGCCGAGGTCACCGCGGTCGCCACCTTCTACACGATGTACCGCCGCAGGCCGTCCGGCGACTACCAGGTCGGCGTCTGCACCAACACCCTCTGCGCGGTCATGGGCGGCGACGCCATCTTCGAGGAGCTCAAGGAGCACCTCGGCGTCGGCAACAACGAGACGACCGACGACGGCAGGATCACCCTCGAGCACATCGAGTGCAACGCGGCCTGCGACTACGCCCCCGTGGTGATGGTCAACTGGGAGTTCTTCGACAACCAGACCCCCGAGTCGGCCAAGAAGATGGTCGACGACCTCCGCGAGGGCCGCACCGTCGAACCCACCCGCGGCGCCCCGCTCTGCACCTTCAAGGAGACCGCCCGGATCCTCGCCGGCTTCCCCGACGAGCGCCCCGGCGCCGTCGCGGCCACCGGCGGCGCGGGCGCCGCCTCGCTCGTCGGCCTCCGCCTGGCCAAGGGCGAGACCCCGCACACCCGAATCGTCCACCCGCGCGGCGAGGCAGCCGGTCAGGAGGGAGCGTGATGACGTTGGCGGCCGAGATCAACAGCAGCAGCCCGGAGAAGCTTCTCTCCCCGGTCCTCTCCGCCTTCTGGGACCAGCCGGACTCCTGGACCCTGGAGACGTACGAGCGCCACGAGGGCTACGAGGGCCTGAGGCGGGCGCTCGCCATGAGCCCCGACGACCTCATCGCCTACGTGAAGGACTCCGGCCTCCGCGGACGCGGCGGCGCCGGCTTCCCCACCGGCATGAAGTGGCAGTTCATCCCGCAGGGCGACGGCAAGCCGCACTACCTCGTCGTCAACGCCGACGAGTCCGAGCCCGGCACCTGCAAGGACATCCCCCTCCTCTTCGCCAACCCGCACTCCCTCATCGAGGGAATGATCATCGCCTGCTACGCGATCCGCTCCGAGCACGCGTTCATCTACCTGCGCGGCGAGGTCGTCCCCGTCCTGCGCCGCCTCCACGAGGCGGTCCGCGAGGCGTACGCCGCCGGCTACCTCGGCCGGAACATCCTCGGCAGCGGACTGAACCTCGAACTCACCGTGCACGCCGGCGCCGGCGCGTACATCTGCGGCGAGGAGACCGCCCTGCTCGACTCGCTCGAAGGCCGCCGCGGCCAGCCCCGGCTGCGGCCCCCCTTCCCCGCGGTCGCCGGCCTCTACGCCTGCCCCACCGTGGTGAACAACGTCGAGTCCATCGCCTCCGTTCCCGCGATCCTCCAGCGCGGCAAGGAATGGTTCACCTCGATGGGCAGCGAGAAGTCCCCGGGCTTCACGCTCTACTCGCTGAGCGGGCACGTCGCCTCGCCCGGCCAGTACGAGGCCCCCCTCGGCATCACCCTGCGCCAGCTCCTCGACATGAGCGGCGGGATGCGCCCCGGCCACCGGCTCAAGTTCTGGACGCCCGGCGGCTCCTCCACCCCCATGTTCACCGACGAGCACCTCGACGTGCCGCTCGACTACGAGGGCGTCGGCGCCGCCGGCTCCATGCTCGGCACCAAGGCCCTCCAGTGCTTCGACGAGACCACCTGCGTCGTCCGGGCCGTCACCCGCTGGACCGAGTTCTACGCCCACGAGTCCTGCGGCAAGTGCACCCCCTGCCGCGAGGGCACCTACTGGCTCGTCCAGCTGCTCCGCGACATCGAGGCCGGCGAAGGGGAGATGGCCGACCTCGACAAGCTGGGCGACATCGCCGACAACATCAACGGCAAGTCGTTCTGCGCCCTCGGCGACGGCGCCGCCTCGCCGATCTTCTCCTCGCTCAAGTACTTCCGCGAGGAGTACGAGCAGCACATCACCGGCCGGGGCTGCCCCTTCGACCCGGCCAAGTCGACCGCCTGGGCGGACAACCACAAGGAGGTGACCGCATGACCGTCACCGCGTCCACCCCGGCGGGCGGCGGAAGCCCGGCCGTACCGCCGGAGGATCTCGTCACGCTGACCATCGACGGCGCCGAGATCTCCGTCCCCAAGGGGACCCTGGTCATCCGCGCCGCCGAACAGCTCGGCATCGAGATCCCCCGCTTCTGCGACCACCCCCTCCTCGACCCCGCCGGCGCCTGCCGCCAGTGCATCGTCGAGGTCGAGGGCCAGCGCAAGCCGATGGCCTCCTGCACCATCACCTGCACCGACGGCATGGTCGTCAAGTCGCAGCTGACCTCGCCGGTCGCCGAGAAGGCCCAGCACGGCGTGATGGAGCTGCTGCTCATCAACCACCCGCTGGACTGCCCGGTCTGCGACAAGGGCGGCGAGTGCCCGCTGCAGAACCAGGCCATGTCCCACGGACAGGCCGAGTCCCGCTTCGAGGGCGTCAAGCGGACCTACGAGAAGCCGGTCCCGATCTCCACCCAGGTGCTCCTCGACCGCGAGCGGTGCGTCCTCTGCGCCCGCTGCACCCGCTTCTCCAACCAGGTCGCCGGCGACCCGATGATCGAGCTCATCGAGCGCGGCGCCCTCCAGCAGGTCGGCACCGGCGAGGGCGACCCCTTCGAGTCGTACTTCTCCGGCAACACCATCCAGATCTGCCCGGTCGGCGCCCTCACCTCCGCCGCCTACCGCTTCCGCTCCCGCCCCTTCGACCTCGTCTCCTCGCCCTCGGTCTGCGAGCACTGCGCCGGCGGCTGCGCCACCCGCACCGACCACCGCCGCGGCAAGGTCATGCGGCGCCTCGCGCAGAACGACCCCGAGGTCAACGAGGAGTGGATCTGCGACAAGGGCCGGTTCGCCTTCCGGTACGCCCAGCAGCGCGACCGGCTGACGACCCCCCTCGTGCGCAACGCGGACGGGGTCCTCGAACCGGCCTCCTGGCCCGAGGCCCTGGAAGCCGCCGCCCGCGGGCTCGTCCGCGGCCGCACCGGAGTCCTGGCCGGCGGCCGGCTCACCGTCGAGGACGCCTACGCCTACGCCAAGTTCGCCCGCGTCGCCCTCGACACCAACGACGTCGACTTCCGCGCCCGGATCCACTCCGGCGAGGAGGCCGACTTCCTCGCCTCCTACGTCGCCGGGCGCGGCCGGGACCTGGACGGCGGCGGGGTCACGTACACGACCCTCGAAGCCGCCCCCATGGTCCTGCTCGTCGGCCTGGAGTCCGAGGAGGAGGCCCCCGGCGTCTTCCTGCGGCTCCGCAAGGCCTGGCGCAAGCACGGGCAGAGGACGTACGCCGTCGCCACCCACGCCACCCGCGGCCTGGAGAAGGCCGGCGGCACGCTGCTGCCCGCCGCCCCCGGCACCGAGACCGAGTGGCTCGACGCCCTCACCTCCCGGGTCGGCCTCGACCCCACCGGCTGGGCCGCGTCCGAGGCCCTGCGCCAGGACGGCGCCGTCATCGCCGTCGGCGAGCGGCTCGCCGCGGTGCCCGGCGCGCTGACCGCCGCGCTCCGCGCCTCCGCCGCCACCGGCGCGGCGCTGGTGTGGATCCCGCGGCGGGCCGGCGAGCGCGGCGCGATCGAGGCCGGAGCGCTGCCGAGCCTCCTCCCCGGCGGCCGGCCCGCGACCGACCCCCGCGCGCGTGAGGAGGTCGCCGCCGCCTGGGGCGTCCGCGAACTCCCGCACGGCTACGGCCGCGACACCGGCCAGATCGTGGAGGCGGCCGCCACCGGCGAACTCGCCGGACTCCTCGTCGGCGGCGTCGGCGTCGACGACCTGCCCGACCCGGCACGCGCGCGTGAAGCCCTCGGCGCGGCCTTCGTCGTCTCCCTCGAACTGCGCCCCGGCGCCGTCACCGAGCACGCCGACGTCGTCCTGCCGGTCGCCGCGGTCGCCGAGAAGTCCGGCACCTTCCTCAACTGGGAAGGCCGCGTCCGGATGTTCGAGGCCGCGCTCAAGCCCGAGCAGATGACCCGCCCGCTCGCCCCGACGGACGCCCGGGTCCTGCACATGCTGGCCGACGCCATGGACGCCCACCTCGCCCTGCCCGACCTGCGGGCGGCCCGGCGCGAGCTGGACCGGCTCGGCCGGTGGACCGAGGAGCGGGCCTCCGAGCCCACCGCGCACGCCGTCCCGGCCCCCCGGCCCGGCGACGACCAGGCGGTCCTCGCAGGCCACCGGCTCCTGCTCGACCTGGGCCGCCTCCAGGAGGGCGACACCGCCCTGGCCGGCACCCGCCACGCGGCGGTCGCCCGGCTCTCCGCCGCCACCGCCGCCGACACCGGCGTCAAGGACGGCGACCTGCTGGAGGTCACCGGCCCCGCCGGCGCGGTCGCCCTCCCGCTGAAGGTCACCGACATGCCCGACCGCGTCGTCTGGCTCCCGCTGAACTCCACCGCCCCCGGAGTCCTGACCGCCACCGGCGCCCGCCCCGGCGACCTGGTCCACATCGGCCCGGCCACCCCGAAGGAGGCGCAGGCGTGAACACGCTCCTCGCCGCCGAAGACCTCTCCCTGTTCGGGACGGACCCCTGGTGGCTCGTCGCGGTCAAGGCGGTCTTCTGCTTCGCGTTCCTGATGGTCACCGTGCTCTTCTCCATCGTGTGGGAGCGCAAGGTCGTCGCCTGGATGCAGCTGCGCATCGGCCCCAACCGGCACGGCCCCTGGGGCCTCCTCCAGTCCCTCGCGGACGGCATCAAGCTGATGCTCAAGGAGGATCTGATCGTCAAGCGGGCCGACAAGGTCGTCTACGTCCTGGCCCCGATCGTCGCCGCCGTCCCCGCCTTCATGGCCATCGCCGTGATCCCCTTCGGGCCGGCCGGCAACGAGGTGTCGATCTTCGGCCAGCGCACCACGATGCAGCTCACCGACCTGCCGATCGCGATGCTCTACATCCTCGCGGTCGCCTCCGTCGGCATCTACGGCATCGTGCTCGCCGGCTGGTCGTCCGGCTCCACGTACCCGCTCCTCGGCGGCCTCCGCTCCTGCGCGCAGATGATCTCGTACGAGATCGCCATGGGCGCCGCCTTCGCCTCCGTCTTCCTCTACTCCGGCTCCATGTCGACCTCGGCGATCGTCGAGGCCCAGCAGGACCGCTGGTTCGTGATCCTGCTGCCGGTGTCGTTCCTCATCTACATCGTGACGATGGTCGGCGAGACCAACCGCGCCCCCTTCGACATGCCGGAGTCCGAGGGCGACCTCGTCGGCGGCTTCAACACCGAGTACTCGTCCATCAAGTTCGCGATGTTCATGCTCGCCGAGTACGTGAACATGGTGACGGTCTCCGCGGTGTCGGTGACGCTCTTCCTCGGCGGCTGGCGGGCCCCGTACCCGATCTCCACCTTCTGGGAGGGCGCCAACCACGGCTGGTGGCCGATGCTGTGGTTCGTCCTCAAGGTGCAGCTGCTGCTCTTCTTCTTCATCTGGCTCCGCGGCACCCTCCCCCGGGTCCGCTACGACCAGCTGATGAAGCTCGGCTGGAAGGTCCTCATCCCGGTCTCCGTGGTCTGGCTGATGCTGGTCGCCACCGTCCGGGCGCTGCGCAACGAGAACATCGCCTTCACCAACATCGTGCTGTACGTGGCCGGTGCCGTCCTGGTGGTGCTGCTGCTCTCCTTCGTCGCCGACCTCTTCCGCGACCGGAAGGGGAAGGAGCCGGCGGGCGGGCCCGCCGACGAGCCGGAGTTCGACCCGATGGCCGGCGGCTTCCCCGTACCGCCCAAGCCCGGACAGTCCCTGCCGCCCGTGCCCCGGCGCAGGCCCCGACACCAGCGGGACCTCGTTGTCAGTGGTGGCCCCGATACTGCTACTGAGAGTGACGAAAGGGGGACGGATCGTGTCTGACTTCCAGAATCCGGTGGCCGGCTTCGGCGTGACCTTCAAGGCCATGTTCAAGAAGCGGCTGACCGAGCAGTACCCGGAGCAGCCGAAGACGACGGCACCCCGCTTCCACGGCCGGCACCAGCTCAACCGCCACCCGGACGGCCTGGAGAAGTGCGTCGGCTGCGAGCTGTGCGCCTGGGCCTGTCCCGCCGACGCCATCTACGTGGAGGGCGCGGACAACACGGACGAGGAGCGCTACTCGCCCGGCGAGCGGTACGGCCGCGTCTACCAGATCAACTACGCCCGCTGCATCCTGTGCGGGCTGTGCATCGAGGCGTGCCCCACCCGCGCGCTGACGATGACCAACGAGTTCGAGCTGGCCGACTCCTCCCGCGAGAACCTGATCTACACCAAGGAGCAGCTGCTCGCGGGCCTCGACGAGCGCATGGTCGACACCCCGCACGCGATCTTCCCCGGCATGACCGAGCAGGACTACTACCGGGGCCTGGTCGTCGAGGCCGCCCCCGGGACCGAGCCCCAGGTCGCCGTCTCCAAGGGGGAGAAGCCGCAGGAGGGCGAGTCGACCTTCGGCGAGAACGAGCCCGCGTCCGGGAAGGCGGTCGGCCGATGAGCGCGCTCGCGGCCTACGCGACCTCCACCGGCGAGGCGATCCAGTTCTGGGTGCTCGGCACCGTCGCCGTCGTCGGCGCGCTGTGCACCATCCTCATGAAGAAGGCCGTGCACTCGGCGCTCTGCCTGGCCGGCACGATGATCGTCCTCGCGGTCTTCTACCTGGCCAACGGCGCGTACTTCCTCGGCATCGTGCAGATCGTCGTCTACACCGGCGCGATCATGATGCTCTTCCTCTTCGTCGTCATGCTGGTCGGTGTCACGGCCGCGGACTCGCTGAAGGAGACCATCAAGGGCCAGCGCTGGTGGGCCGCCGCCTGCGGCCTCGGCTTCGGCGTCCTGCTCTTCGCCGGCATCGGGAACGCGACGCTGACCGAGTTCGCCGGCCTCGGCGCGGCGAACGCCGCCCACGGGGGCAACGTGGAGGGCCTGGCGGCCCTCATCTTCACCAAGTACGTCTTCGCCTTCGAGATCACCGGCGCCCTGCTCATCACCGCGTCCGTCGGCGCGATGCTCCTCACCCACCGGGAGCGCACCGAGCGGGCCAGGACCCAGCGCGAGCTGGCCGAGCAGCGCGTGCGCGAGGGCAAGCACCTGCCGCCGCTGCCCGCCCCCGGCGTCTACGCCCGGCACAACGCCGTGGACGTGCCGGGCCTGCTGCCCGACGGCACCCCGTCCGAGCTCACCGTCATCTCCACCCTGCGCAAGCGGGGCCAGGTGCGGGACGTGTCGGGCGAGGCGCTCGCCGACCTCAAGGCCCTGGAGCAGCGCTCCTCGGAGCGACTCGGACGCGACCGGGACGAGACCCGGGACGACGCCCGCGGCGACGCTCGCAACGGAGAGGAGGCCAACCGGTGAGCCCCGTCAACTACCTGTATCTCGCCGCCCTGCTGTTCACCATCGGTGCGGTCGGGGTGCTGATCCGGCGGAACGCGATCGTGGTCTTCATGTGCGTGGAGCTCATGCTCAACGCCTGCAACCTCGCGTTCGTCGCCTTCTCCCGCATGCACGGCAACCTCGACGGCCAGATCATCGCCTTCTTCACGATGGTCGTGGCCGCCGCGGAGGTCGTCGTCGGGCTCGCGATCATCGTGTCCGTCTTCCGATCCCGCCACTCGGCCTCGGTCGACGACGCCAGCCTGATGAAGCTGTGAGGGGCTGAACCGTGGACAACCTGATTGCGCTGCTCATCGCGGCGCCCCTGCTCGGAGCGGCCGTCCTGCTGTGCGGCGGCCGCCGGCTCGACAAGACCGGGCACTGGCTCGGCACGCTCCTCGCGGCCGCCTCCTTCGCCATCGGTCTCGTGCTCTTCGCCGACATGCTCGGCAGGAGCGCCGACGACCGGGCGATGTACCAGCACCTGTTCACCTGGATCCCCGTCGAGGGCTTCCAGGCGGACGTCGCCTTCCAGCTCGACCAGCTGTCGATGACCTTCGTGCTGCTGATCAGCGGCGTGGGCACGCTCATCCACGTCTACTCGATCGGGTACATGGAGCACGACGAGCGGCGCCGCCGCTTCTTCGGCTACCTGAACCTCTTCGTCGCGGCGATGCTGCTGCTGGTCCTCGCCGACAACTACCTCCTGCTGTACTTCGGCTGGGAGGGCGTCGGCCTCGCCTCGTACCTCCTCATCGGCTTCTGGCAGCACAAGCCCAGCGCGGCCACCGCCGCGAAGAAGGCGTTCCTGGTCAACCGGGTCGGTGACATCGGCCTGTCGATCGCGATCATGCTGATGTTCACCACCTTCGGCACCTTCGCCTTCGGCCCCGTCCTGGAGTCGGCCGGCGAGGCCTCCGAGGGCACGCTCACCGCGATCGGCCTGATGCTGCTCCTCGCGGCCTGCGGCAAGTCGGCCCAGGTGCCGCTGCAGTCCTGGCTCGGGGACGCGATGGAGGGCCCGACCCCGGTCTCGGCCCTCATCCACGCGGCGACCATGGTCACCGCCGGCGTCTACCTGATCGTCCGCTCCGCCGACATCTTCAACGCGGCGCCGGACGCCCAGCTCGTCGTCACCATCGTCGGCGCCGTCACGCTGCTCTTCGGTGCGATCGTCGGTTGCGCCAAGGACGACATCAAGAAGGCCCTCGCCGGCTCGACGATGTCGCAGATCGGCTACATGATCCTGGCGGCCGGCCTCGGCCCGATCGGCTACGTCTTCGCGATCATGCACCTGGTGACGCACGGCTTCTTCAAGGCCGGGCTCTTCCTCGGCGCCGGTTCGGTCATGCACGGCATGAACGACGAGGTGGACATGAGGAAGTACGGCGGCCTGCGGAAGTACATGCCGGTCACCTTCGTCACCTTCGGCCTCGGCTACCTCGCGATCATCGGCTTCCCGGGCCTGTCCGGCTTCTTCTCCAAGGACATGATCATCGAGGCGGCCTTCGCCAAGGGCGGCACCGAGGGCTGGATCCTCGGCGGGGTCACCCTGCTGGGCGCCGCCATCACCGCGTACTACATGACCCGCGTGATGCTGATGACCTTCTTCGGCGAGAAGCGCTGGCAGCCCGACGAGAAGGGCGAGCCGCCGCACCCGCACGAGTCCCCGAGGTCCATGACGATCCCGATGATCGTGCTGGCCTTCGGCTCGGTCTTCGCCGGCGGGATCTTCGGCGTCGGCGACCGGTTCGTGAACTGGCTGAAGCCCGTCACCGACTACGAGCACGGCCACCCGCCGATCAGCGCCATGGCCGTCACCTCCGCCACCGTCGCCGTGATGGTGATCGGCGTCGGCCTGGCCTGGCTCCAGTACGGCCGCCGGCCGGTGCCGGTGGTCGCCCCGCGCGGCTCGCTCCTCACCCGGGCGGCCCGCCGCGACCTGCTCCAGGACGACTTCAACCACGCCGTCTTCGTCACCGGCGGCACCCACCTGACCCGCTCGCTGGTCTACGTCGACCACACCCTCGTGGACGG
Organism: Streptomyces sp. NPDC014861; assembly: GCF_043081625.1. Classification (NCBI taxonomy): domain Bacteria; kingdom Bacillati; phylum Actinomycetota; class Actinomycetes; order Kitasatosporales; family Streptomycetaceae; genus Streptomyces; species Streptomyces sp. NPDC014861. The sequence continues at coordinate 117,641 of NZ_JBIBWV010000008.1, forward strand.
CGTGGTCAACGGCACGGCGGCGAGCGTCGGCGGCCTCTCCGGCCGGCTGCGCAAGCTCCAGAACGGCCACGTCCGCTCGTACGCGGTCTCCATGTTCGGCGGTACGGCGGTTCTCATCGCCGCGACCCTGCTGATGAGGGCGGTGTGACGCCGATGTCCTTTCCCCTTCTGACGTTGACGGCAGCGGTACCGGCGGTCGGTGCGATCCTCACCGCCGCCGTGCCCGCCGCCCGCCGCACCGCCGCCAAGTGGCTGGCGCTGACCGTCTCACTGGTCACGCTCGTCCTCGCCGGTCTCGTCTTCGCCCGCTTCGAGCCGGGCGGCGACCGCTACCAGCTGGTCGAGTCCCACTCCTGGATCAGGGACTTCGGCGTCCGCTACGAACTGGGCGTCGACGGCATCGGGGTGGCGCTGATCGCGCTCACCGCGCTGCTGATCCCCTTCATCATCCTGGCCGGCTGGCACGACGCCGACCCCCTGGAGACCTCCTCGAAGAGGTGGCGGCCGACGCAGGGCTTCTTCGCCCTGATCCTCATGGTCGAGGCGATGGTGATCCTCTCCTTCGAGGCCACCGACGTCTTCCTCTTCTACATCCTCTTCGAAGCCATGCTCATCCCGATGTACTTCCTCATCGGCGGCTTCGGCGACCGCGCGCACAGCGGCTCCGACGAGAACGCGGCGGCGCAGCGCTCCTACGCGGCGGTCAAGTTCCTCCTCTACAACCTGGTCGGCGGGCTCATCATGCTGGCCGCCGTCATCGGGCTCTACACGGTCGCGGGGAACTTCTCGCTCACGGAGATCGCCGAGGCCCGGGCGAACGGCTCGCTGGAGATGGCGTCCGCCACGGAGAAGTGGCTCTTCCTCGGCTTCTTCTTCGCCTTCGCGGTGAAGGCGCCGCTGTGGCCGCTGCACACCTGGCTGCCGAACGCCATGGGGGAGGCGACCGCCCCGGTCGCCGTCCTCATCACCGCGGTGGTCGACAAGGTCGGCACCTTCGCGATGCTCCGCTTCTGCCTCGGCCTCTTCCCCGAGGCGAGCAAGTGGGCCACCCCCGCGATCATCGTGCTCGCCCTGATCAGCATCGTCTACGGCGCGCTGCTCGCGGTCGGCCAGCGTGACATCAAGCGGCTGGTCGCCTACGCGTCGATCTCCCACTTCGGCTTCATCATCCTGGGCATCTTCGCGATGACCAGCCAGGGCCAGTCGGGCGCCACGCTCTACATGGTCAACCACGGCATCTCCACCGCCGCCCTGATGCTGGTCGCCGGCTTCCTCATCTCCCGGCGCGGCTCGCGGCTCATCGCCGACTACGGCGGTGTGCAGAAGGTCGCCCCGGTCCTCGCCGGCACCTTCCTCATCGGCGGTCTGGCGACCCTGTCGCTGCCCGGACTCGCCCCGTTCGTCAGCGAGTTCCTGGTCCTGGTGGGCACCTTCGCCCGCTATCCGGTGGCCGGGATCGTCGCCACCACCGGCATCGTCCTCGCCGCGCTCTACGTCCTCGTCCTCTACCAGCGGACGATGACCGGCCCGGTGAAGGAGGAGGTCCGCACGATGCCCGACCTGCGGCCGCGCGAGCTCGCGGTGGTCGCCCCGCTCATCGCCGTCCTGATCTTCCTCGGCGTCTTCCCGAAGCCGCTGACGGACGTGGTCAACCCGGCCGTCCGGCACACCATGTCGGACGTCCAGCGCACCGACCCCACCCCTGAAGTCCCCGTCCAGAACGTGGAGGCGGCCAAGTGAACGCCCTCGCTGTCCACAGCCTGTGGACGACGGCCGCCGAGCCGCTGAACAAGATCCCGGCACCGAAGATCGAGTACACCCAGCTCGCCCCGGTGCTGATCGTCGTCGGCGCGGCGATCCTCGGGATCCTCGTCGAGGCCTTCGTGCCCCGAAGGGGCCGCTACCTCACCCAGGTCTTCCTCTCGGTCCTGGCGCTCGCGGCCTCCTTCGCCGCCGTCGTCGGCCTCGCGGCCGGCGGCTTCGGCACCACCAAGGCCGGCATCGCGGCGATGGGCGCCATCGCCGTCGACGGCCCCGCCCTCTTCCTCCAGGGCACGATCCTGCTCGCCTCGATCGTCTCCGTCCTCACCTTCGCCGAGCGCAGGCTCGACCCGGCCGACCACGGCCACAGGGTCGACTCCTTCGCCGCCGAGGCCGCCGCCGTCCCCGGCGGCGACCACGAGAAGGCGGCCGTCAAGGCCGGCTTCACCACCACCGAGGTCTTCCCGCTCGCGCTCTTCGCGATCGCCGGCATGCTGGTCTTCCCGGCCGCCAACGACCTCCTGACCCTCTTCATCGCGCTGGAGGTCTTCTCCCTCCCGCTCTACCTGCTCTGCGCCGTCGCCCGCCGCAAGCGCCTCCTCTCCCAGGAGGCGGCGGTCAAGTACTTCCTCCTCGGCGCCTTCTCCTCGGCCTTCCTGCTCTTCGGGATCGCCCTCCTCTACGGCTACGCGGGCTCCGTCTCGTACGCCGCCATCGCCGACGTCGTCGACGGCGCCGTCGCCTCCGTGAACCCGGCGCTCGCCGACACCATGGGCAACGACGTGCTGCTGCTCATCGGCTTCGCGCTGCTCCTCACGGGCCTGCTCTTCAAGGTCGGCGCGGTCCCCTTCCACATGTGGACCCCGGACGTCTACCAGGGCGCCCCGACCCCGGTGACCGGCTTCATGGCCGCCGCCACCAAGGTCGCCGCCTTCGGCGCGCTGCTCCGCCTGCTGTACGTGGTGATGCCCGGCCTCACCTGGGACTGGCGCCCGGTCATGTGGGGCGTCGCGATCGTCACGATGCTCGGCGGCGCGGTCGTCGCCATCACCCAGACCGACATCAAGCGGCTGCTCGCCTACTCGTCGATCGCGCACGCGGGCTTCCTCCTCGCGGGCGTCATCGCCGCGACGCCGAGCGGCATCTCGTCCGTCCTCTTCTACCTGGGCGCCTACTCCTTCGTGACCATCGGCGCCTTCGCCGTCGTCACGCTGGTGCGGGATCCGGGCGGCGAGGCCACCCACCTCTCCAAGTGGGCCGGTCTGGGGCGCCGTTCGCCGCTGGTCGCGGCCGTCTTCGCGGTCTTCCTCCTCGCCTTCGCCGGCATCCCGCTGACCTCCGGCTTCTCCGGCAAGTTCGCGGTCTTCAAGGCGGCGGCGGAGGGCGGCGCGGGCGCGCTCGTGGTCGTCGGCGTCATCGCCTCGGCGGTGGCGGCGTTCTTCTACATCCGGGTGATCGTGCTGATGTTCTTCAGCGAGCCGAAGGCGGACGGCCCCACGGTCGCCGTGCCCTCGATCATGACCACCCTCGCCATCACCGCGGGCGTGGTCGTCACCCTGGTCCTCGGCCTCGCGCCGCAGTACTTCCTGGACCTGGCGAGCCAGGCGAGCGTCTTCGTGCGCTGAACACCCGCGGACAGGGCCCGGCTCGGGGGCGAGCCGGGCCCTTCCGCGTGTCCGGGGGGAGGCCTCCGGGTCCTCCTGACAGGCGGCGGTCCGCGTGGGATCGTGGGCGGGGCGAATGGTCTGTACCTGTCGGGGAGGGGATTCCGTGCGCGGGACGACGGTCTTACCCGGGGTGCCGTGCGAGGCGCCCCGGGAGGGGGAGCCGCCGGTGCACCGGCTGGAACTGCGGCTGCCCGAGCAGGTGCCCTTCGCGGCCGGCGGGTTCGACGCCATGGGGCCGATGTCCCGGGCCGACTACCCGCACCGGCACACCTTCTACGAGATCGTGCACGTCGTCGAGGGCAGCGGGGTGCACGTCATCGACACCGGACGGTACGCCGTGCGGCCGCCGCAGCTGGGGGTGATCCTGCCGGGCCAGGTGCACCGCTGGGAGGGCGTGCGCGGTCTGGAGGGCTCGCTCGTGCTGTTCACGCCCGAGTTCCTCGTCGACGGGGCGGACGACCTGGCGCTGCTGCGACGCCTCGGGGAGCGGCCGTGGGCGGACCTGGACGACGCCGCGCACGCGCGGACCTCGCTGCTGATGGAGGAACTGGCCGAGGAGTACCGGCACGGCGACGACGGCTTCGCCGGGGTGCTGCGCTCGCTGCTGCACGTCCTGCTCGTGCGGGCCGCCCGCGTGCCGGGCGGGCGGGTCGTCGGGCCGGCGCGGGGGCTCGCCGAGGAGTTCCTCGGGCTCGCGGGGCGGGCCACCGAAGGGATGTCCGTACGCGCCTGCGCCGAGCGGCTGGGCGTCACCCCCGGGCACCTGACCGAGGTGGTGCGCCAGGCCACCGGGCGGACGCCCGCCGCCCTGCTGCGGGAGGCCCGGGTGCGGGAGGCGCAGCGGCTGCTCGTGGCCACCGGACTGTCCGTGCGGCAGGTGGCCGCGCGGGTCGGGTTCGAGGATCCCGCCTACTTCTGCCGGTTCTTCCGGCGGGAGGTCGGGCGCAGCCCGGGGGATTTTCGAAAACACCACGACCGCCCCGTTCCGTCCATCGAAGGCGCGGAGGGGAGCTCGTAGGTTCGTGCCGACCCCAGCCCCCACCTGAGGAGCCAGGCACATGGACACCGAGAGCACCACCAGCACCGGGCACGTCACCCGCAAGGCCGTGCTGCGGGCGGCGCTGGCGGCCGGGATGGCCGCGCCCGCCGTCCTCATGGGCGTCCCGGCGCTCGCCCGCACGCTGGGCGACAGCGGGACCGCCCTCGACCTCACCCCGACCTGCGACGACGGCGACGACCCCACCCCGCCGCAGATGGAGGGGCCGTACTTCAAGCCCAACTCGCCGCTGCGCTCCAGCATGCCGGACGGGCCGGGCACGCGGCTGACGGTCAGCGGCTACGTCTTCGGGCGGGCCTGCCGGCCGATATCCGGGGTCCTGCTGGACTTCTGGCAGGCTGACGTCAACGGCGCCTACGACAACACCGGGTTCAAGTTCCGCGGGCACCAGTTCACCGGCGCGGACGGGGCGTTCAAGCTCACCACCATCGTCCCCGGGCTCTACCCCGGGCGGACCCGCCACATCCACGTCAAGGTGCAGGCGCCCGGATGGCCGGTCCTCACCACGCAGCTGTACTTCCCGAACGAGCCCCGGAACAACACCGACTCGCTCTTCGACCCGCGTCTGCTCATGACCGTCAGGGACGGCGGCGGGGGCCGGGAGGCCGCCTTCGACTTCGTGCTCGACGTGAAGCAGGACCCGGGCCCGACGCCCACCCCCACGCCGACCACCGCGCCGCCCGGCGGCACCTGGGCCGCCGGACGGACGTACACGGCGGGGGACAGGGTGACGTACGGCGGTGTGGGCTACGTGTGCCTCCAGGCCCACACCGCCATCGCCGGCTGGGAGCCGCCGAACGTCCCCGCCCTGTGGCGGGTCGGCTAGGGCGTGGGCGCGATCCGGCCCCGGACCTCGCCGAGTCCCACCTTCGTGCCGTCCGGGCCCGGCGCCCACGCGGTGAGGACGACCTCGTCGCCGTCCTCCAGGAACGTCCGCTTGCCGCCGGAGAGTTCGATCGCGTCCCGGCCGTTCCACGTCAGCTCCAGGAGCGAGCCGCGCTGGCCGACCTCGGGGCCGGAGACCGTGCCGGAGCCGTAGAGGTCGCCGGTACGGAGGGAGGCGCCGTTCACCGTCATGTGGGCGAGCTGCTGCGCGGCCGTCCAGTACATGGTGGAGAACGGCGGCTCCGCCACCACCTCCCCGTTGATCTCCACGGAGATCCGCACGTCGAAGCCGCCCGGCTCCTCCTCCGCCGCGTCGTCCAGGTACGGCAGGAGGGGGAAGTCCCGGGCCGGCGGCGCGGTACGGGCCGCGTCCAGGGCCTCCAGGGGCGTCACCCACGCCGACACCGAGGTCTGGAAGGACTTGCCGAGGAACGGGCCCAGCGGCACGTACTCCCACGCCTGCACGTCCCGGGCCGACCAGTCGTTCAGCAGCGTCAGGCCGAAGACGTGGTCCCGGAAGGCGGCGAGCGGCACCGGGCGGCCCAGCTCCGACGGGGTGCCGACGAGGAAGCCGACCTCCGCCTCGATGTCCAGCTTCACCGACGGGCCGAAGACCGGCGCCGCGTCGGCGGGCGTCTTCCGCTGCCCCGAGGGGCGCACCACGTCCGTGCCGGAGACCACGACCGTGCCCGCCCGGCCGTGGTAACCGATCGGCAGGTGCTTCCAGTTGGGGGTCAGCGGCTCGCCGTCGGGGCGGAACATGCGGCCCACGTTGGTCGCGTGGTGCTCGCTCGCGTAGAAGTCCACGTAGTCGGCGACCGTGTACGGCAGGTGCAGCGTCACCGCGTCCAGGGGGTGCAGCAGCGGCTCGATCTCGGCGCGGTGCGCCGGGACCGTCACCCACGCCGTCAGGGCGCGCCGGACGTCCCGCCAGGTGGTCCGCCCGGCGGCGAGCAGCGGGTCGAGGCTCGGCCGCGCCAGGAGGGAGGCGTACGGGGAGCCGAGCGCGTGCGCTGCGGCCCCCGCGTCCAGCACGTGCCCGCCGATCCGGACGCCGAGCCGGCGGCGGCCGGGCTCGTCGGCGGTGCTGAAGACGCCGTACGGGAGGTTGTGCGGGCCGAAGGGGTCGCCCTCGGCCAGGTCGAGCGGGCTGTGCTCGGACATCGGTGCGTGCCTCGCTTTCGATGATGGGTGAGGGACACGTTACGGGGCGGGCCGCCGGGCGAGGATGACATGGATCACAGAGAAACCGGGGGCTCCGTGGGCAACTGCGGGGATTGGCCGGATTCGTCCGCGAGGTGGCGGCGACTCCGCGCCCGAGCTGCGAAAACGCCCCTGTCGAAGGGCTGTTCCGCGCCATACGATCATGGCGGTGTCGCCCCGCGTGAGGACTGCCGCAGGCGCGCCGCACTCTCTTCTTCCCTGACCAGGAAAAGGTCCCTACGTGAAGATCCGCCGTATTCTCGCGACCGCCGTGGCGGCCGCCGTCACGACGCCGGTCGTGTTCCTGTCCGCCGGCACGGCCGTCGCGGACACCCCGAAGCCGTCCCAGAAGCAGACCGCCGGCACCGCCGACCACGAGGACGACGAAGTCCCGACCATCGCGGAGCTGGAAGAGGCCGTCAAGACCGCGCAGGCGAAGGTCGACGACCTCAAGGACAAGCGCGCGAAGCTGCTGAAGGACATCGACGAGAAGAAGGTCGACGCGGCCGTTCAGGCCGAGTACGACGCCGCGAAGCAGGCGTACGACGACGCGAAGGCCGCCGGCGCCACCGCCGTCCAAGCGGTGACCGCGGCCGAGGCCGAGCTCAAGAAGGTCACCGAGGACCCGGCCTCCACCGAGCAGCAGAAGTCCGACGCCACGAAGGCCGTCGAGGACGCGGTGAAGAAGCGGGACGAGGCCACGGCGGCCGAGAAGACCGCCAAGGAGCGCTTCGACGCCGCCGACGAGGCCCTGATCGACGCCCACGTGGCGCTGACCCAGGAGTACACCCGCCTCGGCAAGCAGCTGGAGAGCGCCGAGGAGGAGCTCGCCCAGGCCAAGGAGGACCTGGAGTTCTGGGAGTCGATCGGGGAGGGGTGCAAGGAGGACTCCTCGCTCTCCTTCTCCCTCACCGGACCCGACAAGATCGCGGCCGGCGGCAGCGGCGTCTTCACGCTGTCCCTCACCAACGTCTCGGACCGCCCCCTGGACGACGTCCAGGCGTGGCCCGGCGTCGCGATCTTCGGTACCCCGGACGAGGACGAGCTGGACCCGGAGCACCCGCCGGCCCTCGAGCGCGCCACGGTCGAGTGGTCCTCCGAGGACGTCCTGGAGTGGACCCCGCTGACCGACGAGTTCGACACCGCCGAGTTCGGCGGCATCGACAAGGGCCACACGTCCGAGGTCAAGCTGCGGGTCACTGTCGACGGCGACGCGCCGCTGAACCAGGGCGTGCTGCACGCCTCGGCGATGTACGAGAACGACGACCGCTCCTGCGGCATCAGCGACAAGACCGTCGAGGCGTGGTTCGACGTCACCGGCACCGACAAGGGCGAGCCGACCCCGTCGGAGAAGCCGACCGCGGAGACCGAGTCCCCGTCCCCGGAGCCGTCCCCGTCGACGTCCACCCCCACCCCGGCGGCCACGTCGGGCACGACGGGCACGACGGGCAACAACACCACCGCGCAGGGCGGCTCCTCGAACACCTCGGTGAACGGTGAGCTCGCCGAGACCGGTTCGAGCGACGCCATGCCGAAGCTCGCGGCGGCGGCCGGCGCCGCCCTCGCCCTCGGCGTGGGCGCGCTGTTCCTGGCCCGCCGCCGCAAGGCCGGCGCCTAGGAGTCACCCGCACCCCCGCGATCCCCCGTACGGCCCAGGGCTCAGCCCGCCGTGCGGGGGATCCGCTTCTCCCAGGTGCGGTGGAAGACGACCTCGCCGCCCTCCTTGCACACCACCTCGTCGGAGGTGTGGAAGGAGTCGGCGTCGCAGCTGATCTCGGAGCGGGTGTCGATGGTGACGTCCCAGGCGAGTTCCGGGCGGTGCAGCCGGATGTGCCACTCCGAGCGGGTGCGGGCGGAGAGCGGGTCGTCCTCGGCGATCGTGTAGGTCTCCACGGCGTCCTCGGTGAACTCCAGGCCGTCCGGGTACACGCGCGTGCCGCCGTACTTCGGGTCCACCTGGAGGGTCCACTCGCCCTTGGCGACGTCCCGGAGCACCAGCCGCTCGGGGCGGGTCTCCTCGGGGGTCCGCAGGGTCGACGGGGACGACACGCCGAGCGGCGGGGACTGCTCGGGTTCCTCGAAGGACACCGTGTCGTCCGTGTGGGCGCGGACCGGAAGGGTGAGGGAGGAGCCGGCCGGGTCGAGGGTGAAGCCGGCCGCGTCGGGCTGCGGCCAGATCCACGGCCAGTACGCGGAGGAGATCGCGAGCCGGACCCGGTGGCCGGGCGGGAAGGTGTGTCCGATGCCGTTCAGCTCGAAGCGGTAGGTCTCCCACTCGCCGGGCTGCGCGTCGACGGCCCGGTCGCGGCCGTAGCGGGCGGAGACGTTCAGGGCGCCGCGGGTGACCAGGGTGGAGGAGCCGTCCGGGGCGATGTCGCAGAGCCGGGCGATGATCTGCCCGGTGGGTGCCCGTGTCATCAGGCGGAGGCCGACCGAGGGGCGGCCGAGGATCTCGATCGGGGTGCCGCCGTCGGACTCCGCCGGCACGGGGAAGTCGAAGCAGGCCGAGTGGGCGTCCTCGTCGCGCTGGTCGGGCGGCAGGTCGGCGTCGTTGCCGAAGGGGAAGAAGCGGCCCGCGTCGATGCCGGTCTGCTGCGGCGAGTCGACGACGACGTGCTCGCCCTGGAAGCCGTACGTGACCGGGGTGACGTGCGGCGAGGGCCAGGAGGGGTCGGCGACCCAGCGGCCCGGCAGCTCGGCGTAGACGGTGGCCGGCGGGTGCGACTCGCTGATCCAGGCGCGGAGCAGCGGCTGGGCCATGGCGTCGTCGGCGGCGGAGGCGCTGTCGGACCCGGCCGCGTCCTTGAGGTGGTGGTCCCACCAGCGGAGGGTCTCCTGGAGGAAGCCGATGGCGGGGCCGGGTGGCAGCCCGCGGTCGGGGTACTGGTGGGACCAGGGGCCGATGATGCCGCGGACCCGGTCCTGGGGGAGGTGTTCGACCAGACGGAGGACGGTGTCCCGGTACGGGTCGTGCCAGCCGCCGACGGCGAGGACGGCGGCTTGGATCGCGGAGTAGTCCTCGCAGACGCTGCCGTGCCTCCAGTAGTCGTCCCGGGTCTGGTGGGAGAGCCAGGTGTGGACGAAGGGCTCGACGGCCTCCAGGCGGCGCAGCCACAGCTCCCGCCACTCCTCGCCGGCGTACCGCGGGTCCGGGGGGCGGCTGACGAAGGCGAGCATGGTGGCGGCCCAGGCGTGCATGTCGACGCCGAGGACGGAGCCGCCCATGTAGTGGACGTCGTTGTCGTAGCGGTCGTCGGTGGAGCAGACGGTGACGACCGCCTTGAGCGGTTCGGGGGCGAGGGCGGCGATCTGGAGGCTGTTGAAGCCGCCCCAGGAGATGCCGAACATGCCGACCTTGCCGGTGCACCAGGGCTGCTCGGCGAGCCAGTTCACGACGGCGACGCCGTCGGCGAGCTCGGTGGCGTCGTACTCGTCCCCGGGCAGGCCCTCGCTGTTGCCGTGGCCGCGGACGTCCACCCGGACGGAGGCGTAGCCGTGGCCCGCGTACCAGGGGTGGCGCTGCCAGTCGCGGGGCGCGGTCCAGTCGGTGAGCCGGTAGGGCAGGTACTCCAGGAGGGCGGGGACGGGCTCGTCGGTGAGCGGCCGCCACACGCGCGCGTACAGCCTGGTGCCGTCCGGCAGCGGGATGCGGATGTCCTCGTGCCGGGTCTCGTACGGGAAGTCGGTACGGATCTTCGTCATCGGGTCACCTCAGTGGACGGGGTGCATGGTGCGGCGCAGCCAGGGCGCCAGGGCGATCACGGCGAGGCCGACGGCGACGGCGATGGCGCCGTTGACGCCGAAGTAGGCGGGCTTGGAGACGTCGTCGTAGAGCTTCACGGTCTGTGCCTGGATGCCGTTGGCGAGGGCGAGGGAGAGGAACCAGAGCGACATGGTCTGGCTGGAGAACGCCTTGGGGGCGAGCTTGCTGGTGGCGGACATGCCGGAGGTCTCCAGGAGCACGTCGCCGAGGCCGAGCAGGAGGTAGGAGCCGACGATCCACCAGGCCGCCATCTCGTACGTGTCGTCGGCGTGGCCCGAGGTCGGCAGGACCATCAGGAGGAAGGACAGGCCGCCGAGGATCACGCCGAAGGCGATCTTGTTGGAGGCGTGCGGCTGCTTGTGCCCCATCCGGGCCCAGACGGCGGCCACCACGGGCGCCAGGGCGACCTCGAAGGCGCCGAGGGCGGAGGCGTACCAGCTGGGCGGGAAGTCGAAGCCGAGGATGGTCGTGCGGGCGTTGGACTGGGCCAGCAGCATCATCGTGGAGTACGCCTGGAAGAGGATGAAGTTGAACGCCACCGAGGCCAGGAAGAGCACGATGTACGGCTTGAGGCGGCCGCGCTCCTCGGCGGTGACCCGGGGGCTGGTGAACATCACCCAGAAGTAGACGACCGGCGCGATCACCGAGATCAGCGTCAGGAGGTCCACGAACCGGTCCATGGTGAGCCAGCCCGCCGCCGCCAGCGCGACGGCCGCCGCGGCGACGACCGCGGCGCCCGCGCCCATCAGGAGCCACGCGCGGCGCAGGGCGTCCGGCGCGAGGGGGAACTCGGCGGTGTGCCGCTTGCCCGCGAGGTGGCGGCGCCCGGCGACGTACTGGATCAGGCCGAAGGTCATGCCGACGGCGGCGGCCGAGAAGCCCCAGTGGTAGCCCTCGTGGTCGGCGAGCCAGCCGGTGATCAGCGGTCCGGCGAAGGCGCCGATGTTGATCGCCATGTAGTAGAGGGCGAAGCCGGCGTCGCGGCGGTCGTCGTCGGTGCGGTACAGCTTGCCGACCATGGTGGCCACGTTCGGCTTGAGCAGGCCGGTGCCGGCGCTGATCAGGCCGAGGCCGACCCAGGTCATCGCGGCGGTGGGGACCGCCATGGCGTAGTGGCCGCAGGCGATGAGGATGCCGCCCCACAGGACCGCCCGGTACGAGCCGAGGATCCGGTCGGCGAGCCAGCCGCCGGCCACCGAGACCAGGTAGACGAGGGTGCCGTAGGCGGCGGAGACGGAGGCGGCGGTGCCGGCCGCCATGCCGAGGCCGCCGTCCGACACGGCCGCGGCGAAGTACAGGACGAGGATGGCCTGCATGCCGAGGAAGGAGAACCGCTCCCAGACCTCCAGGCCGGAGAGGGCGAGGAGGCCGCGGGGATGGCCCAGGAAGGCGCGGTCGTCCTCGGGGGGCGGTCGCTCCCCGTCGCCGTCGTCCCAGTCGTCCTTGTCGATCGCTGTTCGAGACAATTCACGCACTCCATGTCGTATCAGCTGATCACGAACATACCGGGGGTGACGGGAAGGCGCCCACGGTGATCGAAACGTGACCGGATACGCTGGCTGGAGTGCATCTCAGCGACACCTCGACCAGCCGTGTGACCACCGACACCGTGTGATCACCACCCCGACCGTGTGATCGTCGCCATGTGACCGACAGCAGGCGTCAGCAGACAGGAGACCCCCTCGTGACCGTCGTCGGGCCGTTCGGGCTTAGCGTGCGGGACCAGGCTCTTGAGGCCGATGTCCAGACCGGGTTGGCGGCCGTCGAGGCCGGCCTCCTCGACGCCACCAAGAGCGATGTCCCCTTCATCACCGAGGCCGCGCAGCACCTGGTGCTCGCCGGAGGCAAGCGGTTCCGCCCGCTGCTCGTGATGCTCGCCGCCCAGTTCGGCGACCCCTACGCGCCCGGCGTGGTGCCCGCCGCCGTCGTCGTGGAGCTCACCCACCTGGCCACGCTCTACCACGACGACGTCATGGACGAGGCGGCCGTCCGCCGGGGTGTGCCGAGCGCCAACAGCCGCTGGGGCAACTCGCTCGCCGTCCTCACGGGTGACTTCCTCTTCGCCCGCGCCTCGCACACCCTTGCGGACCTCGGTCCCGAGGCCGTTCGGATCCAGGCCGAGGCGTTCGAGCGGCTGGTCACCGGCCAGATCCTGGAGACCGCGGGGCCCGTCGACGGGCGCGACCCGGTCGACCACTACCTCGACGTCCTCGGCGGCAAGACCGGCTCCCTCGTCGCCGTCTCCTGCCGCTTCGGCGCCATGATGTCCGGCGCCGACGAGTCCGTCGTCGACATCCTCACCCAGTACGGCGAGCGGCTCGGCGTCGCCTTCCAGCTCGCCGACGACGTCCTCGACATCGCCTCCGAGGGCCACGAGTCCGGCAAGACCCCCGGCACCGACCTCCGCGAGGGCGTCCCGACCCTCCCCGTCCTCCGCCTCCGCGCCGCCGCCGCGGCCCACGGCCGCCCCGAGGACCTGGAGCTCGTCGCCCTGGTCGACGGCGACCTCACGGACGACGCCCGGCACGCCGAGGCGCTCCGCCTCCTCCGCGTCCACCCCGCCCTGGAGCAGGCCCGCCGCGACACCGTCCGCTACGCCGAGGAGGCCAGGGCCATGCTGACCCCCCTCCCCGACGGCTACGCCAAGTCGGCCCTCCGGGAGCTGTGCGACGCGGTGGTCCACCGCGCGGGCTGACCCTCCCCCGGGCCGGCCCGAACCCTAGGGGACGTCATCCCGGAGGGGTACACGAGGTTGAGCCCCCAGGCTGACGCTTCGCGGCCCCCGTCCTGGTGGGATAGGGGACATAGAGAAGCAGTCCGCCAGGGCACGGAGGGATCACAGACCATGGCAGCACAGCGAAAGACGAGTCGGTACGTCGTCCCGGTCGCGGTGGCCGGAATCGCCGCCGCGACCATCGGCCTCGTCCCGGCGCTCGCCGCGTCCGGCGACCCGGACCTGCCGGAGATCACGGCGCAGCAGCTCATCGAGAAGATCGCGGCCTCGGACACCCAGACGCTCTCCGGCACCCTCAAGGTCTCCACCGACCTCGGTCTGCCCGCCTTCGACGGGCTGCTCGGCGGGCTCGCGGGCGGCGCCGCGCAGGGCGGGGGCGAGGGCGAGGGTTCGGCCGATCCGGCCGCGCAGCTGACCAAGCTGGTCTCCGGCACCCACACCCTGAAGATCGCCGCCGACGGCCCCGAGCGCCAGAAGCTCACGCTGCTCGACGGCAAGGAGCAGTACAGCCTCGTCCACAACGGCGACGAGGTGTGGGCGTACGACTCCCGGTCCAACGAGGTCTTCCACGAGAAGGGCGTCGACGCCGACCCCGGCGAGGACGGCCCGGCTCCCGGCAAGGAGCTGCCGGCCAGCCCCAAGGACCTCGCCGACGAGGTCCTGAAGGCCGCCGGCGACACCACCTCGATCACCGTCGGCGGCACGGCGAACGTCGCCGGCCGTGACGCGTACCGCCTGGTGATCGAGCCGAAGCAGCAGGGCTCGACGGTCGACGCGATCACCATCGCGGTCGACGCGGCCACCGGCACCCCGCTGAAGTTCACGCTCGACTCCACCAGCGGCGGCAAGCCGGTCCTCGACGCCGGCTTCACCAAGGTCGACTTCGGCAGGCCGGCGGCCTCGGAGTTCGACTTCACCGTCCCGAAGGGCGCGAAGGTCACCGAGGGCGACGACGTCGAGGCCTCGCACAAGGACGTGGAGAAGGACCTGGAGAAGGAGTTCGGCGGGCTCGGGGACCTGGGCCTCGGCGGCGCCGGAGGCTTCGGCGAGGGCGACGTCAACGTGATCGGGGAGGGCTGGACGAGCATCGCCCGCCTCGACTCCGGCGCGCCCGCCCCGAAGACGGACGAGGCGCCGAAGGAGGTCCAGGGCTTCCTGGACTCGCTCGGCGAGAAGGTCAGCGGGAAGTTCGGCTCCGGCACGGTCTTCAAGACCAAGATCGTCAACGCGCTGATGACGGACGACGGCAAGGTCTACGTCGGCGCGGTCACCCCGGAGGCCCTGGTGGACGCGGCGAACGCGGCCGAGTAGGAGGGAAGTTGGAGCCCGGGTGGGTCGGGAGCAGGTCACCGGCCCACCCGGGTGGCTTGTGCCGCCGGCCTCCGGGAAGGCCGTCGGCGGGCGGGTCGGCTACGGGAAGGTCAGCTTGAACCCGTTGATGTAGCCGGCGTCGGCGGACGCGGTGTCCTGCGCGCGGAGCTTCCAGACCCCGTTGGCGACCTCGGAGGAGGCGTTCACGGTGAAGGTCTGCTGGATGTTGTCGGCGCTGCTGCCGGTCCTGTTGTGCAGGTTGTAGACCGAGCCGTCGGGCGCGATCAGGTCGACGACGAGGTCACCGCGCCAGGGGTGGATGATGTCCACGCCGACGGCGAGGGTGGCCGGGGCGTTGCCGGTGACACCCGAGACGGTCACGGAGGAGGTCACCGCGGCGCCGTTGTCCGGGATGGTGACGTCGGCGGTGTTCTCGAAGACCTTGCCGGTGGGCGGCGTGCTCGTGCCCGACAGCGTCCAGATCGCGTGCGCGATGGCGTCGCTGTTGCGGTCCAGGGCCGTGTCGTTGATGTTCGACAGGGTGTCGCACGAGGAGTGGTAGCAGCGGTCGAAGGCCGTGGCCGTACCGCCCCACTTGGACACCTGGGCGCTGGACTTGACCCGGCTGGCGCCGGTGAACAGTCCGCCGACCGGGATGCCGACGTTCTTGAACGAGGCGTGGTCGGAGCGGCCGTCGCCCTCGGTCTCGATCTCGGTGGGGACCCCGATGCCCGAGAAGAAGCCCTTGAAGGTCTGCTCGATCGTCGGGTCGTCGTCGTAGACGAAGTAGCCCGGGTTCGGCGAGCCGATCATGTCGAAGTTGAGGTAGCCCTTGACCTTCGCGCGCTCGGCGGTGGGCAGGTTGTTCACGTAGTGCTTGGACCCGACGAGGCCCAGCTCCTCCGCGCCCCACCAGCCGAAGCGCAGGTGCTTGGACGGCTGGTAGCCGGAGCGGGCGACGGTCAGCGCGGCCTCCAGGATCGCCGCGGAGCCGGAGCCGTTGTCGTTCATGCCGGGACCCGAGGTGACCGAGTCGAGGTGCGAGCCGGACATGATGACCTGGTTGGGGTCACCGCCCGGCCAGTCGGCTATCAGGTTGTAGCCGGTGGTGCCGTTGTACGTGAACTGCTGGACGCTCGTGGTGAAGCCGACCGCGTCCAGCTTCGCCTTCACGAAGTCGATGGACGCCTTGTAGCCGGGCCGGCCGTGCGCGCGGTTGCCGCCGTTGTTGGCGGCGATGGTCGAGAGGTCCGTCAGATGCTGCTTGACGTTGGCGACCGAGATGTCCGGCGCCGCGGTGGCGCCGGCGGGGGCCGCGGTGGCCGGCACGGCGCCGGCGAGGGCGCCGATGACGAGGGCCGAGGATCCGGCCAGGGCGGCGAGTCTCGCGGAGAGTTTCATGTGGGGGCTCCGGATTCCGAACAGGGATGGGACGGAACGTGCGAGCGCCTCGCACCGTGGGTGGCGCGAGGCGTTGGAGCTGTACGGGTGCGCCCGCGGGGGGTGCGAAGGGGATCCCCGTGGTTGGTGCGCGTGCTGAATGCTCAGTGACGTGACGATGTCCCGTCAAGACCTCAATCCGGTCAGTAGGGTTCGCTCAGCGGACGACGGGCCGTCCTCGCGCGCGCAGCGGCCTACCGCCAGGCGGCTGTGTCGGGGTCGATCCCATGGGCCCGCGCACTCGCCTCGACCGCACGGCGGAACCACCGCGCCAGGCCCGGACGGAGCGCGTCGTAGTGCGCGGCGAAGCCGGGATCCGTCGCGTACCGGCGGGCCAGCAGCACCTGCATCTCCCTGCTGAGGGGGAAGTACGCCGAGAAGACGGTCCGGTGCCGCTCCACGAGCGCGTCCGCCTCCGGGCTCCCCGGCGCGACGCCCGCCTCCGCCGCCGCCGCGAGCTCGCGGTCCAGGGCGGCCGTGGCGTCGGAGACGGCCTGCCACTCCTCGGGGGTGCGCGAGGCCGAACGCTCGGCGTACTGCCGCCACTGCCGGGTGTCCCCGTAGAGGGCCCGCGCCTTCGCCGGGCCTTCCGGATCCCACCCGGGGCCGAAGACCTCGGTCTGCTCGTCGGAGCTGAGGAGCACGCCCCGCTCGTGCGCCTCGATCATCCGGTCGAGGCCCTCGCCGAGCCGCCGGAGGCGCGCGATCCGCTCGGTGACCTGGGCGCGCTGGGCGCGCAGCGCGCCGGTCACGTCCGGGGCGCCGTCGTCCAGCACGGCCCGGATCTTCCCCAGGCCGAGCCCGAGCTCGCGGTAGACGACGACGCGGTGCAGGCGTTCCAGATCCGCGGCCGTGTAGAGCCGGTAGCCGGCCCCCGTGCGGAGCGAGGGCGACGCGAGGCCGATCTCGTCCCAGTGGTGCAGCGCGCGGACGGTCACGCCGAGCCGCGCGGCGGCCCGGCCGACGGTCAGGCCGTCCGCGTCCGTGTCGTGGGCGTCCTCAGGCATGTCCTCCATTCTCGCCGCCGCCCGGCGGGCGGATGCCGATGGCGGCGAGGTTCCGCGCCTCCTGGCTCGCGGGGTCGAAGGGCTTGGCGGCGGTGAGGACGATCCGGGCGTTCTCGGGGGTGATCACCTCCAGGTCCCGGGTGTTCCAGGGGGTGTCGCGGGGGCCGGAGACCGCGTCGGGCCGCAGCTTCCGGCACGCCTCGCCGACCTCCTCGACCTGCGAGAGGACGCCGGCGAAGCTGAAGCTCATGGCCGGCGGCCGCGCGGGGACGCTCTCCGCCGCGACGAGGAGCACGTCCTGGAAGGCCCAGCGGCGCAGGTGCACCAGGGTGCCGGGGATGCCGAACAGTTCGAAGAACCCGAGCCCCCGGACCCAGAAGTCCACGGACTCCGCCAGGTCGGCCGTGGGGATCGTCACGAAGGACGGCATGCCGTAGATGCCGTGGAACGGCTCGGGCGGCACGGCGTCCGGCCCGGGTGCGGGCACGGGGCTCATCTCGAAGGCGTCGTAGGGGGCGCCGGTGTGGTGGTCGCTCATGCGGACCACTGTTCGGCCTCACGCGACGTGAGGGTCAAGCGCGACGAGAGGGTCGAGCGCGACGTGAGGGTCGAGCGCGAGCGTCGCCGCTTCCTCCGCCCGGCAGTCCAGGCACCGCCCCGGCGTCGTCACCGACGCCGGGAAGGGCCGCTCGCACCCGTCGCAGACGAGGCGGGGCGCCGGGACGGCCCGTACGGGCGGCGGGGCCGGGAGCGGCGGCGGGAGCAGCACCTCCAGCCGGTAGGCCAGCAGCCCGTAGGGGTTCGCCAGGTCGGGCGGGAGGTCCGCGCGGAGCGTCCGGGACACGGCGTCCGGATGCGCCCCGCGCTCCAGCCAGGCCGTCACCCCCGGCGCCAGCCGCCGTACGTCCCGCTCGGACAGCAGCAGGCGGGGCTCGTGCGCCCGGAGCCCGGCGAGGAGGGCGGCGGCGGGGCGAGAGGCCTCGGGGAGCGGATCCGGGGCGGGGGACGGCCGCTTCGGGGCGGGGGACGGCCGCTCCGGGACGGGGGACGGTCGGCTCGGGGCGGGGGACGGCCGTTTCGGGGCGGGATCCGGGGGCTCCTCGGCCGGGGTCGGCGGCCCGTCCCCGGCGGCCGGTGGCTCCTGCGCGGGGGGCTGTCGCCGCTCACGCGGCGCCGGGGTCTCCCGTACGGCACCGGGGTCAGCCCCCGGCCGGTTGTACGAGACCGTGTACTGCACGAACCGGCCGTCCGGCTGCCGCTCCCGGGTGCGCCGGAGGAAGCCGGCCGCCTCCAGCTCCCGCAGGGCGGCGGCGATCCTCATCTCGCTCAGCCCCTTGGTGCGCAGGGCGAGCGCCTTGATCCCGACGGAGATGCCGGCCGGCAGCGACTGGATGACGACGGCGAGCCCGATCGCCGGGACCGTGAGATCCGGGTGCTGGGCGAGGTCGTTGCTGATCACGACGTACCGGGAGGTGAGCCGGACGTTGCGGTGAACGAGCCCATGGGCGGGCGGACGCGCGTTAGGGTGCACGGAAGCCATCGGGAAGAGCTACCTTCCTCGGTGGTCAGGCCCCCGATCGGGATTGCGAGTCCCGGCCGGGGGCCGACGCATGTCTGATGTTGTGAGCGGAGCATATGCCAGGCAACCCGCCCCAAATCCAGCCCAGTTCAGGCAAGTCACCCGTGCGGGTGACGGGCCGTCGGGGGAGGTGGGAGGGGTTGGGTGGTGGTTTCCCGGTCTTTTGTCTTTTACGTCGTGAGCCACCGCGTCGTGGCCACCGCGTCGCGGCTGTCGCGTCGCGGTGAACCCCCTCATGGCAACGGCAGTTCGACCCAGACGGTCTTCTGCGGAGCGGGCCCCGAACTGACCCCCCAGGCGCGGGCCAGAGCATCCACGACGAGCAGCCCGCGCCCGTTCTCGGCGGTGGGGGAGTGCCCGCCGGCGAGCGGCACACGGTCACCCCGCGTGTCCGTGACCTCGATCCGCAGAGCCGCCCCCGTGACGATCACCCGCAGCCGGAAGTCCCGCCCCGGCACGTGCCCGTGCGTCACGGCGTTGTTCGCCAACTCGGCCACGAGCTGCCCGGCCGCGTCGGTCACGCCCTCCAGCCCCCAGGAACGCAGCTGCTCGACGGCGAGGAGCCGGGCGAGCCGGGCGCCACGCGGGGTCGAGGAGAGCTGGAGGGTGAAGTGGCGTGCACTCGCCATGAGTTGGCTGGTTTCGGGATTCATGGAGGTAAGCGTGTCGACCGCTGCCTACGCTGCGGGTGGGAAAGGTCCTTACGTACGGTCACTGTCCCGCGACTGTCCCGCCTTGTCTCGACTGTCTCGGGCCGCGCTCCGGGTAGAGGGGCTGCCACGAGGAAGGTGGGCACGCATGAGCGTGGACGAGGTGGACGGTGTCGTCGTCGAGGACGCGGGCTGGGAGGTGGACCCCGGCGACGAGCCGGGGAAGGCGATTCTGGCCACGGTCGGGCGCCAGCTCAAGACCTGGCGGGAGGCCAGGGGCATGAGCGCGGCCGAGTTCGGCGGCCTGACCGGCTACGGCGAGGACATGATCCGCAAGCTGGAGCGGGGCGACCGCATCCCGCGCCCCGAGTTCCTGGACCGTGCGGACACGGTGCTGGACGCGAACGGGCTCGTCGCGGAGATGCGGCAGGACATCGCGGAGGTGCGGTACCCGAAGCCGATCCGGGACCTGGCGAAGCTGGAGGGGCGGGCGGTGGAGTTCTGCATGTACTCGAACTTCAATGTCCACGGACTTCTGCAGACCGAGGAGTTCTCGCGCGCGATCATGCAGACCTGGCGTCCGGCGTTCGGGCCGGAGCAACTGGAGAGGTACCTGGCGGCGCGTGTGGCACGTCGTGAGGTACTGGAGAAGACCCCGGCGCCAGAGTTCAGCTTCATTCAGGAAGAGGTGTCGCTGCGACGACCCATCGGGGGGAAGATGGTTCTACGTCGTCAGCTTGAACACCTTCTGGAGGTGAGCGAGTTGTCCCACGTCGAGATTCAGGTGATGCCGACCGCACACGCCGATCACCCCGGGAACGGCGGACGCATTGCGCTCTTGAAGTTCGTCGACGGTACGGCGGTGGGGCGCATGGACGGCGACTTTGGAGGCCGCCCCGTCTCTGACCTCAAACGACTCCGGATCCTGGACCTGCGCTATGGCATCATCCGGACCCAGGCCCTCACTCCAGCGGAGTCGCGGGACTTCATCGAACAACTGCTGGGAGAGACATGATCGGCACCCCTGAGCTGGACTGGTTCAAGAGCAGCTACAGCGACAGCGGTAACGGCGAGTCGGATTGTGTCGAGGTCGCCAACACCCCAGCCACCATTCACGTCCGCGACTCCAAGAACACCCCCGGCCCCCGCCTCGCCTTCGGCCCGGCCGCGTGGGCCGGGTTCGTCGCGTACAGCGCCGCGGAGTAGGGCGAAAACGCGTCGACAGCGGCTCCCCGCGCCCGGCAGAGTGGCCGCCCATGACGAGCAGCGAACTGTGGGACCGCGCGACCGCCGAACGCTACGACGCCGAAGAGGCCGCGTCGTCCTCGGCCGACGCACTCCGGCCGGCCCTCGACTTCCTCGCCGAGCTCGCCGGTGACGGCCGGGCGCTGGAGTTCGCCATCGGGACCGGGCGGGTCGGCGTCCCGCTGCGGGCGCGCGGCGTGCCGGTGGCCGGCATCGAACTGTCCGCGCACATGGCGGCGGTGCTGCGTCGCAAGGCCGACGAGGACACCCTCCCGGTGGTCATGGGGGACATGGCCACCGCCACCGCCCCCGGTCGCTTCACCCTCGTCTACCTCGTCTACAACACGATCTCGAACCTGCTCACGCAGGACGAGCAGGTCGAGTGCTTCCGCAACGCGGCACGGCACCTGGAGCCCGGCGGGCGGTTCGTCATCGAGCTGGGCGTGCCGCCGCTCCGCTTCCTGCCGCCCGGACAGGTCGCGGTGCCGTTCGACGTCTCCGACGGGCACCTCGGCTTCGACACCTTCGACGTGGTCGAGCAGATGCTCGTCTCGCACCATCTCACCCGCGACGGCGACGACGGCCGCTACCGCCGGGGGAGCTCCCGGCACCGGTACGCCTGGCCCGCGGAGCTCGACCTGATGGCGCGGATCGCCGGGCTCGACCTGGAACGCCGGGTAGCGGACTGGGACGGGGCCCCCTTCACCCAGGACTCGGCCCAGCACGTCTCCGTATGGCGCAAGCCGGCCTGAGCGCACCGCCTTTCAGGACGGCGGTGGCGCGGCGGGCGTGGACGGGCCGGCGCGGACGACGGCCTGGTCTCCCCGGGGGCCGAACAGGTGCAGGATCTCCACCGCGTTCGCGTCGGCGGGGCCGAACCAGTGCGGCTCCGTGGTGTCGAACTCGGCCACCTCGCCGGGCCGCAGCGTGACGTCCCGCTCCCCGAGGACGAGGCGGAGCCGGCCGGCGAGGACGTAGAGCCATTCGTAGCCCTCGTGCGTGACCAGTTCCGGCTCGCGCGGGGCCAGGACCTGCTTGAAGACCCGCACCCGGCCCGGGTACTGGGTCAAGGGCACGAGGACGCTGCCGCGCTCCTTGCGCAGCGGCCTGAGGTGGACCCGGGGGTCGCCGCTGGCCGGCGCGGCCACCAGCTGGTCGAGTGCGACGCGGTGCGCCCGTGCGAGCGGGATCAGCAGGTCCAGGGTGGGACGTCGTACGCCCGACTCCACCCGGGACAGGGTGCTGACCGAGATGCCCGTCGTGGCGGCGAGCGCGTCGAGCGTGAGGCCCCGGTCCCGGCGGAGTCGGCGGAGCCGGGGCCCGATGGCGTCGAGGATCAGCTCCAGCTCGGCGTCCCCGGAGCCCGCCTGTGCGGATCCTGTGGTCATGGAGCCAGTGTTCCCGGACCTGGCGTCCGGGGGGGCGAGTTCTTGCGGTCTTCGCAAGAACGGTGGGCCTCGGCGGCCGGCGGGGCCGAGCCTGGCCGGGCCTTGTTCCCGGACGTCGGAGGTCGACCGTGGTCGCGACCGCACACCCCCTTCCCCTCGCGCCGAGTGCGCGCGGACGCTGGACCGTCCTGGCGGTCTGCTGCCTGAGCATGTTCCTGGTGGGCCTGGACACCACCGTCGTCAACGTGGGCCTGCCCGCCATCGGGCGGGGCCTGGGCGCCGACACGCGCGGTCTCGAATGGATCGTGGACGCCTACACCCTCGTCCTGGCGGCCCTGCTGATCTCCTCCGGCGCGCTGGCGGACCGCTTCGGGCGGCGCCGGGTCTTCCAGTGGGGACTGGTCGTCTTCGGCGCGGCCTCGCTGCTCTGTGCCTTCGCCCCGTCGGCGGGCGTCCTCGTCGCCGCCCGCGCCCTCCAGGGCGTCGGCGGCTCGATGCTCAGCCCCGTGGCGCTCGCCATCGTGGTGAACGCGATGCCCGACCCCAAGGAGCGGGCGCGGGCCATCGGCGTCTGGGCGTCGGTCTTCGGCCTGAGCATGGCCGCCGGGCCCGTCGTCGGCGGCGCGCTGCTCGCGGGGCTCGACTGGCGGGCGCTGTTCTGGATCAACGTCCCCGTCGTCGCGGTCGCCCTGCTGCTGAGCGCGGTGTACGTGCCGGAGTCCCGGGCACCCCGGGCCAGGCGGCTCGACCTCCCCGGCCAGGTCCTGCTGACCGTGGTCCTCGCGACGGTGGTCGGCGTCCTCATCGAGGGGCCGCGCATCGGCTGGACGTCGCCGGCGGCGCTGGCGGGATACGCGGGAGCCGTCGTGGCGGCGGCCGGATTCGTACGGGTCGAGACCCGCCGGCCCGAACCGCTGATGGACCTGCGGCTCTTCGGCCGCCCGGTCTTCAGCGGCGCCGTCGTCGGCGCGGTGGCGGTCTTCGTCGCCCTCAGCGTGACGCTGCTCCTGAACACCCTCTATCTCCAGCAGACCCGGGGATGGGCGCCCCTGGCCGCCGGTGCGGCGACCCTGCCCCTGGCCGTCGGCGCGACCCTCTGCGCCCCCTGGTCCGGCCGCATGGTCGGCCGGACGGGACCGCGACCGCCGCTGCTGCTCGCCGGCGGGTTCCTCACGGCCGGCGGGCTCCTCCTGGTCGGGCTCACCCCGCACACGCCCGTGCCGCTGCTCCTGGCCGCGTACCTCCTCATCGGCATCGGGTTCGGCTTCGCCAACGCGCCGATCACCAACACCGCCGTCAACGGACTGCCGCCCGCCCGCGCCGGGGTCGCCGGGGCGATCACCTCCACCGCCCGGCAGCTCGGCTCCGCGCTCGGTATCGCCCTCGCCGGTGGCCTGGTCGCGGGCGCGAGCCCTACGGGGCTCGCGCAGGCGTCCCGCCCCGGCTGGTTCCTGGTCGCCGCCTGTGGCGTGGTGCTCCTGTTCGTGGCCCGCGTGTCGCGGCCGAAGGAGGAGGCGGCGGCGGGTCCGGCCTCCGCGCGACAGCGGTCAGGCGGGTGAGGAGAGGAGGCTGGTCCGGCCTCCGCGCGACAGCGGTCAGGCGGGTGAGGAGAGGAGGCTGGTCCGGCCCCCGCGCGACAGCGGTCAGGCGGGTGAGGATCCGCCCGCCGTGTCGGCTCCCGTCGCCCTGCTCAGCTCCGCGGCGAGACGGACGGCCGTCCTCTCCCCGGCTCGCTGCCTGATCAGCCCCTCCTTGGCGGCCGCGCGGACCAGGACCTCCGAGCCGTCCGCCCCGACCCTCCGCACCCGCACGGTCACCACCACGGGATTCAGACCACCGGCGCCGCCGCCCGTGACGATGCGGAGGGTCGCGGCCTCACCGGGGTGGACCCGAGGGGGCCCGACGGCGCGGCCCGCCCTCGCGAGCACACCGGAGACGCGCCTCACGGCGTCGTCGAAGGGCAGGGGGGCGAGCAGATCGATCTCGTGGACGTTCTTCCCCATCAGCCTGGCCACCATCCGGACCAGGCCCCCGCCCCCGCCGCCTCCGCCGAGAGCGGCAAGCCCCTCGGCCAGGATCTCGTCCTCGCTCCGCTCCACGGACCCCACCTCTCCTCCCTGACCGGCTCACCGGCTCACGGCTCACCGGTTTCCCGGCTCGATGGTCCCCGTATCGCCAGGACCGTTTCTCCCGTCCGGCGGACCATGGTGACGCATGCCGACCGCCGGAGCACGTCCCGAACCCCGGCCGGTACGTCCTTGACCTCAAGTCCGCTCGAGTTTCTACGGTGGATCTCGTCGAACCGCAGCAGACAACGACAGGGAGTGCAGCCGTGGAGTACTCGCACAGCGACGCCGATCTGATCAAGCAGCCCATCGGCTACTGGAGTTGGGCGGCCTACAGCGCCATCATCGCCCGCACCCGGGCTGCCCTGGCCGGGATCGGTACCACCCAGCCGCAGTGGTGGGCCCTCGCACAGGTGGCGAGGGCCGACACCGCCATGACCCGTGACGAAGTGTCCCGCATCCTCCGCGACTACCTCGACACCGGCCCGGAAGCCATGGAGTCGGAGATCGACACGATCATCGCTCAGGGTTGGATCACGGAGGATCCCGAAGGACGCCTGGGCATCACGGACGAGGGCAGGGCCTTCTACGACAAGGCCGCGGCCCTTCAGGACGAGCTCTGGGCGCAACGGCACGCGGGTGTCTCCGACGAGGAGTACCTGACCACCCTCAAGGTGTTGCAGCGGTTCATCCACAACACGGGCGGGCGAGCCTGGCATCACTGATGTCACGGCCGACGGTTTCAGGGTGAGGGGGGCGGCCACGATCAGCACCGCGTCGACGGCCGCCGGGGCGGTGACGGGGCGACGAGGCACCCGTCGTCACGTGAACACCCGGCTGTAGTGCTAGGGCCGGTCTGACAATTCCCGCCGGGTCCGGCCCGCCCGGCACGGTGGGTCTCGCCCTCCCGCGCCCACTGGTCGCCGCCGTCGGAGTCCTGCCACCGGGGCAGGGGGTCGGGGGAGGGGCGGCCGAAGACTTCGCCGAAGTACCGGGCCTCGACGGTGGCCACGTGCGTGACGAGGCCCAGGAGGTTCGTCCCGGTCGCGGCCTCAAGGCCCGGACTTCAGGGCTCGGGTGCCCGCGATGGGCATGATCATGTCCGAAGTAAGCTGACCCGTTGGGCGTGAACACGCAAAGAGGAAAACGGGGAAGCAAGTTGAATCGCGATCACATGCGTACGAAGACGGCGGCGCTCGGTCTGGTGCTGTCCGCGGGACTCGTGGCCGGCTGCTCCGGCGGCGGCGCTGACGCCGAGGCCAAGGCCCCCGGCGGCGCGGGGACGGCGTCGGCCACGGGCACGGCCACCGGGTCCGCCTCCGCCTCCGCCGCACCGAAGGAGCCCGTCTTCCAGGACAAGCCGGTGCCCGGGCTCGCCGAGAAGCCGGCCTGGAGCCTGTCCTCCGAGGAGGCCGGGAACTGCGTGACCAAGGCGTCCGAGAAGGAGACGGCGAACGGCGACGTCTGCACGGTCGGCGACGCCGTCATCCTCACCCGCTTCTCGGGCACGGAGGGCAAGGAGGTGCTCACCGCCCGGCTGCTCGACGCCAGGACCGGCCAGGAGCGCGCGAAGTTCGAGCTCCCCGACCCGGACGTCGAGGGGTCCACGTACAACCCCACGCGGGCCGTCGTGCAGGTGGGCGAGTGGACGGACGGCTCCCCGGCCGTGCTGGTCCGCAAGCTGATCGAGACCCCGGCGGACGGCCTGAAGAAGGCCACCACCAAGGCCGAACTGACCATGTACGCGCCGTCCGGTGAGAAGCTGGGCAGCTCCTCCTTCGAGGGGGAGGACCACATGTCCACCCCGCTCCGCAACGGCCACCTCGTGGAGAGCGGCAGCTCCGGCACCACCTTCACCCCGATCGGCGGCGGGGCGCCGGTGGAGACCGAGCTCTCCGTCGACCTCAAGAACGCCGTCGGCCCCGGCTTCGGCTACTCCTCCGAGCAGGACATCTCCTTCCAGCCCTACGCGGAGTGGCTGACCGGCAAGGACGTCCGCACCGGCGCCAAGCTGTGGAACACCAAGACCCTCGCCCCGCCGGCGGCCCTCGCCGGGAAGATCACGAAGGACAAGGCGACCAGCGCGCGGCTGATGCCCCACCAGGGCGACAAGGGACTCCTCGAATGGGCCCTGTACGGGGACTCCGAGGTGGTCATGACGCTGATCGACCTCAAGAGCGGGCGCCGGCTCGTCGAGGGCCCGGCCGTCGACGTCACCGTCACCCTCGATGACGACGGCAGCGCCATCGCCCCGGACGGCAGGACCGCCGTGACGCAGTACGGCGGCGGAGCGGTCGCCTGGAACACGGAGACCGGCAAGGAGCTGTGGCGCCAGGCCGAGGACGAGGTGTCGATCAGGCCGGACGCCCTCCCGGGCAACGGCGTCCTCTACGCGTACCTCGACGGCAACGGCGCCGCCCTCGGCGCCGACGACAAGAAGCTGCTCGCCTCCAAGATCGAGAACATGCCCACCTTCACGACCGACGGCAGCCACGCCGTCGTCCGCACCACCGACGGCCTCTTCGTCTTCGCGACCCAGCCCGTCTGACGGCCCCCCGGCCGCGCGGCTCGTCTAGCGGTCGTCCCGCCGCGCGGCTCGTCCGACGGTCGTCCCGCCGCGCGGCCCCGGAGAGCCGTGGCCGCGCGGCCGGGGCGAGGTCCGACCGACGCGCGGCGGGGGCGCTGTCGGAGGGGGCGGTTACCGTGGCGGCATGAGCAACGCGACATGGGCCGCCCTCGCGGCGACGCCCCTTCCGGAAGTACGGCGCCGTGCGGGCCTCGTGGACGAACTCGTCGGGATCGAGCCGGTGAAGGTGCCCGGCGCCGAGCGGCTGGCCTGGAACGACGGCGGCGGGCAGTCCGCCGTCTGGTACTTCGCGGACGACGGCCGCGCGCTGCTGCTGACCTTCGACCACGAGTCGGAGCTGAACCTCTACGCGGAGGAGGACTTCGACCTTCAGGAGTCCTTCTACGAGGGCGTCCCCGCGCCCCTCGTCGACCTCGTCCGCGACCGCCCCGAGAACTACGAGTCGCTGAACCTCACCGACCCCGCCACCGGCCGGACGATCCACTACGCGGGCGGGGTCTTCTGGTACGACGGCGCGGGCTGGCACGTCGCCGACGGCCTGGCGGAGCACACGCGCCGCGAGGACATGGACCTCTTCGGCGAGTCCGGCTTCGACTACTGCCTGCGGCCCTACCGCTTCGGCCAGGACTACCCGGCGGCCGGCTGAAGGGCCCTGCGGCCCCGCCGCCAGGCCGTGAAGCCGACACCGGCTCCGCCGAGGATCAGCGCGGCGCCCAGGACCGTGGTGGTGACGAGGGACGGGGGCAGGCCCTCGTTCACGCGGCCGAGGACGCCGGCGGTGGCGACGCTGCCCGACTGCTCGTCGAGGAAGTAGCGGGAGTCGTTGGCATTGCCCCGGTTGTCGCCCAGCAGGAAGAGGCGGCCCTCCGGGACCCGCACGTCGTACGGCTTCAGGGTCACCGGCAGGCGCTCCGGGTTCACGTACGGCTCCGTGAGGGGCTCGCCGTTCACGGTCACGCGCTCGCCGTCGGAGACGACGTGGTCGCCGCCCTTCCCGATCACCCGCTGGATCACGGGCGCGCCCTGGTAGCGGCCGGGAGCCTGGAGGAGGAGGACGTCACCCCTGCGGATGTCCTCCGCGTCGATCTCCTGGACGACGGCCGGCTGGCCCATGCGGAGCGTGGGCTCCATGGACGCGCCCGCGACGGTGACCCCCCGGTGCGTCATGAAGTAGAAGACGATGCCGCCCAGGAGCAGGGCCAGCCCGAGCGGCACCATGAACCACGCCGCGACCCTGAGCCGCGCACCCGCACCCCGCTGCTGCATGAACGTTCCCCCTCCGTGCCGCCAGGGCCCTCGCCCGGCGCGTTCGTCGGGAGGTTACCGCCCAGTCACTTCGGGGAGGTTACCGCCCGTCACCCCGGAAGGTCACCCTCTCCGCCCAGGTTCGCGACCATCCGGCGCAGGACGTCGATCGTGATCGCGAAGTCGGCGTCCGCGACGCCCCGGTGGGCCCGCTCGCGCACCCGCGCGTTGCGCCGCCTCGCCCGTACCGTGCCGGCCTCGCCCTCCTCGGTCAGCGTCATCCGGCCCGCGTCCTCCGTCATCCACCCCCGGGCGACCAGATCGTCGAAGACGGCCTCGAAGTCGGTCCTGCGGTCGTCCCACGGCGCCAGCCGCTCGACCAGCGCCGCCCGGCTCCACGCGCCCGGCTTCGCGGCGACGTGGTTCAGCGTCCACCAGTGCGGCTGCGTCAGGCCCTCCACCGCCAGCTGCTCCCGCAGCGCCCCGACCACCAGCCGGGCCGCGAGGCCGGCCCACGCGCCGACGGGCTGAGCGGCCGGCTCCTCCGGCGCGTACTCCCTGAGCGTCCCACCCATGACGTCCTCCTCCTGCCGTGCCTGCCTGACGGATCACCACGACGCTAGGAGCTCAAGTCCGCTTGAGGTCAAGGCCGCTTGAGGTCGAGTCCGCTTCAGGTCAGGGCCGGGCGGCACCGGATTCGACGACGGGCGCCAGGCCGTCGAGCAGGGCCCGGAGGCCGAGTTCGAAGAGGGCGTCGAGGTCGAGGTCGTAACCGTCCTCGAAGCCGCCGACCACCTTGGTGAACGTCGGGAAGCGGCCGGACCCGGACAGCGCCCGGAGATCGGGGGCGCGGCTGTCCATCCACTGCTCCTCGGACTGGCCGGTGGCCGCCTCGGCGTGCGCCTCGCGCTCCAGGTGCACGGCGAGGCCCTGGACGTGGCTGTAGATGAGCACGTGGATGTCGAACAGCCTCGTGGGCGCGAGCCCGTGGCCGTCGAGGGCGGCCAGGATCCACTCGCCGTGGACGAGCAGTCGGGGGACGAGCAGCGGCCGGCTGAGCGAGCCGAGCTGCGCCAGCCAGGCGTGCTTCCGGTACAGACGCCACATCGTCCGGGCGCCCAGCTCGACGCGGGACCGCCAGTCCTCCGGCGCGTCGGCGGGGTAGGACTCCTCGCCGAACGCCGCGTCGGCCATGTGGAGGACCAGCTCCTCCTTGCTCGGCACATACCTGTACGTCGACATCGGGGCGACGTCGAGCCGGGCCGCGACCCCCCGCATGGACAGCGCCGTCAGCCCCTCGGCGTCGGCGATCTCGACGGCGGTGCGGACGATCCGGTCGAGGCTCAGCTCCTGCTCGGGGCTCTCCCGCCGAGCCCGCTGCCCAGGTCCGCTCCCGGCGCGGGCGCCGGCGACGATCGTGCCGATCCGGGGGCGAGCCTCCACCAGGCCCTCCAGGCGCAGGGTGGTCAGGGCCTTGGTGGCGGTCGCCAGAGCCACTCCCCACTCCTCCGCGATCCGGCGGGTCGAGGGGAGCCGGTCCCCGGGGGCGAGTTCGCCGGCTGTGATGCGCCTCCGGAACTCGCCGACGATGCGGAGGTAGGGCGGGTCGCCCGCTGTTCGTGTGATCTGGGTCACGCTCGATTCCCTCCTGGTCCTGTACTAGGGCAGAGGGTAGCAGCGGCGATGCGGGAGAAGGGCTTCTGGCCTAGTACAGGACGCGTATTCCGCCTGATTGATGGTACTGCGCGTACGTCGTACGTTCAGACGCGTACACCGTACGAACCACGGAAGGAGCTTCCCATGAAGACCGTGCTCATCTCCGGCGGCGGCATCGCCGGCCCCGTCCTCGCCCACTGGCTGCGCCGCCGGGGCTTCGAGCCCACCGTCGTGGAGCGCGCCCCCGCCCCGCGCGGCGGCGGCCAGGCCGTCGACGTCCGGGGCGTCGCGCTCGACGTCATGGAGCGGACGGGACTGCTCGACCGGGCGCGAGGCGTACGCACCCGGATGCGCGGCATGTCGGTCCTCGACCCGCACGGGAACGAGGTCCACCGCTCCACGGACGCGACCTACAGCAGCGGCCGGCTCGACAGCGAGGACATCGAGATCCTGCGCGAGGATCTGGTGCGCATGGCGTACGACCACACCCGCGCCGACGTCGAGTACGTCTTCGGCGACGGCCTCACCGCCCTGGAGGAGGACGAGACCGGCGTACGCGCCGACTTCGCGCACGGCCCGACCCGCCGCTTCGACCTCGTGGTCGGCGCCGACGGCCTCCACTCCACCGTGCGCCGCCTCGCCTTCGGCCCGGAGGAGCGCTACACCCACCACCTGGGGAGCTACCTCTCGGTCTTCGGCACGGAGAACTTCCTCGCCCTGGAGGACTGGCAGGTGTGGCTGCGGGACGAGGGCGTCGGCTTCGGCATCATGCCCGTCCGCGACAACACCGAGCTGAGGATCGCCTTCGGCTTCGAGTCCGCCCCCCTCGCCCCCGAACTGCGCACCGGCGAAGCCCTGCGGCGCGCGGTCGTCGCGAAGCTCGGAGCGCTGGCCTGGGAGGGCGCCCGGCTCGCCGAAGCCGCCCGGAAGGCCCCCGACTTCTACTGCGACGCCATGGCGCAGATCCGCATGGACGGGTGGTCGCGCGGGCGGGTCACCCTGCTCGGCGACGCCGGCTACTGCCCCTCCCCGCTCTCCGGGCAGGGCACCAGCCTCGCCCTGGTCGGCGCGTACGTCCTCGCGGACTCCCTCGCCCGGCACGACGGCGACCACCCCGCCGCCTACGCCCGCTACGAGCGGCGCATGCGCCCCTTCGTCGACCTCAACCAGGCCCTGGCCACCGAGAACCCCGGCGGCCCGGCCTCCGAGGAGTCCGTCGAACGCGCCAAGAACGCGCTCACCCTGGACGCCTGAGCGCGCGAGGTCCGGCGCGCCAAGTCCGGTCACGGGCAGGCGAGATCGCCACGGACGGGCGCGGCTGATCCACAACTTAGGCTGCTGCGCGTGGACATAGACATCGGCAACGGAATCCTCGGCGCCATTCTCGGCGTCGTGTTCGCGACGCTCTTCCAGCAGTGGACCCAGGACCTGT
The DNA here is from genome assembly GCF_043081625.1 of Streptomyces sp. NPDC014861. Lineage (NCBI taxonomy): Bacteria > Bacillati > Actinomycetota > Actinomycetes > Kitasatosporales > Streptomycetaceae > Streptomyces > Streptomyces sp. NPDC014861. The sequence continues at coordinate 148,317 of NZ_JBIBWV010000008.1, forward strand.
GGTTCAAGGTGCGGCGGCGCGCGGCCGGGAGGGTGCGCAGCCTCACGTACCGCCCGGGGGACGGCGGGGGCTGGGGGACCTTCTCGCTCGGGCCGCTGCACACCCCCGCGCTGATCGTGGAGGGCGACGGGGACCGGCCGATCGCCCCCGACTCCGTCCACGTCCAGGTCCTCGACGGGGAGGTCGAACTGCCCGCCGAACTCGCGGCCTGGCGCGCCGAGATAGAGGCCGAGGAGGCGAGGGCCGAAGCGGCCGGCGAGCGCCGGCCGGTGTGGAACGGGGAGCGGTACGCGGTCGAGTCCGTCGACGTGACCCGTACCCCCCTCGACGAGGCCCCCGAGGTGCACCTGCGGCTGCGGCCCACCGACTACTACACCTTCCTCGCCGCCCAGCAGCTCGACCGCCGGCTTCCCGACGGCTCGACCCCGCGCCGCCGCTGGCTCGACCCCGACGCCCCGCTCACCGCTCCCGCCTTCCTCCAGTGCAGCTTCGCCGCCAACGTCGCCGTCGTCACCGCCGACGACCTGCTGGTGATCAGCCGGCGCGGCGACCGCGTCCGGATGGCGCCCGGCCTCTGGAACTCCTCCGTGAACGAGGGCCTGGCCCGGAACCTCGATGCCTCCGGCCGCCGCCACGCCCCCGACCTCCATGCGCTCGCCCGGCGCGGCATGCGCGAGGAACTCTCCCTGGAGCCCCACGAGTACCGGCTCGAACTCCTCGCTTTCGTCCTCGACGTCGAGCACCGGATGTGGAGCGCCCACTTCTACGCCCGGCTCACCGACATGACCGGCGAGCAGTTGCGGGCCCGCACGAGCCGGGGCGTCGCCGACCGCTGGGAGCACTCGGCCATGGAGTACGTCCCCTTCCGCACGGCCGACGTGGCCCGCCACCTCCTGTCGCCGGAGCGCCGCCACCGCTGGGCGCCGCTCGCCCCCGCCCTCTTCCACCTCGCCCTGGTCCACGTCCACGGCCGCGCCTCGGTGGAGCGCGCCGAGGCGGCGGTGGTCCGCCGCCTGTAGGGCAGGGTCACTACCCTGTCCCGCATGGCATGCCGCATCAGTGAACTGGTCCTCGACTGCACCGACCCCGAGCGCCTCGCCGCCTTCTGGAGCGAGGTCCTGGACTACGTCGTACTGGACCGGGAGGAGGACGGGAGTATCGAGATCGGGCCGGCCGGCGCCGGTTTCGGCGGCCCGCAGCCCACCCTCGTCCTCAGCCCCAGCGCCGACCCCAGGGCCGGCAAGCTCCCGCTGCACATCGACGTCAGCGCGACCGACCGCGACCAGGACGCCGAACTGGAGCGGCTGCTCGCGCTCGGTGCCGTGCGCGCGGACGTCGGGCAGAAGGGGGACGAGGGCTGGCACGTCCTCGCCGACCCGGAGGGCAACGAGTTCTGCCTGCTCCGCCGCCGCCTCGAACCGGTCGGCGACGCCGGGACCGACGCCGGGAGCCCGGCGCCGCGCTGATCATCCGTTCGTCCGACGGTCGTCCCGGACGGGCCGGAGAACACTCGGCTGGGTGACTGCGGGGCCACCACGGCCCGGGACATGATCATCCGCATGAGCTCCTCCCTGATCGGCCGCGCCTGCGTCGCGGCCCTGCTCCTCACGTCCGCTCTCGCCCCCGCGGTGGCCGCCGCGCCCGCACCCGGCGCCCCCGCCGCGGAGGCGAAGCGCGCGGTGCAGGCCCGCCTCCTCGGCGAGAAGATCGTCCCCCACAAGCTCGACTTCCGGGGCACCACCGTCGGCGGCCTCTCCGGCATCGACCGCGACCGCTGCACCGGCGCCTACGTCCTCATCAGCGACGACCGCTCCTTCCTCCAGCCCGCGCGCTTCTACACCGCCGAGATCGACGTCGACGCCGCCGGCGTGCACTCCGTGGACCTCACCGGCACCCGTCCCCTCCTCCAGCCGGACGGGACGGTCTACCCGTCGCCCGCCCTTAACGACGGCAGGGCGATCGACCCGGAGGAGATCCGCGTCGACCCGCGCACCTGCCGCTACTGGTGGGGCCAGGAGGGCGACCGGCCCGCCGTCGCGGGCCCGCCGGTCATCCAGCCGTCCATCGAGATCTCCGCGCCCGACGGCGGCCACCGCGGCTCGCTGCGCCTGCCGGAGAACTACACGATCACGCCCGACCGGGGGCCGCGCCGGAACCAGGCCGTCGAAGCCCTCACCTTCGGCGCCCGCGGCTCCGTGGTGACCAGCGCGATCGAGGGCCCGCTCGTCCAGGACGGGCCGGTGCCGGACACGACGCACGGCGCGCTCGTCCGGGTCACCCGGCAGACCCGCGCCGGCCGGGTCCTCGGCCAGTTCGCGTACCCGATCGAGAAGATCTTCGCCGAGTCCGACCCGACCAGCCCGTGGGGCCCCGACACCGGCGTCCCGTCCCTCCTCGCCTTCCCGGACGACCCGAACCGCTACCTCGTGCTCGAACGCACCTGGGTCGCCGGCTCCGGGTACAAGATCCGGCTGTACGACGCCACCACGCGCGGCGCCACCGACGTGCGGGACGTGGACTCCCTGGCCGGACAGCCCGTCGTGCCCATGCGGAAGACGCTCGTCGCGGACTTCCACACCCTCGGCCTCTCCACCGTCGACAACACCGAGGGCATGACCTGGGGCCCCGTCCTGCCGTCCGGCGAGCGGTCGCTGGTCCTCGTCAGCGACGACAACTTCGACGCGGAGGCGGTCACCCAGATCGTCGCGCTCGCCCTGCGCTGACCCCGCCGCGCCCGGGACGCGCGGGCCCCGGACTCCGGACACCGGGGGCCGGGGGCCCGCGCGTCCCGGGGGCCGGGGGTGTCGGGTACGCCGGGGGGTCGGGCGTCCGGGGGCGTCGGGTACGCCGGGGCCCGCGCGCCCCGGACGCAACGCGCGGTCCGAATCCCGCCAGCGGCCCCGGAGGTTCCGGCGGACGCTGGACCCATGAGCCTCTTCACGCCCCGGGCCGTCGAGCCCGCCGTACTCGCCGCGCTCCGGACCGCCGACGACGCCGGGCGCCCGCCCCGCCCGTTCACCGCCCCCGAAGGCGGCGAGCCGCTGCGCTGCTGTCTGCGCCGGGCCCGCGCCGGGGAGCGGATCGCGCTCGTCTCGTACGCCCCGCTGCGGCGGTGGGCGGCGGGCGCGGGGGCCGAGCCGGGGGCGTACGACGAGGTCGGCCCCGTCTTCGTGCACGCCGAGGAGTGCGAGGGTCCCGAGGACGGGCGGCCGGGACACCCCTTCGAGCACGCGGGAGCCCGGCGGACCGTCCGCCGGTACGGCTCCGACGGGCGCATCCTCGGCGGCCGGCTCGTCGAACTCCCCGGCCTGGAAGCGGCGTTCGAGGAGGCCTTCGCCGACCGGGAGACCGCGCTCGTGCACGTCAGGGCCGTCGAGTACGGCTGCTTCCTCTTCGAGGTCCGGCGCCCGTAGCGCACCCGCCCGCGGAAAAGCGGTGGCGGCGGGCGGGGCGGGCTGCCTACTGTCGGGCCCGAACCGTCCGCCGTACGACCCGGCCCCACCGGGCCCACCGAGAGGGTGTGTCTATGACCCGGCCCGCGCCGAGCGCGCATCGCCCCAGCCCCACCGTCGCCGCCGCCTAGGCGCCGACCCCGCGAGGCCCGCTCGGCCGACTCCTGCTGCCAGTGACGATTCCTCAGCAAGGAGCCTCCGGGTGACCATCACCATCGACACCTTCACCTGCGTGTGGTGCGGACTCACCGTCCACGCCCACGCCGCCGGCGGGCAGCGGCGCAACCACTGCCCGTCCTGCCTGCACTCCCGGCACGTCCACGACCACGTCGAGGGCGGGGCGAGCGACTGCAAGGCGCGGATGACACCGATCTCCATCGCCGTGCTGCGGACCGGGGACTGGATGATCGTCCACCGCTGCGTGCGCTGCGACGAGCTGACCTCCAGCCCCGTCGCCGAGGACGACAACCGGCTCATCCTGATGCGGATGGCGGTTCGGCCGCTGGCCCAGCCGCCGTTCCCGCTCGAAGCGTTCGGGGACCTGTGACATGGCCCGCCGTACGCGCACCGACACCCGCCGCCGCACCCAGCGGCGCAAGGACGTGCTGCACGAGCAGCGGAGCGGCCACCGGGAGCAGGACTTCCGGTGCGTCGGCTGCCGGCTCGTCGTCCCGCTGACCGCACCGGGCACGGCGCACCGCAACCACTGCCCGAACTGCCTGGCCAGCCTGCACGTGGACGGCCGGGTCCCCGGCGACCGGGCCGCCGCCTGCCAGGGCCGGATGGTGCCGCTCAGCGTCTCCGTCCGGCCCGACGGCGAATGGCTGCTCGTCCACGAGTGCCGGTCCTGCGGCGAGCTCAGCGCCAACCGGATCGCCGGCGACGACAACGCCCTCGCCCTGATGCGGCTCGCCCTGCGGCCGCTCCGGGACCCGGGCGTGCCGGGCGTGGCCCACGGGGCGCTGCTCGCCCTGTGAGCCGGCGCCGGCCCCGGGGGCGTACGGGCTCCGCCGCGTGCTCACTGCACGCAGAACTCGTTCCCCTCGGGGTCGGTCATCACCACCCACGAGCCGCCCTGCTCGGCCACCCGCCGCCGCACGGACGCGCCCAGCTTCTCCAGGCGCTCCACCTCGGCGTCCCGGGTGCCGGGCGGGGCGTGCACGTCGAGGTGCACGCGGTTCTTCACGGTCTTCGGCTCGGGCACCCGCTGGAAGAGGATCCGCCGGCCGAGACCGGCACCGTTCTCCTCCGACACGGGGTCCTCCGGGTGCCGGACGGCGGCGAGATCGTGCCACCCGAGCCTTTCCCCCGCCTCGCCGGCGTGGACGGTGGCGGTCACCCCGTCCGGTACGGCCCCGGCGGCGAGCAGCTTCCCCACGAGGCCGCTGTGGTCCTCCTCCTCGTACCGGAGGGCGGCGGCCCAGAAGGCGGCCTGGGCGTGCGGGTCGGCGCAGTCGACGACGAGTTTCCAGTGCAGCGGCCGCGGCCCCTGCTGTGACATGGGCTCCTTCTCCATCCTTCAGAGCCTTGTGCACGCGGGCGGGCCCCGCCACCGGAACGGGTGATCAGACGCCGTCGGTGTACTGGGCGGCGAACTCCTCGGTCGGCGGCACGACCGTGATGACGTCGATCAGCACGCCGTCCGGGCCCGCCACGATGAAGTGACGCTGGCCGAAGTCCTCGGTGCGCAGCGGCGTCACCTCGGTGAGACCGGCCTCGGTGACGAGCCGCCGGTGCTCGGCGTCCACGTCGTCCACCTCGAAGTTCAGCAGCAGCCCGCCCCACAGGGCGGCCCGGTGGCCCTCGGGGACGCTCGGGTGGGTGGGGTCGAGCAGCGCCAGCTCGTACTGGGGGGCGTCCGGGCGGCGCAGGCTCACGTACCAGTCCGCCTCGAAGGTCGCCTCGAAGCCGAGGTGGCGGGTGTAGAAGTCGCGGGCGGCGGCCACGTCGCGGGTGGCGAGCACCGGGTAGAAGCCGCGGAGTGCGGTGGCGGTGGGGTGTGTCATGGCGAGATCTCCGTGTCCCTCGTGACGCTCACTTTCACATACCCAAGGTATGCGAATCATGCTGTGAGCATACCCCGGGTATGGGAAAATGGGGAACGGAGAGGCGGAGCGGGAGAGAGGGCGGTGCGCGGGATGGCGGTCAACCGGGCGGAACAACGGGCGGCCACGCGGCGGGCCCTGCTGGACGAGGGGCGGCGCGGGTTCGCCGCCGACGGCTACCACCACGTGGTGCTCGCCGAGGTGGCACGGGCCGCGGGCGTCACCAAGGGCGCCGCCTACCACCACTTCGACAGCAAGGCGGGCCTCTTCCGGGCCGTCGTCGCCGAGGTCCAGCGCGAACTGGGCGAGCGGGTCGCCACGGCCGCCGATCGCCACGACGACCCCTGGGAGCAGCTGCGGGCCGGCTGCCGGGCCTTCCTCGACGCCGGGTCCGACCCGGCGGTGCGGCGGATCCTCCTCGTCGACGCGCCGACCGTGCTCGGCTGGGACGAGTGGCGGGCCCTGGACGAGGAGTCCTCCGCCCGGCACCTGACGGAGGCGCTGACGACACTCGCCGAGGCGGGCGTCATCGCGGACCAGCCCGTGGAACCCCTGGCCCGGCTCCTCTCGGGCGCCATGAACGAGGCCGCCCTCTGGATCGCCCGGGGCGGCGACCCCCGGGCCACCGCCGCCTCCCTCGACCGCCTCCTGTCCGGCCTCCGCGCCGCGGCGTGACGGCCCTGGCCCCGCGGTGGCGGCCGGTGCCGGCGATCGGGGTCGGTGGGGGTGTCGGTTCCCGCCGGGCGGGGGGTGTCGGTTCCTGCCGGGCGGGGGTCAGGCGCGGACGTCGTTCCTCGTCGGGCGGGGGGTGTCGGCCGGGGCCGGGAGGTGGTGCGCCGCCTCCCGGGTCGCGCGGGCCATCGCGGCGCGGCTGCGGCGGGCCGTGCGCAGGGCGTCCCAGGTGAGGAGCGTGAGGGCGAGCCAGACCAGGGAGAAGCCGGCCCAGCGCTCGGGGGGCATCGCCTCGTGGAAGTACACGACGCCGAGGAGGAACTGGAAGATCGGTGCCAGGTACTGGAGCAGGCCCAGGGTGGAGAGCGGCACCCGGATCGCCGCGGCGCCGAAGCAGACCAGCGGGATGGCCGTGACGAGGCCGGTCGAGGCCAGGAGGGCCATGTGGCCGGCGCCCTCGGAGCCGAAGGCGAGCGTGGACTGCGAGCCGAGGAGGAGCAGGTAGCCGAGGGCCGGCAGGAACTGGACGGCCGTCTCGGCGGCCAGCGACTCCAGGCCGCCGAGGTTGACCTTCTTCTTCACCAGGCCGTAGACCGCGAACGAGAAGGCCAGCGTGAGCGAGACCCACGGCGGGCGGCCGTAGCCGATCGCCAGGACCAGCACGGCGGCGAAGCCGATGCCGACCGCCGCCCACTGGGCCGGGCGCAGGCGCTCCTTCAGGACGAGGACGCCGAGCGCGATGGTCACCAGGGGGTTGATGAAGTAGCCGAGGGACGCCTCGACGACGTGGCCGTTGTTGACCGACCAGATGTACAGGCCCCAGTTCACGGTGATGACGGTCGCGGCGATGGTCAGCAGGCCCAGCTTGCGCGGGTCGGCCGCCAGCTCCTTCACCCAGCCCCAGCGGCGCAGCACCAGCAGGGCGAGGCCGACGAAGGCGAACGACCACACCATCCGGTGGGCCAGGATCTCGCCCGCGCTCGCGGGCTTCAGGAGCGGCCAGTAGAGCGGGACCAGGCCCCAGACCGCGTAGGCGGCGATGCCGTAGAGCAGGCCGGCGCGGTTCTCGGCGTCGGTGCCCGCGCCGGAGCCGCCGGCCGCGCCCGGGGACCCCGTACCCGCCCCCGTGCCCGGCGTGCCGGTCCCGGCCATGCCTCTTCCGCCCATCAAAAGCCTCCCGCCCTGCGCCGCGCTGTTCCGATGAAGGTAGCGCCGCACAGGGCAGGCTGTCATGTGCGTACTTGCTGCACGGTCATGACCTTGAGGGTGGTGGGGGTGGTGCGGGCGGTGGGGGTGGTGGGGCGAGCGGGGTCGTGGTCACTCCGCGGCGGCCAGCGCCTCCCCGACCGTCGTCCCGATCGGGGTGGTCGGGCGGCCGATCAGCCGCGCCAGGTCGCCGGTCCTGATCGCCAGCGCGCCCCGCGCGATCGCCTCGTCCACGTCGACGAGGATCGCCGCGAAGGGCTCCGGCACGCCGGCACCCGTCAGGATCTCCAGGTGCGCCGCCGCCGGCACGTTCGTGTACGCGATCTCCCGGCCGCTGCGGGCCGCGACCTCCGCCGCGTACTCGGCGAGCGACCACGCCTCGTCACCGCTCAGCTCGTACGCCCTGCCCAGGTGCTCCGAGGCCGGACCGGTCAGCACCGCGGCCGCGGCGGCGGCGTAGTCGGCGCGCGAGGCGGAGGCGACGCGGCCCTCGCCCGCGTTGGCGACGACGGCGCCGTGGGCGAGGACGGGGCCGAGGTTCGCGGTGTAGTTCTCGCTGTACCAGCCGTTGCGGAGGAAGGTGTACGGCAGGCCCGAGGCGAGGATCAGCGCCTCGGTCTCCTTGTGCTCCGCCGCCAGGTCGAAGTCGGCGTCCGGACCGCCCAGGACGCCGGTGTACGCGAGCTGGGCCACGCCCGCCGCCCCGGCCGCGTCGATCACGGCGGCGTGCTGCGGCACCCGCCGTCCGACCTCGCTGCCGGAGATCAGCAGCACCCGGTCGCCCGCCTCGAAGGCACCGGCGAGCGTCTCGGGCCGGCTGTAGTCGGCGATCCGCAGCTCGACACCGCGGTCCGCGAGGCCGGCGGCCTTCTCCTTGTCGCGGACGACGGCGGCGACGGACCCGGCGGGCACGGCCGGGTCGGCGAGGAGGGCGTCGACGACGAGACGGCCGAGCTGTCCGGTGGCTCCGGTGACGACGATGCTCATGAGGGCTTCCTTCGGGGGTGAGTGCGATGGATGTGTGGGGGCGGGAGCGCGGGAGCGCGGGAGTGCGCGGGTCCCGCGGTTCCGGCGGGGGCGACACACTCACCGTACGGCGGGCACTAACCAATCGAAAGTACCCACTTTGAAGTAAGGTACTGTCATGGAGGTAAGTGTGAAGCCGTTCGAAGGTCCCCTGCTGGCCGACGTCGACGGCGCCATGTGCCCGTCCCGCCTCGTCCTGGAGCACGTCACCAGCCGCTGGGGCGTCCTCGTCCTGATCGCCCTCCTGGAGCGCTCGTACCGCTTCAGCGAACTGCGCCGCAGGATCGGCGGCGTCAGCGAGAAGATGCTCACCCAGACCCTCCAGACCCTGGAGCGCGACGGCTTCGTCCACCGCGACGCCAAGCCCGTCATCCCGCCCCGCGTCGACTACACCCTCACCCCGCTCGGCGAGGAGGCGGCCCACCGCGTCAGGGACCTGGCCCTCTGGACCGAGTCCCGCGTCCCCGCCGTCGAGGCCGCCCGCACCCGCTACGACGAGGCACGTGATCAATGAATCGGTAGCGCACCGGAGTCGGTCCTTCCGCGCATACGATCGTGGCCCCTGGGGGAATCGTGTGAGCGGGGGGTGGGGGAAGAGTGTCGTACGCACGACTGACGCGTTCCTGCTGTGCCGTCCTGGTGGGCGGGATCCTGCTGGCGGGCTGCTCGGACGACGGGGGAGGGAGCGGCGACCCGAAACCCTCGGCCTCCTCCTCGGCGCCCACCGCCACGTCGCCCCCGGCCGCGAGCGGCTCCCCCTCCTCCGCCGCGTCGGGCACCCCCGACCCCCTGGCCACGCCCACGGCCCTCAGCTTCACCTTCGACCCCGACCGCGCCCCGAGGAACAGGGCCGACGCGAAGCGGCTCGCCCTGGACGTCCTCGCCGAGCCGGACTCCTGGGGCCCGGGCTACACCGAGCGGAGCCCGTACCTGAGCTCCGAGAGCTACTGGCCCGTGCTGCCCGCCACCTGCCGCTGGGAGACCGGGACGGTGCCGCCCACCGTCCTGCACAGCGTCACCGGCTACAGCCGGCTGCCCGCCAAGGGCGCCAAGGGCCTGCTCCAGGTGGCCGCCACGGTCACCGTCCACACCTCCGTCGACGAGGCGGAGTGGGAGATGGCGCAGACCCTGGAGGAGGCGCTGCGCTGCCCCGACCAGGTGCTGCGGGACGGGGAGAAGGTCACCGGCCTCTTCTCCATCGGCAACCCCTTCGGCGTCAACGGCAACTTCACCGCCGCCGACTCGCTGAGCGAGCGCGGGAAGTACGTGAAGGCGGGGGTCGCGGGCGAGCACTTCTACGGCTGGTCCCAGTCGCGGGTGGGGACGGTGACGCTCGCCGTCTCCGCCAAGGGTTCGGCCGGCCACACCGAGGACGAGGTCAGTACGGCGATGATCCGGGCCCTCGTCACCATGCTCAACCGCACCCAGGCCGAGCTGGAGGTCAAGCAGTGAGCCCGGACGCCCGCCCCCCGTCCCCCGAGGACGTCCCCCGGCCCACCCCCGGTGACGGGGAGCCCGCAGGGGGCTCCCAGGCCGGACCTCCCGCCGGGGGCTCCCAGGCCGGACCTCCCGCCGGGGATCGCCGCGTCGGGCCTCCCGTCGGCGGGCGGGCGATCCCCGACCCCCGCGTGCCCTCGTGGCCCTCCGCCCCGCCCGGGGCCCCCGAGCCACCCTCCGACGCCGCCCCCACCCCCGGCCCGGCCCCCGAGCCACCCTCCGCCCCGCCCGGGACCGCCCCCGGGGCCCCCGAGCCGGCCTCCACGCCCGCTCCCACCTCCGCCGCCGCCCCCACCCCCACCTCCACCCCCGACCCCGACCCCGTCCCCTCACGCCCCGCGCGCGCCGCGGGCGACCTCGCGCCGTTGCTGCCCGCCGACCCCTCCACCCTCGCCGGGTACCGCCTCCTCGGGCGGCTCGGCGCGGGTGGCATGGGCGTCGTGTACCTGGGGCGTACGGACGCGGGCGAGCTGGCCGCCGTGAAGGTGACGCTCGCGGACCGGGCCGAGCGGCCGGACTTCCGGAGCCGCTTCCGGCGCGAGGTCGAGGCGGCCCGGCGGGTCGTCTCCCCGTTCGCCGTCCCGGTCCTCGGCGCCGACCCCGACGCCCCCGAGCCCTGGCTCGCCACCGCCTTCGTGCCCGGCCCGTCCCTCGGCGAGGCGATCACCGCGCACGGCCCGCTGCCCGGCCACAGCCTGCGCGTCCTCGGCGGCGCCGTGGCCCGCGCGCTCGCCGCGGTGCACGCCGCCGGGCTCGTCCACCGCGACGTGAAGCCCGGCAACGTCCTCCTCGCCGTCGACGGCCCCCGGCTCATCGACTTCGGCATCGCCCGCGCCGCCGACCCCGACGGCGAGACCGCGCTGACCGGCACCGACATGGTCGTCGGCACCCCCGGCTTCCTCGCACCCGAGCAGGCGGAGGCGCGCACCGGGGACATCGGCCCGGCCTCCGACGTCTTCGCCCTCGGCTGCCTCCTCGCCTACGCGGCCACCGGCCGCCCGCCCTTCGGCACCGGCGCCGTCGACGCCCTCATGTACCGGACCGTGCACGACGAGCCCGACCTCGACGGCGTACCGGCCGGGCTGCTGCCCCTGCTGCGGGAGTGCCTCGCCAAGAACCCGGCCGCCCGCCCCACCGCCGAGGCCCTCGCCGCACGGCTCGTCGTGGACACCCCCGGCACGGCCGCCGACTGGCTCCCCGCCCCCGTCGTCCACACCATCGCCGAGCGCTCCGCCCGGATGCTCGCGCTCCCCGACATCGACCCGACGAGCACCCCCGCACCCACCCCGCCCACCGGCCCCGGCCGCCGCCGCTTCCTCCTGCTCGCGGGCGGCGCGGGCGTGCTCGCCGCAGGCGGGGGCGGCACCTGGCTCGCCCTCCGCGACGGGAACGGCGGGACGACCGACGGCAAGCAGCCCGCGCCGCCGAGGACCCGCAAGTGGACCATCGGCGTCCAGGCCGACCTCAGCGGCCCCGGCAAGCACATCGGCCAGGCCCAGGAGCGGGGCGTCCGGCTCGCCGTCGAAGCCTTCAACTCCCGCAAGGACAAGCCCTTCACGCTCGACGTGAAGACCTCCGACGACCGGGGGGACCAGTCGCGCGGAGCCGCCGCCGCCCGTGCCCTCACCTCCGACCCCGACGTCCTCGGCATCATCGGCCCCAGCCACGACTACACCGGCTACGCCGCCCTCCCCGCCTACGACGAGGCCCGCCTCCCCGTCCTCACGGTCTCCGCCGGCTACAACCTCCTCACCAACCCCGCCCTCGGCCAGGGCATGAGCGTCGTGCGGCTCTGCACCCCGCACAACTACGCGGCGCTCTACCTCTCCTACTACGCCCTGGCGAAGAGCCCCCGGCCGCTGACCCGGCCCGGACTCCTCCAGGACCGCACCGACGACAACTACTCCTGGCAGTACGTCGTCGGGGCCACCATCGGCTTCAAGGGGAGCGGTGTCCTCCCGCACCCCCGGGTCGTCCCCGCCGGTGCCAAGCGCCTGGAACGGGTCCTCGGCGAGATGGTGGACGCGGGCATCGACGCGTACGTCCACGCCGGCCTCGCCCCCAGCGCCGTCCGCGCCGCCAGGACCCTCGACAAGCTCGGGTTCACCGGCATGCGGATCGCCGGTCAGCACGTCTACGGCGACGAGTTCCTCCAGGGCGCGGGCGCCGCCGCCGACGGCTGGGTCGTCGGCGCGCCCGTCGTCCCGCCCGGGATCCGGAAGCAGGCCGCCCCCTTCACCGCCGCCCACCGGGCCCGGTACGGCACCGACCCGGCCCCCTACACGGGAGAGGCGTACGACGCCGTCATGATGCTCGCCGGCCAGGTCGAGAAGGCGTTCAAGAGCGGCCGGCGCCCCGACCGCACCACCCTGCCCGGGCTTCTGAAGAAGGCGGTCTACGAGGGCATCATGGGCGAATACGGCTTCAAGGAGGACGGCAACCTGACCGGCGTCGGCACCTACCTCCACACCGTCCGGGACGGTCGCTACGAGCCCCTGGACTGGGCCCCCTCGACGCCGCCCAAGCCCGAGGGCGCACCCGATCCCTCGTCCTCGCCCCAGGGGGCCTGACCCTTGCGCCCGCTCCACCGGTCCGACCCGTCCGCCGTCGCCGGCCACCGCCTCCTCGGACGGCTCGGCTCCGGCGGCATGGGCGTCGTCTACCTCGGCCGCGGCCCCGGCGGGGCGCTCGCCGCCGTCAAGGTGATCCGCGCCGAGCACGCCGCCGACCCCGCCTTCCGGGAGCGCTTCCGCCGCGAGGCCCGCACCGCCGAGCGGATCACCGGCCGCTGGGTCGTCCGGGTCCTCGGCTCCGACCCGGAGGCCCGCGAACCCTGGCTCGCCACCGAGTACGTCCCCGGCCCCTCGCTCGCCGAGGCCGTCGCCCTCCACGGCCCCCTCCCCGAGGCGGCCGTCCGCGCCTTCGGCGCCCGGCTCGCCGACGCCCTCGCCGACCTCCACACGGCCGGGCTCGTCCACCGGGACGTCAAGCCCGCCAACGTCCTCCTCGCCCTCGACGGCCCCCGGCTCATCGACTTCGGCATCGCCCGCACCGCCGGGGCGACCGCGCTCACGGCCACCGACGCCATGATCGGCACCCCCGGCTACCTCGCCCCCGAACAGGCCAGGGCGGCCGGGGCGGGCGAAGTCGGGCCCCCGGCGGACGTGTTCGCGCTCGGATGCGTCCTCGCCCACGCGCTCACCGGCGAACGCCCCTTCGGTACGGGGACGGTGGCCGCCGTCGTCTACCGCACCGTCCACGAGGAGCCCGAACTCGGCTCCGTACCACCCTTCTTGAAGCCCCTGGTGGCAGCCTGCCTCGCCAAGGACCCGGCCGCCCGGCCCACCGCCGAGGCCGTACGGGACGCGCTCGGGGGCACCGGCGGGCCGGTCGGAGGGCTGCTGCCGCCCGGCCTGCCCGCCCTCATCGCCGAACGCTCCGCCCGCGTCCTCGACCTGCCCGTCCCCGAGCCCACCGCCCTGGTGCCCGCGGAACCCGCCCGCGGCCCGTCCCGACGGGCCCTGGTCGTCGGCGGCACGGCGGCCCTCGTCGTCTCCGCGAGCGTCCTCGCCGCCCGGTTCGGCGGCCTCATCGGAGGGGGCGGCGGCGCCACGGGCGGGTCCTCGGGCGGCACGGACGGTGGCGTGGCCGGCGCCACCGCGGGCAACCTCCCCACGCACACGATCGGCGTCCAGACCGACCTCAGCGGCCCCCGCGAGGCGGACGGCCGTGCCCAGGAACGGGGGGTCCGGCTCGCCGCCGAACACCACAACGCCCGCCCCGACCGCCCCTTCCACCTCGCCGTGAAGGTCCACGACGACGCGGGCGACCCCGCCCGCGCCGCCCGGACCGCCACCGCCGTCGGCAAGGACCGCGGCGTCCTCGCCGTCATCGGCCCGACCTCGCCGCAGGTCGTCGAGGCCGCCGCCGAGACGTACCAGTCGAACTCCCTGGTGTACGCGAGCGTCGCCACCGGCGTCGACTACACCGTGATGCCCGACCTCATCGGCGAGCCCGCCTACTTCGAGATGCGCACCCAGATCGAACTGCTCCAGCTCGGCTTCTCGACCGTCGCCATCGCGCGCAAGCTGGCCAGGGTGGCCGTGATCGAGGACGCCGCCGCGGGTCAGATCGCCTGGGCGATGGGCACCTCCCTGGAGAGCAACCTCGCCACCGCGGGAGCCACCGTCAGCCGCCATCAGGTCGACGCGGAGACCGACGACTTCGGCCCGGTCGCGCGGGCCGTCAAGGAGTCGGGGGCCGAGGGCGTCCTCTACGCCGGCCTGTCGCCGGAGCGGGCCGCCCGCTGCGCCCGCGCGCTCGCCGCGGTGGGCTTCACCGGCCTCCGCGGCGCCATCGAGAGCGTCCTCGACCCGGCGTTCCTCACCGGCGCGGGGCCCGCCGCCGAAGGCTGGTACATCGGGACCTCGTACGTCGACCCGGCCGCCGTCCCCGCGGCGAAGGAGTTCACCGACGCCTACCGGAAGCGCTGGGGCCTGGCCGCCGGCGCCCCCGTCGACCGGTACGCCGCCGAGGCGTACGACGTCACCCTCGCCCTCGCCGAGACCATGCGGGGCGTGGCGGCGAACGGGCTCGCCGTGGAGCGGGGCGCGCTCACCCGGCGGCTGCGGGACCTCACGTACGAGGGAGTGACGAAGAAGTACGGCTTCGACACCTCGAACAGCTTCCGCTTCCTGCACCAGGTGTACATCCACCGCGTCGAGGCCGGCGGGAAGGTCCGCTATCTCGGTCACTACGAGAAGGTCGCGGACGACGAGATCGCCGAGCGGAAGAAGCGCGAGCGGACGAAGGCGCCCTGACCGGTCGGGTCAGGACGCCTCCGGAAGGTGATCCACCGTCAGCCGACGACGGTCCAGGTGTCGTTGCCGGCGAGGAGTCGGGCGAGGTCGCCTTCGCCGTGTCGTTCGGTGGCCTGGTCGAGCTGGTCGGCCATGAGGGTGTCGTAGACGGGGCGTTCGACGGAGCGGAAGACGCCGATGGGGGTCTGGTGGAGGGTGTCGGGGTCGGCGAGCCGGGAGAGCGCGAACGCGGTCGTCGGGGAGGCGGCGTGGGCGTCGTGAACGAGGATGCGGGACTCGTTGTCCGGCGTCACGGTGACGACGTGCAGGTCGCCGGTGGCGGGGTCGCGGACGACGCCCTTGGCGAGGTCGGTGCCGAAGCGGATGGGCTGTCCGTGTTCGAGGCGGATGACGGCTTCCTGGGCCTGGTCCTTGTCCTTCAGGACTTCGAAGGCGCCGTCGTTGAAGATGTTGCAGTTCTGGTAGATCTCGACGAGGGCGGTGCCGTCGTGGTCGGCGGCCTGGCGCAGGACCTCGGTGAGGTGTTTGCGGTCGGAGTCGACGGTGCGGGCGACGAAGGTGGCCTCGGCGCCGATGGCGAGGGAGACGGGGTTGAAGGGGGCGTCGAGGGAGCCCATGGGGGTCGACTTGGTGATCTTGCCGACTTCGGAGGTGGGGGAGTACTGGCCCTTGGTGAGGCCGTAGATCCGGTTGTTGAAGAGCAGGATCTTGAGGTTGACGTTGCGGCGCAGGGCGTGGATGAGGTGGTTGCCGCCGATGGACAGGGCGTCGCCGTCGCCGGTGACGACCCAGACGGACAGGTCGCGGCGGGAGGTGGCGAGGCCGGTGGCGATGGCGGGGGCGCGGCCGTGGATGGAGTGCATCCCGTAGGTGTTCATGTAGTACGGGAAGCGGGAGGAGCAGCCGATGCCGGAGACGAAGACGATGTTCTCCTTCGCCAGGCCCAGTTCGGGCATGAAGCCCTGGACGGCGGCGAGGACGGCGTAGTCGCCGCAGCCCGGGCACCAGCGGACCTCCTGGTCGGACTTGAAGTCCTTCATGGTCTGCCGCGCCTCGGCCTTGGGGACCAGGTGCAGGAGCGAGTCGGTGCGCGGCTCAGGCATCGATGGCCTCCTTGAGGACGGCGGCGAGCTGCTCGGCCTTGAACGGCATGCCGTTGACCTGGTTGTGGCTGCGGGCGTCGACGAGGTACTTGGCGCGGATGAGGGTGGCGAGCTGGCCGAGGTTCATCTCGGGGATGACGACCTTGTCGTAGTGCTTGAGGACGTCGCCGAGGTTGTGGGGGAAGGGGTTGAGGTGGCGGAGGTGGGCCTGGGCGATGTGGCCGCCTTCGCGGCGGATGCGGCGGACGGCGGCGGTGATGGGGCCGTAGGTGGAGCCCCAGCCCAGGACGAGGGTCCGGGCACTGTCGGGGTCGTCGACCTCGATGTCGGGGACGGTGATGCCGTCGATCTTGGCCTGCCGGGTGCGGACCATGAACTCGTGGTTGGCGGGGTCGTAGGAGATGTTGCCGGTGCCGTCCTGCTTCTCGATGCCGCCGATCCGGTGCTCCAGACCCGGTGTGCCGGGCACGGCCCAGGGGCGGGCCAGGGTCTCGGGGTCGCGCTTGTAGGGCCAGAAGACCTCGGTGCCGTCGGCCTCGGTGTGGTTCGGGCCGGTCGCGAACGCGGTCCGCAGGTCGGGCAGGGCCTCCACCTCCGGGATCCGCCAGGGCTCGGAGCCGTTGGCGAGGTAGCCGTCGGAGAGGAGGAAGACGGGGGTGCGGTAGGTGAGGGCGATCCGGGCCGCTTCCAGTGCCGCGTCGAAGCAGTCGGCCGGCGTCCTCGGCGCGACGATGGGGACGGGGGCCTCGCCGTTGCGCCCGTACATCGCCTGGAGCAGGTCGGCCTGTTCGGTCTTGGTCGGCAGGCCGGTGGACGGGCCGCCGCGCTGGATGTCGACGATCAGCAGCGGCAGCTCCAGGGAGACCGCGAGTCCGATCGTCTCGGACTTCAGCGCGACGCCGGGGCCTGAGGTGGTGGTCACGGCCAGTGAGCCGCCGAACGCGGCGCCGAGCGCGGCGCCGATGCCGGCGATCTCGTCCTCGGCCTGGAAGGTCCGCACGCCGAAGTTCTTGTGCCGGCTCAGCTCGTGCAGGATGTCGGAGGCCGGGGTGATCGGGTACGAGCCGAGGTAGAGCGGCAGTGCGGCCTGCCGGCCGGCGGCGATGAGCCCGTAGGACAGGGCCAGGTTCCCGGAGATGTTGCGGTACGTGCCGGTGGGGAAGGCACGGGTGGCGGGGGCCACCTCGTAGGAGACGGCGAAGTCCTCGGTGGTCTCGCCGAAGTTCCAGCCGGCCCGGAAGGCGGCCACGTTCGCCTCGGCGATCTGCGGCTTCCTGGCGAACTTCGACCTAAGGAACGCCTCGGTGCCCTCGGTCGGCCGGTGATACATCCAGGACAGCAGCCCGAGCGCGAACATGTTCTTCGACCGCTCGGCCTCCTTCCGGGAGAGCCCGAACTCCTTCAGCGCCTCGATCGTCAAGGTCGTCAGCGGCACCGGATGCACCCGGTAGCCGTCCAGCGACCCGTCCTCCAGCGGACTCTGCGCATAGCCGACCTTCGCCATCGCCCGCTTGGCGAACTCGTCGGTGTTCACGATGATCTCGCCACCACGCGGCACGTCGGCGATGTTCGCCTTCAACGCCGCCGGATTCATCGCGACCAGCACGTTCGGCGCGTCACCCGGCGTCAGGATGTCGTGATCGGCGAAATGCAGCTGGAACGACGACACACCCGGCAGCGTCCCGGCCGGAGCCCGGATCTCCGCCGGAAAGTTCGGCAGCGTCGACAGATCGTTCCCGAACGACGCCGTCTCCGACGTGAAACGGTCACCCGTGAGCTGCATACCGTCACCGGAATCACCCGCGAACCGGATGATCACCCGATCGAGTCGGCGGACCTCCTTCTCGGCACCCTGGCGGGCCTCCGCCGGGGCGCTGCGCTGCTCCGCGAGCAGGGCTTCACCGGCCTCGCTACTGACCTGGCTGGTCACTGAACTGGACCTCCCTAGCGGCAAGCGGGACTCTGGGCCCACCCTACGACTGCGAAGTGGACCTTCCCTGGAGTTCTCACATCTCGGGCCTCGGTCTGAGACGCCCTTGTGTCGTACATTGTCCTGTTCTGCGGCTACCCGGAATGTTCCGGAACGCCGCATTCCGACTCGTTCTTCCGTCCTAGGCCCCGGAGGGCCCCGAACGGCCTTATCTGACAGAGTGTCAGAAGATCAAGGTTTCGGGGGGTGCTCCGGTCACGACCTGAGATACGTCAGCACCGCCAGCACCCTGCGGTGATCGCCCTCGCTCGGCGACAGGCCCAGCTTCAGGAAGATGTTGCCGATGTGCTTCTCCACCGCGCCGTCGCTCACCACGAGCTGCTTCGCGATCGCCGAGTTCGTCCGGCCCTCGGCCATCAGACCGAGGACCTCCCGCTCGCGCGGGGTCAGGTGCGCCAGCACGTCCTGCTGACGGCTCCGGCCCAGCAACTGCTGCACCACCTCCGGATCCAGGGCCGTACCGCCCCCGGCCACCCGCACCACCGCCTCCGTGAACTCGCGCACCTCGGCGACACGGTCCTTCAGTAGATAGCCCACGCCCCGCGTGGAACCGGCCAGCAGTTCGGTGGCGTACTGCTCCTCCACGTACTGCGACAGCACCAGCACCCCGAGGTCCGGATACTCCGCGCGCAGCCGCACCGCCGCCCGCACGCCCTCGTCCGTGTGGGTCGGCGGCATCCGTACGTCCGCCACCACCACGTCCGGCAGCGCGCCCGCGTCCGCGAGCTCCGCCACCGTCTTGACCAGCGCGTCGCCGTCCCCGACCCCCGCGACGACCTCGTGCCCCCGGTCCGTGAGCAGCCGGGTCAGCCCCTCGCGCAACAACACCGAGTCCTCGGCGATCACCACACGCACCCGCCCGGTCACCTCACCCGCACCCACGCCCGCTGCCCCCAGAAACCCTGCTCGACTCCACGCGACCCGGTCGGCGCCGCGTGATCAGCATCGCAGGAATGCCCGCCCGGCGGGCGGCACGGGCGATCCCCGCCCCGACATTGCCGGAGACATTGCCGGGGCGCCGGGGGGCGGACCGGGTGGGCGGGCCGAGGCTGGCCGGGGCCGCGGGGGCGGGCCGGGGTGGCGGGCCGGGTGGGCCGGCTGTGCGGGCGGGCTGTGCGGGCGGGTGCGCCGGAGGCCCTTGCGGTCCGGGAGGGGGGACGGGCCTGGTGGGATGGGCGGGCGGGGGTTCTGGTCGGGCGCGCCCGGGAAGCGCGGTGGTTCGCCGCCCCCGCGCCCGGGCGGGGTGGTCGGGGCGGTGAGGTCAGGCGCGCCAGGGGAGCTCGGCCGTCACCGTCGTCGGGCCGCCCGCGGGAGAGTCCACCGCCAGCACGCCGTCCACCGACCGCAGCCGCTCCGCCAGCCCCGCGAGCCCCTGCCCGCGCGCCGGGTCCGCGCCGCCGACGCCGTCGTCCCGGACCTGGAGCATCAGCCGCTCCTCCGACCGCCACACGTCCACCGACGCCCGCCGGGCCCGGGCGTGCAGCGTCACGTTCCGCAGCAGCTCCACGACCGTGAAGTAGGCCAGACCCTCGATCGCCGCCACCGGACGGCCCGGCAGCTCCACCGTCACCGACACCGGCACCGAGCAGCGCGCCGCCACCGACGACAGGGCCGCGTCGAGCCCCCGGTCGGTCAGGACCGCCGGGTGGATGCCCCGCGCCAGGTCCCGCAGCTCCTTCAGCGCCAGCTTCACCTCGCCGTGCGCCTCGTCCACCAGCACCGCCGCCGCCTCCGGGTCCCTGACCAGCGTCTCCTTCGCGACGCCCAGATCCATCGCCAGCGACGCGAGCCGCGCCTGCGGGCCGTCGTGCAGCTCCCGCTCGATCCGCCGCAGGTCGGCCGCCGCCGTGTCCACGGCCGTACCCCGGTCCGACTCCAGCTCCGTCACCCGCTCCGCCAGCCGGCCCGGCCCCAGCAGCCCCGCCACCAGGACCCGGTCCACCGCCGTCAGCCCGCGCACCAGCGGCGGCCAGGCCAGCACGACCAGCAGCCCGAGACCGCAGGTGACGGCGACCTCGAAGGGCGAGTCGAGGTACATCGCGTGGGTCTCGTCCCCGTACAGCTGGATCCCGTCCTGGCCCAGGTGCGCCGGGAAGACCCACCGCCACAGCGGATACGTGAACATGCCCCAGCCCCACGTGAAGAAGGTCAGCGACACGCAGAACGAGAACACCGCCCACGGGAAGTGCACGAGCGCGTACAGCAGGTGCCGCCACGAGGCCCCGCTCCGCAGCATCGCCGCCATCCACGAGAACGCCCCGCCGGTCCGCCCCCGCACCGGCTCCGGCGCCGCCACGTCCGTCCCGAGCAGCCCCCGGACCCGCGCCCGCTCCACCGCCCCGAGCCCCCGGCACACCGCCAGCGACGCGGCGAGGACCGGCACCCCGAGGAAGGTGATCAGCAGCCCGAGCCCGGTCGAGGTCAGCGCCACGGCCAGCGAGAACCCCAGCACGCTCAGCGGCAGCCCCACCAGCGTGAACAGGAAGGCCCGCCAGGTCCGCCCCTGGAACGGGGCCCGGAGGGCGGAGGGAACGAGCGGCGAATCCATCGGGGACGTCCTTCACTGGGAGGGAGGGGGATCGGGGCGGGTGGTACGTCTGGTCTGTACGTCGTTCGGCAGGTTGTTCGGTACGTCGTTCGGTACAGCTCAAGGCTCCCGTCCGGGACCCCCCGCACACCATGAGGCGGGTCGGCGTCTCCCGTGGGGGGATAACCCCACCCCCGAGGAGACGTCCGACCCGCCTCATCGCCCGGCCGTTCCGCCACCCGCAGCTCAGCCGTTCCGCCACCCGCAGCCCGGCCGTTCCGCCACCCGCAGCCCAGCCGTGCCGCGTCGCCCCCGCCGCACAGCCCCGCCGCTCAGCCCCTTCGCTCCCGCCACGGCAGCTCCGCCGTGACCGTCGTCGGCCCGCCCTCCGGCGAGTCCACGACCAGCAGCCCGTCCACCGCGCCCAGCCGCTCCGCCAGGCCGGCCAGGCCCGTGCCGGGGCCGTCGAGCCGGGCTCCGCCCACGCCGTCGTCCCGGACCTGGAGCAGCAGCCGGTCCTTCGAGCGCCACACCTCCACCGAGGCCTTGCGGGCGCGGGCGTGCTTGGAGACGTTCTGGAGCAGTTCCGAGACGGTGAAGTACGCGATCCCCTCGATCGCCTCGGCCGGCCGCTCCGCCAGATCCACGTGCACCGTCGCCGGCACCGTGCACCGGCCCGCCAGCGAGGACAGCGCCGCCCCGAGCCCCCGGTCGGTCAGGACCGCCGGATGGATCCCGCGCGCGAGGTCCCGCAGCTCCTGGAGCGCCAGCTTCACCTCGCCGTGCGCCTCCGCGACCATCGCCGCCGCCGCGTCCGGATCCTCGTGCAGCTTCTCCTTCGCGAGGCCGAGCCCCATCGCCAGCGCCACGAGCCGCGCCTGCGCCCCGTCGTGCAGGTCCCGCTCGATCCGCCGCAGGTCCGCCGCCGCCGTGTCCACCACCACGCCCCGGTCCGACTCCAGCTCGGCGATCCGCCGCTCCAGCTCGTCCGAGGGCGAGAGCAGCCCCCGGACCATGCCCCGGTCCGCCGCCGCCAGGCCCCGCGCGATGAACGGCAGCACCGGCCACAGCGCCACCAGCGCCACCAAGGTGACGGAGAAGGTGAAGACGCCCCACGGCAGCCTGATCAGCCCGTACAGCTGCGTCCGCCACGCCACCGGGTCCGCCAGCCGCGCCCACAGCCAGGGCAGCGTGCCCCCGACGCGCGGCAGCCGCGACGGCTCGGCCACGTCCACGTCCAGCATCGCCCGCGCCCGGGCCCGCTCGGACCGGCCGATCCCGCGCGCGCCCGCCTGGCCCGCCGCCAGCAGCGGCAGGCCGATCACGGTCACCGACAGGGCGACCCCGACGACCACCGAGGTGATGGCGTAGACGAAGCCCACGAGCGAGGCGGGCAGGTTCAGGAGGAGGAAGGAGATCTCCTTCCAGGTCTCCTTCCCGTACGCGGTCCGTCGCCGCGCGGGCGGGTTGCGGGCCGCGACGGCGGGGGAGGGAGTGCTCGGATGATCAGCGGTCATGCCCCCAGCCTGCCGTCCCCCGCCCCCTCCGGGCCATGGGGGAGGTGGGTGTCGGCCCGGGGGGATAACCCCACCCGCACCTGCTTACGCTCCTTTTAGCAGGGCCTAGACTCGCGTCCGTGAAAACGGCGGCGAGGGACTAGAGGGGCGGCGGACGTGCGGGAACCGACCGTATTCGCGGCGGACTACTTCGATACGTACTCCGTCGTCGGCCTGCTCGCCGTCGTCGGCGTGCTCTTCGTCGCGGTCGCCTTCGGCGCCGGGCGGCTGCTCCGGCCCGTCGTGCCGACCCCGGAGAAACTGCTCACGTACGAATGCGGCGTCGACCCCGTGGGGGAGGGCTGGGCCCACACCCAGGTCCGCTACTACGTCTACGCCTTCCTCTACGTGATCTTCGCCGTCGACTCGATCTTCCTCTTCCCGTGGGCGACGGTCTTCGCCGCGCCCGGCTACGGCGCCACCACCCTCGTCGAGATGTTCGTCTTCCTCGGCTTCCTCGCCGTCGGGCTGCTCTACGCGTACAAGAAGGGCGTCCTGACATGGACGTAACACCGGACGTGACACCGGACGCGACACCGGAGACGACTCCTTCCGGAGGCGCCTCCGGAGGCGCCGGGAGCGCCGTCCCCCTGCCCGCCCCGAAGCTGGGCACGCTCTCCCGGCTGGCCCCGGAGCCGATGAAGGTCGTCCTGAACTGGGGCCGCCGCTACAGCCTCTGGGTCTTCAACTTCGGCCTCGCCTGCTGCGCGATCGAGTTCATCGCCGCGTCCATGGCCCGCCACGACTTCATCCGCCTCGGCGTGATCCCCTTCGCGCCGGGCCCCCGCCAGGCCGACCTGATGATCGTCTCCGGCACGGTCACGGACAAGATGGCGCCGGCCGTGAAGCGGCTCTACGAGCAGATGCCCGAGCCGAAGTACGTCATCTCCTTCGGCGCCTGCTCGAACTGCGGCGGCCCCTACTGGGACTCGTACTCGGTCACCAAGGGCGTCGACCAGATCATCCCCGTCGACGTGTACGTCCCCGGCTGCCCGCCCCGCCCCGAGGCGCTCCTCCAAGGCATCCTCAAGCTCCAGGAGAAGATCGCGCGGGAGAACCTCGCCGAGCGGTACGGCACCACGGCCCCGGCCTCCGTGTCCCAGCTCACCAGCCCGCTGGTCACCCCGCCGCCGGGAGGCGACGACCGATGAACCGCTACGACTCCCTTCCCGAAGCCGTGACGGACCTGTTCGGCGACGAGGCGGCGGCGGAGCGGGCGTACGACCTGCTGACCGTCGACGTCCCCGTCACGGACTGGCTCGACGCGCTGCGGACCGCCCGGGACGAGCTGGGCTGCACCTACTTCGACTGGCTGAGCGCGGTGGACGAGCCCGGCACGGGCTTCCGCGTCTGCGCGCACGTCGTCGCCGTCGGGGACGGCGCCCCCCGCCGCCTCCTGCTCCGCACCACCGTGCCCCACGCGGCCCCCGCCCTCCCCACCGCCATCGGCGTGTACGCGGGCGCGGCCTGGCACGAGCGCGAGACCCACGAGATGTTCGGCGTCGTCTTCGAGGGCCACCCGAACCTCACGCCGCTGCTCCTCCCCGAGAACTTCGAGGGCCACCCGCTCCGCAAGGACTTCGTCCTCGCCGCCCGCGTCGCCAAGGCGTGGCCGGGCGCGAAGGAGCCGGGCGAGTCGCACGACGGCGGCCCCAAGCGCCGCCAGATGCTCCCGCCGGGCGTCCCCGACCCCAACGAATGGGGCCCCCTCAAGGGCCAGCTCCCCCCGGCCCCCGAACGCCCCGCCCGAGGTGCCGCCGCCGACCGGCCCCGCCGCACCCGCACGGCGGCGGACGGCTCGGCCGCCCAGGAAGCCCCGCCCCGCCGCGCCCGCACGACCTCGGAAGGCTCCGCGAGCCAGTCGCCCCCGGCTCCGGCGGCCCCGGAGACCGGAGCCCCTCCGGCCCGCCGCGCCCGCTCGGCGTCCGAGGGCTCCGCGAGCCAGTCGCCCCCGGCCGCGCCCCGCCGCTCGCGCAGCGCGTCGCAGGGCTCCGCGAGCCAGCAGGCGGAGCAGTCCGGCGAGACCCCGACGGCCCCCGCGTCGCCGCCGCGCACGCGCAGCGCGGACGCCCCCTGGCACCACGCCCGCCCGGCCTTCGACGACGACACCCCTGAACCCCCCGTACCGACCCCGGAGGCCAGGCCCGCCGCAGGCGACCCCGACCCCGACCCCGGCAAGCGCCCCGACGCGGCCCCCGACACGGCCCCCCACACCCGCCCTGCCCCCGACACCAGCCCTGACCCTGCCCCCCACACCCGCCCTGACCCTGGCACCGAAACAGACCCCGACCGCGACCCCGACCCCGCCGGAGGCGATCCCGCGTGAACGACGCACTCGACGTCGCCGTCCGGCTGCTGCTCGTCTTCGCCGCGTTCCTCGTGCTGCCGCTCGTCGTCGGGCAGACCGAGCACAAGGTGATGGCCCACATGCAGGGCCGGCTCGGACCCATGTACGCCGGTGGTTTCCACGGCTGGGCCCAGCTCGTCGCCGACGGCGTGAAGTTCGCGCAGAAGGAGGACGTGGTCCCGAAGGACGCCGACCGGCGGGTCTTCCAGCTCGCGCCGGCCGTCGCCCTCCTCCCGTACCTGCTCGTCCTCGTCGCGATCCCGGTCGCACCGGGCTCCGTCGGCGCGGTCGTCGACGCCGGCATCTTCTTCGTGCTCGCGGTCATGGGCGTCGGCGTGCTCGGCAGCCTGATGGCCGGCTGGGCGTCCGCGAACAAGTTCTCGCTCCTCGGCGGCCTCCGCACCGCCGCCCAGCTGCTCGCGTACGAGCTGCCGATGCTGCTCGCCGCCGCGTCCGTCGCGATGGCGGCCGGCACCGTCTCCCTCACCGGCGTCCTCGACGCCTTCGAGTGGTGGTGGGTGCCGTGGCAGATCGTCGGCGCGCTGGTCTTCTTCGTCGCGGGACTCGCCGAGCTCCAGCGCCCGCCGTTCGACATGCCGGTCGCCGACTCGGAGATCATCTTCGGGGCGTACACCGAGTACACGGGTCTCCGCTTCGCGCTCTTCCTGCTCGCCGAGTACGCCGGCATCGTCGTCCTCTGCGGCCTCACCACCGTCCTCTTCCTCGGCGGCTGGCACGGCCCCTGGGGCGCCGACGGCCTCGGCTGGCTCTGGACGCTGCTGAAGACCGCCGTCCTGGCCTTCGTCGTCATCTGGCTGCGGGTGAGCTACCCGCGCCTGCGCGAGGACCAGCTCCAGAAGCTGGCCTGGACGACCCTGGTCCCGCTCGCCCTGGCGCAGATCGCGCTCACCGGCATCGTGAAGGTGGCGATCAGCTAAATGTCCCCGAACATCCCCGGCTCCGGCCTCGCCAAGGGCCTCGCCGTCACCCTCCGCACGATGACGCGGAAGACGGTCACCGCGCAGTACCCGGACGCGCAGCCCGAGCTGCCGCCCCGGTCGCGCGGGGTGATCGCGCTCTTCGAGGAGAACTGCACGGTCTGCATGCTGTGCGCCCGCGAGTGCCCGGACTGGTGCATCTACATCGACTCCCACAAGGAGACCGTCCCGGCCGCCGCCCCCGGCGGCCGCGAGCGCAGCCGGAACGTCCTCGACCGCTTCGCCATCGACTTCTCCCTCTGCATGTACTGCGGGATCTGCATCGAGGTGTGCCCCTTCGACGCGCTCTTCTGGTCGCCGGAGTTCGAGTACGCGGAGACCGACATCCACGAGCTCACCCACGAGCGGGACAAGCTCCGCGCGTGGATGTGGACCGTCCCCGAGCCGCCCGCGCTCGACCCGGCGGCGGAGGAGCCCAAGGAGATCGCCGCCGCCCGCAAGGCCGCCGAGAAGGCCGCGGCGCAGGCCGCCGCGGCCCAGCAGCAGGAGGGCCCGCAGTGACCCTGGCCGCCCAGACCGCCCCCGGCTTCCTCTCGCCCTCCGGCGTCGAGATCGCCTTCCTCCTCGTCGGCCTCGTCACCCTCGGCGCCGCGATCGTCTCGGTCACCACGAAGCAGCTCGTGCACGCCGCGCTCTGGCTCGTCGTCGCGCTCGGCGGCCTCGCCGTGGAGTACCTGCTCCTGACCGCCGAGTTCATCGCCTGGGTGCAGGTCCTCATCTACGTCGGCTCGGTCGTCGTCCTCCTCCTCTTCGGGCTCATGCTCACGAAGGCCCCCATCGGGCGCTCCCCGGACGCCGACTCGGGCAACCGGCCGGTCGCCCTCGGCGTCGCGCTCGCGGCGGCGGCCGCCCTCGTCTGGGTCGTCGTCGACGCCTTCCGCACGACCTGGATCGAGCTGGACGGGCCCGCGCAGGGCTCCACCGGCGTGACCGGCGAGATCCTCTTCCGGCACTGGGTGCTGCCCTTCGAGGCACTGTCCGTGCTCCTGCTCGCCGCGCTGGTCGGCGCCATCGTCCTGTCCCGCAAGAAGCCGGAAGGGGAGCGGGACTGATGCACCTCGCCTACCCCGCCGTCCTCGCCGCGCTCCTCTTCTGCGTCGGCCTGTACGGCGTCCTCGCCCGCCGCAACGCCATCCTGGTCCTGATGTCGGTCGAGCTGATGCTCAACGCCGTCAACCTGAACCTCGTCGCCTTCGACGTCTGGCTCCGCGACGCCCTCCACGCGGGCCAGGCCCTCACCCTCTTCACCATCGCCATCGCCGCCGCCGAGATCGGCATCGGCCTCGCCATCGTCCTGATGGTGTACCGCAACCGGGGCACCTCCGACGTCGACCGCCTCCGCGACACGGCGGAACCCGCGCACCGCCCCGACGAGACAGACGAGACAGACGAGAAGGCCGAGGCCGCCGCGTGACCACCACGACCCTCGCCGTCCTCGTCCCCCTCCTGCCCTTCCTCGGCGCCGCCGCCGGGCTCGCCGTCGGCCGCGCCGCCCCCGGCTTCGTCCGGCCGCTCGCCGTGCTCCCGACCCTCGCAGCCGCCGTCCTCGCCGTCCTCGTGGCGATCCGCCAGGGCGGGAACACGGTGATCGAGGCGAGCACCCAGCTCACCCCCACCGGCTCCGTCCCGATCTCCCTCGGACTCCACATCGACGGCTTCGCCGCGCTCGTCGCCGTCCTCGTCGGCGTGGTCGCGAGCTGCGTGCAGATCTACTCGACCGGCTACCTCCGCGAGGACCCCCGCTACCCCTCGTACGCGGCCCTCGTCTCCCTCTTCACCGCCGCGATGCTCCTCGTCGTCTACTCCGGCGACCTGATGGTGCTCCTGGTCGGCTGGGAGATCATGGGCATCTGCTCGTACTTCCTCGTCGGGCACTACTGGGAGACCCCCGAGGCGCGCTCCGCCTCCCTGAAGGCCTTCCTCGTCACCAAGCTCGGCGACGTCCCCTTCCTCTTCGGGCTCTTCGCCCTCGCCACCGACGCCGGCACCTTCCGCATCGACGGCATCCTCTCCACCGTCGCGTCCGGCGGCCTCGACCACCCGACCCTGGTGGCGCTGCTGCTGCTCGCCGGCGTCGCCGGGAAGTCCGCGCAGTTCCCGCTGCACACCTGGCTCCCGGACGCCATGGCCGGCCCGACGCCGGTGTCCGCGCTCATCCACGCGGCCACCATGGTCGCCGCCGGCATCTACTTCGTCGCCCGGCTCCTCCCGGTCTTCGCCGCGTCCGCCGCCGCGATGACCGTGCTCGCCGTGATGGCCGCGGTCACCATGGTCGGCTCGGCGCTCGCCGCGCTCGCCCAGGACGACATCAAGCGGGTCCTCGCCTACTCGACGATCGGCCAGCTCGGCTACATGGCCGGCGCGCTCGCCGTCGGCGACCGGGGCGCCGCCGTCTTCCACCTCCTCTCGCACGCCGCCTTCAAGGCGCTGCTCTTCCTCGCCGCCGGCGCGGTCATCCACGCCGCCGGCACCAACTCCCTGACCGCCATGTCCCGGATGGGAGGCCTGGCGAAGCGGATCCCCGACGCGTACTGGACGATGACCGTCGCCCTCCTCGCGCTCGCCGCGATCCCGCCCTTCGCCGGCTTCTTCTCCAAGGAGGCTGTCCTCGTCGCCGCCGAGCACACCGCGCTCGGCGACCGGACCACCGCCCCCGCCGGGGCCGGCTGGACGATCCTCGTCGCGGGCCTGCTGACCGCCCTCCTCACCGCCGCGTACGCGCTGCGCCTCTGGCTCCGCGCCTTCCGCGGCCACGGCCCCGAGGCCCCGCGTCACGGCCGGCAGCCGATCGCCATGACCTCCGTCCTGTGGGTCCTCGCGATCCCGTCCCTCGGCTTCGGGCTGAGCGCCGTGTACCTCGACGACTGGTTCGACGGCGAGGCCCTCACCCCGACCCTCACCACCGCCGTCCTCGGCACCGGTCTCGCCGTCGCGGGCGGCGCCGTCACCTACGCCGTCTGGCGCACCCTCGCCGCCCGGGCCGTACCCGCCGTCCCGACCCCGCACGTCGCCCACCCGGACGCCGACGCCGGTCTGGTCGAGGCCGAGGCGCTGCACCTGCCGCACCCCGCGCGGGACCCGGCCGACCC
Organism: Streptomyces sp. NPDC014861; assembly: GCF_043081625.1. NCBI lineage: Bacteria > Bacillati > Actinomycetota > Actinomycetes > Kitasatosporales > Streptomycetaceae > Streptomyces > Streptomyces sp. NPDC014861. The sequence continues at coordinate 176,645 of NZ_JBIBWV010000008.1, forward strand.
CGGCCGCGCCCTCCTCGGCCCGCTGCACGGTCCGGCCGCCGACGGCTTCCACCTGGACGCCCTGTACCGGAAGGTCTTCGTCCGCCCCGTGCTCGGCGCCGCCTCCCTGGTCCGCTTCCTGGACCGCGAGGTCGTCGACACCTACGTGAGCGGCGCCGCCGGCTCCGCCAAGGGCCTCGGATGGCTCGTCCGCCGCGCCCAGACCGGCAACCTGCAGACCTACCTCAGTGCCCTGCTCGCCGGCTCCGTCCTCCTGGCGATCGTCGCCGTCGCCGTCGCCAACGCCTTCGCCGGAGCGTGAGCCGTGATCGATATCAGCGAATCCGTGATGCAGTTCCTTCTCGTGCTCATCGTCGCGGCGCCCCTCCTCGGCGCCGTCGCCGCGCTCCTGCCCGCCCCGCCAGGACTGAAGGGGAAGTCGCCCGAGCAGGCCGTGCTCCGCCACGGCGTCACCGTCACCGGCGTGATCCTGCTCGCCGCGCTCGCCCTGACCCTCGGCTTCGACCACGACGACCCGTCGAGGATGCAGGCCACCACGGACATCAGCTGGATCAGGGCACTGGACGTGCGGATCCACCTCGGTGTCGACGGCATCTCGCTCCCGCTCCTGGTGCTGACGGCGCTGCTGACCTTCCTCTGCGCGCTGTACTCCTTCTTCAAGCCGCCCGCGGGCCCGTCCCCGAAGGCGTTCGTCGCGCTGCTGCTCGTCCTGGAGGCCGGCACCCTCGCCACCTTCGCCGTCCTCGACCTGGTCCTCTTCTTCCTCGCCTTCGAGATGGTCCTCGTCCCGATGTACTTCCTCATCGCCCGCTGGGGCGGCGAGGGCCGGCGGGCCGCCGCCGGGAAGTTCATCCTCTACACCCTGCTCGGCTCCGTGATCATGCTGCTCGGCCTGCTCCTGATCGGGGTCGAGGCGGGCACCTTCGACATGGTGGCGCTCGCCACCGACAACGGCCGTGGACTGACCACGTCGGTGCAGGTCACCGCCGTACTCGCGATCGGCGTCGGGCTCGCCGTGAAGACCCCGATGTGGCCGCTGCACTCCTGGCTGCCGGACGCCCACACCGCCGCCCCCACCGTCGGCTCGGTCCTCCTCGCCGGCGTGCTCCTGAAGATGGGCACGTACGGCTTCGTCCGCATCGCCCTCCCGATCGCCCCCGACGGCATGCACACCCTCGCCCCCTACCTGGCCGCCTTCGCCGCCGCCGGCATCGTCTACGGCTCCCTCGCCTGCCTCGCCCTGGCGCGGCCCGGCGCCAAGGGCGACCTCAAGCGGCTGATCGCGTACTCCTCCGTCGGCCACATGGGCTTCGTCCTCCTCGGCATCGCCACCCTGACCCCCACCGGGGTCAACGGCGCCCTCTTCGCCAACATCGCCCACGGCCTCATCACCGGCCTGCTCTTCTTCCTCGTCGGCGCCCTGAAGGACCGGTACGGCACCGCCGACCTCGACACCCTCGCCGGGGCCACCGGCGCCGCCCTCTACGGCCGCGCCCCCCGCCTCGGCGCCCTCCTCGCCTTCGCGGCCGTCGCCTCCCTCGGACTGCCCGGCCTCGCCGGCTTCTGGGGCGAGATGCTCGCCCTCTTCGCCGCCTTCGACCCGGCCGAGGGCCTGAACCGCACCGCGTACCTCGTCTTCATGGCCCTCGGCGGCCTCGGCACCCTGCTCACCGCCGCGTACCTGCTGATCGTCGTCCGCCGCGTCTGCATGGGCGGCCCCCGCCCGGCCGGCGAACCGGAGCTCGCCGACGTCCAGCCGTACGAGCTGGCCGCCTGGACCCCGCTCGTCGCCCTCACCGTCCTCGCCGGACTCTGGCCCGCGGTCCTCCTCGGCCTCACCGACCCGGCCGTCCAGCAGCTCCTCGCGGGAGGCACCCAGTGATGTCCGCCAGCACCGCCGACGCCTCCCTCGTCCAGTCCGTCGACTGGCTGACGATCGCGCCCCCGACGCTCACCGCCCTGGTCGCGCTCGGCGTCCTCGTCGCCGACCTCTTCGTCCCCGCCGAACGCAAGCGGCTCCTCGGACGGATCTCGATCACCGGCCTCGCCGCCGCCCTCGCGCTCCTCCTGCCGCTGCGCGCCGGCGACCGGGCCACCTTCTGCCTCACCGCCGCCGCCCGGACCGACAGCCACGCCCAGACCGCCGGGTGCAGCTACACCGCCGACCACTTCACCCTGGTCATCCAGCTCCTCGTGCTCGGCGGTGCCCTCCTCACCGCCCTGCTCTCGCTGCCCGCCACGCGCGCGGGCAAGCTCCCGGCCGGCGAGTACTGGTTCCTGCTGCTCTCCTCCGCCGCCGGCGCCGCCCTGCTGCCCGCCTCCCGCGACCTCGCCACCCTCGTGGTCGCCCTGGAGGTCGCCTCGCTGCCCGCCTTCGCGCTCGTCGGCCTCAAGCGCGGCGACCGGCGCTCCAGCGAGGCCGCCCTCAAGTTCTTCCTCTCCTCGGTGACCGCCACGGCCGTCACCCTCCTCGGCGTGAGCTTCGTCTACGCCGCCACCGGCACCCTCCACCTCACCGAGATCGCCGCCCGCCTCGACGACGTCCCCGGACAGCTCCAGACCCTCGCCGAGGCCGGCGTCGCCCTCACCCTCGTCGGCTTCGCCTTCAAGGTCGCCGCCGTCCCCTTCCACTTCTGGGTCCCCGACACCTACAGCGGCGCCCCGCTGCCCGTCGCCGCCTACCTGTCCGTGGTCGGCAAGGCCGTCGGCTTCACCGGCCTCATCCTGGTGACCGTCGTCGCCTTCCCCTCCCACGCCGACATCTGGGGCCCCGTCCTCGCCGTCCTCGCCGCCCTCACCATGACCGCCGGCAACGTCGCCGCCCTCCGGCAGGACCCCACGCGCGAGGGGAGCGCCGTCCGGCTGCTCGCCTGGTCCTCCGTCGCCCAGGCCGGCTACCTCCTGGTGCCGATCGCCGCCGCCGCGTACTCCGGCGACGACCAGGTCGGCGCCACCGTCGCGTACGCCCTCATGTACGCGGTCGTGAACCTCGGCGCCTTCGCGGTCGTCGCCCTCGTCGCCCGCGCCCACCCCGGCAAGCGGATCGCCGACCACGCCGGGCTCCACGCCACCAGCCCCGCCGCCGCCCTCGCGCTCGCCTTCTTCCTCCTGAATCTGGCCGGTTTGCCCCCGGGTATCATCGGCCTCTTCGCCAAGGTGACCGTCTTCTCGTCGGCCGTCGACGCGGGCCTCGGCTGGCTGGCCGTGGTCATGGGCGTCAACGTCGTCATCGGCCTCGCGTACTACCTGCGGTGGACGGCCCTGCTGTTCCGCACGCCGGAGGACGCCGTCCCGACGACACCGCGGCGGGCCCCCGCGCCCGTCACCCTGGCGATCGCGCTGACCGCCGCCGCCGGAGCCGTCCTGTCGGGATACCCGCAGCTCGTTCTCCGCTTCGCGACGGGCGGCCTCTTCTGACCCCACGCCCCCCACGGAACCCCACCTCTAGGAGCAACACCCCGTGCTGAACGGATTCAAGGACTTCATACTCCGCGGGAACGTCATCTCGATGGCCATCGGCCTGGCCGTCGGAACCGCGTTCACCGCCGTCGTCACCGGCTTCAGCAAGGCCTTCATCACCCCGCTCATCGGTCTCGCCACCGGCTCCGTGGGCAATTTCAACGACGCCCAGTTCCACGTCGGCAAGACCGTCTTCCCCTACGGCCTGGCCATCTCCGCCACCATCGCCTTCGTCATCACCGCCGCGGTCCTCTACTTCCTGATCGTCGCCCCGCTCGCGAAGGTCCAGCAGCGGTTCGCCAAGGAGGAGGCGCTCGACCCCAAGGCCGAGAAGCGCGACTGCCCCCGCTGCTTCACCGAGATCCCGGCCGTCGCCTCCCGCTGCGCCCACTGCACCAGCGAGGTCGAGCCGACCGCCGCCGGCCTGGAGAAGCTCTCCGTCCCCGCGGCCCGCTGACGACATCGCCCCGGGTGACCCGGCCGCCCCGGCCGCCCCGGCTGCCCCGGGTGTCCCGGCCGCCCCGGGTGTCCCGGGTGACCATCACCCGAACGGCGTAATACGCCCCCGGTGCGGCCGGGGGAACCGCAGCCTCTCGCCTGGCGTTGACCAGTACGTGAGGGTCCACTGGACGCGTGGACCACGAAGCAAAGGGTTCCCCTGCCGCACCACTTGGAGGGCGTACCGTGCACCGCCGGCACAACGGGCTGAGGACCGCCGTACTCCTCGGAGGGCTCTCCGCCCTCATCATCGTCATCGGCAGTTTCTTCGGCCGTACGGGCCTGATCGTCGGACTCGTCGTCGCGATCGGCACCAACGCGTACGCGTACTGGAACAGCGACAAGCTGGCCCTGCGCGCCATGCGCGCCCGCCCCGTCAGCGAATTCGAGGCCCCCGCCCTCTACAGGATGGTCCGGGAGCTCTCCACCCAGGCGCGCCAGCCGATGCCCCGCCTCTACATCTCCCCGACGCAGGCGCCCAACGCCTTCGCCACCGGCCGCAACCCGCGCAACGCGGCCGTCTGCTGCACCGAGGGCATCCTCGCCATCCTCGACGAGCGCGAGCTCCGGGGAGTCATCGGCCACGAGCTCAGCCACGTCTACAACCGGGACATCCTCATCTCCTCGGTCGCCGGCGCGCTCGCCTCCGTGGTCATGTTCCTCGTCAACTTCGCCTGGCTGATCCCCGTCGGCCGCTCCAGCGACGACGACGGACCCGGCCTCCTCGGCTACCTGATGATCATCATCCTCGGCCCCATCGCCGCCTCGATCATCCAGCTCGCCATCTCCCGCTCCCGCGAGTACGAGGCCGACGCCTCCGGGTCCCAGCTCACCGGCGACCCGCTCGCCCTCGCCAGCGCCCTCAGGAAGCTCGAAGCGGGCACCAAACAGCTCCCGCTGCCGCCCGAGCCGCGGATCGAGACCGCGAGCCACATGATGATCGCGAACCCCTTCCGCCCGGGCAAGGGACTCTCCAAGATGTTCTCGACCCACCCGCCCATGGCCGAGCGGATCGCTCGCCTCGAAGAGATGGCAGGTCGCCGACCGTGAAGACCGTCCTCAACGTCATATGGCTCGTCCTCTCCGGCTTCTGGCTGTTCCTCGCCTACCTCCTCGCCGGAGTGCTGCTCTGCATCACCATCATCGGCATCCCCTTCGGCCTCGCGGCCTTCCGGATCGGCCTCTACGCCCTCTGGCCCTTCGGCCGCACCGTCGTCGACAAGCCCGGCGCCGGCGCCGCCTCCTGCGTCGGCAACGTCCTGTGGCTGATCCTCGCCGGCTGGTGGCTCACCATCGGCCACATCGTCACCGGCATCGCGCTCTGCATCACGATCATCGGCATCCCGCTCGGCATCGCGAACTTCAAGCTCATCCCCGTCTCGCTGCTGCCGCTCGGCAAGGACATCGTCCCCACCGACCAGGCGTACGGCCACGGCGCCCCGACGACCCCGCAGCAGCAGTACCGCCACCCCGGCTTCTGACCCGTGCACCAACCCCGCTACGCCCTGCTCTCCGGCCTCCACGCCGTCGCCCTCTGCCACGACGTCCGCGGCCTCTACGGCGACCCCGCCCCGCCCCCGCGGGTCCGCCACGAGCTACGCGGCTGCGAACCACGCGGAGAACTCGCCCGGGCCGTCACCCAGGCGATCGTCGAGGGCACCGCCCCCCTCGGTACCCTCGACGTCGAGACCCCCGACACCGCCTGGCGGCTCACCGCCGTCCGGGTCCTCGGCGCCCGCGGCGACGTCGTCACCGTCGAGTCCGCGGGCCCGCCGCGCCGCCTCCACGGGACGCACGGCGCGGTCCCCTGCGGCAACCTCGTCCGCGTCTCGCCCGAACCGCCCGAGGAGCTGACCCACGGCCAGGTCACCTTCCTCGGCTGCTCCCCGCGCGGAGCGCTCCGCGACGCCCTCGCCGCCGGCGCGGCGGAGTACGAGGCCGTCCGCTACCAGATACTCGATCTCACGGCCGGCCCCCAGTACGAGGCCGAGGCCGGCCGGGTCACCGCCGTCGCCGCCTCCCGCCGCCACCACGAGCTCGTCGACCTGACCGTCGCCTTCCCCCGCGCGGGCCTCCTGCCGCACCAGCACCGCGAGGTCTGGGACCTCTTCCACGACCACGAGCCGCCCGCCCAAGGCACCTGGCGCCGCTTCACCGGCACCGCCCGCGCCGAGTGGCTGCGCCAGGCCGCCCGCCGCGCCCACCGGACCCCGAGAGCCGTCACCGGCGAGACGTACACGCTGGACGGGCGCGCGACCACCGACGGCGACGCCTTCCTCTGCGCCCTCGGCGAGGCCGTCCTCGGCCCCGGCCGCGCCTTCCCCGGCGGCACCCCGCGCACCCTCGGCCCCGCCCTGTCCGGCAGCACCCTCGTCTGGCGGGACGCGGCCACCGCCCGCGCCTGTCTCGGCGTCACCCCGCTCCTCGCCGAGCCCCGCCCGCCCACCTTCCAGGAGTGGGTCGACGGCCTCGGCGCGGCGGGCGTCCACGTCGTCCTCGCCTGACCGCACCCGTTCGCGATCGCACACCCGGCCGCCGGCGGGCTCACGGACGGCCGGTCTCCCGCAGGGTGATGTTGAGCCGCCCGGACAGCCCCAGCGACGGATCGGCCGTGCCCGGGAACACCCTCGGCACGCCGTGGTACACCCACCGCGACTCCCCGCCGAAGACGAACAGGTCCCCGGAGGCCAGCTCCACATCGCTCCAGGGCCGCCCCCGCCCCTCGGCGTTGCCCAGCCGGAAGACGCACCGGTCGCCGAGGCTCAGCGACACCACCGGCGCCCCCGACCGCTCCTCCTTGTCCTGGTGCATGCCCATCCGGGCGCCGTCCCCGTAGAAGTTCACCAGCGCGGTGTCGGGCGCGAAACCGCCGTCCTCCCCGTACGCCTCGGCGACCGCCGCCCGCCCCAACGCGACCAGCCAGCCGGGCAGTTCCACGGCGACGGAGTCGAGATACCGGTACGGGACCCACTGCCGGCCCAGACAGAGCGAACGCACCGACATCACGCCCCCGCCGGGCAGCACGGTCTGCCGGTACGCCAGCGGCCCGCGCCCGAACTCCCGGCAGGCCGCGACCAGTTCCCGCTGCCGTTCGGACGGCAGCCACCCCGGCACGTGCACCGCCCCGGGCGCCGGCTCGGCCCGCTCGCGCGGGAACAGCCCCTCGGTCACGCGAGGGCTCCCTCCAGATCCAGCAGCGACCGCTTCCGGTCGAGCCCGGCGGCGTACCCGCGCAGACTCCCGTCCGCGCCGATCACCCGGTGGCAGGGCCGCACCACGAGCAGCGGATTGCGCCCGATCGCCGTCCCCACCGCCCGCACCCCGGCCCCGCCCGCCCCGACCCGCCGCCCGATCTCCGCGTAGCTGACGGTCGTCCCGTACGGGATCTCCTCCAGGGCCGCCCACACCCGCCGCTGGAACTCCGTCCCGGCGTCCCCGGCGAGCGGCACGTCGAACCGCTCCCGCCGCCCGCCGAAGTACTCCTCCAGCTGCGCCAGGACCTCCGCGAAGGCCCCCTGGTCGCGCACCCAGCCGTCCTCGACCGCCAGGGCCCCCTTCTGCCCGGGCAGCGAGAGCGACCGCAGCACGGCGCGGCCCCCCGTCGAGACCCGCCCGGTCAGCAGCATCTCGCCCAGGGGGCCGTCGGCGTACGCGTACACGGTGATGTCGTCCATGACTCCAGTGTGCGAGCCCCGCCGGCCCGAGGACCGGCGGCTTTCGGACACGGAACTACCGGTAGTTCACGAACTGGATCGCGAAGTCGAAGTCCTTGCCCTTGAGCAGCGCCTGCACGGCCTGCAGGTCGTCCCGGCTCTTCGAGCTGACCCGCAGCTCGTCGCCCTGGACCTGCGCCTTGACGCCCTTGGGGCCCTCGTCCCGGATGGTCTTCGCGACCTTCTTGGCATTCTCCTGCGAGATGCCCTCGGTGACCGACGCGAAGAGCTTGTACTCCTTGCCGGACAGCTGCGGCTCACCCTCGACGTCCAGCGACTTCAGCGAGATCCCGCGCTTGATCAGCTTGGTCTGGAAGATGTCGAGGATCGCCATCACGCGCTCCTCGCCGTTCGCCTGCATCAGGATCTTCTCGCCCGACCAGGAGATCGAGGCGTTGGTTCCCTTGAAGTCGTAGCGCTGCGAGATCTCCTTCACGGCCTGGTTGAGGGCGTTGTCGACCTCCTGCCGCTCGACCTTGGAGACGATGTCGAAACTGGAGTCGGCCATGACTCGTGGCTCCTTGCTCGGATGCTGTGGGGTACCCCCAAAGCCTAGGGGGTGAGCAACGGCCCGAACCTCTGATCACCCGCCGATCAACCCGGTGGCGAACCACCCCCGGGGATCAGGTATTGTTTACGTCGTTGCCAGGGAACACCGCAGAACAGCGGGGAACCAGGGCAGCGAACCCATGGCGATGTGCCCGAGCGGCCAATGGGAGCGGACTGTAAATCCGTCGGCTTAGCCTACCCAGGTTCGAATCCTGGCGTCGCCACGTGAAGAAGGTCCCCGGTGTTCTCACCGGGGACCTTCACTCGTTTCCGGGGGTGGGGGGCCGGGGCCCGGGGTCAGTTGCCGGCGACGTCCTTCACGGCGACCGTGACCGGGGTCGGGCCCGTGACCAGTTCCAGGGTCAGGCCGGCCGTCGCGGGGGTCTCGACCAGTTCGGCGAGGACCGCGGCCACGTCGTCGCGGGGGATCGGGCCGCGGCCCGTCCGGGCCTCCAGGCGGACCAGGCCCTTGCCCGCGTCGTCCGTCAGCATGCCGGGGCGCAGGACCGTCCACTCCAGGCCCGGACGGGAGCGGACCGCGTCGTCCGCCGCCCCCTTGGCCCGCAGATAGGCGTCGAAGACCTCGTCGCCCGCGTGGGACGCGTCCGCGCCCATCGACGAGACGACGAGGAAGCGGCGGACGCCCGCCCGCTCCGCCGCGTCCGCCAGCAGGACGGCGGCGTCGCGGTCCACCGTCTCCTTGCGGGCGACGCCGCTGCCCGGGCCCGCGCCCGCCGCGAAGACGGCCGCGTCCGCGCCCTTCAGGACCTCCGCGACCTCCTCCACGGACGCCGACTCCAGATCCAGCACGACGGGCTCGGCGCCCGCCGTCCGCAGGTCCTCCGCCTGCTCCGGGCGGCGGATGATCCCGACCGCCTCGTGTCCGCCCGCCGAGAGCAGCCGCTCCAGGCGCAGGGCGATCCGACCGTGTCCTCCAGCGATGACGATGCGCATACCCCGACCGTACGGCTCAGCGGGCCGCCGGGCCTCCCGGATCCGGCCGGCCCGCCTGTCGCGGCAGGTCCAGCGCCGCCGCCGAGTCGCAGTACTCCCGCACCGCGCTCGTCCGCGCCACCACCCGCCCCCGGTGCACCACGATCCGGCTGTACGCCAGCGACAGCACGCCCGCGAGCCGCTCGCCCCGCACCGCCACCAGCTCCGCGGGGAAGCCGGCCTCCACCCGCACCTCCGGCAGTCCCATCGCCTCCCGCGCGCCGGCGCTCACCGCCCCGTACGCCTCCTCCGGCGACAGCCCGTCGAGGGAGGCCAGCAGGAAGGCCGCCTCCAGCGGGTCCCCGCGCCCCACCGGGTTCGCCGTGTCCCGCAGCGAGCCGCCGCCGGCCGCCAGCCGCACTCCCGCCGACCGCAGCAGCCGCACCGGGGCCGTGCCCCGCCGCTCGGTGCCCGCGCAGCCGCCCTGCGGCAGGCAGACCACCGTCACCCCCGCCGCGGCCAGGCGGTCCGCCGTCCGGCCCGCCACGTCCTCCGGCAGCCGCGCGAGCCCCGCGCACGGCCCGATCGCCACCCCCGGCCGCAGCCCGCCGGCCATCGCCGCGAACCGCGCGAGCCGGGCCGGGTCGTCCCCGTCCGTGTGCAGGTCCACCGGCACCCCGTGCTCGGCTGCGACCTCCAGGACCGCCTCCACGTACCCCGCCGGGTCCGGGTCCAGGTCCGGGCAGCCGCCCACCACCGCGGCGCCCATCTTCACCGCGTCCCGGAGCATCGCCAGACCGTCCGCGCCCGCCGCCCCGGTCAGCAGCCGGGGCACCGCCACGGCCGTCAGGTCCGCCAGGCCGCGCAGCGAGCGCCGGGCCTGGAGGACCGCCTCCAGCGGGCCGAGCGCGTGCACGTCACCGATCCGGACGTGGGCCCGCAGCGCGGTCGCCCCGTGCCCGAGCTGGAGCAGCGCCGCCTCGGTGGCCCGCCGCTGCACCTCCTCGGGGGCGTACGAGACCGGGCCGGGGGTGGCGGCGGAGAGCGCGGTGTCGGCGTGGGCGTGCGGCTCCGCGGGGGCCGGCAGCAGCAGATGGCCGGTCAGGTCCACCCGGGCGCCGAGCGTGGTGAGGCTCCCGGCGGTGCCGACGGCCTCGATCCGGCCCCGCACCAGCCGCACGTCCACGGTCCGTCCGTCGGTCAGCCGCGCGTTCGACAGCAGGAGCGCGTTCGCGTCCTCGGTGGCCGCGCCGCCCCCGTCGTCGGAGGGCTGACGGGGCTGCTTGCTGTCGGCCGACATCGGGCTCCTCACCAGTCACCAAGATCGAGATCACGCAGCGTGGGGCAGAGCCTAGGGGCGGCCGGCCGCGCCTTCGAGGAGGAGCGCAATAGTCGTACCGATGAGTCCACGAGTGGCGTACGGGGCGGGCCGGGCGCCCGGCCCGGGGCCACGCCAGAACGGATTTGGGCGATGGGCCGCGGACCGTGTAATGTCTTCCTCGCTCGCCCCAATAGCTCAGTCGGCAGAGCGTCTCCATGGTAAGGAGAAGGTCTACGGTTCGATTCCGTATTGGGGCTCTGGTGTAGGGAATCCCGCCTTCGGGCGGGGCTACCGACATCAAAGCGGTGTAGCTCAGTCGGTAGAGCAAGCGGCTCATAATCGCTGTGTCACCGGTTCAAGTCCGGTCACCGCTACACACGGTAGCCGATTGTGGGGTCGGTCCTGCGATCGGCTACTCTTTTTGTGCGCCTCAAGTCTCTGACCTGGGGTCGCCGCCAGTCCATCCATCCGTCCGTCAAGGAGCACTCACGTGGCTGCCACCGACGTCCGCCCGAAGATCACGCTGGCCTGCGTGGAGTGCAAGGAGCGGAACTACATCACCAAGAAGAACCGGCGCAACAACCCGGACCGTCTTGAGATGAAGAAGCACTGCCCCCGCTGCAACTCGCACACCGCGCACCGCGAGACGCGCTAATCAGGCTCGTTCACGAGGCCGCCCCCACCTGGGGGCGGCCTCGTGGCGTTTCACGCATCAGATTCAGCAGGAGGTATCGAGGCCATGGCGCTCGACCAGTCCTTCGTGGGCCGGACCTATCCGCCCACCGCGCCCTACGAGGTCGGCCGGGAGAAGATCCGCGAATTCGCCGAGGCGATCGCTGACACGAATCCCGCGTACACCGACGCCGAGGCGGCGAAGGAACTCGGCCACCCCGATGTGATCGCCCCGCCGACCTTCGTGTTCGCCATCACGTTCAAGGCCGCCGGGCAGGTGATCGAGGACCCGCAGCTCGGCCTCGACTACAGCCGCGTCGTCCACGGCGACCAGAAGTTCGCCTACACCCGGCCCGTCCGCGCCGGCGACCGCCTCGCGGTCACCTCCACCATCGAGGCCATCAAGTCGCTGGCCGGCAACGACATCCTGGACATCCGCGGCGAGGTCCACGACGAGACCGGCGAGCACGTCGTCACCGCCTGGACCAAGCTCGTCTCCCGCGCCCCCGAGGAGGCCTGACCATGACCGCGAAGATCGCCTACGCCGAGGTCGAGGCCGGCACCGAGCTGCCCGCGCAGACCTTCCCCGTGACCCGCGCCACCCTCGTCCAGTACGCGGGCGCCTCCGGGGACTTCAACCCGATCCACTGGAACGAGAAGTTCGCGGTCGAGGTCGGCCTCCCGGACGTCATCGCCCACGGCATGTTCACCATGGCCGAGGCGATCCGCGTCGTCACCGACTGGGCCGGCGACCCCGCCGCCGTCGTCGAGTACGGCGTCCGCTTCACCAAGCCGGTCGTCGTCCCGAACGACGGCGTCGGCGCCGTGATCGAGGTCACCGCGAAGGTCGGCGCCAAGCTGGACGACAACCTCGTCCGCGTCGACCTGACGGCGACCAGCGCCGGCCAGAAGGTCCTCGGCATGAGCCGGGCCGTGGTCCGCCTCGCCTGAGCGGTCGCGCGAAGGGTACTTGCCCCCTGAGGTAAGTACCCTTGGGCCCGTGCAGCAGCTCAAGGACGCCCCTCTCGCCCCCCTGACCACCTTCCGGCTCGGCGGCCCCGCCACCCGGCTCGTCACGGCCACCACCGACGCCGAGGTGATCTCCGCGGTCCGCGAGGCCGACGCGGCCGGGACCCCGCTGCTGATCATCGGCGGCGGCTCCAACCTGGTCATCGGGGACAAGGGCTTCGAGGGCACCGCCCTGCACCTCGCCACCACCGGCCTCTCCCTCGACGGGACCCGCCTGGAGCTCGCCGCGGGCGAGGTCTGGACGGACGCCGTCGCACGGACCGTCGAGGCCGGACTCGCCGGGATCGAGTGCCTCGCCGGCATCCCCGGCTCGGCCGGCGCCACCCCGATCCAGAACGTCGGCGCCTACGGCCAGGACGTCTCCGCCACCCTCACCGAGGTCGTCGCGTACGACCGCCGGGCCGAGGAGACCGTCACCCTCACCAACGCCGAGTGCGCCTTCTCGTACCGCCACAGCCTCTTCAAGGACCGGCCCGACCGGTACGTCGTGCTGCGCGTCCGCTTCGAGCTGGAGGACGCCGGCGGGCTCTCCGCGCCGATCGCCTACCCGGAGACCGCCCGGGCCCTCGGCGTCGCGGCCGGCGACCGGGTGCCGCTCGCCCACGTGCGGGAGACCGTGCTGGGGCTCCGCGCCGGCAAGGGCATGGTCCTCGACCCCGAGGACCACGACACCTGGTCCGCCGGGTCCTTCTTCACCAACCCGATCCTCACGCCGGTCCAGTACGAGACCTTCCTCACCCGCGTCGCCGACCGGCTCGGCCCCGAGGTCACCCCGCCCGCCTACCCGGCCGGCGACGGCCGCACCAAGACCTCCGCCGCCTGGCTCATCGACAGGGCCGGCTTCACCAAGGGATACGGCTCCGGGCCCGCCCGGATCTCCACCAAGCACACCCTCGCCCTCACCAACCGCGGCGAGGCCACCACCGAGGACCTGCTCGCCCTCGCCCGCGAGGTCGTCGCCGGCGTCCACGACGTCTTCGGCGTCACCCTCGTCAACGAGCCCGTGACGGTCGGCGTCAGCCTCTAGACGGACCGGCCCGCGGGCGCCGCCAGCCAGTCGTCGATCCCGGACAGCAGCTTCTGCGAGGCGTCCGCCGGGGCCGCCGACGCCCGCACCGACTGGCGCGCCAGCTCCGCCAGCTCCGCGTCCGTGAAGCCGTGGTGGCGGCGGGCGATCTCGTACTGGGCGGCCAGCCGGGAGCCGAAGAGCAGCGGGTCGTCGGCGCCCAGCGCCATCGGGACGCCCGCCTCGAAGAGGGTCCGCAGCGGCACGTCCTCGTGCTTCTCGTACACCCCGAGCGCCACGTTCGACGCCGGGCACACCTCGCACGTCACGCCCCGCTCCGCGAGCTTCCGCAGCAGCCGCCCGTCCTCCGCCGCCCGCACCCCGTGCCCGACCCGGGACGCCCGCAGGTCGTCCAGGCAGTCCCGTACGGAGGCGGGCCCGGTCAGCTCCCCGCCGTGCGGGGCCGCGAGCAGGCCGCCCTCGCGGGCGATCGCGAAGGCCCGGTCGAAGTCGCGGGCCATGCCCCGGCGCTCGTCGTTGGAGAGCCCGAAGCCGACGACGCCCCGGTCCGCGTACCGCACCGCGAGCCGGGCCAGGGTGCGGGCCTCCAGCGGATGCTTCATCCGGTTCGCCGCCACCAGCACCCGCATCCCGAGCCCGGTCTCCCGGGCCGCCGAGTCGACCGCGTCCAGGATGATCTCCAGGGCGGGGATCAGCCCGCCCAGATGCGGCGCGTACGAGGTCGGGTCCACCTGGATCTCCAGCCACCCCGAGCCGTCCCGCACGTCCTCCTGCGCCGCCTCCCGCACCAGCCGCTGGATGTCCTCAGGGGAGCGCAGGCAGGAGCGGGCGATGTCGTACAGGCGCTGGAAGCGGAACCAGCCGCGCTCGTCCGTGGCCCGCAGGCGCGGGGGAGTCCCGCTGCTCAGCGCCTCGGGGAGGTGCACGCCGTACTTGTCGGCCAGCTCGATGAGGGTGGTGGGCCGCATCGAACCGGTGAAGTGCAGGTGCAGATGGGCCTTGGGCAGCAGGGTGAGATCGCGGGGGTGCTCCATCGACCGATCCTGCCTTACCCGAACGGCGGTATGCACGGCCATTCCCCGATCGATACCCGCCCGAACGCAGAAACGGGCCCCGGTTCCGAAGAACCGGGGCCCGCTCCCGTGCGGTCGGGGCCGGTGTCAGTCGCGGGCCTCGGCCAGCAGCTTCTGGATCCGGGAGACGCCCTCCACCAGGTCCTCGTCACCGAGCGCGTACGACAGGCGCAGGTAGCCGGGGGTGCCGAACGCCTCGCCCGGGACCACCGCGACCTCGGCCTCGTCCAGGATCAGCGCGGCCAGCTCGACGGAGCTCTGCGGACGCTTGCCGCGGATCTCCTTGCCGATCAGCTCCTTCACCGACGGGTACACGTAGAACGCGCCCTCCGGCGTCGGGCAGAGGACGCCGTCGATCTCGTTCAGCATCCGCACGATGGTCTGGCGGCGCCGGTCGAAGGCGGTGCGCATCTCGGCGACCGCGTCCAGGCTGCCGGAGACGGCGGCCAGCGCGGCGACCTGGGCCACGTTGGAGACGTTGGAGGTCGCGTGCGACTGGAGGTTGGTCGCCGCCTTCACGACGTCCTTGGGGCCGACGATCCACCCGACGCGCCAGCCGGTCATCGCGTACGTCTTGGCGACGCCGTTGACCACGACGCACTTGTCGCGCAGCTCGGGCACGATCGCCGGCAGCGAGGTGAACTTCGCGTCGCCGTAGACCAGGTGCTCGTAGATCTCGTCGGTGAGGACCCACAGGCCGTGCTCGACGGCCCAGCGGCCGATCGCCTCGGCGTCGGCCTCGCTGTAGACGGCACCGGTCGGGTTCGACGGGGAGACGAAGAGGACGACCTTGGTCCGCTCCGTGCGGGCCGCCTCCAGCTGCTCCACCGAGACGCGGTAGCCGGTCGTCTCGTCGGCCACGACCTCCACCGGGACACCGCCGGCGAGGCGGATCGACTCGGGGTAGGTGGTCCAGTACGGGGCCGGGACGATGACCTCGTCGCCCGGGTCGAGGATCGCGGCGAAGGCCTCGTAGATCGCCTGCTTGCCGCCGTTGGTCACCAGGACCTGGGAGGCGTCGACCTCGTAGCCGGAGTCGCGGAGCGTCTTGGCGGCGATCGCGGCCTTCAGCTCGGGCAGGCCGCCGGCCGGCGTGTAGCGGTGGTACTTGGGGTTCTTGCAGGCCTCGACGGCCGCGTCGACGATGTAGTCGGGGGTCGGGAAGTCCGGCTCACCGGCGCCGAAACCGATCACCGGGCGCCCGGCGGCCTTGAGGGCCTTGGCCTTGGCGTCGACGGCGAGGGTGGCGGACTCGGAGATCGCACCGATCCGGGCGGAGACCCGACGCTCGGTGGGAGGGGTAGCAGCGCTCATACGGCCATCGTCCCAGACCGTTTCCCGGCCCGGCACACAGGTTTCAGGGAGCGGACAGGAGCGGTCGATACCGGTCGGGAAGGGGCCCTGGGCCAGGTCGGCGCGGTTCCTGTTCGACGTGAGGGCCCAAGGTCACGTACACTCACTCCTCGTTGGCCCGCACCGAACCCGTCACGCATGGGGTAGGTTGGGGGACGCCACAAAGGGTCGTAGCTCAATTGGTAGAGCACCGGTCTCCAAAACCGGCGGTTGGGGGTTCAAGTCCCTCCGGCCCTGCTACACACACCGCCAGGTGTTGTGCGCATGTACGTACTTCATTGCACCGCCGTGCGGCTCCACCCGGGCGCGGCACGGCCGACCCGGAATCAGGTGAGAGATCGTGACGGACGCCGTTGGCTCCATCGACATGCCTGATGCCGAGGATGCTTCCACGAAGAAGGGCCGCAAGGGCGGCAAGCGCGGGAAGAAGGGCCCCCTGGGCCGTCTCGCCGTCTTCTATCGCCAGATCGTCGCCGAGCTCCGTAAGGTCGTCTGGCCGACACGCAGTCAGCTGTCCTCGTACACCACTGTCGTGATCATCTTCGTGGTCGTCATGATCGGCCTGGTCACCGTGATTGACTTTGGCTTCCAGGAAGCAGTCAAGTACGTCTTCGGCTGACTTTTTGTTCCACCCCATCTGTATCGCAGGAAGAAGCAGCCACCGTGTCTGACGCGAACCTGAACGACGCCTTCGAGTCCGAGTCCGTCGAGGACGAGCTGGACATCATCGAGGCCGCCGACGAGGACGAGGACCAGGCTGCGGACGCCGCGGCGGAAGAGGCCGCCGAGGACTCCGCCGTCGAGGCCGACGAGGACGACGAGTCCGACGAGGACTCCGCCGACGAGGACGACGAGTCCGAGCCCGCCGACGAGGTCGAGGAGGCCGACGAGGCCGACGACGACATCGCCGAGGCCGAGGCCGAGATCGAGGAGACCGAGGAGGAGGCCGAGCCGGCCGCCCCGGTCGACCCCGTCGCCGCGCTCCGAGAGGAGCTGCGCACCCTGCCCGGCGAGTGGTACGTCATCCACACCTACGCGGGCTACGAGAAGCGCGTGAAGGCCAACCTGGAGCAGCGCGCCGTCTCGCTCAACGTCGAGGACTTCATCTACCAGGCCGAGGTGCCCGAGGAAGAGATCGTCCAGATCAAGGGCGGCGAGCGGAAGAACGTCAAGCAGAACAAGCTCCCCGGCTACGTCCTGGTCCGCATGGACCTGACGAACGAGTCCTGGGGCGTCGTCCGCAACACCCCCGGCGTCACCGGCTTCGTGGGCAACGCCTACGACCCGTACCCGCTGACCCTGGACGAGATCGTCAAGATGCTCGCCCCGGAGGCCGAGGAGAAGGCCGCCCGCGAGGCCGCCGAGGCCGAGGGCAAGCCGGCTCCGGCCCGCAAGCTGGAGGTCCAGGTCCTCGACTTCGAGGTCGGCGACTCGGTCACCGTCACCGACGGCCCCTTCGCCACCCTCCAGGCCACGATCAACGAGATCAACCCGGACTCGAAGAAGGTCAAGGGCCTCGTCGAGATCTTCGGTCGCGAGACCCCGGTCGAGCTCAGCTTCGACCAGATCCAGAAGAACTGATCTCGCAGGAGATCGTTCCCAGAGATCGTTCCCGAGTTTCCGGACAGGTCAGAGGGGCTGCTACAGCCCCTCTGACCTGCTCGGTTTTTGGACGCGCAGCCATACCCGTTATCGTTGTGCGGTATGCCTCCATCCGGATGACCGGATGGATCGGCTGAAAACTCTCACTAGGACCCGGAGAGAGCAATGCCTCCCAAGAAGAAGAAGGTCACGGGGCTTATCAAGCTCCAGATCAACGCCGGTGCGGCCAACCCGGCCCCGCCGGTCGGCCCCGCGCTCGGTCAGCACGGCGTCAACATCATGGAGTTCTGCAAGGCCTACAACGCCGCGACCGAGTCGCAGCGTGGCTGGGTGATCCCGGTGGAGATCACGGTCTACGAGGACCGCTCCTTCACCTTCATCACCAAGACCCCCCCGGCCGCCAAGATGATCCTCAAGGCCGCGGGCGTGGAGAAGGGCTCCGGCGAGCCGCACAAGACCAAGGTCGCCAAGATCACCGAGGCGCAGGTCCGCGAGATCGCCACCACCAAGATGCCCGACCTCAACGCGAACGACCTGGACGCCGCGTCGAAGATCATCGCCGGCACCGCCCGTTCCATGGGCATCACGGTCGAGGGCTGATCACCCCCTCTCGTGACCTCAGTGGTAGGGCCAGCGCTTGGCCCGCACCACGACTCCACACCTGAAACACACCAGGAGCAGAAGTGAAGCGCAGCAAGTCCCTCCGCGCTGCGGACGCCAAGATCGACCGGGAGAAGCTCTACGCCCCGCTCGAGGCCGTCCGCCTTGCCAAGGAGACCTCCACCACGAAGTTCGACGGCACCGTCGAGGTCGCCTTCCGCCTGGGTGTCGACCCGCGCAAGGCCGACCAGATGGTCCGTGGCACCGTGAACCTCCCGCACGGCACCGGCAAGACCGCCCGGGTCCTGGTCTTCGCGACCGGTGAGCGTGCCGAGGCCGCGGTCGCCGCGGGCGCCGACATCGTCGGCTCCGACGAGCTGATCGACGAGATCGCCAAGGGCCAGCGCCTGAACGAGTTCGACGCCGTGGTCGCCACCCCGGACCTCATGGGCAAGGTCGGCCGCCTCGGCCGCGTGCTCGGTCCGCGTGGTCTCATGCCGAACCCGAAGACCGGCACCGTGACCCCCGATGTCGCCAAGGCTGTCAACGACATCAAGGGCGGCAAGATCGAGTTCCGCGTCGACAAGCACTCGAACCTGCACTTCATCATCGGCAAGACGTCCTTCGACGACACGCAGCTGGTGGAGAACTACGGCGCGGCCCTGGAGGAGATCCTCCGTCTGAAGCCGTCCGCCGCCAAGGGCCGTTACATCCGGAAGGCCGCCATCAGCACCACGATGGGCCCCGGCATCCCGGTCGACGGCAACCGCACCCGGAACCTCCTCGTCGAGGAGGACCCGGCCGCGGTCTGAGCCCTTCCGGCTCGGCGCAGTCAGTCCTGAAAGCCGCCCCCCGCTTCCTCTCCGGAGGAACGGGGGGCGGCTTTTATTGCGTCTTCACTGTCGTAGAGGTGCGTTACGGTTCAAGAGAACGCAAAGACGAAGATCAAGGGGTGGGGAACACCTATGCGCAAGACGACCTGGAAGCGCGCGGGCGTCGCGCTCACCGCCGCGGGCCTCGTGGCGGGCCTGGCGGGATGTAACGACGGCGACAAGACGGGCGCGGCCGCCAAGGCGGGCGACCCGACCAACGCCGCGCAGTTCATCAAGGTGGCGTACGAGAAGACGGCGGCGGCCAAGTCCGCCAAGGTCAAGATGACCATGAAGATGGAGGGCATGGGGGCCGAGTCCGGCACCGCCGACATGACGGGCTCCATGGGCTGGGACCCGGCGGTGATGGACCTCACCGTCAAGGGCTCGATGCTGAGCGCCGGCGACCCCGAGGCGCCCGAGGAAGTCCGCATGGTCATGGTCGACGGCGTCATGTACATGGACATGGGCGAGAAGCAGGCCGCCCAGATGGACGGCAAGCGCTGGATGAAGCTGGACCTGAAGGCGGCGGCCGACGCCTCCGGCGACAAGGCCCTCCAGAAGCAGATGACCGGTGGCCTGGACCAGATGAACCAGGACCCCGCCCAGCAGCTCGCCCTCCTCCTGGAGTCCCCGGACCTCAAGCACGTCGGTGCCGAGAAGGTCAACGGCATGGACACCGAGCACTACAAGGGCACGCTCACCGTCGAGCAGATGATGAAGGCCGGCGGGTCCGCGGAGCTCCTCTCCGCGGATGAGCGCAAGAAGTTCACCGAGACGGTGAAGCAGCTCGGCATGACGGGCTACGACACCGAGGTCTGGGTCAACAAGGACGGCTACCCGGCCCGCATGGACGTCGCCATGAAGATGGGCAAGGGCTCCATGGAGATGCGCGCCGACTACAGCGACTACGGCACCAAGGCCGCCGTCCAGGTCCCGCCGGCCGACGAGACCGTCGACCTCTTCAAGATGCTCCAGGACGCCGGCAAGGCGCTGGAGGAGGGCAAGGGCTCCGAGGCCCTTCAGGACTGATTTGCCCCTGACGCCCGCCGTCACGTACTCTTCCACAGAAGCCAAAGACCGCTGGTCGTTGCTGTGCCCTACCGGGTGCGGTGGCCGAAGGATCCGCTGACTGCGGACGACCCGCGCAGGTGACTGTGGAAAGTTCCCGGATGCGAATCCGGTCGAGCTGAGCCCCGTGCGCCTGCGCCGGGGCGTTTTGTTTGTTCAGCCCCTTCTGAGCGGTCCTCATCACCCGGAAGGAGGCGAACGCACTATGCCGACGCCCAACAAGGCTGCATCGGTGGCCGAGCTCACGGACCAGTTCCGCAGCTCCAACGCCGCCGTGCTGACCGAGTACCGGGGTCTCACCGTCGCGCAGCTCAAGACGCTGCGCCGCTCGCTCGGTGAGAACGCCCAGTACGCCGTGGTGAAGAACACGCTGACCAAGATCGCGGCCAACGAGGCCGGGATCACCGCACTGGACGAGCACTTCGCTGGTCCGACCGCGGTCGCCTTCGTCACCGGTGACCCGGTGGAGTCGGCGAAGGCCCTGCGTGACTTCGCCAAGGAGAACCCGAACCTCATCATCAAGGCCGGTGTCCTTGACGGTAAGGCTCTCTCCGCCGACGACATCAAGAAGCTTGCGGACCTCGAGTCCCGCGAGGTTCTGCTCAGCAAGCTGGCCGGTGCCTTCAAGGGCAAGCAGTCTCAGGCTGCTCAGCTCTTCCAGGCGCTGCCGTCGAAGCTCGTCCGCACCGTGGACGCGCTCCGTGCCAAGCAGGCCGAGCAGGGCGGTGCCGAGTAATTCGGCTCGCGCATTGATCCGCGCCGCCTAGCGCACGGGTCGTAGCGGGCCGTTACGCCCGCCTCTCAAGACACATCGGCACCTGCCGAATTAGTGGAAGGATCGCCCATCATGGCGAAGCTCTCTCAGGACGACCTCCTCGCCCAGTTCGAGGAGATGACCCTCATCGAGCTCTCCGAGTTCGTGAAGGCCTTCGAGGAGAAGTTCGACGTCACCGCCGCCGCGGCCGTCGCCGTTGCCGCCCCGGGTGCCCCGGGCGCCCCGGCCGAGGCCGCTGAGGAGCAGGACGAGTTCGACGTCATCCTCGAGGGTGCCGGCGACAAGAAGATCCAGGTCATCAAGGTCGTGCGCGAGCTCACCTCCCTGGGCCTCAAGGAGGCCAAGGACCTCGTCGACGGCACCCCGAAGCCCGTCCTCGAGAAGGTCGCGAAGGAGGCCGCCGAGAAGGCTGCCGAGTCCCTCAAGGCCGCCGGCGCCTCCGTCACGGTCAAGTAAGGCCGTTTCGAGTCGCTGAAGCTGACTCCCGCCCCCGTGTAACGCGGAGGCACCGAAAGGCGATCATCCATACGGGTGGTCGCCTTTCGGCGTTCCCGGGACCCGCGTGGCGGGGGTCGTACGGGTCTCCGGAAGCGGAGTATGGTGATCTTCGCCGTGCGCCGCTCACGGGCGGGGGCCTTGACGAACGGCACGCCGCGCGCAATTCTCAGGACGCGTCGTCACAACGATCCGTTTCCGAGGCATGGATCGACGACCGAACGGGCAGTATCGAGGTGCGCCACACGGCGCGAGTACCGCGGAGTTGAGAGCAACGAGGGTCGCGAAGAAGTCGCCCTGGACATCAGTGAGCCAAGTGGCTACACTGACCCTTTGCGCTGCCTGTTAGCTGCCCCCTGCCCGTCACCAGGGGCATACCTTCGCATCAGCTTCGTGGACCGACCCCGTCTGACCTGGCCTTCTGGTCATCTCAGGAAACGTCTGCCGTGAAGCGTTGCTGGGGACCGGTACGCGCGTAGTGAGTCCGAGCCCTCGGAAGGACCCCCTCTTGGCCGCCTCGCGCAACGCCTCGAACAACATGAACAACGGCGCCAGCACCGCCCCGCTGCGCATCTCCTTTGCAAAGATCAAGGAGCCCCTCGAGGTTCCGAACCTCCTCGCGCTGCAGACCGAGAGCTTTGACTGGCTGCTCGGCAACGCCGCCTGGAAGGCTCGCGTCGAGGCTGCCCTTGAGTCGGGACAGGACGTCCCCACCAAGTCCGGTCTGGAGGAGATCTTCGAGGAGATCTCCCCGATCGAGGACTTCTCCGGGTCGATGTCGCTGACCTTCCGCGACCACCGCTTCGAGCCGCCGAAGAACTCCATCGACGAGTGCAAGGACCGTGACTTCACGTACGGCGCCCCGCTCTTCGTCACCGCCGAGTTCACCAACAACGAGACCGGCGAGATCAAGTCCCAGACGGTCTTCATGGGCGACTTCCCGCTCATGACCAACAAGGGCACCTTCGTCATCAACGGCACCGAGCGTGTCGTCGTGTCGCAGCTCGTCCGCTCGCCCGGCGTCTACTTCGACTCCTCGATCGACAAGACGTCCGACAAGGACATCTTCTCCGCCAAGATCATCCCGTCCCGGGGTGCCTGGCTGGAGATGGAGATCGACAAGCGCGACCTCGTCGGTGTCCGCATCGACCGCAAGCGCAAGCAGTCGGTCACCGTCCTCCTGAAGGCGCTCGGCTGGACCACCGAGCAGATCCTGCAGGAGTTCGGCGAGTACGAGTCCATGCGCGCCACCCTGGAGAAGGACCACACCCAGGGCCAGGACGACGCGCTGCTCGACATCTACCGCAAGCTCCGTCCGGGCGAGCCGCCGACCCGTGAGGCCGCTCAGACGCTGCTCGAGAACCTCTACTTCAACCCGAAGCGCTACGACCTCGCGAAGGTCGGCCGCTACAAGGTGAACAAGAAGCTCGGCGCCGACGAGCCGCTCGACGCCGGCGTGCTCACCACCGACGACGTCATCGCCACGATCAAGTACCTCGTGAAGCTCCACGCGGGCGAGACCGAGACGACCGGTGAGAACGGCAACGAGATCGTCGTCGAGACCGACGACATCGACCACTTCGGCAACCGTCGTCTGCGCAACGTCGGCGAGCTCATCCAGAACCAGGTCCGCACGGGTCTGGCTCGTATGGAGCGCGTCGTCCGTGAGCGGATGACCACCCAGGACGTCGAGGCGATCACGCCGCAGACCCTGATCAACATCCGGCCGGTCGTCGCCTCCATCAAGGAGTTCTTCGGCACCAGCCAGCTGTCCCAGTTCATGGACCAGAACAACCCGCTCTCGGGTCTGACGCACAAGCGTCGTCTGTCCGCGCTGGGCCCCGGTGGTCTCTCCCGTGAGCGGGCCGGCTTCGAGGTCCGAGACGTGCACCCGTCCCACTACGGACGCATGTGCCCGATCGAGACCCCCGAAGGACCGAACATCGGTCTGATCGGTTCGCTCGCCTCGTACGGCCGCGTCAACGCGTTCGGCTTCATCGAGACGCCGTACCGCAAGGTCGTCGACGGCCAGGTCACCGACGAGGTCGACTACGTCACCGCCGACGAGGAGGACCGCTTCGTCATCGCGCAGGCCAACGCCGCGCTCGACGACGAGCTCCGCTTCACCGAGAACCGCATCCTGGTCCGCAAGCGTGGCGGCGAGGTCGACTACGTCCTCCCCGAGGACGTGGACTACATGGACGTCTCGCCGCGCCAGATGGTGTCGGTCGCGACCGCCATGATCCCCTTCCTCGAGCACGACGACGCCAACCGCGCCCTCATGGGCGCGAACATGATGCGCCAGGCCGTCCCGCTCATCAAGGCGGAGGCCCCGCTCGTCGGCACCGGCATGGAGTACCGCTGCGCCACCGACGCCGGCGACGTCCTCAAGGCCGAGAAGGCCGGTGTCGTCCAGGAGCTGTCGGCCGACTACATCACGGTCGCCAACGACGACGGCACGTACAACACGTACCGCCTGCACAAGTTCTCCCGGTCGAACCAGGGCACCTCGGTCAACCAGAAGGTCGTCGTCGCCGAGGGTGACCACGTCATCGAGGGCCAGGTCCTCGCCGACGGTCCGGCCACCGAGAACGGCGAGATGGCGCTGGGCAAGAACCTGCTCGTCGCGTTCATGCCGTGGGAGGGTCACAACTACGAGGACGCGATCATCCTGTCGCAGCGCCTCGTCCAGGACGACGTCCTCTCCTCGATCCACATCGAGGAGCACGAGGTCGACGCCCGTGACACCAAGCTCGGCCCCGAGGAGATCACCCGGGACATCCCGAACGTCTCCGAGGAGGTCCTCGCCGACCTCGACGAGCGCGGCATCATCCGCATCGGTGCCGAGGTCGTCGCCGGCGACATCCTGGTCGGCAAGGTCACGCCCAAGGGCGAGACCGAGCTGACCCCGGAGGAGCGCCTGCTCCGCGCGATCTTCGGCGAGAAGGCCCGTGAGGTCCGCGACACCTCGCTGAAGGTCCCGCACGGCGAGACCGGCAAGGTCATCGGCGTCCGCGTCTTCGACCGCGAGGAGGGCGACGAGCTTCCCCCGGGCGTGAACCAGCTGGTCCGCGTCTACGTCGCCCAGAAGCGCAAGATCACCGACGGTGACAAGCTCGCCGGCCGCCACGGCAACAAGGGTGTCATCTCCAAGATCCTCCCGATCGAGGACATGCCCTTCCTCGAGGACGGCACCCCGGTCGACATCATCCTCAACCCGCTGGGTGTCCCGTCCCGAATGAACCCGGGACAGGTCCTGGAGATCCACCTCGGCTGGCTCGCCAGCCGCGGCTGGGACGTCTCCGGCCTCGCGGACGAGTGGGCCCAGCGCCTCCAGGCGATCGGCGCCGACTCCGTCGCCCCCGGCACCAACGTCGCGACCCCGGTCTTCGACGGTGCCCGTGAGGACGAGCTCGCCGGTCTGCTCCAGCACACCATCCCGAACCGCGACGGCGAGCGCATGGTGCTCCCGACCGGTAAGGCGCGCCTGTTCGACGGCCGCTCCGGCGAGCCGTTCCCGGACCCGATCTCGGTCGGGTACATGTACATCCTCAAGCTCCACCACCTGGTCGACGACAAGCTCCACGCGCGTTCGACCGGCCCGTACTCGATGATCACCCAGCAGCCGCTGGGTGGTAAGGCCCAGTTCGGTGGCCAGCGCTTCGGTGAGATGGAGGTGTGGGCGCTGGAGGCTTACGGCGCCGCGTACGCCCTCCAGGAGCTGCTGACGATCAAGTCCGACGACGTGACCGGCCGCGTGAAGGTCTACGAGGCCATCGTCAAGGGCGAGAACATCCCTGAGCCCGGCATCCCCGAGTCCTTCAAGGTGCTCATCAAGGAGATGCAGTCCCTGTGCCTCAACGTGGAGGTGCTGTCCTCGGACGGCATGTCCATCGAGATGCGCGACACCGACGAGGACGTCTTCCGCGCAGCGGAGGAGCTCGGCATCGACCTGTCCCGGCGCGAGCCGAGCAGCGTCGAAGAGGTCTGACGGGAGTCCGGCAGGGGGACCAGCGATGGTCCCCCCGCCGGCCCCAGGACCCCCGTATCAGACCCCACAGCCTTACAACCCTGAGAGGGATTGACGCATAGTGCTCGACGTCAACTTCTTCGACGAGCTCCGGATCGGTCTGGCCACCGCTGACGATATCCGTCAGTGGAGCCACGGCGAGGTCAAGAAGCCGGAGACCATCAACTACCGCACCCTGAAGCCCGAGAAGGACGGACTCTTCTGCGAGAAGATCTTCGGTCCGACCCGGGACTGGGAGTGCTACTGCGGCAAGTACAAGCGCGTCCGCTTCAAGGGCATCATCTGCGAGCGGTGTGGCGTCGAGGTCACCCGCGCCAAGGTGCGCCGTGAGCGGATGGGCCACATCGAGCTCGCCGCCCCCGTCACCCACATCTGGTACTTCAAGGGCGTTCCGTCGCGTCTGGGCTACCTGCTCGACCTCGCCCCGAAGGACCTCGAGAAGGTCATCTACTTCGCGGCGTACATGATCACGTACGTCGACGACGAGCGCCGCACCCGCGACCTGCCGTCGCTGGAGGCCCACGTCTCCGTCGAGCGTCAGCAGATCGAGCAGCGCCGTGACTCCGACCTGGAGAACCGCGCCAAGAAGCTCGAGTCCGACCTGGCCGAGCTGGAGGCCGAGGGCGCCAAGGCCGACGTGCGCCGCAAGGTGCGCGAGGGTGCCGAGCGCGAGATGAAGCAGCTGCGCGACCGCGCGCAGCGCGAGATCGACCGTCTGGACGAGGTCTGGTCCCGCTTCAAGAACCTCAAGGTCCAGGACCTGGAGGGCGACGAGCTCCTCTACCGCGAGCTGCGTGACCGCTTCGGCACGTACTTCGACGGCTCGATGGGTGCCGCGGCGCTGCAGAAGCGCCTGGAGTCCTTCGACCTGGAGGAGGAGGCGGAGAAGCTCCGGGAGATCATCCGCACCGGCAAGGGCCAGAAGAAGACCCGCGCGCTCAAGCGCCTCAAGGTCGTCTCCGCGTTCCTGCAGACCGCGAACAGCCCCAAGGGCATGGTTCTCGACTGCGTGCCGGTCATCCCGCCGGACCTCCGTCCGATGGTGCAGCTCGACGGTGGCCGCTTCGCGACCTCCGACCTGAACGACCTGTACCGCCGTGTGATCAACCGCAACAACCGTCTGAAGCGCCTGCTCGACCTCGGTGCCCCCGAGATCATCGTGAACAACGAGAAGCGGATGCTCCAGGAGGCGGTCGACGCCCTCTTCGACAACGGCCGTCGCGGTCGCCCGGTGACGGGCCCCGGCAACCGTCCGCTGAAGTCCCTCAGCGACATGCTGAAGGGCAAGCAGGGTCGTTTCCGTCAGAACCTGCTCGGCAAGCGTGTCGACTACTCGGCGCGTTCCGTCATCGTCGTCGGTCCGCAGCTGAAGCTGCACCAGTGCGGTCTGCCGAAGGCCATGGCGCTGGAGCTCTTCAAGCCGTTCGTGATGAAGCGCCTGGTCGACCTGAACCACGCGCAGAACATCAAGAGCGCCAAGCGGATGGTCGAGCGCGGCCGCACCGTCGTGTACGACGTCCTCGAAGAGGTCATCGCCGAGCACCCGGTCCTGCTGAACCGTGCGCCCACGCTGCACCGCCTCGGCATCCAGGCCTTCGAGCCGCAGCTGGTCGAGGGCAAGGCCATCCAGATCCACCCGCTCGTCTGCACCGCGTTCAACGCGGACTTCGACGGTGACCAGATGGCCGTGCACCTGCCGCTCTCCGCGGAGGCGCAGGCCGAGGCCCGCATCCTGATGCTGTCCTCGAACAACATCCTGAAGCCGGCCGACGGCCGTCCGGTGACGATGCCGACCCAGGACATGGTCCTCGGTCTGTTCTTCCTCACCACCGACGGCGAGCTGCGTGACACCAAGGGCGAGGGCCGCGCGTTCGGCTCGACGGCCGAGGCGATCATGGCCTTCGACGGCCGTGAGCTCGCGCTCCAGTCGGAGATCGACATCCGCTTCCCGATCGGCACCGTCCCGCCGCGCGGCTGGGTCCCCCCGGTCGCCGAGGAGGGCGAGCCGGAGTGGCAGCAGGGTGACAGCTTCCGTCTGAAGACGACGCTGGGCCGTGCGCTCTTCAACGAGCTGCTGCCCGAGGACTACCCGTTCGTCGACTACTCGGTGGGCAAGAAGCAGCTCTCCGAGATCGTCAACGACCTGGCGGAGCGCTACCCCAAGGTCATCGTGGCGGCGACGCTCGACAACCTGAAGGCGGCCGGCTTCCACTGGGCGACCCGTTCGGGCGTCACCGTGGCCATCTCCGACGTCGTCGTGCCCGAGGCCAAGAAGGCCATCGTCAAGGGCTACGAGGAGCAGGACGAGAAGGTCCAGAAGCAGTACGAGCGCGGTCTCATCACGAAGGAAGAGCGCACTCAGGAGCTCATCGCGATCTGGACCAAGGCGACCAACGAGGTCGCCGAGGCGATGAACGCGAACTTCCCGCGGACGAACCCGATCTTCATGATGGTGGACTCGGGCGCCCGAGGAAACATGATGCAGATGCGTCAGATCGCCGGTATGCGTGGTCTGGTGTCGAACGCCAAGAACGAGACGATCCCGCGTCCCATCAAGGCGTCCTTCCGTGAGGGCCTCACCGTCCTCGAGTACTTCATCTCGACGCACGGTGCCCGTAAGGGTCTCGCCGACACCGCCCTGCGTACCGCCGACTCGGGTTACCTGACCCGTCGACTGGTGGACGTCTCGCAGGACGTGATCATCCGCGAGGAGGACTGCGGCACCGAGCGCGGTCTGAAGCTGCGGATCGCGGCCAAGGACGAGGCCGGTGTCCTGCGGAAGACGGACGACGTCGAGACCTCCGTGTACGCGCGGATGCTCGCCGAGGACGTCGTCGTGGACGGCAAGGTCATCGCGCCGGCCAACGTCGACCTGGGTGACGTGCTCATCGACGCCCTCGTGGGCGCCGGTGTCGAGGAGGTCAAGACCCGCTCGGTCCTGACCTGTGAGTCCGCCGTCGGCACCTGTGCCTTCTGCTACGGCCGCTCGCTGGCCACCGGCAAGCTGGTCGACATCGGTGAGGCGGTCGGCATCATCGCCGCCCAGTCCATCGGTGAGCCCGGTACCCAGCTGACGATGCGTACCTTCCACACCGGTGGTGTGGCCGGTGACGACATCACCCAGGGTCTGCCGCGTGTCGTCGAGCTCTTCGAGGCGCGTCAGCCCAAGGGTGTCGCCCCGATCTCCGAGGCGGCCGGTCGCGTCCGGATCGAGGAGACCGAGAAGACCAAGAAGATCGTCGTCACCCCGGACGACGGCACCGACGAGACGGCGTTCCCGATCTCGAAGCGTGCCCGTCTGCTTGTGGGCGAGGGCGACCACGTCGAGGTGGGCCAGAAGCTCACCGTGGGTGCCACCAACCCGCACGACGTGCTCCGGATCCTCGGTCAGCGCGCGGTCCAGGTCCACCTGGTCGGCGAAGTCCAGAAGGTCTACAACTCGCAGGGCGTGTCGATCCACGACAAGCACATCGAGATCATCATCCGGCAGATGCTCCGCCGCGTGACGATCATCGAGTCCGGCGACGCGGAGCTCCTCCCGGGCGAGCTGGTCGAGCGGTCGAAGTTCGAGACCGAGAACCGTCGCGTGGTCACCGAGGGCGGTCACCCCGCCTCCGGCCGTCCGCAGCTGATGGGTATCACCAAGGCCTCGCTGGCGACCGAGTCCTGGCTGTCGGCCGCCTCCTTCCAGGAGACGACCCGAGTCCTGACGGATGCGGCGATCAACGCCAAGTCCGACAGCCTCATCGGCCTCAAGGAGAACGTCATCATCGGTAAGCTCATCCCGGCCGGTACGGGTCTCTCCCGCTACCGCAACATCCGGGTCGAGCCGACCGAGGAGGCCAAGGCGGCGATGTACTCGTCCGTCGGCTACGACGACCTCGACTACTCGCCGTTCGGCACCGGCTCCGGCCAGGCCGTTCCGCTGGAGGACTACGACTACGGTCCGTACAACCAGTAAGCGAGACGCTCGACCGAAGGGCGGTCACCCCGTTGCGTACGGGGTGGCCGCCCTTCGGGGTTTCCGGGACGCTAGCGGCCCGCCAGCTCCCAGACGGCGACCAGCACGCCGGCGCCCGCGGTGAGCGCGGCGATCGAGGCGAGCGGCCAGCGGGCCCGCTCCAGGTCGTCGAGGCGGGCCTCGTGGTCGGCGAGCTGCTTGTCGGTCTGGTCGCTGCGCTGCACCAGCAGGGCGAGCGAGCCGTCGACGCGGGCGAAGCCGGCTTCGAGGGTGCCGCGGAGCCGCTCCAGTTCGACCGCCACCGCGACCGGGTCGTTCGGATCAGCCTCGGTCATCGGCACCCCCGGGTTCGGTACGCAGCCAGGAGGGCAGCAGCAGCTGGACGGCGGGGACGGCCATGGCCCGGGTGAGGGCGCCGGCGACGGCGAGCGCGCCGGCCACCCAGGGCAGGGTGGCGGGGAGGCCGGAGGCGTCGACGAGCGCCGGCAGGACCAGGGCGAGGGCGACGGCGGTCTGCAGCACGGTGCGGGCCGTGCGCTTCGCGGCTTCGGACATGGGGGAACTCTCCTCGTTGTCGTCTACTTCGTGTACGGGACCTTCAGGGCGTTCCACGAGGCGGCGCCGGGCCAGCCGTCCGCGTCGGTGCCGCGGAAGCCGAGCTTGCGCTGCCAGGCGGCGTACGACCGGCGGTCGGCCTCGGACCAGCGGGGGCCCGGGCCGACCGTGTAGCGCCCGCAGCCCTCGGCCATCAGCCGGCGGCCCATCGCCGTGACCACCGGCGAGCTGGGGTTGTTCCGGAAGAAGGCGGTGCCGGGGAAGGGCTGGTGGCGGGGGGTGGCCGGCTTCGCGGGGGAGGTGGGCCTCGGGGCCGGGGCGGCGCCGAGCCGCTTCTGCACCCGGTCGCGCATCCCCGGCATGCCGAAGCCCTTGGGGTCGCTCTTCCAGTCGGACCACTCCAGGTGGCCGATGACGGACCGGGCGCCCCAGCCGTGGGCCCGGCAGAGCGCGGCGGAGGCCCGTTCGATCGCGTCGAGCTGGGCGGCCGGCCAGGGGTCGGTGCCGTTGCCGAGGTTGACGCACTCGAAGCCGTAGAAGCGGGAGTTGCCGTCCACGGCGCCGGGGCTGCCCTGGTGCTCGCGCGGGACCGGCGGCCGGTCGCCGTACGCCTCGGTGACGACGGCCCGCAGCACGGACGGGTCGCCGCCGCCGGCGTGGTTGGCGCGCCCGGCGGAGACCAGGTGCACCGTGCCGTCCTTGGTGATCACGCCGTGGCAGAGCGGGCCCGGCAGGCTGTCGTAGCCGTCGGAGCACATCGCGACGGAGGACGCGGAGCCGCTGGACACGGTGTGGTGGATCATGACGCCGGCGACGGGGCCCCAGGCGCCGGTGTGGTTGCGGTGGTGGGTGCGCCAGCCGGGGTGTTCGACGACGGTGACGCCTTCGGCGCGGAGCGCGGCGAGGAGCCGGTCCGCGGACAGGGGAGTGGCCAACTGTTGTCCTCCAGACATGCGAAGGCCCCGGCCGTCGGCGGCGCGGGGCGGGCGTGCGGGGTGGTGCGCGGGGGTTACGGAGCGGGCTCGGGCTCCGGCTGCGGCTCGGGCTCCGGCTCGGGTTCCGGTTCCGGCTCCGGCTCCGGCTCGGGCTCCGGTTCGGGGGCCGGGATCCAGGCGGCGCAGAGTGTGGCGAAGGCGGCCCTGCGGGTCTCGAAGTCGGCCAGCGCGTCCGTGACGGCCCGGACGACCGTCGCCGGGTCGGGCACGGCGGGGCGGCCGTTCACCGGCTGGACCATGGCGAGGCCGTAGCCGCGCAGCTGGGCGCCGCCCGCGCCGCTCTCGACGACCTGGGCCGTGACGTACACCGCCGGGTACTCGCCCGTCGTCGGGTCGAGCTCCAGGGGGCCGCCGAGGGTGTTGTCGTACAGGCGCAGGGCGACGGTGTGGCCGGCCTCGGCGACGGTGCCGCGGCCCGCGTAGTCGATGGCGACGCCCCAGGGCTGGGTGGGGTCGGGGATCATGGCGTGCTCTCCTCTCGTGGGGCGGTCAGGTCTGACGGCCGTGCATCAGCACCGGCTTGGCGTAGACGGTGCCGGTGGCGCTGGTGACGATGGCGTGGATCTCCACGTTCAGGTCCTTGCCGAAGTCGGTCTGCATGGCGGTGGTGACGGCCGCGGTGTGGTCGAAGACCGTGCCGGCGGCGATGGTCTGGCCGAACTGGACGCCGCCGACCATCACCCGGATCTGCCCGGAGGCCCCGGAGGACACCCGGGTGTACATCCGCAGCCGCATCTTGGGCTGCCAGATCGGGTTCTGGGACTGGGCGATGGTGGTCCAGGTGGTGGCGGAGGTCGCCGGCCAGTTCGCGGAGGCCATGTCCTGCGGCGGCAGCATCGGCAGCCAGGGCCGGGCGAGGCCGCCGGTGACGATGTCGTCGGAGAGGACCTCGTGGCCGTAGGCGTCGTTGACCCGCAGCACGGGCTTGCTGCCGCCCGGGCCGGGGGTGGTGAGCTGGGCGACGAGCACGGCGGTCGCCGGGTCGTCCGGGTCGGTCTGCCGCTTCAGGGTGAGCGAGCCGTTGACGAGCTCGGTGAGCGGCGGGCGGACGTTGACCGCCGTGGAGAGGGCGTTGAGCCGGCGCTCCATCTGGATCAGCCGGTCGATGATGTCCTCGGGGAGCAGTGCCATCAGGCTTCCTCCAGGGCGAGTTCGGCGGTGTCGGGGCGGCCCCGCTCGGCCGGCCTGACCTTGACGCCGACGATGCGGTAGCGGGCGTCGAGGCCCGTCGGGTGCCACTCGTCGGTGATCCGGACGCGGGCGGTGCGGCCGAGGAGCGTCGAGGGGACGATGTCGGAGAGCCGGATGCTGAGCTCGGGGATCACCACCGAGCCCTGGGCCTCCTTCAGGACGGCGCGGGCCAGCGCGTCGAGCGTGGCCGGGTCGCTGATGTCGTTGAAGTCGGTGGACAGGTCCAGCTGCGGCCAGAGGTCGGGCAGGCCCTCCGCCTCGGCCTGCGCCGACAGGGTCGGGCGGGAGGTGGCGGCGGCGTTGTTGTTGGCGGAGGCGCCGCGGGCGACCGAGGTGGTGCCGCCGCGGGTGGCGTCGTCCGGGAGCGAGTAGCTGAGGATCGTCCCGGGCCGGTCGAAGACGACGTCCGTCGCACCGGTGCGGATCTTCGGCGAGCCGAGCCGCAGCCGGCGGATCCGGCGCGCCTCGGCCGGGTCGCGGTACACGAGGATCTGGTACTCGACGCCGTCCTCGTACGCGCCGAGCTGGTCCAGCGCCTCCTGGTAGACGGTCTCGTCGCCGAGCTGGTAGGCGGTGGTGCGCGGCACAGGCTGCGCGGGAATGTCGTCGCCGGGTTCGATCCGGCTCGCCCCGAGGCCGTCGCCGAGCCGGTCCCACAGGTCGCGGACGATGTCGAACTGCTCGGTCTGGTTGTACTTGATCTCGTCGCGGATCCGGCGGCGGCCGGCGTACGAGTCGAAGGTGGCGGCCTGGACGGAGAGGGTCACCACGCCCCGGTCGCTGCCCTGGAGGTTGGTCGTCCAGACGATGCCGCCCCACCAGAGGAAGCCGCCGCGTTCCAGGTAGACGGTGGTCCGGCCGGGTTTGATCTTGTGGGCGCGTTCGGCCATGGTCCGGTCGGGGATGGGGACGGTGCCGGAGAGCGAGCCGGCCCGGCCGATGTAGTCCTCGAAGGAGACGTCCCGCAGCGGCAGGATGTCGAGGGTCTGGTCGGTCACCAGGTCGCAGAAGACGGCCCGGTAGGGAGTGTCGAGACTCATGGGGCGGACCTCACGGAAGGATGTAGGTGGCGCTGACGCGGATGTTGCGGCCCGGGACGAGGGCGCCGTTCGAGACCCAGGTGCGCAGCGTGACCTGGCCGCCCGTGGAGAGCCAGGCCGAGCCGTCGCCGAAGCCGTCGGAGGCGGTCACGTCCATGGACAGCGAGGGGCGCCAGCCGGGCGGCAGGGTGCACAGCGGCTCGTCGTTGATGTTGCCGGCGCTGTTGGCGTCGACCTGGGGGCCGCTGCGGGTGAGCGTGACCTGCATGCCGCACAGTCCGCTCCGGGTGCGCCGGGCCTCGTAGGAGACGAGCGTCCAGTTGGCGAGCGCGACCGCGCCGGTCGTGGTGGTCTCGGCCTCCACCGGCGGGTGGTAGGCCGCCCAGCCGGTGCCGTTCCACCGCTGGAGGACCCCGTTGTGCTCCCGGTACTGGCCGGTGTAGCCGCCGACGGAGAGCGCGCTCTGGGGGGCGATGCCGCCGATCTCCTTCGGATAAGCGACCCAGCCGGTGCCGCTCCACCGCTGGAGCTGGTGGGCGACGTCGTTGTCCTGGTACTGGCCGGGGTAGGAGCCGGGCACGCCGGCGTTGTTGTGGACGGGCAGGATGCCGCCGACGCCGGTGATCGTGGTGCGCAGGTCGGTCAGGTCGCCGCCGGTCCAGGCGATGCCGCCGGTGCCGGCGGAGGCGCCCGCCTTGACCCGGACCGTGAAGAGCGGCAGCGAGGCGGCCGGGGCGGGCGGCGCGGCCGGGGTGGCCTTCGGCTGGCCGACGACGATCTCCAGGACGGCCTCGTGCCGGGTGAGGCTGTCGAACTCGTCGTCGTAGACGCGCAGGACGACGAGGTCGATCCGGGGGTGGAGCGCGTCGCCGTCGCCGAAGGCGAGGACGGTGTCCCCGTCGAGGGCGACGGGGTACGCGCCCTGTTCGGGCCGGCCCTGGACGAGGGCCCGTCCGGGATGGACGGTCGCGGTCATCGGGCCGCTGCCGGTCATCGACAGGCCGCTGACCCGGTACTTGCCGTCCGTGGACCCCGGCAGGACGCCGGAGCGGGAGACGAGCGGGTCGACCGGGGTGCCGGCCCCGAGGTGGGTGAGGCGGGTCGTCTGGCGGGTCTGGCCGCTGGGCAGCAGCCAGCCGGGACGCACGGGCATGGGGGTTCTCCTCTCGGCGGGTGGTGGGGGCGCGGCTACGGCAGCGGGTCGACCTTGATGTACGTGTTGTCGAAGAACGCCTTGACGGCCGGGGTGGCGGGGACGACCCGGAAGTAGGCGGTGAGCGTGTAGGTGGCGCCCGCGGTCAGGTTCGTGAACCGGCGCATGCTGGAGGCCGAGGTCGTCGTGGTGCTGGCGGTGTAGAGCCCGTACTCGTCGTCGGGGGCGATGAGGACGGTGCCGTTCTGGGAGAGCTCCAGCGCCATGTACGAGTAGAGGTCGTCACGCGAGCGGGTGCGGCAGCCGTACGCGGCCACGACCGCCCTCGACGGCGGGGCGGTGAAGCTGATCCTGAGCGGGTTGGTGGTCCGGCCGGTCAGCGTGTGGACGTAGGAGCCGGAGGCGGTCTCGCCCTGGTCGTAGTTCTCGGTGTAGTACGGGCCGGGAACGGCCGGCAGCCAGGCCGTGCCGTTCCAGCGCTGGAGGACGCCGCTGGTGGAGTCCCGGTACTGGCCGGTGTAGCTGGCGGGGGTGCTGGAGGCCGAGTTGGGGACGATGCCGCCGAGCGCGGACGGGTACGGCACCCAGGCCCCGCCGTCCCAGCGCTGGAGCGCGCCGCCGCCGTCCTGGTACTGGCCCGGGTAGGCGCCGTCCTGGACCTCGCCCTCGACCGGGAGGATGCCGCCGAGGGAGACGACCGGGGTGCGCAGGTCCTTCAGCGAGGTGTTCCAGGGGATGCCGCCGTTGCCCGCGCTGACGCCGGCCGGCACCAGCACCTCGTACAGCGGCAGGCAGCGCGGCGGGATCTGGGGGACCTGCGGGTTGGCGTCGGCGGTGCCCTGGATGATCTCCAGCTTGGCCTCGTGCCGCTGCTGGCTCTCGGCGTCGTACAGGCCGTCGTAGATCTTGAGGACGATCAGGTCGATGCGGTTGAAGGCGTTGCCGGGGGCGAAGGTGAGGGTCTCGGAGTTGGGCAGGGTCACCGGGTAGGCGCCCTCGGAGATGCCGCCCTGGATGACGGCGCGGCCCTCGGAGACGGTGGCGGTCATCGGGGCGGAGCCGAAGGTCCAGAAGGCGGCGAGCCGGTACCGGCCGTCGTACGAGCCGGGCAGGATGCCGGAGCGGACCTGGACCGGGTTGGCGAGGGTGGTGACGCCGGTCTGGGTGAGGCGGGTGTCCTCACGGGTCTGACCGTTGGTGCTGACCCAGCTGCTGCGCAGGTTCACGGGTTCTCCAGAGGTGGGGAGGGGTGGGCGGGTGTCAGGGCCGGATCCACTCGGCGGCGAGCGTGCAGCCGTAGCCGGAGCCGCCGAGCGTGCGGACGGAGGCGGTGTGGTTGTGGAAGCCGGAGAGCTGGATCGTGTCGCCGACGGTCAGCCGGGTGAGTCCGCTGCCGCCGACGACGACGGCGCCGTTGCCCGCGGGGCTGAGCCAGGTGAACCGCGGCTGGTTGACGCCGTTGACGGTGATCCGGGCGCCGCGCATGCCGGTCTGGCCGTCATTGGCGTAGGTGACGTGCCCGTTGAGCCGCCAGTAGCCGGTGCGCGGCACGGTGTAGGTGGTGGTGCCGTTCCAGGCGCGGGCGTCGTCGACCTCGACGGTGGGCAGGCTGATCGGCGTCCAGGTGTTCGCGGCGAGCGTCTGCTGTTGGGTGCTCAGGTACTGGGTCGCGCCGAAGAGCACCTTCGACGCGCCCTCGATGTACTGCCAGGCGGCGCCGTCCCAGCGCTGGAGGCCGGAGCCGGTGTCGCGGAACTGCCCGGTGTGGGAGCCGGTGGCGGTGGTGCTCGGCGCGATGCCGCCGATGGCCTTCGGGTACGAGACCCAGGTGGTGCCGTCCCAGCGCTGGAGCAGCCCGGAGGTGTCCCGGTACTGGCCGACGTAGGCGCCCTTGTAGCCGCTGGCCGGCAGGATGCCGCCGAGCGCGACGACCGGCCAGTGCTGCGTGGTGACGGCGGCGGTGCCCCAGGCGATGCCGCCGGTGCCGGCCGAGATGCCCTTCGGCACCTTGACCGTGTACAGCGGGAGCACGCTCCCGGGGCCGCTCGCCGGGGCGACCGGGGTCGCGCTCGGCTCGCCCTTGACCAGGCGGACGACGGCCTCGGTGGTGCCGGTGGAGTCGTAGGGGTCGTCGACGACGGCCAGTTCGATCAGGTCGATCCGGTCGTACTGGGCGTTGCCGTCCTCGATGGTCAGGTGCTCCGGCGCCGTGACGGCGACGAGGTACGCCCCCTGGGCGGTGTCCTTGCCCTGCACGATCGCGCGGCCGGTGCCGATGATCGCCTGCATGGGCGCGCCACCGGTCAGCCCGAACCCGCCGGGCACGATGCCGGCCCGGGAGCGGAGCGGGGTCTCTTCGGCGCTCTGGCCGCTGGGGGTGAGGAGGGCGGCGAGGGTGATGCGCGTGTCCTCGCGGGTCTGCCCTTCGGAGTGGAGCCAGGCGGCTCGTACGGTCATGGGGTCACCTCGGGGGTAGCGGAGGGAAGGGAACGCCCGCCGGGCGGCGCGCGGCGGCGCCGCCCGGCGGGCGGGGGTGGTGGTCGCGGGGTGCGGGCCGGGTCAGGCGGACGTCACCACTCGGCGCTGCGCCAGCGGACGGTCATGAGGGCCTGCTCGGTGCCCTCCTCCGGACGGAAGGAGAGGTCGCTGCGGCCGGGCTCCAGGACGAACAGCTCCTCCGGGGTGGAGTCGGCCATCGCCGTGTGCAGCCGGGAGGCGGAGTTGTTGAGCATGACCGTGCCCGCGCGGGTGTCGACGGTCAGCTCGTCGCCGGCGGTCAGGTCGATGGCGTACCGCAGCCGGCGCCGGCTGACGCGCTCGGTGACGCTCGGCATCGAGCAGGGGCCGCGGAAGACGATCACCGGGTGGGTGGGGGCGGAGCCGGTGTTCTCGACGGTGGCGTCACCGGTGCTCTTGGCCTGGCCCCAGGACAGCGGCCAGGTCAGCGGCCAGACGAGGCCGGCCTCCGGCTGCGGCGGCGTGCTCGTGGCGATCTGCTCGTTGACGGCGTACCGGCGCGGGTCGGTGGCGAGCCACTGGACGGACATGCGGGAGCTGCCCTGGGTGGCGAAGCCCTGGTCGGCGGGGACCACGCGCTGGGCGATCCGGGCGCGCACGGCGAGCGTCTCGCCGTGCAGCCGGACGGCGAGCCAGCGCTCCTCGTCGAGGAGGGCCAGCGCCTGGCGCAGCGCCCGCACGGCCGCCGGGGCGCCGCCGTGCTCGGGCATGAGGACGATCGTGCCGCCGGTCTTGCGCGGCTTGGCGTAGCGGGCGCCGGGCCAGGCGCCGTGCGAGGTCGGGCGGTCGGCGTCGGCGGAGTCGTACTCGGGGAGGTCCTCCCAGCCGGTCAGGCCGGACTTGTCGACGGCGAAGGGGGTGCCGGGGCCGATCAGCAGCCCGGCCCACTGCATCTGCCCGTCCTGGGTGATGAGCGAGCCGGGCGCGAGGTCGGCGGTGTGGGAGTTTCCGGCGTACGGGGTCGTGGTCTCGGCCATGGGGCCGTCACCTCACTTCGGGGGTGGGCGGGGTCGTCAGGTCAGGACCGGCTGCTCGGTGCCGGCGCGGGCGTGGGCGGACAGGAGGAAGAGCAGGTCCTCCGCCGCGGCCCGGGGGCCGGCGCCCGGTTGCTCGCGGAACTCCCGGACGCGGTGCGGACGCGCGGGCGGCTCGGTGAGCGCGGGGACGCGCCGGTGCTCCAGCTCGTTCAGCGCGTCGATGCGGTACTCGCCGGCCTCGGGGGGCGCGACGATGCCGCCTTCGGCGAGCATCGGGATCTTGTCGAGCGTGACGCCGAACTTCTTGCCGGTGAGGGGGATCTCGAAGCTCAGCTTGTTGAGCCCGTCGATGATCCAGTTGGCGAAGGCGATCAGGCCGTTGATCGGCCCCTTGACCACGCCGAGGACGGCGCTGAGGCCGCCCTGGACCAGATCGCCGATGCCGTCCAGCGCCTTGGCGACGGCGTCCTTGGCGGTGCGGAAGAAGCCGGGGATCTTGTCGGTGATCCAGCGGACGACGGGCTGGACGGCGCTCTTGATGCCGCCGAGGGTGCGGGAGGCGATGCCGCTCAGGGCGTTGCTCGCGGAGCGGACGGCGGAGCCGATCCTCGCGATCCCGCCGATCGCCGAGCCGACGATCTTCAGCGCGGTGGTGAAGACGGTCAGGTACGCCTTGGCGTAGGTGCCGATCGCCTTGCCGAGGGCCTTCATGAAGGGGCTGATGAAGGCCCAGACGGACTGGAAGCCCTTGAGCGCCTGCTGGAGGACCTGGCGGATGATCCGCTGTCCGGTCTCGGAGTTGACGGCGAGTTCGATGAGGTACGCGGCGATGGGCACGATCAGGCCGACGAGGAAGCCGAGCGGGTTGGCCCGCATGGCGACGTTGACGCCTGTCATGGCGACCGAGGCGATGGTCATGACGGTGCCGAAGGTGCCCATCAGGCCGGTGATGACATCGGCGACGGGCAGCAGCGGCAGGAGGAGCCCGAGGACCGCCCCGGCGGCGGTGCCGATCCGCCCGGCGGCCCGGCCGGCCTTGCCGGCGGCGGTGGCGACCCGCTTGAGGCGGGTGGCGGCGGGGGAGCGGCGGAGCTTGTCGAGGGCGGTGCGGGTGGCGGTGGAGTTCTGGCCGAGGGCGCGGGTGGCGGTGGAGGCGTTACGGGCGGCGGCGACGAGTCCGCCGACGCCGGAGGACGCCCGCTGGGCGGCCTGCCGGAGGTTCCGGGCCGCTCCGGTCGCCGAGGCGGTCCCCTGCCGCAGGCTCTGCATCGGGCCGACGGCCACCTGGAAGCGGGGCAGGGCGAGGGCGGCGCCGCTCATGCCCGGGCTCCACGCGCCTTCACCAGGTACATGAGCGCGTCGGCGGTGGCCTTCGGGTTGTTGTCCCGGGCCGCGTGGTAGTGCTCGATGACGAGGCCGCCGCCCGCCCCGGTGCTCTGGCCCTGCGCCTGGCGGGCGCGGCGGGCGGTGAGCGCGAGGAGCCGGTCGAGCTTGGAGAGCGGCAGGACGGCCTCGGCCTCGCCGGCCTCGGCGAGGATGGCGGGGACACCGCCGGTGCGGGGCATCACGACGCCGCCGGTGGCGAGCATCGGGATGGTCGGGATGTTGACGCCGAAGGTCTTGCCGCCGACGACGGGGACCCAGCCGGGGACGGAGACCTTGACCCGGTTGATGGCGCGGATCATGGAGTTGATCAGGCCGATGACGGCGTTGATCGGACCCTTGACGCCGCTCTTGATGCCGTCGAAGGCGCGGGACGCGATGCCCTTGAGGCCGTTCCAGATGGACGACATCTTGTCCTTGACGGCGCTGAACGCCCGGGGGATCGCGCTCTTGATCCAGTTCACCACCGGGGTGATGACGCGCTTGATCCCGTTCCACACGGTGCTGATGACGCTCTTGATCGCCTTCATGACCGTGGTGATGACCGTCTTCCAGATCTTCACGTAGGTCTTGATGACGGTGGCGACGGCCTTGACGACGGTGGAGATGGCCCTCTTGATGCCGTTCCAGACCGTCTTGATGAGGCTGCCGGCCTTCTTCATGATCGGCCCGATGGCCTTCATGACCGAGCTGATCACGCTCTTGATCGCGCTGAACGCCTTCTTCAGCACCGTCTGCATGGTCTTCGAGCGCAGCGCCATGTCGACGACGGCCTCGATGAGCGGCATGAAGAGTTCGAGCAGCCGGACCAGGAAGTTGCCCTTCATGGACTTGTTGAGCTTGTCCTGGCCCTTGGCGGCCTTGCCGGCCCCGGATTCGTACTTGCCGAGCTTGCCGCCGGCGGACTGCGCGGTGTCGCCGGCCTTCTTCATGGCCCGCTCGGCCTGGTCGGACGCGGTCTTGAGGTTCTTCAGCTGGGTTCCGGCGCCCTGGGCGTTCGTACGCAGCGTCCTGAGCTGACCGGACGCGGACCGCCCGGCGTCGCCGACCTTCTTGACCGAGGTGCCGGCGTTCGCCGCCTGGGTCCTGAAGCCGTTGAGCGCGGTCGAGGCGTTCTTGAGGTTTCTGACGAGGGACATGGGTGTACCTCCTTTCGGGGGTGGGTGGGGGTCAGCGGGCGCCGGCGCCGGCGATCACGTCGTCGAGGCCGCCGATGGTGGTCCGGAGGTCGCGGAACTTGTCGCGGAGGGTTCCGGTCTCGGTGGCGAGGTTGTTCATCGCCTGGGCCGTGTTTCCGAGCTGGGTGTCCGTGGGCAGCTTGGTGGGCTGGAACCTGCCCAGCTCGTCGTTGAGCTTCTCCAGGCCCTCGGCGACCTTCCGCAGCTTCACGGCGTTGACCTTCTTGATGGCCGCGCCCACGGTCTCGAGGACGGTCACGGCCTTGTCGGCCTTGCTCTGGTTGGGCAGCCGCTTGAAGGAGTTCAGGAACGAGGGGGCCTTCGCGTCGAACCTCTCCACCTGCGGGTTCAGCTTCTCGAGCGCGTTGGCCAGCGTCTCGGCCTGCTGGGCGTTGGCCGGGTTGCCCACGAGGTCGGCGATGCTGGTGCCGCCGTTGGCGACCCGGCGCTCCCGGCCCTCGATCGCTCCGCGGGTCTGCCGGGTGACGTCGCCGTTCGCGTCGTACCCCCGGATGAGGCCGTCGCGACTGAAGAACTCCTGGATCGAGCGCTGGATGTTGGTGAGCTTGCCCGAGAGATAGAGGGCGACGCCTCCGATGACGATGGCCGCGAAGGCGCCGGCGCCGTTCGACAGCCAGTAGTTGATGGCCGTGCCGATGCCCTCGCCCTCGTACAGCTTCTCGATGCCGGCGGCGATGCCGCCGAAGCCGGCGGCCTCCCAGTACTCCGTGACGGGGTTCTTGACGATCTCCTTGTGCATCTCCTCGACCTTCTCCTTGAGGTAGGAGAAGTTGAACGAGAGCTCCCGGAGGACTTCGGCGTGCTCCAGGATCTGCCGTATGTGCCCCTGGACCACCGTGATCTTGAGGTCCGCGATCAGGTCGGGGACGTTGGTTTCTGGCATGGTTGCTCCGCTTCCGGCCCGTCAGGGCCAAGCGCCGAAAAGCCCCTGCCGATCCCGGCAGGGGCTCGTGCGCAGGGGCGTGCGCTGCGGCTAGGCGTCGGTGTCCCGGCGGGGGCCGCCCCGGGTCGTCGCGAGGGCGTCGTTCCAGCCGGCCGCGTACGCGACGGTCTCGCGGCGGGAGACCTCGGCGTACAGGGTGCCGAGCAGGGCTCTCTTGTCGAGGGCGACGGGTCCGTCGAGGAGCTGGCGGAGGCGGTCCTGGAGAGGGATGTGCGGTCGCGATGCCTCGCCCGGCTGAGTCATGGACGCCTGCCTTCCTTTGCTTGCCCGTGCGTGTGTGGCGGCGCCGCGTGTGTCTGGAGAGCGGGGGCACCACGTGTTCGAACTACTGTGCGAACAGAGTGTGGAACATCTGTTCTAGGTTTGTCGAGCGAGATGGAGCTGACGGCGTGTCTTCTCGTCAGGTTCTCGAACGAGTTGGCCGTGGACGAAAAGAAATTTCGACCGGGTAACCTGGAGGACGCTCTCCCGGACCCGACCACTCCGGGAAGGCGAGGGGCGCGAGGGGCGCGCGGGGACCCCAGGGGGCTGGAAGGCAGTACTGAGACATGGACACGGAGCCGGAAGCCGACCGGCGGGAGCGGGTGGTCGACTGGCTCGCCTCCCACCCCGACCTGCCCCACCTCTTCGCGCGGCTCTCCGAGCTCGTCCACGTCCTCGGGTACGCCCCCGAGGAGCTCGCCGTGATCCCCCGGTCCGAGATCGACCGCAGGGAGACCACCGCCTTCACCTCCGGCTGGGCCGAGGCGGTCTCCGACGAACTCCCGCGCATCCGGCGGGAGTACGAGCGCCGTGTCGCCGACGCCTACGCCCAGGGCCAGAGGGACGGCCGGGGCATCCGGCGGCCGCAGCGCCGGACGGACACCGGACCGGAGGGCGGCGCCCGGGTCATCGCCCTGCCCTTCGCCCGGCTCCTCGAACCGCCGGCCGCCGTGGTCGAGGCGGAGGAGCGGGTGCGCCGGGAGCGCGAACTGTTCGAACAGGGCTCCTCGTCCGAATCCGGGGCCGGACCCGATCCCGATCCCGAGGCCGGACCCGATCCCGAGGCCGGGCACGAGGCCGAGGCCGGACCCGAGCCCCGGCACGACGAGGGCGGGGCCGACCCCGGGCCCGACTCCGGGACCGGCCCCGGGTATCGCGGCGAGGGCGGCGGCCCCGGCGAAGGGGTGCGTGGGGGTGAGCCGGAGCCCGAGCACGGCAAGGAGCCTGCGCCCGGGACGGCGGTGCCCGACGCCCCGGCCACGGTCCAGGAGGGCCGCGCCCGGCGCACCGCGCGGCCCGTGCGCAAAGTCGTACGGGGCAAGGGCGGCCGCCCCATCGTCCCGCCGCTCTCCCACGTCCCCGTCCAGCAGGGCGCCGGCGCCGGCGAACGCCGGGAGGCCGAACCCCGCAAACCCCGCAGGCTCTCCGAGCGCGCCAAGGCGCTGGAGGAGGAACTGGCCGCCGAGCGCACGCAGGAAGCACCTCCGGAGTCCGCCCCCTGACGGGAACGGACTCCGGGAGGGGCGGCGCGGGCGAGCGCGCCGGGCGGGCCGGCCGACGAAGCGGGTCAGCCGAAGAAGCGGGCCAGCTGGCCGGGGGAGATCTCCGGGGGCGCCTCCCCGTTCCGCGGGGCGGAATCCGCCCCGGTCGCTCCGGTCCGAGCCCCGGCGTCGGCGCCGGTACTGGTACCGGCACCGGTACCGTCCTCGTCCCCGTCCTCCTTGGCCGCCGGGCGCGGGACCGGCTTCGGGAACTCGGGCGGATCGCCGTCCTCCCCGCTGTTGACGCAGGAGAACATCCAGTTGCCGACGGCGAGGTGGTCCACGGTCGCCGCCAGCAGGTGGTCGGTGACCGACCACTCGGCGGCCTCGCCGTGGATCTGGCGCTGGAGCGCGCTCTCCCGCGGCAGGTGTTTGATCAGGACCAGCAGCCGCCGGCTGGACAGCTCGCCCTGGTGCCAGTCGAGGATGTCGGTCCCGTAGTAGCGGATCAGGTCCGCCTCAAGGGCCTCGGCGTGTTCGTCGACGAACTCGACGAGGCTCAGTCTTCCCCCAGGCCGAGCCCGGTCTCCTGGCCGTACGCCTCCAGGATGGCGGCGATGTCCTGCATGGTGACCTCGTGCTCCTCGAAGCGGGCGAACTGATCCGCGCCCATGAGGAGCGCGAGCAGGCCGTCCACGTCGTTGTCGTCGAGCTTGCGCAGGCCCTTCGCGGTCGCGCGGGAGAGCTCCGTGGGGAGGGTGAAGGTGTCGCCGTCCAGCTCGAAGGTCCAGGAGCGGCTGCGGCCCTCCTGGCGCTGGGCGCGGGCGGCGTTGACGTCGAAACGGGCCATGGTGATGCGTACTCCTTGATCGGATCCGTGCGAGGGGGAGAGGGGCGAGGGCCCGGGGCGGGACGGCGGGGGCGCCGCCGTCCCGCCCCGGAGGGGATCAGGCCGAGGCGCCGTACTGGTTGTCCTTCATCAGGAAGGTCGCCAGCGGCTTGCCGTCGCCGTTCGACATCGCGGTGAAGGTGATGCCCAGGGTGGACGCCGCCTTGCGGGCCAGCTTGATGTCGTCGGAGGCGGTGACCTGGCCGCGCGGGATGATGAAGCGGTACGTGACCGCGGTGCCGCCGACCTTGACGTCGGTGAACTCCAGGCCGAGGGCGCGGACGTCCGCGTAGGGACGCTCGGCGATCTCGTACTTGTACGTGTCGGTCGCCGCGGCCGGCTCGGCCTCGACCTTGCCGCCGCCCATGAAGAACGGCAGCGTGTCCTCGTTGAACTGGAGCATCGAGAACTTCAGCGAGAGGTCGCGGCTGGAGTAGATGAAGTG
This sequence comes from Streptomyces sp. NPDC014861, assembly GCF_043081625.1. Classification (NCBI taxonomy): domain Bacteria; kingdom Bacillati; phylum Actinomycetota; class Actinomycetes; order Kitasatosporales; family Streptomycetaceae; genus Streptomyces; species Streptomyces sp. NPDC014861. Next base: position 220,425 of record NZ_JBIBWV010000008.1, read on the forward strand.
CACCGGGGAGACCGACTGCCAGGTGTCGATCGGCTCCAGCTTGTCCTTCTTGGAGAAGGTCACACCGTCGCCGGTCGTGTAGCCGAGGTTCGTCCAGGTGGTCGAGGCCCAGTCGGCGGCCGGGTCGGCCCCGAAGGACGGGGCCGGGGAGCCGGCGGTGGCGACGAAGAGCTTGCCGGAGCCGGCGACGCGGATCTCGGCGGAGTTGTTTCCTGCCATGGTGGGTTTCTCCTTGTGTGGGTGAGGGCGCCGCGCCCGGGCGAAGGGAAGGGACCCGGGTACGGCAAAGGCCCCGCCGGACGGCAGGGCCTGGTCTGTGGGCCGGACGGGGGCCGGCGTGGGGCCGGACGGGGGCCGGCGGGGCCGGACGGGTCCGGCGGGGCGTCAGAAGACGCCGAGGGAGAGGCGCAGCACGCAGAGGTAGCGGTTGGCGCCCCGGTAGAGGTAGTCGGGCAGCCAGCGCGGCCCGTCCTGCTCCTCCACGTCGTGGACGGCGTAGCCGCCGATCTGCTTGCCGAGGGTGGCGAGCAGCGCGCGCCGGGCGCCGTTGGCGAGGACGTGGGCGGCCTCCTTGGTGGGGCCGTACACCTCGAACTCGATCAGTGGCATGTCGACGTGCAGGTCGCCGATCCAGGCGCCGCCGCGGCGGTTGACGAGGACGGCGGCCTGCGTGCCGTCGAAGCCGGTCGGCGGGTGGACGGCGAGCACCGCCCCGGCCAGCGCCGGGTCGGCCTTGAGGACGTCGACGACCAGCTTCTCGACGTCCGGGAACGCACTCGGGGGAGTGGTCATCGCGGTTCTCCTCGGGAGGGGACGGTGGGTGGACGCGGGGGCGGCCGTCCGGGGGCTCCGGCGGGAGGGGGAGGGGCGCGGAGCCGCGCCCGGACGGCCGACGGCGGAGCCGCGGCCCGTCTCCGGGCGCAGCTCCGCCGCTGCACCAACTGTGACAGAGAGCGTGCGCGCACGCAACTAAAAAGGGGCCCGTCACCCAGGAAATCTCAGGAAGCGCCCCTGACCTGCGGCGATGCCTATCGGATCAGACGCGGCGGCGGATAGGTTGGCCGTCCCGATCCCCCGAGGAGCCGCCCGTGTCCGCCGACCGCCCCCGCCTGCTCTACGTCACCGACCTCGCCTACCCGGCCCGCGGACGCCGCTACGGCGACGAGGACATCGACCTCACCGCCCGCCTCCGCGCCTCCTTCGACCTCGCGCTCTGCCACCCGCGCGACGCCGCCGCCCTCATGGACGCCTTCGACGCCGTCGTCGTGCGCAACAGCGGCCCGGTCCTCCACCACCAGGAGGCGTACGACCGCTTCCGCGCCCGCGCCACCGCCCGGGGCACCCGCGTCTACAACCCGCTCCACGGCCGCGGCGACATGGCCGGAAAGCAGTACCTCCTCGACCTCACCGCCGCCGGGCACCCCGTCATCCCCACCGTGGACCGCCCCGAGGACCTGGGGCTCCTCCCGGAGTCCGAGCTCTACGCCGTCAAGCCCAAGGCCGGCGCCGACTCCATAGGACTGCGGTTCGTCCCGTACGGGGAGCTCGGCGGCCTCCCCCGGGACGGGAGCCTCCTCGTCCAGCCGCGGATCGACTTCGCGTACGAGGTCTCCTTCGTCTTCGTCGACGACCTCTTCCAGTACGCGCTGTACGCCCCCGACCCCGAGCGCCGCTGGGTCCTGGAGCCGTACGACGCCACCCCGGACGACCTCGCCTTCGCCCGCCGCTTCATCGACTGGAACACGCTCCGCCACGGCGTCCAGCGCGTCGACGCCTGCCGCACCCGCGACGGCCGGCTGCTCCTGGTGGAGCTGGAGGACCTCAACCCGTACCTCTCGCTCGACCGGGTCGGCGAGGACGTCCGCACCCGCTTCACCGAGACCTTGACCGACTCCCTCCACGCCTTCCTGAAGGCATGAGGAAGCGCCCCGTGTCCGATGACGGACACGGGGCGCTCTCGGGGGCTCGACGAGGTGGTGCGGTGCGGTCTCAGGCGGTACGGGGGCGGCGGCGGGCCGCCCGCTCCGCCGCGAAGACGTCCTCCAGGCGGAAGAGCTGCGCCCGCCCCGCCCGCCCCGCGGCCCGCAGATGGCCCAGCTGGACCCACTTGCGGATGGTCGCCGGGGCGACCCCCGCCTCCTCGGCGGCGAGCGGTCCCGGGATCAGCGCCGGGAGGTGGGGCGAGCTCAGCATGAGGTTTCCTTCGTGTCGTCCATCGCCGCCTCGATCTCCTCCGTGAGGGCCCCGGAGGCCTCCGCCAGCTCCCCCCACTCGTCCTCCCGCCACAGGTGCCGGTAGGCGGGATCGTCCTGGCAGCCGCACACCGGATCGGTGCACACGCAGGCGGGGTTCACGCACAGCACCGCCCGGCGGTCGGGGAAGGCGCGCAGCGAGACCGAGTCGCACCACGGGCAGCGGCCGGCCACCCGCACCACCGACTCCGCCTCGCCGAGCGTCCGCGCGCACCGGCGGGCCATCCGCCGGACCTCGTCCCGCACGTGACGGGCGAGATCCGGGTGGGCCGCGATCCCGTCCAGGAGCCCGACGACCCGGCGCAGCCGGTCGGTCACCCCGGCCCTGGGCGGCCTCGGCAGCCCCAGCCGCGCGCACACGGCCTCCTCCAGCTCCACCACGCCGTCGGTGACGTCCCGGATGCAGTCGGACACGTGCAGCCGGATCGGGGCGGCGCCGTGGCCGGGGACGGCGAGCCCGTGCCGCTGCTCCAGGAGCAGCGCCTCGCGCCGCTCCCGGCGGAGGAGTTCGGCGTCGCCGGGGCGCGGCGCGGCGGGGGCGGTGCCCGCGGGGGAGCGACGGCCGGGCGCCAGCTCCTCGGCGAGCTCGGGGAACTGCCGGACGAGGGCGGCGGCCCAGAGGGCGATGTCCCGCAGGACGGCCTCGGCGGCGGCGTTCTCGCTCACGTGTTCCCCCCGGTGGAGACCGGGGCGGCGGCGAGCGCGGGGTCGAGCACGGCGGTGAGCGCGGGGTCGAGCACGGCGTCGAGCTGCGCGGCGACGGCGCGCGGGGTCAGCGGCGCGTCCGCGGCGGTCGGGCGTCCCGGGGCGGGCGGGCCGAGCGGGTCGGCGGCGCCCGGCTTCGCGTATCGGGACGAACGGGGCTTCACGGGCCGTCCGTTGCGCCAGAGGCGGCCCGCGCAGACGCCGTCGAACCAGCTCTCGGCGGGGGCGACGGCCGCCTCGCACTCGCGGCGGACGGGGCAGGCGGCGCAGGCCCGCAGCGCGGGGGCCGCCTGTCGCTCGCGGCGGGCGAAGACGACGGACGGGGAGAGGCCGGCGCACGCGGCGGCGGCCTGCCAGGGGGTCGGGTCGTGCTGGGACAAGACGGGTTCTCTCCACGTTCCGGGGCCGCCGGGCGCAGGGGCGCCCCGTGGGGGGCCCGGCGTCCAGGAGCCGGCGAGTGCGGCGGAGAGCAGAGTTGCATGTTGCGTGCGAGCTCGCAACTAAGGACCGGGAGGGTCTTCACCGATTCGACACGGTTGCGTGCCCGAAAGCACGTAATTCCGTGCGCGCAAGCACGCTAGAGTGAGGAACCCGGAAGGGTGGGGATGATGAGGGAGCGGTAGAGCATGAACAGTCAAGGGCTCGACGAGTTCGCCGGCTGGGTCGAAGGTCTGATGAGACGGCGCGGATACGACATCGACAGTCCCCGCGGCGGCGGGAAGTCCCGCATCGCCGACGAGGCCGGGGTCCACCGGGCCGCGGTGACCCGCCTGCTCCAGCGGCAGAGCATGCCCGACCTGGAGACCATGCGCCGCATCGCCCCGCTCCTCGGGGTCTCGGTGCGCGACATGCTGATCCGCTCCGGCCGGGTCACCCCCGAGGAACTTCCCCTCGCGGCCGACCTGCTCCCGCCGACCGACTGGCAGCCCACGATGGAGGACTTCGCCCGCTGGCTCGGCGTCCCCGACGAACGCATGGGCGTCTTCGTCAAGGTCGTGAGCCAGTTCCTGGAGCCTGACACCGGGGCCGAGCCCGAGGAACCGCGCACCGAATCCCGCCGTACCGCCCGCGATTGACAGCGGGCCCCCTCTGTGCTTCGCCGGGACGGGCCAAGATCCACCGACGGTCCGTCCCGGCGGCGTGGGCTTTTCTTTTGACCGCAGTCCGTGCGATAGGTACGCTCATGCCTTGTGCCTGGGGTGTGCCTGGGCTCCCGTGCGTGTCCACAACCGCACGGTGAGTCCAATATCGGCCACCGTGATCCGCGCCCCTTCCGCTTTCTGCGGAGGTCCGCCGGGTCCGACACACCCGACCGCGTGGGTCGGTGAATGTTCCAGGTTAGTAGTACTTACGGCACACAGAAACCGGAGAAGTAGTGCCTACGATCCAGCAGCTGGTCCGGAAGGGCCGGCAGGACAAGGTCGAGAAGAACAAGACGCCCGCACTCGAGGGTTCGCCCCAGCGCCGTGGCGTCTGCACGCGTGTGTTCACGACCACCCCGAAGAAGCCGAACTCGGCCCTCCGTAAGGTCGCGCGTGTGCGTCTGACCAGCGGCATCGAGGTCACGGCCTACATCCCGGGTGAGGGACACAACCTGCAGGAGCACTCCATCGTGCTCGTGCGTGGCGGCCGTGTGAAGGACCTGCCTGGTGTTCGTTACAAGATCATCCGCGGCTCCCTCGACACCCAGGGTGTCAAGAACCGCAAGCAGGCCCGCAGCCGCTACGGCGCCAAGAAGGAGAAGTAAGAATGCCTCGTAAGGGCCCCGCCCCGAAGCGCCCGGTCATCATCGACCCGGTCTACGGTTCTCCTCTTGTCACGTCGCTGATCAACAAGATCCTGCTCGACGGCAAGCGCTCCACCGCTGAGCGCATCGTCTACGGCGCCATGGAGGGCCTGCGCGAGAAGACCGGTGCTGACCCGGTCGTCACGCTGAAGCGCGCCCTCGAGAACGTCAAGCCGGCTCTCGAGGTCAAGTCCCGCCGTGTCGGTGGCGCCACCTACCAGGTGCCGATCGAGGTCAAGCCCGGTCGTGCCTCCACCCTCGCGCTGCGCTGGCTCGTCGGCTACTCCCGCGCCCGCCGCGAGAAGACCATGACCGAGCGCCTCATGAACGAGCTCCTGGACGCCTCCAACGGCCTGGGTGCTTCGGTCAAGAAGCGCGAGGACACGCACAAGATGGCCGAGTCCAACAAGGCCTTCGCGCACTACCGCTGGTAGTCGCAACCCCCATCGAGACCGAGAGAAGACTGAAGCCTTATGGCTACCACTTCGCTTGACCTGGCCAAGGTGCGCAACATCGGCATCATGGCCCACATCGACGCGGGCAAGACGACCACCACCGAGCGGATCCTGTTCTACACCGGCGTTTCGTACAAGATCGGTGAGGTCCACGACGGCGCTGCCACGATGGACTGGATGGAGCAGGAGCAGGAGCGTGGCATCACGATCACGTCCGCTGCCACCACCTGCCACTGGCCGCTCGAGAACGTCGACCACACGATCAACATCATCGACACGCCGGGTCACGTCGACTTCACCGTCGAGGTGGAGCGTTCCCTGCGCGTGCTCGACGGTGCCGTGACCGTGTTCGACGGCGTGGCCGGCGTCGAGCCCCAGTCCGAGACCGTCTGGCGTCAGGCGGACCGCTACGGCGTTCCGCGTATCTGCTTCGTCAACAAGCTCGACCGCACGGGTGCCGACTTCTTCCGCTGTGTCGACATGATCGTGGGCCGCCTCGGCGCCACTCCGATCGTCATGCAGCTCCCGATCGGTGCCGAGGCCGACTTCGAGGGCGTCATCGACCTCGTGAAGATGAAGGCCCTCGTCTGGTCCGCCGAGGCGACCAAGGGCGAGATGTACGACACCGTCGACATCCCGGCCGACAAGCAGGAGCTCGCGGACGAGTACCGCGGCAAGCTCGTCGAGGCCGTCGCCGAGAACGACGAGGAGCTCATGGAGCTCTTCCTCGAGGGCGTCGAGCCCACCGAGGAGCAGCTCTACGCCGCGATCCGTCGCATCACCATCGCCTCCGGCAAGGGCGGCGAGACCACGGTCACCCCCGTGTTCTGTGGCACCGCGTTCAAGAACAAGGGCGTCCAGCCCCTGCTCGACGCGGTCGTCCGCTACCTGCCGTCGCCCCTCGACGTCGAGGCCATCGAGGGCCAGGACGTCAAGGACGCCGAGGTCGTCGTCCGGCGCAAGCCGTCCGACGACGAGCCGCTGGCCGCCCTCGCGTTCAAGATCGCGAGCGACCCGCACCTCGGCAAGCTCACCTTCGTCCGGATCTACTCCGGTCGCCTGGAGGCCGGCACCGCGGTGCTGAACTCCGTCAAGGGCAAGAAGGAGCGCATCGGCAAGATCTACCGCATGCACGCGAACAAGCGTGAGGAGATCGACTCGGTGGGCGCCGGCGACATCGTCGCCGTCATGGGCCTGAAGCAGACCACCACCGGTGAGACGCTGTGCGACGAGAAGAACCCGGTCATCCTGGAGTCCATGGACTTCCCGGCGCCGGTCATCCAGGTCGCGATCGAGCCCAAGTCCAAGGGTGACCAGGAGAAGCTGGGTGTCGCCATCCAGCGTCTCGCGGAGGAGGACCCCTCCTTCCAGGTCCACTCGGACGAGGAGACCGGCCAGACCATCATCGGTGGCATGGGCGAGCTCCACCTCGACATCCTCGTCGACCGCATGCGTCGCGAGTTCAAGGTCGAGGCCAACGTCGGCAAGCCGCAGGTCGCGTACCGTGAGACGATCCGCAAGGCCGTCGAGCGTCACGACTACACCCACAAGAAGCAGACCGGTGGTACCGGTCAGTTCGCCAAGGTGCAGATCGCGATCGAGCCCATCGAGGGCGGCGAGGCGTCGTACGAGTTCGTGAACAAGGTCACCGGTGGCCGCATCCCGAAGGAGTACATCCCCTCGGTCGACGCGGGTGCGCAGGAGGCCATGCAGTTCGGCATCCTGGCCGGCTACGAGATGACGGGCGTCCGCGTCATTCTTCTCGACGGTGGCTACCACGAGGTCGACTCCTCCGAGCTCGCGTTCAAGATCGCCGGTTCGCAGGCCTTCAAGGAGGCCGCGCGCAAGGCTTCTCCCGTGCTCCTCGAGCCGATGATGGCCGTCGAGGTCACCACGCCCGAGGACTACATGGGCGAGGTCATCGGCGACATCAACTCCCGCCGTGGCCAGATCCAGGCCATGGAGGAGCGTCACGGTGCCCGCATCGTGAAGGGCCTCGTGCCCCTGTCGGAGATGTTCGGCTACGTCGGCGACCTCCGCAGCAAGACCTCGGGTCGCGCAAGCTACTCGATGCAGTTCGACTCCTACGCCGAGGTTCCGCGGAACGTCGCCGAGGAGATCATCGCGAAGGCCAAGGGCGAGTAACGCACCTGCGTTCAACGCACTGCGTGCACACGCTTTAGGCTTGACACCGACCGGTGGGGGGCCGTCCCGCGAGGGACACCCCCTGCCGGACGGCACCCCAGCAAAGATCACCTGGCGCCGATGAAGCAAGGCGTTCAGAACCACTCCACAGGAGGACCCCAGTGGCGAAGGCGAAGTTCGAGCGGACTAAGCCGCACGTCAACATCGGCACCATCGGTCACATCGACCACGGTAAGACGACCCTCACGGCCGCCATTACCAAGGTGCTGCACGACGCGTACCCGGACCTGAACGAGGCCTCGGCCTTCGACCAGATCGACAAGGCTCCCGAGGAGCGCCAGCGCGGTATCACGATCTCGATCGCGCACGTCGAGTACCAGACCGAGTCGCGTCACTACGCCCACGTCGACTGCCCCGGTCACGCGGACTACATCAAGAACATGATCACGGGTGCCGCGCAGATGGACGGCGCCATCCTCGTGGTCGCCGCCACCGACGGCCCGATGCCGCAGACCAAGGAGCACGTGCTCCTGGCCCGCCAGGTCGGCGTTCCGTACATCGTCGTCGCCCTGAACAAGGCCGACATGGTGGACGACGAGGAGATCCTGGAGCTCGTCGAGCTCGAGGTCCGTGAGCTCCTCTCCGAGTACGAGTTCCCGGGCGACGACCTGCCGGTCGTCCGCGTCTCGGCGCTCAAGGCGCTCGAGGGCGACAAGGAGTGGGGCGAGAAGCTTCTCGGCCTCATGCACGCCGTCGACGAGGCCATCCCGCAGCCCGAGCGTGACGTCGACAAGCCGTTCCTGATGCCGATCGAGGACGTCTTCACGATCACCGGTCGTGGCACCGTCGTCACCGGTCGTATCGAGCGTGGTGTCCTGAAGGTCAACGAGACCGTTGACATCATCGGCATCAAGCAGGAGAAGACCACCACCACGGTCACCGGCATCGAGATGTTCCGCAAGCTGCTCGACGAGGGCCAGGCCGGTGAGAACGTCGGTCTGCTCCTCCGTGGCATCAAGCGCGAGGACGTCGAGCGCGGCCAGGTCATCATCAAGCCGGGCTCGGTCACGCCGCACACGAACTTCGAGGCGCAGGCTTACATCCTGTCGAAGGACGAGGGTGGCCGTCACACCCCGTTCTTCAACAACTACCGCCCGCAGTTCTACTTCCGTACCACGGACGTGACCGGCGTCGTGACCCTCCCCGAGGGCACCGAGATGGTCATGCCGGGCGACAACACCGCCATGAGCGTTGAGCTGATCCAGCCCATCGCCATGGAGGAGGGCCTCAAGTTCGCCATCCGTGAGGGTGGCCGGACCGTCGGCGCCGGCCAGGTCGTCAAGATCACTGCCTGATCTTGAACTGACCTGGACGGCTCGCACGAGCTGCCAGCAGTGACAGAAGGCCCCGCACCGGAAGGTGCGGGGCCTTCTGGCGTCCGGGCGGGCCCGCCGCGTACACGTGCGTCCGCCCCGACCCGTCCGCGAGACAGCGAGACAGCGAGACAGCGAGACAGCGAGACAGTGCGACCGTCGCCCGGCGGAACGGGCTTCGGAGGGCCTTGGCGCCGTCTCGCATGGCGGACGGGTCGGAATGCTTACTGGTGCCTGCATTCACATGGATGTAACACTGCCGCTGGCGGCGGTCCCACAGGTGCGGGGGCGCGCGAGGACGCCGCCCGTCATGGCTCGGCAACGGCGCCGAGCCCCGCACGCTTCCCTGGCGCGCGCAGCCGTGCCAGAAGGGGGTACTCCGTGCCGTCCCAGACCACCGCCGAGACCACCGCCGCCCGGTCCGCGCTCGACGCCCTGCGCGCCGGGATCGAGCAGCGCAACCCGGCCCAGCCCGAGTTCCACCAGGCCGTCCACGAGGTGCTCGACAGCCTCGCGCCGGTGCTCGCGGCCCGCCCCGAGTACGCCGACCCCGGCCTCCTGGAGCGGCTCGTGGAGCCCGAGCGGCAGATCGTCTTCCGGGTGCCGTGGCAGGACGACCGGGGCCGCACGCACGTCAACCGCGGCTTCCGCGTCGAGTTCAACAGCGCGCTCGGCCCCTACAAGGGCGGCCTGCGCTTCCACCCCTCGGTGAACCTCGGCATCGTGAAGTTCCTCGGCTTCGAGCAGATCTTCAAGAACGCCCTCACCGGCCTCGGCATCGGCGGCGGCAAGGGCGGCAGCGACTTCGACCCGCACGGTCGCAGCGACGCCGAGATCATGCGCTTCTGCCAGTCCTTCATGACCGAGCTGTACCGCCACCTCGGCGAGCACACCGACGTCCCCGCCGGCGACATCGGCGTCGGCGGGCGCGAGATCGGCTACCTCTTCGGTCAGTACCGGCGGATCACCAACCGCTGGGAGGCCGGCGTCCTCACCGGCAAGGGCACCGGCTGGGGCGGCTCCGCCATCCGGCCCGAGGCCACCGGCTACGGCAGCGTCCTCTTCGCCGCCGCCATGCTCCGCGAGCGCGGCGAGGACCTGGAGGGCCAGACCGCCGTCGTCTCCGGCTCCGGGAACGTGGCGCTCTACACGATCGAGAAGCTCCTCGCCCTCGGCGCCAACCCGCTGACCTGCTCCGACTCCAGCGGCTACGTGTACGACGACAAGGGCATCGACCTCGACCTGCTCAAGCAGATCAAGGAGGTCGAGCGCGGCCGCGTCGCCGACTACGCCGAGCGGCGCGGCGCCTCCGCCCGCTTCGTGCCCGGCGGCCGGGTGTGGGAGGTCCCCGCCGACGTCGCCCTGCCCTCCGCCACCCAGAACGAGCTCGACGAGAACGACGCCGCCGCGCTGATCCAGGGCGGAGTCAAGGCCGTCGCCGAGGGCGCCAACATGCCCACCACCGCCGAGGCCGTCCACCTGCTCCAGCGGGCCGGTGTCGCCTTCGGCCCCGGCAAGGCCGCCAACGCGGGCGGTGTCGCCGTCAGCGCCCTGGAGATGGCCCAGAACCACTCCCGCACGTCCTGGACCGCGGCCCGGGTCGAGGAGGAGCTGGCCGGGATCATGACCGACATCCACCGCACCTGCCACGAGACCGCCGAGCGGTACGGCGCCCCCGGCGACTACGTCACCGGCGCCAACATCGCCGGCTTCGAGCGGGTCGCGGACGCCATGCTGGCGCAGGGCGTGATCTGACCCGCGCGCCCGGAGGAATCCTCTTCCGAGAATTCCTCCGGGCGATGTCGAGACCCTCGCGGCGGCTCCGACCCTAGGGTGACAGCACGCCGCGAGAGGCGTGCGGGACAGGGGAGGAACCCGAGATGAAGTACGTCGCGATGATCTACGGCAACCAGGCCAAGTGGGACGCGTTCCCGGCCGACGCCTGGCCGGAGGCGATCGCCCGCCAGGAGGCCTTCAACCGGAAGTACCGGGAGACCGGCGAACTGGTCGGCGCCTACGGACTCGCCGACGCCGCCGCCGCCCAGCTGGTGCGCCGCGAGGACGGCGCCCCGGCCGTCACCGACGGGCCCTACCTGGAGACCAAGGAGTACCTGGCCAGCTTCTACCTCCTCGACTGCGAGTCCCTGGAGCGGGCCCAGGCGATCGCCGCGGACATGCCCTTCGCGGACGTCGACCCGGTGGAGCTCTGGCCGGTGCTGCACGAGTCCGCGGCGGACGTGTGACCGCGGAACGGGCCGGCGTCGAGGAGCTGCTGAGGGCCTGCGCCCCGCGGGTCCTCGGCGCCCTCGTCCGCCGCCACGGCGACTTCTACGGCTGCGAGGACGCCGTCCAGGAGGCGCTGATCGCGGCGGCCCGGCAGTGGCCGGAGCAGGGGGTGCCGGACCGGCCGGGCGGCTGGCTGCTGGCCGTCGCCCACCGCAAGTACGTCGACCAGGTGCGCAGCGAGGCGGCCCGCCGCCGGCGCGAGGACACGGTCGCGGTCGCCACCCCGGCCGCCGAGCTGCTGGCGCCCGCCGCCGACGAGGCCCCGGACACCGACCGGGACGACTCGCTGGCGCTGCTCTTCCTCTGCTGCCACCGGGACCTGTCGCCGCCGAGCAGGATCGCGCTCACCCTGCGGGCGGTCGGCGGCCTCACCACCGCGCAGATCGCCGCCGCGTTCCTGGTGCCGGAGGCGACGATGGCGCAGCGGATCAGCCGCGCCAAGCAGACCGTCCGGGCGGCGGGGGACTCCCTCGTCCTGCCCGGGGCCGGGGACCGGGCGCCCCGGCTGGCCGAGGTCCGGCACGTGCTCTACCTGGTCTTCAACGAGGGGTACACGGCGAGCGGCGGCGAGGAGCTGACCGCGCCGGAGCTGTCGTCGGAGGCGATCCGGCTGGCCCGGCTGCTGCACCGGCTGGTCCCGGAGGACGCCGAGACGGCGGGCCTGCTGGCGCTGATGCTGCTCACCGACGCCCGCAGGGCGGCCCGTACCGGTCCGCACGGGGAGCTGGTCCCGCTGGCGGAGCAGGACCGTTCCCGCTGGGACGCGGCCCTGGTCGCCGAGGGCGTCGGGCTGATCAGCCGCACCCTCCCGCGCGGGCAGGTCGGCCCGTACCAGATCCAGGCGGCGATCGCGGCGGTGCACGACGAGGCGGAGGCGGCGGGGGCGACGGACTGGCCGCAGATCCTCGCCCTGTACGAGCTCCTGGAGCGGACCGGCGCCAACCCGATGGTCACCCTCAACCGCGCGGTGGCCGTCGCCATGGTGGAGGGGCCGGGTGCGGGGCTCGCCCTGCTCGACACGCTGGCGGCCGACAAGCGCATGGCCCGCCACCACCGGCTCCTGGCCACCCGGGCGCATCTGCTGGAGCTCTCCGGCGACCCGGCGGCGGCCGCGGTCGCCTACCGGGAGGCGGCCCGCCGCACCACGAGCGCCCCCGAGCGCCGCCACCTGACGGAGCGGGCCCGCCGGCTGGGATGACCCCGGGAAGGGCGGTCCGGCCGTCGGGAGTCCGTTCGACCTGTGCGTGTGGGTGAACGTGACGTGGGGTACAGTCTTCGACCCGATTGGCGGCCCATAGGCCCCGTATGGCAGACTAGCGGGGTTGCTCGGTTGAGTGCCGATGCTGCACGCCTCCCGTCGGGAGGACCGGAAGCGAGTCCCACGGTACTCGTCGCTCCTCATCAGGAGCGGACGTACGGGAATCTTCCGGGAAGTGTCAGCGGGGTACCGACCAGGCGCCCGGTGGGTGTTCACCCCCGTCCCGCGGTCTTCGGCCCGCACCCCCTTGGTTGGGAAATCCTTCGGGACTTCTTCGTAGAGGGAGTGCGACACGCCCGACCGCGTGGGTCGGAGGAGAACGGTGATCCTCCGGGCTCCAGAGCGTTTGACGACAAGACAGGACTACGGAGTAGCCATGGCGGGACAGAAGATCCGCATCCGGCTCAAGGCCTACGACCACGAGGTCATCGACTCCTCGGCGAAGAAGATCGTCGAGACGGTGACCCGCACTGGTGCGTCGGTCGCGGGCCCGGTGCCGCTGCCCACTGAGAAGAACGTGTACTGCGTCATCAAGTCGCCGCACAAGTACAAGGACTCGCGCGAGCACTTCGAGATGCGCACGCACAAGCGCCTCATCGACATCCTCGACCCCACGCCGAAGACGGTTGACTCGCTGATGCGTCTCGACCTGCCGGCCGGTGTCGACATCGAGATCAAGCTCTGAGGGCGCGCGAGATGGCTAAGAACATCAAGGGCATCCTGGGCGAGAAGCTCGGCATGACGCAGGTCTGGGACGAGAACAACCGGGTCGTCCCGGTGACCGTCGTCAAGGCCGGCCCGAATGTCGTCACCCAGGTGCGTACGAACGACGTCGACGGTTACGAGTCGGTCCAGATCGCCTTCGGCGAGATCGACCCGCGCAAGGTGAACAAGCCCCTCAAGGGCCACTTCGCCAAGGCCGACGTCACCCCGCGCCGCCACCTCGTCGAGCTGCGCACCGCCGACGCCGCCGAGTACACCCTCGGCCAGGAGATCACCGCCGAGGTCTTCGAGGCGGGCATCAAGGTCGACGTGACCGGCAAGAGCAAGGGCAAGGGCTTCGCCGGTGCCATGAAGCGCCACAACTTCCGTGGTGGCAAGGCCTCCCACGGTGCCCACCGCGTGCACCGCAAGCCGGGTTCGATCGGTGGCTGCGCCACCCCGGGCCGCGTCTTCAAGGGCATGCGCATGGCCGGCCGCATGGGCAACGAGCGCGTGACCACCCAGAACCTGACCGTTCACGCCGTTGACGCGGAGAAGGGCCTGCTCCTCATCAAGGGCGCGGTTCCTGGTCCGAACGGCGGCCTCGTCCTGGTCCGCACCGCGGCCAAGGGGGCCTGAGGATATGAGCACCATTGACATTCTGTCGCCTGCCGGCGACAAGACCGGGACCGTCGAGCTCCCGGCCGAGATCTTCGAAGCCAAGGTCAGCGTCCCGCTGATCCACCAGGTCGTCGTCGCGCAGCTGGCCGCCGCCCGTCAGGGCACGCACAAGGTCAAGACGCGTGGCGAGGTCCGTGGTGGTGGCAAGAAGCCCTACCGCCAGAAGGGCACCGGCCGCGCCCGTCAGGGTTCGACCCGCGCCCCGCAGTTCGCCGGTGGTGGCGTCGTGCACGGTCCCGTGCCGCGTGACTACTCGCAGCGGACCCCCAAGAAGATGAAGGCCGCCGCCCTCCGCGGTGCCCTCTCCGACCGGGCGAACCACTCCCGCATCCACGTCGTCACCGGCGTGGTCGAGGGTGAGGTCTCCACCAAGGCCGCCAAGACGCTGTTCGGCAAGATCTCGGAGCGCAAGAACCTGCTCCTGGTCGTCGAGCGTTCCGACGAGGCCGCGTGGCTGTCCGCCCGCAACCTGCCCCAGGTGCACATCCTGGAGCCGGGCCAGCTGAACACGTACGACGTGATGCGATCCGACGACGTGGTCTTCACCCAGGCCGCCCTCGAGTCCTTCGTGTCTGGCCCCAAGGCCGACGACAACGAGGGGAACGAAGCCTGATGGCCGAGATCACCAGCAAGACCTTCACGGACCCGCGCGACGTCCTCGTCAAGCCGGTTGTCTCCGAGAAGAGCTACGCCCTGCTCGACGAGAACAAGTACACGTTCATCGTCGCGCCCGGCTCCAACAAGACCCAGATCAAGCAGGCCGTCGAGGCGGTCTTCTCGGTCAAGGTCACCGGGGTCAACACGATCAACCGTCAGGGCAAGCGCAAGCGCACCCGCACCGGTTTCGGCAAGCGCGCCAACACCAAGCGCGCCATCGTGACCCTGGCCGAGGGCAACCGAATCGACATCTTCGGCGGCCCGACCGCCTGACGGCGGTCGAGTCGTCCGATATCGGACGAGGACTGAGAAATGGGTATCCGCAAGTACAAGCCGACTACGCCGGGCCGTCGTGGCTCCTCCGTAGCCGACTTCGTCGAGATCACGCGGTCCACGCCGGAGAAGTCGCTGGTCCGCCCCCTGCACAGCAAGGGCGGCCGTAACAACACCGGCCGGATCACCGTTCGCCACCAGGGTGGTGGACACAAGCGCGCCTACCGCGTGATCGACTTCCGTCGTCACGACAAGGACGGCGTGCCGGCCAAGGTCGCTCACATCGAGTACGACCCCAACCGCACCGCGCGCATCGCGCTGCTCCACTACCTGGACGGCGAGAAGCGCTACATCATCGCTCCCAAGGGTCTGACGCAGGGTGACCGCGTCGAGAACGGCCCCGGCGCGGACATCAAGCCCGGCAACAACCTGGCCCTCCGCAACATCCCGGTCGGTACCACGATCCACGCGATCGAGCTCCGTCCCGGCGGTGGCGCCAAGTTCGCCCGTTCCGCGGGTGCCTCCGTGCAGCTGCTGGCGAAGGAGGGCACGATGGCCCACCTTCGTATGCCGTCCGGTGAGATCCGTCTGGTCGACGCCCGCTGCCGCGCCACCATCGGCGAGGTCGGCAACGCCGAGCAGTCGAACATCAACTGGGGCAAGGCCGGCCGCAAGCGCTGGCTGGGCGTTCGTCCGACCGTTCGCGGTGTGGCGATGAACCCGGTTGACCACCCGCACGGTGGTGGTGAGGGCAAGACCTCCGGTGGTCGCCACCCGGTCTCCCCGTGGGGTCAGAAGGAGGGTCGTACTCGCTCGCCGAAGAAGGCTTCGAGCAAGTACATCGTCCGCCGCCGCAAGACGAACAAGAAGCGCTAGGAGCGGGTTTAGATGCCGCGCAGTCTCAAGAAGGGACCCTTCGTCGACGGCCACCTCATCAAGAAGGTGGACGCTCAGAACGAGGCCGGTACCAAGAACGTCATCAAGACCTGGTCCCGTCGCTCCATGATCATCCCGGCGATGCTCGGGCACACGATCGCGGTGCACAACGGCAAGACCCACGTCCCGGTGTTCGTCACCGAGTCGATGGTCGGGCACAAGCTCGGCGAGTTCTCGCCGACGCGTACCTTCCGGGGTCACGTCAAGGATGACCGGAAGTCGAAGCGCCGCTAGTAGCGGATCGCATTCAGACACGTAAGTAACTGAGAGGGACAACCATGGAAGCCAGGGCCCAGGCGCGGTACATCCGCGTCACGCCCATGAAGGCCCGCCGCGTGGTGGACCTGATCCGTGGCATGGATGCCACGGAGGCTCAGGCTGTTCTGCGATTCGCTCCGCAGGCAGCCTCCGTGCCGGTCGGCAAGGTGCTCGACAGCGCCATCGCCAACGCCGCGCACAACTACGACCACACGGACGCCAACTCGCTGTTCATCAGCGAGGCGTACGTCGACGAGGGCCCGACCCTGAAGCGGTTCCGTCCGCGTGCCCAGGGCCGTGCCTACCGGATCCGCAAGCGGACCAGCCACATCACCGTGGTCGTCAGCAGCAAGGAAGGAACCCGGTAATGGGCCAGAAGGTTAACCCGCATGGGTTCCGGCTCGGCATCACCACGGACTTCAAGTCCCGCTGGTACGCCGACAAGCTGTACAAGGACTACGTCAAGGAAGACGTCGCCATCCGTCGGATGCTGACGTCCGGCATGGAGCGCGCCGGCATCTCGAAGGTTGAGATCGAGCGCACCCGTGACCGTGTCCGCGTGGACATCCACACCGCTCGTCCGGGCATTGTCATCGGTCGCCGTGGCGCCGAGGCCGACAAGATCCGCGGCCAGCTGGAGAAGCTGACCGGCAAGCAGGTCCAGCTGAACATCCTCGAGGTCAAGAACCCCGAGGTCGACGCTCAGCTCGTGGCCCAGGCCGTCGCCGAGCAGCTCTCCTCCCGCGTCTCCTTCCGTCGGGCCATGCGCAAGAGCATGCAGTCCGCCATGAAGGCCGGCGCCAAGGGCATCAAGATCCAGTGTGGTGGCCGTCTCGGCGGCGCCGAGATGTCCCGCTCGGAGTTCTACCGCGAGGGTCGTGTGCCGCTGCACACGCTGCGCGCGAACGTCGAGTACGGCTTCTTCGAGGCCAAGACGACCTTCGGCCGCATCGGCGTGAAGGTCTGGATCTACAAGGGCGACGTCAAGAACATCGCCGAGGTCCGCGCCGAGAACGCTGCTGCCCGTGCGGGCAACCGCCCGGCCCGTGGCGGCGCTGACCGCCCGGCCGGCCGCGGTGGCCGCGGTGGCGAGCGTGGCGGTCGCGGTCGCAAGCCGCAGCAGGCTCCCGCTGCCGAGGCCCCCAAGGCCGAGGCCGCCGCCGCTCCGGCTGCTGAGAGCACCGGAACGGAGGCCTGACCGAAATGCTGATCCCCCGTAGGGTCAAGCACCGCAAGCAGCACCACCCGAAGCGCAATGGCATGTCCAAGGGTGGCACGCAGGTTGCGTTCGGCGAGTACGGCATTCAGGCCCTCACCCCGGCCTACGTGACCAACCGCCAGATCGAGGCCGCGCGTATCGCGATGACCCGCCACATCAAGCGTGGCGGCAAGGTCTGGATCAACATCTACCCGGACCGCCCGCTGACGAAGAAGCCTGCCGAGACCCGCATGGGTTCCGGTAAGGGTTCGCCGGAGTGGTGGATCGCGAACGTCAAGCCCGGTCGGGTGATGTTCGAGCTGTCCTACCCGAACGAGAAGATCGCGCGTGAGGCTCTGACTCGTGCGGCTCACAAGCTGCCGATGAAGTGCAAGATCGTTAAGCGCGAGGCAGGTGAGCTGTGATGTCGGCCGGTACCAAGGCGTCCGAGCTGCGCGAGCTGGGCAACGAGGAGCTTGTTGGCAAGCTCCGCGAGGCCAAGGAAGAGCTGTTCAACCTCCGCTTCCAGGCGGCGACGGGTCAGCTCGAGAACCACGGCCGTCTCCGGGCGGTCCGTAAGGACATCGCCCGGATCTACACCCTCATGCGAGAGCGTGAGCTCGGCATTGAGACGGTGGAGAACGCCTGATGAGCGAGAGCAACGTGACTGAGAAGACCGAGCGCAACGCTCGCAAGGTCCGCGAGGGCCTGGTCGTCAGCGACAAGATGGACAAGACCGTCGTCGTCGCCGTCGAGGACCGCGTCAAGCACGCGCTGTACGGCAAGGTCATCCGCCGTACCAACAAGCTCAAGGCTCACGACGAGCAGAACGCTGCCGGCATCGGCGACCGCGTCCTCCTGATGGAGACCCGGAAGCTGTCGTCGACGAAGCACTGGCGCGTCGTCGAGATCCTCGAGAAGGCCAAGTAATCCCTCCTAGGGGGACCCCCTAGGAACAGTTCCGCCAGGCTCGGCAGGGGCACTCCGGTGCCCCTGCCGGGAACCGGCAGACAATCAGGAGATAGACGTGATCCAGCAGGAGTCGCGACTTCGCGTCGCCGACAACACTGGTGCCAAGGAGATCCTTTGCATCCGTGTTCTCGGTGGTTCGGGTCGCCGCTACGCGGGCATCGGTGACGTCATCGTCGCCACCGTCAAGGACGCGATCCCCGGTGGCAACGTGAAGAAGGGTGACGTCGTCAAGGCGGTCATCGTTCGCACCGTCAAGGAGCGTCGTCGTCAGGACGGCTCGTACATCCGCTTCGACGAGAACGCCGCCGTCATTCTGAAGAACGACGGCGACCCTCGCGGCACCCGTATCTTCGGCCCGGTGGGCCGTGAGCTGCGCGAGAAGAAGTTCATGAAGATCATCTCGCTCGCGCCGGAGGTGCTGTAAGCATGAAGATCAAGAAGGGCGACCTGGTCCAGGTCATCACCGGCAAGGACAAGGGCAAGCAGGGCAAGGTCATCGCGGCCTACCCCGCCGACTCCCGTGTCCTGGTCGAGGGTGTCAACCGGGTCAAGAAGCACACGAAGGCCGGCCCGAACCAGGCCGGCGGCATCGTGACCACCGAGGCGCCGGTCCACGTCTCCAACGTCCAGCTGGTCGTGGAGAAGGACGGCAAGAAGGTCGTCACGCGTGTCGGTTTCCGCTTCGACGACGAGGGCAACAAGATCCGCGTTGCCAAGCGGACGGGTGAGGACATCTGATGGCTACCACCACTCCGCGTCTCAAGACGAAGTACCGCGAGGAGATCGCGGGCAAGCTGCGTGACGAGTTCTCCTACGAGAACGTCATGCAGATCCCCGGCCTCGTGAAGATCGTGGTCAACATGGGTGTCGGCGACGCCGCCCGTGACTCGAAGCTGATCGAGGGCGCCATCCGCGACCTCACCACGATCACCGGTCAGAAGCCGGCCGTCACCAAGGCCCGCAAGTCCATCGCGCAGTTCAAGCTGCGCGAGGGCCAGCCGATCGGTGCCCACGTCACCCTCCGTGGCGACCGCATGTGGGAGTTCCTGGACCGCACCCTGTCGCTCGCGCTGCCGCGCATCCGCGACTTCCGCGGCCTGTCCCCGAAGCAGTTCGACGGCCGGGGCAACTACACCTTCGGTCTCACGGAGCAGGTCATGTTCCACGAGATCGACCAGGACAAGATCGACCGTACCCGGGGTATGGACATCACCGTGGTCACCACGGCGACCAACGACGACGAGGGCCGCGCGCTTCTCCGTCACCTCGGCTTCCCGTTCAAGGAGGCGTAAGCGAGATGGCGAAGAAGGCTCTCATCGCGAAGGCTGCCCGCAAGCCCAAGTTCGGCGTGCGTGCCTACACGCGCTGCCAGCGCTGCGGCCGCCCCCACTCCGTCTACCGCAAGTTCGGCCTCTGCCGCGTGTGCCTTCGTGAGATGGCTCACCGTGGCGAGCTGCCGGGCGTGACCAAGAGCTCCTGGTAATTCCCCTTCGCCCTTTGGGCGTTGGCGAATGACCGGAGTCTCTCGGTAAGCATTGGGATGGCGGACTCCCACCCCCGCATGGCTTAGGCTAGTGGGGTTGGGCGTCCGCCGCCCTTACGACTTACTACGCCGTAGGTCCACCGCACCGCACCCGCCCCGTCTCGGATCGGGGAGAGGGATGGTGCACCAGGAAACCCCGGCGAGAGAGGCCGAAGGCCAATTCATGACCATGACTGATCCGATCGCAGACATGCTCACGCGTCTGCGTAACGCGAACTCGGCGTACCACGACACCGTGACGATGCCGCACAGCAAGATCAAGTCTCACATCGCGGAAATCCTCCAGCAGGAGGGCTTCATCACGGGCTGGAAGGTCGAGGACGCCGAGGTCGGCAAGAACCTCGTCGTCGACCTCAAGTTCGGTCCGAACCGTGAGCGCTCCATCGCGGGCATCAAGCGGATCTCGAAGCCGGGCCTCCGGGTTTACGCGAAGTCCACCAACCTGCCGAAGGTTCTCGGCGGCCTGGGCGTGGCGATCATCTCCACGTCCCACGGTCTCCTGACCGGCCAGCAGGCGCAGAAGAAGGGCGTGGGTGGGGAAGTCCTCGCCTACGTCTGGTAGTCGGGAACGGAGGAATAGCAATGTCGCGAATCGGCAAGCTCCCCATCACGGTTCCCGCCGGCGTGGACGTCACCATCGAGGGCCGCACGGTCACGGTGAAGGGTTCCAAGGGCACCCTGACCCACACCGTCGCCGCGCCGATCGAGATCGTTAAGGGCGAGGACGGCGTTCTGAACGTCACCCGTCCGAACGACGAGCGTCAGAACAAGGCCCTCCACGGCCTGTCCCGCACGCTGGTGGCCAACATGATCACCGGTGTGACCGCGGGATACGTCAAGGCGCTCGAGATCAGCGGTGTCGGTTACCGCGTGGCCGCGAAGGGCTCCGGTCTGGAGTTCCAGCTCGGCTACAGCCACCCGATCCTGATCGAGGCGCCCGAGGGCATCTCGTTCAAGGTCGAGTCCCCGACCAAGTTCTCGGTCGAGGGCATCGACAAGCAGAAGGTCGGCGAGGTCGCGGCGAACATCCGCAAGCTGCGGAAGCCCGACCCGTACAAGGCCAAGGGCGTCAAGTACGCCGGCGAGGTCATCCGCCGCAAGGTCGGAAAGGCTGGTAAGTAAGCCATGGCATACGGTGTCAAGATCGCCAAGGGCGACGCTTACAAGCGCGCCGCGAAGGCGCGTCGTCACCTGCGCATCCGCAAGAACGTGTCGGGTACGGCGGAGCGTCCGCGCCTCGTCGTGACGCGTTCGAACCGCGGCATCACCGCGCAGGTCATCGATGACCTCAAGGGTCACACCCTGGCGTCGGCGTCCCACCTGGACGCCTCCGTCCGCGGTGGCGAGGGCTCCAAGTCCTCGCAGGCCCAGCAGGTCGGCGCCCTGGTCGCCGAGCGCGCCAAGGCCGCCGGTGTCGAGGCCGTCGTGTTCGACCGTGGTGGCAACAGGTACGCCGGGCGCATTGCCGCTCTGGCTGACGCCGCCCGCGAAGCCGGGCTGAAGTTCTAAGCCCCGGTTCCGGGACTAACGGACGTAACAGAGAGAGGTAATCCAATGGCTGGACCCCAGCGCCGCGGCAGCGGTGCCGGTGGCGGCGAGCGGCGGGACCGGAAGGGCCGCGACGGTGGCGCTGCCGCCGCCGAGAAGACCGCGTACGTTGAGCGCGTAGTCGCGATCAACCGCGTCGCCAAGGTTGTCAAGGGTGGTCGTCGTTTCAGCTTCACCGCGCTGGTCGTGGTGGGCGACGGTGACGGCACCGTGGGTGTCGGTTACGGCAAGGCCAAGGAGGTGCCGGCCGCCATCGCCAAGGGTGTTGAGGAGGCCAAGAAGCACTTCTTCAAGGTCCCCCGTATCCAGGGCACCATCCCGCACCCCATCCAGGGCGAGAAGGCCGCGGGCGTCGTCCTGCTCAAGCCTGCTTCCCCCGGTACCGGTGTGATCGCCGGTGGCCCGGTGCGCGCCGTCCTGGAGTGCGCCGGCGTTCACGACATCCTGTCGAAGTCGCTCGGCTCCGACAACGCGATCAACATCGTGCACGCGACCGTGGAGGCCCTCAAGGGCCTGCAGCGTCCCGAGGAGATCGCGGCTCGCCGTGGTCTGCCCCTCGAGGACGTCGCCCCCGCGGCTCTGCTTCGTGCGCGTGCGGGAGCGGGTGCGTAATGGCTCGCCTCAAGATCACGCAGACGAAGTCGTACATCGGCAGCAAGCAGAACCACCGCGACACGCTGCGTTCGCTCGGGCTCAAGCGCCTGAACGACGTGGTCGTCAAGGAGGACCGCCCCGAGTTCCGCGGAATGGTGCACACCGTCCGCCACCTCGTGACGGTTGAGGAGGTCGACTGATCATGGCGGAGAACAACCCGCTCAAGATCCACAACCTCCGTCCCGCCCCGGGCGCCAAGACCGCCAAGACCCGTGTGGGTCGTGGTGAGGCGTCGAAGGGTAAGACGGCCGGTCGTGGTACCAAGGGCACCAAGGCCCGTTACCAGGTTCCGGAGCGCTTCGAGGGTGGCCAGATGCCCCTCCACATGCGTCTCCCGAAGCTCAAGGGCTTCAAGAACCCGTTCCGCACCGAGTACCAGGTCGTGAACCTGGACAAGCTGGCCGCGCTCTACCCGCAGGGTGGCGAGGTCACGGTGGCCGATCTGGTCGCCAAGGGTGCGGTTCGTAAGAACCAGCTCGTCAAGGTGCTCGGCACCGGCGAGGTCTCCGTGGCGCTGCAGGTGACGGTCGACGCCGTCTCCGGCTCCGCCAAGGAGAAGATCGCCGCCGCCGGCGGCACCGTCACCGAGCTCGTCTGAGACGACTCGATGGCCTGAACATCCGACCGGGGATGCCTCTCAAAAGGGGCATCCCCGGTTGGTCGTTCCTAGGGGGGCATGGTCGCCGGTAAGGTGGCGTGCACCGTCCATGCTCATGCGGTATAGACCGCAGGAGTCGGGACTGATCCAATCAGTCATTGTCGAATCTCAAAACCGTCACCTCTGACGCATAGCGCGGGGGTCGCAGGAGGCACCGTGCTCACCGGCTTCGCCCGGGCGTTCAAGACGCCCGACCTGCGCAAGAAGCTGCTCTTCACGCTGGCGATCATCGTGCTGTACCGCCTCGGGGCCCATGTCCCCGTCCCCGGCGTCAGCTACGAGGCCGTCCAGATGTGCGTGGACCAGGCGAGCGAGGGCAACAACAGCCTGTTCGGCCTGGTGAACATGTTCAGTGGCGGCGCACTGCTGCAGATCACCATCTTCGCGCTCGGCATCATGCCGTACATCACGGCGAGCATCATCCTGCAGCTGCTCACCGTCGTGATCCCGCGACTGGAAGCCCTCAAGAAGGAGGGGCAGAGCGGCACGGCGAAGATCACGCAGTACACCCGCTACCTGACGATCGCGCTCGCGGTCCTCCAGGGCACGGGCCTCGTGGCCACCGCCAAGAGCGGCGCCCTCTTCAGCGGCTGCAACGTCGCCGACCAGGTCGTCCCGAACCCCACGATCTTCACCATCGCCGTCATGGTCCTCACCATGACCGCGGGCACCGCCATCGTGATGTGGCTCGGTGAGCTCATCACCGACCGCGGCATCGGCAACGGCATGTCGATCCTGATGTTCATCTCGATCGCCGCCGGCTTCCCGGGCGCGCTGTGGGCCATCAAGGAGAGCGGCAAGCTCGCCCAGGGCTGGATCGAGTTCGGCACCGTCATCCTGATCGGCTTCGTGATGGTGGCCCTCGTCGTCTTCGTCGAGCAGGCCCAGCGCCGCATCCCGGTGCAGTACGCGAAGCGCATGATCGGCCGCAGGTCGTACGGCGGTACGTCCACTTACATCCCGCTCAAGGTGAACCAGGCAGGTGTGATTCCTGTCATCTTCGCGTCGTCGCTGCTCTACATCCCGGCGCTGATCGCGCAGTTCTCCAGCTCGCAGGCGGGCTGGAAGACCTGGATCGAAGCCCACTTCGTCAAGGGTGACCACCCCTACTACATCGCGACGTACTTCCTCCTGATCGTGTTCTTCGCCTTCTTCTACGTGGCGATCTCGTTCAACCCCGAGGAAGTCGCCGACAACATGAAGAAGTATGGTGGCTTCATCCCGGGTATCCGGGCTGGTCGACCTACTGCCGAGTACCTGAGCTACGTGCTCAACCGGATCACTTGGCCGGGCTCGCTGTACTTGGGTCTGATCGCTCTTGTGCCGACGATGGCGTTGGCAGGCTTCGGCGGTGCCAATGCCAACTTCCCCTTCGGCGGGACGAGCATCCTCATCATCGTGGGTGTGGGGCTGGAGACCGTGAAGCAGATCGAGAGCCAGCTCCAGCAGCGCAATTACGAAGGGTTCCTCCGCTGATGCGAATCGTCCTCGTCGGACCGCCCGGGGCCGGCAAGGGAACGCAGGCCGCGTTCCTCGCCAAGAACCTGGCCATCCCGCACATCTCCACGGGTGACCTGTTCCGTGCCAACATCTCGCAGGGCACGGCGCTGGGCCTGGAGGCGAAGGGTTACATGGACCGGGGCGAGCTCGTCCCGGACGAGGTGACCATCGGGATGGCCAAGGACCGTATGGAGCAGGCCGACGCCGTCAACGGCTTCCTGCTCGACGGGTTCCCGCGCAACGTGGCTCAGGCCGAGGCCCTGGATGTCGTGCTGAAGGCCGACGACATGCAGCTGGACGCGGTCCTGGACCTCGAGGTCCCCGAGGACGAGGTCGTGAAGCGGATCGCGGGTCGCCGCATCTGCCGCAACGACTCCTCGCACGTCTTCCACGTCGAGTACAACGCCCCGAAGACCGCGGGCGTCTGCGACACCTGTGGTGGCGAGCTCTACCAGCGTGCCGACGACTCCGAGGAGACCGTCCGCAAGCGGCTGGAGGTCTACCACACGCAGACCGAGCCGATCATCGACTACTACCGGGCGCAGAACCTGGTCGTGACGATCTCGGCGCTCGGCAAGGTGGACGAGGTCACGGCGCGCGCGATGGCCGCGCTGAAGAAGTAACCCCACGCTCACGCGGTACGGCCGCGGTGCCCCTCACGGGCGCCGCGGCCGTATCGTTGTTCTGTCCCCGTACTCGTTGGAAAGGCCCCCGTCACGATGGTCCAGATCAAGACCCCGGAGCAGATCGCGAAGATGCGCGAGGCGGGGCTGGTCGTCGCCGCCATCCACGCGGCGACCCGCGAGGCGGCGGTGCCGGGCGCGACGACGAAGGACCTGGACGAGGTCGCGCGCAAGGTGATCGCCGACCACGGGGCGAAGTCGAACTTCCTCGGGTACGGCGGCTTCCCCGCCACCATCTGCACCTCGGTCAACGAGGTCGTCGTCCACGGCATCCCGGACGAGAAGACCGTCCTCAAGGACGGCGACATCATCTCCATCGACTGCGGCGCGATCGTCGACGGCTGGCACGGCGACGCCGCCTACACCGCCTTCGTCGGCACCGGTCACGCCCCGGAACTCATCGAGCTCTCCCGGGTGACCGAGGGCTCGATGTGGGCCGGCATCGCCGCGATGCGGGTGGGCGCGCGACTGGTCGACATCTCGAAGGCGATCGAGTCGTACATCAAGCGCCAGCCGCGGCCGGCCGCCGGCGACCACAGCCTCGGCCGCTACGGCATCGTCGAGGACTACGGCGGCCACGGCATCGGCACCGAGATGCACATGGACCCGCACCTCCTGAACTACGTCTCCCGCAAGCGCGGCAAGGGCCCGAAGCTGGTCCCCGGCTTCTGCCTGGCGATCGAGCCGATGGTCTCCCTCGGCACCCCGCGCACGGAGGTCCTGGAGGACGACTGGACGGTCGTCTCCACCGACGGGACCTGGTCCTCGCACTGGGAGCACAGCGTCGCCCTCACCGAGGAGGGCCCCCTGGTCCTCACCGCGGTCGACGGCGGCAAGGCGAAGCTCGCGGAGCTGGGCGTCACGGCGGCGCCGGACCCGCTGGCGTAGACCGTGTGCCTCCGGCCCCGGGCCGGGGTGGTGCGTGCCTCCGGCCCCGAGCCCGCGAGTGGCGCGTGGGGCAGGACCGCACCGCCGGCGTAACCGTCGGGTTCCGGCGGAGTAATGATCTTCCGCGTTGGGCAGATTCCCCGGATTCGTCTTTTCGAGGGGCCTGACGTAGACTGATGCGTCGGCTCTCGTGTACCCGTGTGTCCGCACCGGGGAGTGAGAGTCGATCAAGGTAGCCGATTCGAAGGGCGAAGCGTGGCCAAGAAGCAAGGTGCCATCGAAATCGAGGGCACCGTGATCGAGTCCCTGCCGAACGCCATGTTCAAGGTGGAGCTCCAGAACGGTCACAAGGTCCTCGCGCACATCTCCGGCAAGATGCGGATGCACTACATCCGTATCCTCCCGGACGACCGGGTCGTCGTGGAGCTCTCTCCGTACGACCTGACGCGTGGCCGGATCGTCTACCGCTACAAGTAGATCTTGCCCGCACCCCGCCTCCGCGCGCGGGTGGTGGCACTGACCCGGAGAACCTCACATCCCATGAAGGTCAAGCCGAGCGTCAAGAAGATCTGCGACAAGTGCAAGGTGATCCGCCGTCACGGTCGGGTCATGGTCATCTGCGACAACCTGCGCCACAAGCAGCGCCAGGGCTGACGCACGCCGACCGACCTGCAACTTCGCAGTTCTTCGCGCGACGCATAGCAATACGTACATACGCAGAGCCCGTCCGGCCGTGATCCACGGCTGACGGCACCTCCGGCGGGGGCCGGGGACCCGACCTGTACCTCATACGGCAGCCGGGAACGGTTCTGCAGCAGACCCCCGAGAACACAGGAGCCATTGAATGGCACGCGTTTCCGGTGTTGACATCCCGCGCGAGAAGCGCGTGGTGGTCGCACTCACCTACGTCTTCGGCATCGGGCGTACCCGGTCCGAGGAGATTCTCGCCGCGACCGGCGTGAACCCGTCCACCCGTGTCCGCGACCTTGCCGAGGAAGACCTCGTCAAGATCCGCGAGTACGTGGACGCCAACCTCCAGACCGAGGGTGACCTCCGCCGCGAGATCGCCGCCGACATCCGCCGCAAGGTCGAGATCGGCTGCTACCAGGGTCTTCGCCACCGTCGTGGCCTGCCCGTCCGGGGTCAGCGCACCAGCACGAACGCTCGTACCCGCAAGGGCCCGCGTCGCGCCATCGCCGGCAAGAAGAAGCCGGGCAAGAAGTAGTCCTCAGCGGACGCTCGACCAAGCGGTCTTCGCTGTAGGACCGACCACCTCCCGTAGGAGTAAGAGATGCCCCCCAAGGGACGTCAGGGCGCTGCCAAGAAGGTGCGCCGCAAGGAAAAGAAGAACGTCGCTCACGGCCACGCGCACATCAAGAGCACGTTCAACAACACGATCGTCTCGATCACGGACCCCTCGGGCAACGTGATCTCCTGGGCCTCCGCCGGCCACGTCGGCTTCAAGGGCTCGCGCAAGTCCACCCCCTTCGCCGCGCAGATGGCCGCCGAGTCGGCCGCCCGCCGCGCGCAGGAGCACGGCATGCGCAAGGTCGACGTCTTCGTCAAGGGTCCCGGCTCCGGCCGTGAGACCGCGATCCGCTCCCTCCAGGCCACCGGCCTCGAGGTCGGCTCGATCCAGGACGTCACCCCCACGCCGCACAACGGCTGCCGTCCCCCCAAGCGCCGCCGCGTCTGACGCACGGCCTGCTTGACCAGGGCTTTCGGGCGGTGCGCCTCTTTCCGAGGCGTGCCGCCCGTACCCTTGTAACACCGCCGGGCTCCGCCCGGTGACCGTCGGGCGTCAAATAGTGGGCGTCCACGACTGAAGGAACACACATGCTTATCGCTCAGCGTCCGTCGCTGACCGAAGAGGTCGTCGACGAGTTCCGCTCCCGGTTCGTGATCGAGCCGCTGGAGCCGGGCTTCGGTTACACCCTCGGCAACAGCCTCCGCCGTACCCTCCTCTCCTCGATCCCGGGTGCCGCTGTCACCAGCATCCGCGTCGACGGTGTCCTGCACGAGTTCACCACCGTGCCGGGCGTCAAGGAGGACGTCACCGACCTCATCCTCAACATCAAGCAGCTGGTCGTCTCCTCGGAGCACGACGAGCCGGTCGTGATGTACCTGCGCAAGCAGGGCCCGGGTCTGGTCACCGCCGCCGACATCGCGCCCCCGGCCGGTGTCGAGGTGCACAACCCCGACCTCGTCCTGGCGACCCTGAACGCCAAGGGCAAGCTGGAGATGGAGCTGACCGTCGAGCGCGGTCGCGGCTACGTCTCCGCCGTCCAGAACAAGCAGGTGGGCCAGGAGATCGGCCGTATCCCGGTCGACTCCATCTACTCGCCGGTTCTCAAGGTCACCTACAAGGTCGAGGCGACCCGAGTCGAGCAGCGCACCGACTTCGACAAGCTCATCGTCGACGTCGAGACCAAGCAGGCCATGCGCCCGCGCGACGCCATGGCGTCCGCCGGCAAGACCCTGGTCGAGCTGTTCGGTCTCGCCCGCGAGCTGAACATCGACGCCGAGGGCATCGACATGGGCCCGTCCCCGACGGACGCCGCCCTCGCCGCCGACCTGGCGCTGCCGATCGAGGAGCTGGAGCTCACCGTCCGCTCCTACAACTGCCTCAAGCGCGAGGGCATCCACTCCGTGGGTGAGCTCGTGGCGCGCTCCGAGGCCGACCTGCTCGACATCCGCAACTTCGGTGCGAAGTCGATCGACGAGGTCAAGGCGAAGCTGGCCGGCATGGGCCTCGCGCTCAAGGACAGCCCGCCCGGATTCGACCCGACCGCCGCCGCGGACGCCTTCGGCGCGGACGACGACGCGGACGCCGGGTTCGTCGAGACCGAGCAGTACTGAGAGCTCGGGCCCTCGGGTCCGTACTTCGGCGCGGGTGCGCTGTGCTTGATCGCGCAGTTCCCCGCGCCCCTTCCGGACTCGCCCCTTCGGGGCTTGTCCGGATCTCCGACGGGTGACCGCCCGCTCGGACACTGACACCGGTACCTCATACGGCCGGTGCAGATCACAAGGAGAAACACCATGCCGCGTCCCGCGAAGGGTGCCCGCCTCGGCGGTTCCGCCGCTCACGAGAAGCTGCTCCTCGCCAACCTGGCGAAGTCGCTGTTCGAGCACGGCCGCATCACGACGACCGAGGCCAAGGCCCGCCGTCTGCGTCCCGTCGCCGAGCGCCTGATCACCAAGGCGAAGAAGGGCGACATCCACAACCGTCGCCTGGTGCTGCAGACGATCACCGACAAGGGCATCGTCCACACCCTCTTCACCGAGATCGCCCCGCGCTACTCGGAGCGTCCGGGTGGCTACACCCGCATCACCAAGATCGGCAACCGTCGTGGCGACAACGCCCCGATGGCCGTGATCGAGCTGGTCGAGGGCGAGATCGCCAAGAAGGCGACCGTCGCCGAGGCCGAGGCCGCCACCAAGCGCGCCGTCAAGGAGGCCGACGAGGCCCCCGCCGCCGAGGCGACCGAGGACGAGGCGAAGGACGCGTAAGCGTTCTTCCGACGTTTCTCGCGGACGGGCCCGTACCCCCTGGGGTGCGGGCCCGTTCCCGTGTGTCTGAGAGGATCTTCTGGTGAGTGATGACGTGCAGCCCGGGTTCGTACGGGTGCGGCTGGACCTGTCGTACGACGGCCGGGACTTCTCCGGCTGGGCCAAGCAGGCCCGCGGGCAGCGGACCGTGCAGGGCGAGATCGAGTCCGCGCTGAAGACCGTGACGCGGTCCCCGGAGACGTTCGAGCTGACCGTCGCCGGCCGGACCGACGCCGGGGTGCACGCGCGCGGTCAGGTCGCCCACGTGGACCTGCCGGAGGAGCTGTGGCGGGAGCACCGCGAGAAGCTGCTGCGGCGGCTCGCCGGGCGGCTGTCGCACGACGTCCGGGTGTGGAGCGTCGCCGAGGCCCCCGAGGGCTTCAACGCCCGCTTCTCCGCGATCTGGCGCCGGTACGCCTACCGGGTCACCGACCACCCCGGCGGCGTCGACCCGCTGCTGCGCGGCCATGTGCTGTGGCACGACTGGACGCTCGACATGGACGCCATGAACGAGGCCGCGGCCGCGCTGATCGGCGAGCACGACTTCGCCGCGTACTGCAAGAAGCGCGAGGGCGCCACCACCATCCGCACCCTCCAGGAGCTGCGCTGGGAGCGGCGGCCCGACGGCGTCCTGGAGGCCACCGTCAAGGCCGACGCCTTCTGCCACAACATGGTCCGCTCGCTCGTCGGCGCGCTGCTCTTCGTCGGCGACGGGCACCGGCCGGTCGAGTGGCCGGGCAAGGTGCTGGCCGCCGGGGTGCGGGACTCCGCCGTCCACGTCGTCCGCCCCCACGGCCTCACCCTCGAAGAGGTCGGCTACCCCGCCGACGACCAGCTCGCCGCCCGCAGCCGAGAGGCCCGCAACAAGCGGACCCTCCCCGGCGCCGGCTGCTGCTGAGACGGGTCCGCTACCGCGGCGGGGCGGAGGAGGCGGCCGCCGCCTTCGCCTGGCTCTTGCCGCGGGCGTAGATCTGGTTGAAGACGAAGGTGCCGAGGTCGTCGCTGGCCTGGAAGACGGGCTTGTCCCCGGTGGTGACCTTCTTGCCGTTGGCGAAGCCGGCCTGGGTGAAGTAGGCGTAGCGGCCGACCGAGTTGGCGCGGCGCAGGCAGACGGTGGCGTGGCAGAAGTTCTTCACGCCCTTGCCGGCGAGGGGCGCGATGCCGCCGGTGGCCTGCTTCTTCGCGGCCAGCGCCGCCTTCTCCGAGGGGAAGACGGCCACGCCGACCGTGATCGCCACGCCGTCCTTGACGTAGGTGGCGCGCAGGACGCGCTCGCAGCCGTTCTTCTGGAGGACGGATCCGAGGCCGCCCGTGGTGACCGAGGCGCAGTTCTTCGCCGCGGAGGTCGCGCCCTTCTTGTAGGGGCGGCCGAACATGGTGAGCTTCGAGCCGGGGTACAGCCCCTCGGCGGTCAGCGGCGCCGTGTCCTTCTTCGGATCGGTGATGTAGTCCTTCGGGTCCGGCGGGGGCGGCGGGGCCACGGAGGAGAAGGTCGGGGCGGGGGTGGGCGGGGCCGTCGTGGTGACGGCGCCCGTCGGGGTCGGTCCGCCGCCGTTCTTGGCCTCGTCGTTCTTCTTGTTCGTCGCCACGACGGCGGTGGCGACGATGGCGCCGACGGCGACGGTCGCGAGGACACCGCCGCCGATCAGCAGTCGGCGCCTGCGGCGCCCGCCCGCCGCCGAGGCGTCCGCGAGGGCGCCCCAGTCAGGGGTGCCGTCGCCGTCCCGGCCGCCCGCGAAGGGGTCCTGCGGCGGCGGGTAGCCGTACCCGTGCTGCTGTCCGTGCGGACCCTGCGGCGGCGGGTATCCGTATCCCCCCTGCCGGTCGTTCCCCTGCGCAGGCGGCGGGTATCCGTACCCCCCCTGCTGCCCGTTCCCCTGCTGGGGCGGGTATCCGTACCCGTGCTGTCCGTTCCCCTGCCCCTGCTGCTGCGGCTCCTGTGGCCACTGCGGTCCCCCAAAGCTCATGCCGCGCATCCTAATCCGCTTGGGAGAAGCGGACGCGGGCGGCGACAATGCACCTCATGGGACATGTCGAGGCCGCGCATCTGGAGTACTACCTTCCCGACGGGAGGGTCCTGCTCGGGGACGCCTCCTTCCGGGTGGGGGAGGGCGCCGTCGTCGCGCTCGTCGGGGCCAACGGCGCCGGCAAGACCACCTTGCTGCGGATGATCGCGGGGGACCTCCAGCCGCACGGCGGCTCCGTCACCGTCAGCGGCGGGCTCGGCGTGATGCCGCAGTTCATCGGCTCCGTACGGGACGAGTCGACCGTCCGCGACCTGCTGGTCTCCGTGGCGCACCCGCGGATCCGGGAGGCCGCGAAGGCCGTCGACGAGGCCGAGCACCTGATCATGACGGTCGACGACGAGGCCGCGCAGATGAAGTACGCGCAGGCGCTCGCCGACTGGGCGGAGGTGCAGGGGTACGAGGCGGAGACGCTGTGGGACATCTGCACCATGGCCGCGCTGGGCGTGCCGTACGACAAGGCGCAGTTCCGTCAGGTGCGGACGCTCTCCGGCGGCGAGCAGAAGCGGCTCGTCCTGGAGTCGCTGCTGCGCGGCGGCGACGAGGTGCTGCTCCTCGACGAGCCGGACAACTACCTCGACGTGCCGGGCAAGCGGTGGCTGGAGGAGCGGCTGCGGGAGACCCGCAAGACCGTGCTCTTCATCTCCCACGACCGGGAGCTGCTGTCGCGGGCCGCGCAGAAGATCATCGCGGTGGAGCCCGGCGCGGCCGGTTCCGACGTGTGGGTGCACGGCGGCGGCTTCGACACCTTCCACGACGCCCGGCGCGAGCGGTTCGCCCGCTTCGAGGAGCTGAAGCGGCGCTGGGAGGAGAAGCACGCGCAGCTGAAGAAGCTGGTCGTCAACCTGCGGCAGGCGGCCGCGGTCAGCCACGAGATGGCGTCCCGGTACGCCGCCGCCCAGACGCGGCTGCGGAAGTTCGAGGAGGCCGGTCCGCCGCCGGAGCCGCCGCGCGAGCAGGACATCCGGATGCGGCTGCGCGGCGGACGTACCGGCGTCAGGGCCGTGACCTGCGAGAACCTTGAGCTCACCGGTCTGATGAAGCCCTTCTCCCTGGAGATCTTCTACGGGGAGCGGGTCGGCGTCCTGGGCTCGAACGGCTCCGGCAAGTCCCACTTCCTGCGGCTCCTCGCCGGTGACGCGTCGGTGGCCCACACCGGTACGTGGAAGCTGGGCGCGCGGGTCGTCCCCGGGCACTTCGCCCAGACCCACGCCCACCCCGAGCTCGCCGGGCGCCCGCTGGTCGACATCCTGTGGACCGAGCACGCCAAGGACCGGGGCGCGGCGATGTCGATGCTGCGCCGGTACGAGCTGGAGCGCCAGGGCGACCAGCCCTTCGACAAGCTCTCCGGCGGACAGCAGGCCCGCTTCCAGATCCTGCTCCTGGAGCTGGCCGGCACCACGGCGCTCCTCCTGGACGAGCCGACGGACAACCTGGACCTGGAATCGGCGGAGGCCCTCCAGGACGGACTGGAGTCGTACGAGGGCACGGTCCTGGCCGTCACCCACGACCGCTGGTTCGCGAAGAGCTTCGACCGTTTCCTGGTCTTCGGCTCGGACGGCGTCGTACGGGAGACGACCGAGCCGGTGTGGGACGAGCGGCGGGTCGACCGGGCGCGGTAGGGGCCGTCACGGGGCCCGACCGGGCCCGGCAGGGCCGCTTCGGGACCCGGCCGGGCGGCAGGGCCGCTACGGGACCAGGACCAGGCGGCCGCGGAGGCCGCCCCGGGCCAGGCGGTGGTGGGCCTCCGCCGCTTCCGCCAGGGGCAGGGCCTCCGCGACGCGGGGGGTGAGGACGCCCTCCTCGGCCAGGGACGCCAGACGGGTCAGGCCGGCGCCGTCCGCGCGGACCCAGACCGGGGCGACCCGGATGCCCCGGAGGGGGTACGGGGCGCCGCCGGCGACCAGGGCGGCGAAGGAGCCGCCGGTACGGACCGCGTCCAGGGCCGCCGCGCCCAGGACGGCGGCGTCCAGGGCCGCGGCCGCGCCGCCGGGCACCAGGGCGCGGACCTCCTCGCCGAGCCGGCCCGCGCCCGCGGGCACGAAGAGCGCGGCGCCCAGCTCCCGTACGGACGCCTCGTCGGCGGCGCGGGCCGTCGCCACCACCCGGAGGCCGCGCGCGGCGGCCAGCTGCACCGCGTAGCCGCCGACCGCGCCCGCGGCCCCGGTGACCAGCAGCGTCTCGCCGCCGGGCAGGGCGAGGGCGTCCAGGGCCTGGAGGGCGGTCAGACCGGCCAGCGGGAGGGTCGCGGCGGCCACCGGTTCGAGCCCGGCCGGGGCGGGCACCACCGCGTGGGCGTCCAGGACGACCTGCTCGGCCTGGGTGCCGAGGGGCACGTCGAGCCGGTCGTTCATGCCGATGACCCGGTCGCCGGGGCGGACGTGGGTGACGTCCGGGCCGGTCTCCTCGACCACCCCGGCCACGTCCCAGCCGAGCCCGAGGCGGCCCCCGCCGCTCATCACCCCGGCCTCGGCGAGGACCCCGGCGCGGGTCGCGAGGTCCACCGGGTGCACGGTGGCGGCCTCGACCCGCACCCGCACCCGCCCGGGGCCGGCGGCGGGGACGGGGACGTCGGCGATCCGCAGGACCTCCGGCCCGCCGAAGGAGTCGAGGACGAGTGCGCGCATGGGAGGGGCCTTTCGCGGGACGGCGGGCGGATGTGAGGCTCCTCACGAACCTAGGGAGCGCTACTCTCCTTCGGGAAGCAGGCACCTGGAAGTGCGTACCGCACCCGAGGGAGAGCGCCCATGGCCACCCGTACCGCCGCCGAGCGGCGCGCCGAGGCGCGCCGCGCGTACGACGCGTACCTCGCCGAGTGCCCCGCCCGGCAGCTCCTCGACCGGCTCTCCGACAAGTGGGTCACCCTCGTCCTGAACGCCCTGGCGGACGGCCCCCGGCGGTACGCCGAACTGAGCCGCAAGGTCGCCGGCGTCAGCCAGAAGATGCTCACGCAGACCCTGCGGGGGCTGGAGCGCGACGGCCTCGTGACCCGCACCGTGACCCCCTCCGTGCCGGTCCGGGTCGACTACGCGCTGACGCCGCTGGGCGATTCGCTGCTGCCCGTGGTGGCGGCGGTCAAGGCGTGGGCGGACGGGAACATGGGGGAGGTGGCGGCGGCGCGGGCGGCGTACGACGCGTTTTGACCCGCCGCGGGGAGCCCGGGTAGTCTTCAGGTTTGTTATGCGTATAGGCCGCGTCGTTCTCACGCGAGGGGCCCTTACGCAGGTTCCCTGGAGCAGTTACCAGTGGCTCGCATACGGGCATCGCGTCCCGGCAGTGCAGGCCCCAGCTGCATGATCGCTTCAGGTGTGTCTGGACTCCATCCACTGAAGAAGCGAAGGCTACGAAGTGCGTACGTACAGCCCCAAGCCCGGCGATGTCACTCGCCAGTGGCACATCATCGACGCGCAGGACATCGTCCTGGGCCGTCTGGCGACCACGGCTGCGAACCTCCTGCGAGGCAAGCACAAGCCGGTCTACGCCCCCCACATGGACATGGGCGACTTCGTCATCATCATCAACGCCGACAAGGTCCACCTGTCCGGCAACAAGAAGACCCAGAAGATGGCCTACCGCCACTCCGGCTACCCGGGTGGTCTGCGCTCCGTCCGCTACGACGAGCTGCTGGCCAAGAACCCCGAGAAGGCCGTCGAGAAGGCCATCAAGGGCATGATCCCCAAGAACACCCTGGGCCGTCAGATGCTCTCGAAGCTGAAGGTCTACGCGGGCGAGAACCACCCGCACGCTGCCCAGCAGCCGGTCCCGTTCGAGATCACCCAGGTCGCGCAGTAGTTCCGGCCACACCCCCTAAGAACGAAAGAAATCTGAGGAGCATCGTGGCCGAGACCACCCCTGAGACCCCCGTCGACGAGTTCGAGGGCGTCGAGGAGTACACCACCGAGACCGAGGTCGTGGAGGGTGACTACACCTCCGAGTCCCTGGCCTCCCGCTTCGGCGACCCGCAGCCGGCCGCCGGCCTGGGCCGTCGCAAGAACGCCATCGCCCGCGTCCGGATCGTCCCGGGTACCGGCAAGTGGAAGATCAACGGTCGCACCCTTGAGGACTACTTCCCCAACAAGGTGCACCAGCAGGAAGTCAACGAGCCCTTCAAGGTGCTCGAGCTCGACAACCGCTACGACGTCATCGCCCGCATCGCGGGTGGCGGTGTCTCCGGCCAGGCCGGCGCCCTGCGTCTCGGTGTCGCCCGCGCCCTGAACGAGGCCGACGTCGAGAACAACCGCCCGGCGCTGAAGAAGGCCGGCTTCCTCTCCCGTGACGACCGCGCGGTCGAGCGGAAGAAGGCCGGTCTCAAGAAGGCCCGCAAGGCTCCGCAGTACAGCAAGCGTTAATCGCCTGCCAGCACTGCTTGTACGTACGCCCCGGCGCACTGCGCGTGCCGTCGGGGCGTACGTTTTTTCTTAACCTTTTGCACCCCTGGACTTTTTCCACCTTTGGGCACGCATTTTCGGAGGACAGCTGTGGGACGACTCTTCGGCACCGACGGCGTACGCGGCGTCGCCAACGCCGACCTGACGGCGGAGCTCGCGCTCGGCCTGTCGGTCGCGGCGGCGCACGTGCTCGCCGAGGCGGGGACCTTCGAGGGCCATCGGCCGACGGCCGTGGTCGGCCGTGACCCCCGCGCGTCCGGAGAGTTCCTGGAGGCGGCCGTCGTCGCCGGCCTCGCCAGCGCCGGTGTCGACGTCCTGCGCGTCGGCGTCCTGCCGACCCCGGCCGTCGCCCACCTCACCGGCGTCCTCGGCGCCGACCTCGGCGTGATGCTCTCCGCCAGCCACAACGCCATGCCCGACAACGGCATCAAGTTCTTCGCCCGCGGCGGCCACAAGCTGGCCGACGACCTGGAGGACAAGATCGAGGCCGTCTACGAGGAGCACCGCACCGGCGCTCCCTGGGACCGCCCCACCGGCGCCGGCGTCGGCCGCGTCCGCGACTACGACGAGGGCTTCGAGACCTATGTCTCCCACCTCCTCACCGTGCTGCCCAACCGCCTCGACGGCCTGAAGATCGTCCTCGACGAGGCCCACGGCGCCGCCGCCCGCGTCTCCCCGGAGGCCTTCACCCGCGCCGGCGCCCAGGTCGTCACCATCGGCGCCGCCCCCGACGGCCTCAACATCAACGACGGCTGCGGCTCCACCCACCTGGAGCTGCTCAAGGCCGCCGTCATCGAGCACGGCGCCGACTTCGGCGTCGCCCACGACGGCGACGCCGACCGCTGCCTCGCCGTCGACCACACCGGCGAGGAGGTGGACGGCGACCAGATCCTCGCCGTGCTCTCCCTCGCCATGCGCGAGGCCGGCACCCTCCGCGGCGAGACCGTCGTCGCCACCGTCATGTCCAACCTGGGCTTCAAGCTCGCCATGGAGCGCGAGGGCCTCACCCTCGTCCAGACCGCGGTCGGCGACCGCTACGTCCTGGAGTCCATGAAGGAGCACGGCTACGCCCTCGGCGGCGAGCAGTCCGGGCACGTCATCGTGCTCGACCACGCCACCACCGGCGACGGCACCCTCACCGGCCTCATGCTGGCCGCCCGGGTCGCCGCCACCGGCAAGTCCCTCGCCGAGCTGGCCTCCGTGATGGAGCGGCTGCCGCAGATCCTCATCAACGTCAAGGACGTCGACAAGTCCCGGGTCACCACGTCCGCCGAACTCGCCGCCGCCGTCGCCGACGCCGAGCGCGAACTGGGCACCACCGGCCGCGTCCTGCTCCGCTCCTCCGGCACCGAGCCGCTGGTCCGCGTGATGGTCGAGGCCGCCGACATCGAGCAGGCCCGCTCGGTCGCGCAGCGTCTCGCCGACGTCGTGAAGTCCGCGCTGGGCTAGGGCCTGATCGGTACGGAAAGGGGCCCCGCGCACTCCGGTGCGCGGGGCCCCTTCCCGTACGGCCCGGCTCAGCCCCTCCGCAGGCGGCGCCGCAGCTTGCCGCGCTGGGTCCGCCACAGCCTCTTCTGCAGGGCGAGCGTCGCGGTGCCCGACACCATGAGCGCCACCAGATTGAGCAGCAGCTGCTCGATCGACCCCCACGTCTGGCCGACCTCGCCGTAGCTGAGGGCCACCGCCGCGTTCGCCGCCGCCGGCACGGTCGTCACCGAGATCGCCACGCCCACCAGCGCGCCCGACTTGGACGAGGTCAGCGACAGGGTGCCGGCCGCGCCCGCCAGCAGCGCCACCACCAGCGAGAACGGGTCGGGCTGCCAGATGAAGCCGGTCTGCGGTCGCTCCCCGTCCAGCATCTCCTCGCTGAACAGGTCCAGCCGGTCCATGAGCAGGCTGAACAAGGTCGTCACCGCGATCGCCGCCACGAAGCCGATCAGCAGCGCGATCAGCGCGCGGGCCGCCAGCCGCGGCGCCCGCTGCACGATCGCCGTGCACACCCCGGCGATCGGGCCGAACTCCGGGCCGACCGCCATGGCGCCCACGATGAGGATCGCGTTGTCCAGGACCACACCGCAGGCGGCGATCATCGTCGCGAGCAGCATGAAGGAGAGGTACGTGACGGAGAGCGTCGACTCCTCGTGGGTCGCCTCCGCCAACTGCTCCCAGATCACCGCGTCCGCGCCCTCGCCGGGAGCGTCGTCCTCGGCCGCGTCCGCCCGCCGCGACATCGACAGGTCGATGTTCTCGACCGCGATCGAACCGTCCTGATCCAGCTTCAGATCACGCAGCCCGTGCAGGAGTTCGTCCCCCGCCTCGCGGGCCACGTCGCACATCACCACGTCGCCCGCGGGGGCCCGCGCCGCCCCCGGCAGCACCACCAGATGGGTGGTGCCCACCGTCGAGCCGATCAGTTCCGTGACCGCCTCCGTGCGGTCCGGGGGCACGATCATCCGCAGATGCAACATCCCCCGAGCTTACGGAAATCAGAGCTTGCGCAGGCTCAGGCGCTGCACCTTGTGGTCCGGGCCCTTGCGGACGACGAGCGTCGCCCGGCCGCGCGTCGGCGCCACGTTCTCCAGCAGGTTCACCCTGTTGACGGTCCGCCACATCGTGCGGGCGTAGTCCAGGGCCTCCTCCTCGGAGACCTGCGTCCACCGCCGGAAGTACGACGACGGGTCCTGGAACGCCGTCTCCCGCAGCTTGCGGAAGCGGTTGAGGTACCAGCCCTCGATGTCCTCCGGCCGCGCGTCCACGTACACCGAGAAGTCGAAGTAGTCCGCCAGACCCACCCGGGTCCGCCCGTCCTTGCCGGGCAGCGCCGGCTGGAGCACGTTCAGCCCCTCGACGATCAGGATGTCGGGGCGCCGCACCACCAGCTGCTCGCCGGGCACCCGGTCGTAGATGAGGTGCGAGTAGACGGGTGCGGTGACCTCGTCCTTCCCGGCCTTCACGTCCGCGACGAACTTCGTCAGCGCCCGCCGGTCGTACGACTCCGGGAAGCCCTTCCGGGACATCAGCCCGCGCGCCTTCAGCTCCTCCATCGGATAGAGGAAGCCGTCGGTGGTGATCCGCTCCACCCGCGGGTGCTCCGGCCAGCGGGCGAGCAGCGCCTGGAGGAGGCGGGCCACCGTCGACTTGCCGACCGCGACCGAGCCGGCCACCCCTATGACGAAGGGGGTGCCGCGCTGCTCGGCCTTCTCGCCGAGGAAGGTGTTCAACGCCCCCCGCAGTCCGCTGGTGGCCTGCACGTACAGGTTGAGCAGCCGGGAGAGGGGCAGGTAGACGTCCCGGACCTCGTCGAGGTCGATGACGTCCCCGAGGCCCTGGAGCCGCTCGACCTCGTCGGCGGTCAGGGGGAGCGGGGTCTTGTCGCGCAGGGCGCTCCACTCGGCGCGGGTGAGGTCGACGTACGGCGTCGGCTCGGCGGCCCTGCGGGGCCCACCGTTCCCGGCACCGTTGCCGTTGGCGCTTCGTGGCGGCGAAGTGATCACCCCGCCATTGTCCCGGCTTCCCGCGCGCCGTGGGCCGTGGGGTGGGTCACGTGCCGCGCGGTTGACGGATGCCGCCCCGACTCCGTGCGGGGTCCGGGACGGGCGCCCGCTTCGGCCGTAGGCTGCCGCCATGTGCGGAATCGTGGGATACGTCGGCGGGCAGTCGGCGCTTGATGTGGTCGTCGCGGGGCTGAAGCGGCTGGAGTACCGCGGGTACGACTCGGCCGGGGTCGCCGTGCTCGCGGACGGCGGGCTCGCCGCCGCGAAGAAGGCGGGCAAGCTCGTCAACCTGGAGAAGGAGCTCGTCGAACGGCCGCTGGCCGGCGGCACCGTCGGCATCGGGCACACCCGGTGGGCCACCCACGGCGGCCCCACCGACGCCAACGCCCACCCGCACCTCGACAACGCGGGCCGGGTCGCCGTCGTCCACAACGGGATCATCGAGAACTTCGCCGCCCTCCGCGAGGAGCTCACCGGGCGCGGCCACACCCTGCTCTCCGAGACCGACACCGAGGTCGTCGCCCATCTGCTGGCGGAGGAGTTCTCCTCGGTGGGCGACCTCGCCGAGGCCATGCGGCTGGTCTGCCGGCGGCTCGACGGGGCCTTCACCCTGGTCGCCGTCCACGCCGACCAGCCGGACGTCGTCGTCGGCGCCCGCCGCAACTCGCCGCTCGTCGTCGGCGTCGGCGAGGGGGAGAACTTCCTCGCCTCCGACGTCTCGGCCTTCATCGCCCACACCCGGTCCGCGATCGAGCTGGGCCAGGACCAGGTCGTCGAGCTCACCAGGGACGGCGTCACCGTCACCGACTTCGACGGCGCGCCCGCCGAGGTGCGTGCCTTCCACGTCGACTGGGACGCCTCCGCCGCCGAGAAGGGCGGCTACGACCACTTCATGCTCAAGGAGATCGCCGAGCAGCCGAAGGCGGTCGCCGACACCCTCCTCGGCCGGATCGACGCCTCCGGGCGGCTCACCCTCGACGAGGTGCGGATCCCCGACGCGGTGCTCCGCGAGGCCGACAAGATCGTCATCGTCGCCTGCGGCACCGCCTTCCACGCCGGCCTCATCGCCAAGTACGCCATCGAGCACTGGACCCGGATCCCGTGCGAGGTGGAGCTGGCCAGCGAGTTCCGCTACCGCGACCCGATCCTCGGGCAGCGGACGCTGGTGATCGCGATCTCGCAGTCCGGCGAGACCATGGACACGCTGATGGCGCTGCGGCACGCCCGCGAGCAGGGCGCCAAGGTCCTCGCCGTCTGCAACACCAACGGCTCCACGATCCCGCGCGAGTCCGACGCCGTGCTGTACACGCACGCCGGGCCCGAGGTCGCGGTCGCGTCCACGAAGGCCTTCCTCACCCAGCTCGTCGCCTGCTACCTGCTCGCCCTCTACCTGGGCCAGGTGCGCGGCACCAAGTGGGGCGACGAGATCCGCGCCGTCGTCCGCGAGCTCGCCAGGATCGGCGAGGAGGTCGAGCGGGTGCTGGAGACGATGGAGCCGGTACGGGCGCTCGCCCGCTCCCTCGCCCACAAGGACACGATCCTCTTCCTCGGCCGGCACGTCGGGTACCCGGTCGCCCTGGAGGGCGCGCTGAAGCTGAAGGAGCTGGCGTACATGCACGCCGAGGGCTTCGCGGCCGGCGAGCTGAAGCACGGGCCGATCGCCCTGATCGAGGAGGACCTGCCGGTCGTCGTCGTGGTGCCCTCGCCGAAGGGCCGCTCGGTCCTCCACGACAAGATCGTCTCCAACATCCAGGAGATCCGGGCCCGCGGCGCCCGGACGATCGTGATCGCGGAGGAGGGCGACGAGGCCGTCGTCCCCTTCGCCGACCATCTCGTCCGGATCCCCGCCACGCCCACGCTGCTCCAGCCGCTCGTCTCGACGGTGCCGCTCCAGGTCTTCGCCTGCGAGCTGGCCACCGCGCGGGGCAACGAGGTGGACCAGCCGCGCAACCTGGCCAAGTCCGTGACGGTGGAGTGAGTGAAGAGATGATCATCGGGGTGGGGATCGACGTGGCGGAGATCGACCGGTTCGCCGCGTCGCTGGAGCGGACGCCGGCGCTGCTCGACCGGCTCTTCGTCCGCGACGAGCTGATGCTGCCGAGCGGGGAGCGGCGCGGACCGGCCTCCCTGGCGGCGCGCTTCGCGGCCAAGGAGGCACTGGCGAAGGCGCTCGGCGCGCCGGGCAACCTGCTCTGGACGGACGCCGAGGTGTACGTCGAGTCCACCGGCCGGCCCCGGCTGCGGGTGCGCGGCACGGTGGCGGCCCGCGCGGCGGAGCTGGGCGTGGAGCACTGGCACCTGTCGCTGAGCCATGACGCGGGAGTGGCGTCGGCGGTGGTGATCGCCGAGGGGTGACGGAGGGACGGGAGCGGGGCCCGGCCGCGGGGAGGCGGTGCCGGGCCCCGCTCCGTGCCGCGCGCGACCGCCGGGGCCGGCGGTGGTCGCGAGTGCCGCGCGCGGGGTCTCTAGAAGGCGGGTCCCTCCTCGGCGCGCTGCCGGCGCCGGGCCACGGCCACGGCGGTGCCGCCGAGGGCCGCGAAGGCGACGGCCGCGACGGTGAGGGTGAGGGTGCGACCGCCGGTGGAGGCGAGCGCCGAGCCGTCGGCCGAGCCGGCGGCGACCGGGTCGGAGCCGGCCGCCTGGAGGGAGCCGCCGCCGCCCGAGGCGGTGCCGGCACCGCCGCCCGAGCCGGAGCCCGAGCCAGTGCCCGCCGTCGCGTCGGGAGCGACGGTGCCGGTGCCCGTGTCGTCCGGATCCGGCTCCGTGG
The DNA here is from genome assembly GCF_043081625.1 of Streptomyces sp. NPDC014861. Lineage (NCBI taxonomy): Bacteria > Bacillati > Actinomycetota > Actinomycetes > Kitasatosporales > Streptomycetaceae > Streptomyces > Streptomyces sp. NPDC014861. Next base: position 262,058 of record NZ_JBIBWV010000008.1, read on the forward strand.
TCGCGGTCTGGGGCGAGGTCGCGGTCGCCGTCGTGGTCGGGGACGCGGTTCCGGTGGGCGTGCCTGTCGGGGTGTCGGTCGGGGTGTCCGTCGGGGTCGGTTCCGGGGTGCCGGTCGGGGTGGGGGAGGCCGTGCCGGTGGGCTCTCCGGTGGGCGTGGGGGTCGGCTTGCCCGTGGGCGTGGGGGTCGGTTCCGGGGTCGGCTCCGGGGGTGTCCTCCGGACCGTCTGGGTGACCGCCCCGCCCGCCACCGTGTAGACCGTGTGGTCCTCGGGGTCCAGGGCGAGGGCCGCCGGGCGTTCGCCGGTCGGGATCGTCTCGGTGACCTCGCCCTTCGCCGGGTCGACGACGGCCACGGACGAGCTGCCGGTCTGCGCCGCGTAGAGGACGGCGGTGCCGGGGTCGTACGCGAGCGCCTTCGGGTTTCCGGGGACCGGGAGCGTGCCGGTGACCCGCTCGGCGGCGAGGTCCACGACCGAGACCGTGCCGGCGGCCAGGTTGGCGACGTAGCCGGTGCGGGTGGCCGGGTCGACGGTGACGCCCATGGAGCCGAGGGCGGTGGAGCCGAGGCTGACGCTGCCGGTGAGGCGGCCGGTGGCGCCGTCGACCGCGTTGAGCACGTTCCTGTACACGACCGAGCCGTTCTCGACGGCGCCGCCGACATAGGTGGCGTACCCGGTGTGCCGGGCGGTGTCCACGGCGAGTCCTGCCGGGTGGAAGGGCAGGACGACGGGGTCGCCGACGGGTGCGCCGGTGGCCGTGTCGTACACGGTGACCGACTTCGCGGCCTGGTTGCCGACGTACAGCCGGCCCTGGCCGGGGTCGGCGGCGAGGAGGGTGACGCTGCCGGTGACCGGGATCCGGTCGTCGGTCAGGGTGCGGGTCGCCGGGTCGAAGGCGGCGATCCGGGTGGAGAGGCCGAGGTGGAGCGTGCCGCCCGTGCCGAGCGCGAGCACGGTCGCCGGGGCGGGCAGCGGCACCGGGTCGCCGACGGCGGCGCCGGTCGCCGTGTCGTACACGGTGAGGTGGTGGACGCTGCCGTCGCTGCTGCTCACGTAGAGGCGGTCGGCGGCCGGGTCGACCTCGGCGTCCAGGGCGGCCCCGGCGGACGGGGTGATCGTGCGGAGCGTCTCGTGGTGCGGTCCGGCCGGGCCGGGGGCCGCCGCCCCGCCCGCGAGGGCGAGCGCGGCGGCGGCCGTCAGAAGGGCTGTTCTCACTGGAAGGTCACCGGGACGTAGACGTCGTACTTGCGGTCGGAGCTGTCGAAGTGGTCGGCCCGGGTGACGATCGCGCAGGTCACGCCTGACTGGCCGCAGGTGACGGTGGAGGAGAGCTGGGCCTTGACGTGGATCTGGACGGAGAAGGAGCCGAGGCCGCCGGACTCGGTGAACGGGGAGGAGTTGGACGGGGACATCCAGTACCAGTCGCTGTTCACCCAGTGGGAGGCGCCGGTGGTGCCGGTCTCGTCCTGGCCGCCGAGGCAGGGGGTGGGCTTGCTGTTCCAGGTGGAGGGGTCGGCCGTGTTCACGCCCGCGGGTATCGCGCACAGGCCGACGTAGACGCCCTGGTCGGGGTTGTAGCCGGAGCCGGTGACGGTGACGTTGGCGCCGGTGGCCGCGGCGGTGCTCGGGGCGGTGAGGGAGAGCGTGTAGCTGCGGGTGCCGTCGGTGACGGTACGGCCGGCGGTGGCGGCCGAGGCCGAGGAGGCGAGCCCGAGGGTGAGGGCGCTCGCGGAGGCGAGGGCGAGGGCGGAGGTGAGGGCGGTGCGGGTGCGGGTGCGCATGGCGAAGCCGGCCTTCCAGGGCGAGTCGGTTAGGTAAGGCAAACCTAAGTTGATCGTCGACGGGGCGTCAACCCGCGCTTTTCGGCCGCCTCTTGGGGACCGTCCCGCCCGCCCGGCCTCATCCCGAGGGTCCCGAGGCCCCCGCACTGTGGCCTCTCCCCGCGGGTCGCGGAGCCGGCCCATCCGGCGGCCCCGGCAGGTCGTGGCAGCCGCCCGGCCCCTCCCCGGCGTCACGGCAGCCGCCCCGCCCGGGCCTCTCACCGCGGGTCGCGGCAGCCGCCCGCCCGGCCCTTCCCGGCGGGCGGCCCGTACCGCGCAGGTCGCGACAGCCGCCCGCCCGGCCCTTCCCGGCGGGCGGCCCGTACCTGCGGCAGACTGCTGACCATGCGTACCGCTCACGACGTGGAGACCGTCCGGGCCGCCGAGGCCGAGCTGATGGCCCGCCTGCCCGAAGGCACGCTGATGCAGCGGGCCGCCGCCGGACTCGCGGCCGCCTGCTGCTCCCTGCTCGGCAGGGGCCGGGTGTACGGAGCCCGGGTCGTCCTCCTCGTCGGCAGCGGCGACAACGGCGGCGACGCCCTCTACGCCGGCGCCCGGCTCGCCCGGCGCGGCGCCGGCGTCACCGCCGTGCTGCTCGGCGCCCGCGCCCACGGCGCCGGACTCGCCGCGCTCCGGGCCGCCGGCGGACGCGTCACCGAGGACCCGTACGAGGCGCTGGCCGCCGCCGACCTCGTCCTCGACGGCGTCACCGGCATCGGCGGGCGCGGCGGACTGCGCCCCGAGGCCGTGCCCGTCGCCCGGGCCGCGCGCGGCTCCGACGCGGTCGTCGTCGCCGTCGACCTGCCCAGCGGTGTCGACGCCGACACCGGCGAGGTCACCGGGGAGGCCCTGCGCGCCGACGCCACCGTCACCTTCGGCACGTACAAGCCCGGACTGCTCGTCGACCCCGCCCGGGAGTACGCGGGAGCCCTGCGGCTGGTCGACATCGGGCTCGCCGCCACCCTCCCGTCCGTGCCCGCCCTGGAGGCCCTCCAGCACGAGGACGTGGCCCGGCTGCTGCCGGTGCCCGGCGCGGAGAGCGACAAGTACCGGCGCGGCGTCCTCGGGGTCGTCGCCGGCTCCGCCCGCTACCCCGGCGCCGCCGTCCTCGCCGTCGCGGGCGCGCTGCGCGGCGGTGCCGGTGCCGTCCGGTACGTGGGCCCCGCCCGCGAGGCGGTGATCGCCGCCCACCCGGAGACGCTGGTGCACTCGGGCCCGCCGGACAAGGCCGGCCGCGTCCAGGCGTGGGTCGTCGGACCCGGCCTCGGCGACGGCCCCGGATCGGAGGCCGCCGTCGCCGAGGTCCTCGCCTCCGACGTCCCCGTCCTCGTCGACGCGGACGGCCTGCGCGCCCTCGACCCCGACGCCCTGCGCGAGCGCGCCGCGCCCACCCTGCTCACCCCGCACGCCGGCGAGGCCGCCGCCCTGCTCGGCACCGACCGGGCGGCCGTGGAGGCCGGCCGGCTCGCCGCCGTCCGCGCGCTCGCCGGCCGCTACGGCGCCACCGTCCTCCTCAAGGGCTCGACCACCCTGGTCTGCGGCCCCGGCGGCACCGGCCCGGTGCGGGTCAACCCGACCGGCACCCCCTGGCTCGCCACCGCCGGCTCCGGCGACGTCCTCTCCGGTCTGGCCGGCTCCCTCCTCGCGGGCGGACTCGACCCCGTCGAGGCCGCCTCCTGCGCCGCCTACCTGCACGGCCTCGCGGCCCGCCGCGCCGCCGGCGGCACCGGCCCGGTCACCGCGACCGAGGTCGCCGACGCGCTCCGCGCCGCCTGGCGGGACGTCAGGGAACCCTGACCCGCCGCGCCTCCGGCCGGCCGCGGCTCCCGGCGGCGGGTGACCGGGCCGACAGCCGGGGCGCGCGGCCGGGACTCCGGCCACCTGAGAGACTGGGCGCGATGACTGAGACAGCACCGCCGCCCAGCCGAGCCCGCGCCGAGATCGACCTCGGGGCGCTGCGCGCCAACGTCCGCGCGCTGCGCGCCCGCGTCGCGCCCCACGTCCGGGTCATGGCCGTGGTCAAGGCCGACGCGTACGGACACGGGGCCGCGCGCTGCGCCCGCGCCGCCCTCGAGGCGGGCGCGAGCTGGCTCGGCACGGCCACCCCGCAGGAGGCGCTGGCGCTGCGCGCCGCCGGGATCACCGACGTGCCCGTGCTGTGCTGGCTGTGGACCCCCGGCGACCCGTGGGACGCGGGCGTCGAGGCCGGTCTCGACATGGCGGTCAGCGGCCGGTGGGCCCTCGACGAGGTGACCGCCGCCGCGCGCCGCACCGGCCGCACGGCCCGTATCCAGCTCAAGGCCGACACCGGCCTCGGCCGCAACGGCTGCCAGCCGGCCGACTGGCCCGCGCTCGTCACCGACGCGCTGAGGGCCGAGCAGGAGGGCCTGGTCAAGGTGACGGGGCTCTGGTCCCACTTCGCGTGCGCGGACGAACCGGGCCACCCCTCGATCGCCGCCCAGCTCGACGTCTTCCGCTCGATGCTCGCCTACGCCGAGAAGGCAGGCGTCGAGCCCGAGGTCCGCCACATCGCCAACTCGCCCGCCACGCTCACCCTGCCCGAGACCCACTTCGACCTGGTCCGGCCCGGCATCGCGATGTACGGCGTCTCGCCCGCGCCCGAGCTGGGCACCTCCGCCGAGCTCGGCCTGCGCCCGGTGATGTCGCTGAAGGCGAGCGTCGCGCTGGTGAAGGAGGTCCCGGCCGGCCACGGCGTCTCCTACGGGCACCACTACGTCACCGGCGGCGAGACCACCCTCGGCCTGATCCCGGTGGGCTACGCCGACGGCGTCCCCCGGCACGCCTCCGGCCGCGGCCCCGTCCTGGTCGACGGCACGGTCCGGACGGTCGCCGGGCGGGTCGCCATGGACCAGTTCGTGGTGGACCTCGGCGGCGACCGGCCCGCGCCCGGCACCGAGGCCGTCCTCTTCGGCTCCGGCGAGCACGGCGAGCCGACGGCCCAGGACTGGGCGGAGGCCGCCGACACCATCGCGTACGAGATCGTCACCCGGATCGGCGCCCGCGTGCCGCGCGTCTACGTGGGGGAGTAGCCCGCCATGGGGGAGGGGACCGGGGGAGGCGGCTGGCGCCGCGCGGGGTTCGCCGGCGCGGCGATAGGCGTGCTGGCCGCCGGCGCGGCGGCCGGGGTCGCGATCGAACGCCTGACGGTGGGCCGCTCGGTACGCCGGAAGGCCCGGCTCGCCCTGGACTCCACCGGCCCGTACGGCACCCTCCGCGGTGCCCCCGAGCGCGCCCTCGCGGACGACGGCACCGCCCTCGCGTACGAGGTCGACGAGGTCGGCGAGGCCGACGGGACCGGCGAGGCCCCCGGCCCGGTCGTCACCGTCGTCTTCTCCCACGGCTTCTGCCTGAGCCAGGACTCCTGGCACTACCAGCGCGCCGCCCTCCGGGGCCGGGTGCGGACCGTCTTCTGGGACCAGCGCGGGCACGGCCGCTCCGCCCGCGGCGCCTCCCAGACGGGCGCCGACGGCGTGCCCGTCACCATCGACCGGCTCGGCCGCGACCTGCGGGCCGTCATCGACGCCGCCGCGCCCGAGGGGCCGCTCGTCCTCGTCGGGCACTCGATGGGCGGCATGACGGTGATGGCGCTGGCGGAGCGGTACCCCGAGCTGATCCGGGACCGGGTGGTCGGCGTCGCCCTGGTCGGCACCTCCGCGGGCCGCCTGGAGGAGGTCTCGTACGGGCTGCCGGTCGCCGGCGTCAACGCGGTCCGCCGGGTCCTGCCCGGCGTGCTGCGGGCCCTCGGCTCCCAGGCGGAACTGGTCGAGAGGGGCCGCCGCGCCACCGCCGACCTCTTCGCCGGACTGGTGAAGAAGTACTCCTTCGCCTCCGAGGACGTCGATCCGGCCGTCGTCCGCTTCGCCGAGCGGATGATCGAGGCGACCCCGGTGGATGTGGTCGCCGAGTTCTATCCGGCCTTCGCCGCGCACGACAAGCGGCTCGCGCTCGCCGCCTTCCGCGGCCTGCCTGCGCTGGCCCTCGCCGGGGACCAGGACCTCGTCACCCCCGCCTCGCACACCGAGGTCATCGCCGCCGAACTGCCCGGGGCCGAGCTGGTCCTCGTCCCCGACGCCGGCCATCTGGTGATGCTGGAGCGCCCCGAGGCGGTCACCGGCGCGCTCCTCGACCTCCTGGCCAGGGTCGGGGCCGTACCGCCGGACTCGGGGGAGGGTCCCGCGAGCGGATAGGTTGGCGGGTATGGAAGCAGCGCACCCGCCCGTCTCCGGCGCCACCCTCTCCGTCGACTCCCCCGAGCGGATGCAGGAGCTCGGCCGCCGGCTCGCGAAGACCCTCCGCCCCGGCGACCTCGTCATGCTCACCGGCGAGCTGGGCGCCGGGAAGACCACGCTGACCCGCGGCCTCGGCGAGGGCCTGGGCGTGCGCGGCGCGGTCACCTCGCCGACCTTCGTCATCGCCCGCGTCCACCCCTCGCTCGTCGGCGGCCCCTCCCTGGTGCACGTGGACGCCTACCGGCTCGGCGGCGGTCTGGACGAGATGGAGGACCTGGACCTCGACGTCTCGCTGCCCGAGTCCGTGGTGGTCGTGGAGTGGGGCGACGGCAAGGTCGAGGAGCTGACCGACGACCGGCTGCACGTGCTCATCCACCGGGTCACCGGCGACACCGACGACGACCGGCGCACGGTCGTGCTGCGCGGGGTCGGCGGACGGTGGGCCGACGAGGACCTGTCGCTGCTGTGAACCTCACGTAGGTTCCGACAGCATGTCGGGAAAATGTTGCGCCGCCGCTCGGTGCCGTGGTCACATGGAGGCACGAGCTGGTTAGGTCTACCTAACCTACGGGAGGCATGCATGGCGACGCAGATGCCGGAGCGCGACGACCGCACCGCCGAGGAGCGCGTCTCGATGAGCGAGCTGCTGGCAGCCTGCGCCGCGGCCAGCGCCGTATCGACCCCGCCCGCGCGTGAGCACGCGCGGCCGGAGGACGAGCCGGAGCAGGACCTGAGGGACGAGGCCGCGTAACCCTTACGGGGACGGCGCGACCGGCGCCGGGTGACCCTCAGGGACGCCGAGGGGCGCCCAGGGGGCTCGGGAGGTTCCCAGGGGCGCCGAGGAGTGCCGCGAGGCGCCCGACCCGTCTCAGGGGACGACGACGACCTTCGAGCCGACCGTCGCGAAGGTCCACATCGCGTCGCCGTCGGCGCGCTTCATCCGGATGCCGCCGGTCTTCCGCGCCGGGTCCGGCGACGGCATCGAGCCGTCCAGCGCCGCGCTGAAGCCGACCGTCACGTCCTGCACGGTCGCGAAGCGGACCACGTGCTCGATCTGCACCCCGTCCGAGCCGGTCACCGAACCCGACCGCGAGGTCACCGCGTACGCGCCGGGTGCCGGGCTCACCGAGCTCGGCGCCACCGTGAAGGTGCGGGTGGCCTTGTTCTTCCCGTCGACCAGCCACACCCGGCGGTCCTTCAGCCCGTACACCACCCGCTCGCCCGATCCCGAGGCCGCCGGCACCGCCAGCGGGTCCTTCGCGGGCTTCTTCGCCCCGGCCGGCGCCGACGCCGAGGGGGTGACCGCGCTCGGCGTCCGCGAGGGCTCCGCGAGGTCGGCCGGCACGCTCGCCGACGCCTGGTAGGCGAGGAAGGCGACCACGGCGACGGCCGCCGCGGTGAGCCCGGCCACGAATCCCGAGCTGCTCCTTGCCACCGTCTCCACCTCTTCGTACGTACGTGCCCGAGCCTGACGAGCTGTCCGGCCCGACGGTAGCAGCCGGGCCCCCGGAGGGCCGCGCGCCGCATCGCCCGCTCGTGGCGCCGTAGGCTGTTCGCGTGCTGTTGCTCGCCATGGATACCGCCACCCCCGCCGTCACCGTCGCCCTCCACGACGGCACGGCCGTCGTCGCCGAGTCGACCTCCGTCGACGCCCGCCGTCACGGGGAGCTGCTGCTCCCCGCCGTCGACCGGGTCCTCACAGAGGCCGGGACCGCGCTCGACGCGGTGACCGGCATCGTGGTCGGGGTCGGCCCGGGCCCCTACACCGGACTCCGGGTCGGGCTCGTCACCGCCGCCGCCTTCTCCTCCGCCCTCGGCGGGGTGCCCGTGCACGGCCTGTGCACCCTCGACGGCCTCGCGTACGCCTCCGGCCTCGAAGGCCCCTTCGCCGTGGCGACGGACGCCCGCCGCAAGGAGGTCTACTGGGCGCGGTACGACGACGCCCGCACCCGGGTCACCGACGCCTCCGTCGACCGGCCCGCCGACATCGCCGCCGAGCTCGCCGGACTGCCGGTCGTCGGCGCGGGCGCCCTGCTCTACCCGGACGCCTTCCCGGACGCCCGCGGCCCGGAGCACCAGTCCGCCGCCGCGCTCGCCGCCCTCGCGGCCGAGCGGCTCGCGGCCGGCGGCGAGGGCTTCCTCGACCCGCAGCCGATGTACCTGCGGCGCCCCGACGCGCAGGTGCCGAAGAACTACAAGGTGGTCACCCCCCAGTGAGCGGGGAAGCGGCGACCGGCGGTGCCGTCCTGCGCGAGATGCGCTGGTGGGACCTGCCGGAGGTGCTGGCCCTGGAGGCGGATCTCTTCCCCGAGGACGCCTGGTCGGAGGGGATGTTCTGGTCCGAGCTGGCGCACGCGCGCGGGCCCCGGGCCACCCGGCGGTACGTGGTCGCTGAGACCGCCGCCGGGGAGCTGGCCGGTTACGCGGGTCTCGCCGCGGCCGGCGGGCTCGGGGACGTCCAGACCATCGCCGTCTCCCGCGGGCAGTGGGGCACCGGGCTCGGCGCCCGGCTCCTCACCGACCTCCTCCAGCACGCCACGGCCTTCGAGTGCGACGAGGTCCTGCTCGAGGTGCGCGTGGACAACACCCGGGCGCAGAAGCTGTACGAGCGCTTCGGCTTCGAGCCCATCGGTTTCCGGCGCGGCTACTACCAGCCGGGCAACATCGACGCGCTCGTGATGCGACTCACCGTTCAAGGAACAGGGACTGAGATCTGATGGCTGCTGACGAACCGCTGGTCCTCGGCATCGAGACCTCCTGCGACGAGACCGGTGTCGGCATCGTCCACGGCACCACCCTGCTCGCCGACGCCGTGGCCTCCAGCGTCGACACCCACGCCCGCTTCGGCGGCGTGGTGCCCGAGATCGCCTCCCGGGCCCACCTGGAGGCGATGGTCCCGACGATCGAGCGGGCCCTGGAGACCGCCGGCGTCTCCGCGAGAGACCTCGACGGCATCGCGGTCACCGCGGGCCCCGGCCTCGCGGGCGCGCTGCTCGTCGGCGTCTCCGCCGCCAAGGCGTACGCCTACGCGCTGGGCAAGCCGCTCTACGGCGTCAACCACCTGGCCTCGCACATCTGCGTCGACCAGCTGGAGCACGGCAAGCTGCCCGAGCCGACGATGGCCCTCCTGGTCTCCGGCGGGCACTCCTCGCTGCTGCTCTCCGCCGACATCACCTCCGACGTGCGGCCGCTGGGCGCCACCATCGACGACGCCGCCGGCGAGGCCTTCGACAAGATCGCCCGCGTCCTCGACCTGGGCTTCCCCGGCGGACCCGTCATCGACCGGCTCGCCCGGGAGGGCGACCCGGCCGCCATCGCGTTCCCGCGCGGCCTCAGCGGCTCCAGGGACCCGGCGTACGACTTCTCCTTCTCCGGTCTGAAGACCGCCGTGGCCCGCTGGATCGAGGCGAAGCGGGCGGCCGGCGAGGAGGTGCCGGTCCGGGACGTGGCCGCCTCCTTCCAGGAGGCCGTCGTCGACGTCCTCACCCGCAAGGCCGTCCGGGCCTGCAAGGACGAGGGCGTCGACCACCTGATGATCGGCGGCGGCGTCGCCGCCAACTCGCGGCTCCGCGCCCTCGCCGAAGAGCGCTGCGAGCGGGCCGGGATCCGGCTCCGGGTGCCCCGGCCGGGCCTGTGCACCGACAACGGCGCGATGGTCGCCGCGCTCGGCGCCGAGATGGTCGCCCGCAACCGGGCCGCCTCCGACCTGGAGCTGTCGGCGGACTCCTCGCTGCCGGTGACGGACCCGCACGTGCCCGGCGCCCACGCCCACCCGCACGACCACGACCACGACCACGTGCACGAGATCAGCAAGGAGAACCTGTACTCGTGAGGGTCACGCTCATGTGGGAGGCCCGGGCCGTGCAGGGCCGGGGCCCGGAGCTCCTGGAGTGGGCGCGGGCCCGGGTCCTGGCACGCGAGCCGCTGCGCCGGGAGGTGTTCCGGGCCCCCCAGGACCGGGTCCTCGTCCTCACCTGGTGGGAGGCGGACACCTTCGACGCCGAGCTGCCCGAGCTGCCCGAGCCGGAGGCGGAGCTGATCACCCGGCCGGTCCACCGCTGGCGCTTCGAATCGGTCGAATAGCCGATCCGTTCGGCGTTCGGGCAACCATTCGAGCGGTTCGGGCATCCCACAGCCCGTGAAGAAGCAGATCGCGGTGTGGGCGGCGCTGACCGCCGTGGTGCTCCTGATGACGGGCTGCACGGCCCAGGCCCCGCCGGCCGTCCCGCTCGCGACCCCCTCGGCGAAGGCCGCCGCGCCGGATCCGGCCCCCGCCCCCGGGGCCGCCCGGGCCGCCGCGTACGGGAAGTGGGGCCTGAAGCCCTTCCCCGCGCCGCCCGCCCCGCCCGCCGTCAAGCCGGTGAAGCGGATGCCCGGCGGCCCGGTCCCGGTGATCAGCGACATACCCACCCGGGACAAGGTCGTCTTCCTCACCATCGACGACGGGGCCGAGAAGGACCCCGCGTTCGTGCGGATGATGGACGAACTGGACGTCCCCTTCACGATGTTCCTCACCGACTCGGTGATCAGCGGGGACTACGGCTACTTCGACCCGCTCGTCCGGCAGGGCCACGGCGTCGCCAACCACACCCTCACCCACCCGAACCTGCGCACCCTCTCCCCGGAGGCCCAGCGCCGCGAGATCTGCGGCCAGCAGGAGAAGCTGCGGCAGCGGTACGGCACCACCCCCCGCCTCTTCCGCCCGCCCTTCGGCAACTGGAACGAGGCCACCCGCGCGGCGGCCGGGCGGTGCGGGGTCGACGCGATCGTCCTCTGGCGCGAGTCCATGCAGATCAAGAACATGCAGTACCAGCGCGGCGACCGGAGGCTCCACCCCGGCGACATCGTCCTCGCCCACTTCCGGGGCCCCGCCGAGCTCAAGGGCCGCACGATGACCGAGATGACGGCGACGATGCTCCGCAGGATCCAGGAGCAGGGCTTCACGGTGGCCCGCCTGGAGGACTACGTCTAGAGATTTCCCGGGCGTGGTGTCGATGCGGGCCGGGCCCGTTCGACGTATGTGTGGAAGGCGGGGAACGGCCCCGCCACCGCACCCCCAGGAGTCACCATGCCCCGCTTCCTCTCCCTCGTCCGCATCGAGGAGAACACCATCGACATGGAGAGCGCCGACCCCGGCTTCGAGGAGCGGATGGGCGCGCTCTTCGAGGAGATCACCAAGGCCGGCGCCATGGTCGACACCGCGGGCCTGCGGCCGACCGCCGAGTCCACCCGCATCACCTGGGAGGGCGGGAAGCTGTCCTTCACCGACGGGCCCTTCACCGAGACCAAGGAGGTCGTCGGCGGGTACGCGATGCTCCAGTGCAAGGACATGGCCGAGGCCGTCGAGTGGGGCAAGCGGTTCCTCGCGGTGCACCCGCCGCAGTGGAAGGTCGGCCTGGAGGTCCGCGAGGTCGAGGAGATGCCGGAGGGCTGACCCCGGCCGTGCTCTCATGGAGGGCGTGACGGTGCGGAGCACGCTGGAGACGGTCTTCCGGATGGAGTCGGCGCGGATCATCGCCACGGTGACCCGCGTCGTCCGCGATGTCGGCATCGCCGAGGAGATCGCCCAGGACGCGCTGGTCGCCGCTCTGGAGCAGTGGCCGCGGACGGGCGTCCCGGACAACCCGGGCGCCTGGCTGACGGCCACCGCCAAGCACCGCGCCGTCGACCTCGTGCGGCGCCGCGAGACCTACGCGCGCAAGCTCGCCGAGGTCGGCCGGGCGCTGCCGGAGGAGTCGTACGACCCCGAGCCCTCCGGCCCCGGCGACATCGACGACGACGTGCTCCGGCTCGTCTTCACCACCTGCCACCCCGTGCTCTCCGCCGAGGCCCGGGCGGCGCTCACCCTGCGGCTGGTCGGCGGACTGCGGACGGACGAGATCGCCCGCGCCTTCCTCGTCCCGGAGGCGACCGTCGCCGCCCGGATCACCCGCGCCAAGCGGGCGCTCGCGAAGGCGGGCGTCGAGTTCGAGGTGCCGTACGGGGCGGAGCGGGCGGCGCGGCTCGATTCCGTCCTGGAGGTCGTCTACCTGGTCTTCAACGAGGGGTACGCGGCCACCGCCGGCGACGACCTGCTGCGGCCCGGGCTCTGCGAGGACGCGCTCCGGCTGGCCCGCGGCCTCGCCGCCCTGATGCCCGGCGAGAGCGAGGCGCACGGCCTCGCCGCCCTCCTCGAACTCCAGGCGTCCCGTGCTCCCGCGAGGACCGGGCCGGGCGGCAGGCCGGTGCTCCTCGCCGACCAGGACCGGAGCCGGTGGAACCGCCTCCTCGTGCGGCGCGGTTACGACGCCCTCGCCCGGGCCGGGGGAGGGCGCGGGTACGGCCCCTACGCCCTCCAGGCCGCGATCGCCGCCTGCCACGCGCGCGCCGGGTCCTACGCGGAGACGGACTGGGCGGTGATCGCCGGGCTGTACGGGCGGCTGATGGAGCTGGCGCCCTCGCCCGTGGTCGAGTTGAACCGGGCGGTGGCCGTCTCGATGGCCGAGGGGCCGGCCGCGGCGCTCCCGATCGTCGACGCGCTCGCCGCCGAACCGGCCCTGGACCGCTACCACTTGCTGCCGAGCGTCCGCGGCGACCTGCTGGCCAGGCTGGGGCGGGCGGACGAGGCGCGGGCGGAGTTCGCGCGGGCGGCGGAGCTCACCCGGAACGAGAGCGAGCGGGCGTTGCTGCGGGGCCGCGCGGGGGAGTCGGGGGAGTCGGGGGGCCCTGGGGGTGTCCGGGCCGACCGGGACGGCAGGCCCTAGGGTTCTGGGCATGTCTCCGCGTATCCCCCTGCCTCCGCCGCCCCCGCCCGTCGAGGTCCGGAGCTGGCCCGACCGGGAGGCGCTCCTGGCGGACCGGGCGAGGGCGCTCGACGCGCTGGGGCGACGGCTGCTCGGCGGCGGGCGGTTCGCGCTGTTCGCCGGTTCGGTGCTGACGCTCCAGCTGGGCTGGGGCATGGTGGGCATGCTGCTGGCCGACCCCGACCGGGCGATCCTCGACCCGTTCACCTTGCTGATCCAGCTGATCGCCGCCGTCCTCGGTCTCGGTGTGCTGGTGCCGGGCGTCTGGCTCGTCGTGCGCGGGGTGCGGCAGGACCGCGTGGTGCGGGAACGATTCCTCGCCTGGGCCGCGCTGGACCGGGACGCGGCGGCGGACGCGCGGCTGCGCCGGCCCGTGCAGAGCGCCTGCTGGATGCTGCTCTCCGCCGTCCTGTGCGGCCTCGGGCTGTGGCTGGGCTTCGCCGTGCCGGCCGGGGCGACCCCGGCCGCCGGGGGCCACTACGTCGTCGCGTACGGCATGGGCGTCGCCCTGATCTTCTGGATCAACGGCCTGATCGGGCTCTTCAAGGCCGTCGGGCACTACCGGACGGCGATCAGGATCGCTCCGCCCGCGCGGGCCGGCCGATCAGCATCGTCGGCGCCCCCGCGACACGTGTGAGCAGCACCGTCGCGGAGTTCGGCCCCTTCGGCGCGACCCTGCGCCGGATCTCCTCGGGCGCGACGGCCGAGCCGCGCTTCTTCACGGTCAGCGTGCCCACCTCGCGCTCCCGGAGCAGGGCCTTCAGCTTCTTGAGGTTGAAGGGGAGTTCGTCGGTGATCTCGTAGGCGGAGGCGTACGGGGTGGGGCTCAGGGTGTCGGCGGTGATGTAGGCGATCGTCGGGTCGATCAGGCCGCCGCCCAGCTCCTCGGCGGCCTCGGCGACCAGATGGGCGCGGATGACGGCGCCGTCCGGCTCGTAGAGGTAGCGGCCGACGGGGCGGACCGCCGGGTCGGGCAGTCCCCGGCCGGTGAGGCTCGCACCGGAGGGCAGCAGCGTGGCGCGGCGGGCGCCGGGCTCCGTACCGAACCAGAGGACGGCCTCCTTCACGTCGCCGCCGTCCGAGATCCACTCCGCCTCGGCCTCTTCGGGGACGGTCTCGTGGGGGACGCCGGGGGCGATCTTCAGGGCCGCGTGCGGGGCCTTGCGGGCCGCCTCCATGGCCCAGGACAGCGGCGGGGAGTACGCCTCCGGGTCGAAGATCCGGCCCCGCCCTCCGCGCCGCGCGGGGTCGACGAAGACGGCGTCGTGGGGGCTGGTGTCGATCTCGGTGACGTCGGCGCAGCGGACCTCGATCAGGTCCGCGAGGCCGAGCGCGGCGGCGTTGGCGCGGGCGACCTCGGCGGTGAGCGGGTCGCGGTCGACGGCGAGGACGGAGATGCCGGCGCGGGCGAGGGCCAGCGCGTCGCCGCCGATCCCGGAGCAGAGGTCGGCGACCGAGCCGACGCCGAGGGCCTTGAGGCGGGCCGCGCGGTAGGTGCCGACGGCCGCCCGGGTGGACTGCTCGACGCCGTTCGGCGTGAAGTACATGCGGTACGCGTCCTCGGGACCGAACTTCGCCACCGCGCGCTGCCGCAGCCGGGCCTGCCCGAGGGCCGCCGAGACCAGCTCGACGGGGTGGTCCCGGCGCAGCCGGGAGGCGACCGCCAGCTCCTGTGCGGGGTCGTGGTCGCGCAGGGCGGCGAGGAGCGTCTGGCCCTCGGGGGCGAGCAGGGCGGCGAAGGCGGCGAGGTCGGTCACCTTTCCATTCTCCCTGTGGGCCGGGCGGGGGACGGTGGGGCCGGTACGGCGGTGTCGCGACCGGAGGAGCGGGTCGCGCTGACAGGATGCGGCGCCATACCGCTCGTACGACAAAAGGAAGAAATGATGGCAAAGGGCTCCTCGCGTCGCGCCCTCGGTGCCGCGCTCCTCGTCGCCGCGCTCACCTCCACCGCCGCCTGCGCGGGCGGCTCCGAGCCCGCGTCCTCCGGCGCTCCCGCCCCCGCTGCCGGCCAGCAGGCCCCGGAGCGGACCGCCGCGCAGGCCGCGGCCCGGCTCGCCGCGGAGAAGAAGGCCGCTCTGGCGCAGCGCCGGGCCGCCCGGGCCGCCGCCGCGAAGAAGTGGGGCCTCAAGCTCACCCCCCTCGAAGCGCCCGCCCCGCCCAGGACCAAGCCGAAGATCACCACCCGGAAGGGCTTCGAGACCGACGGCGAGGGGCTGCCGCCCGTCTTCACCACGGTCCCCACCAAGGAGAAGGTCGTCTTCCTCACCATCGACGACGGATCCGAGAAGGACCCCGAGCTCATCCGGATGATGAGCGACCTGAAGATCCCGTACAGCGCCTTCCTCAGCGACTACGTCGTCAGCGACGACTACGCCTACTTCGCGAAGATGCAGAAGTCCCAGCCCGGCGGGGTCGCCCTCCACAACCACACCCTCAACCACAAGTACCTGCCCGGACTCTCCTACGCGCGCCAGAAGCGCGAGATCTGCGGGATGCAGGACGTCATCGAGAAGAAGTACGGCAAGCGCCCCGAGCTCTTCCGGCCCCCGTACGGCAACTACAACGAGAACACCCTGCGCGCCGCCGCGTCCTGCGGCGTCAAGGCCGTGCCGCTCTGGGCCTCCGAGGCGTTCCCGGACCACATGGAGTGGCGCGAGTGGGACCGCGACCTGCACCCCGGCGACATCGTCCTCACCCACTTCCGCGGCGAGGAGGATTGGAAGGGCAGCATGCCGGACATGATCCGCCGGGTGATGAACGTGATCACGTCGAAGGGCTACGCGGTCGGCAAGCTGGAGGACTACGTATGACCCGGCTCCGCCCCCTCGTCCTCGCCGTCCTCCTCCTCGCCCTCACGGGCTGTGCCTCCGCCGTCGACCCGCTCGAACGCCTCGGCCGCAAGGCGGTCGAGAGCGTCGGCGACCGGGGTCCGGACGGCTCCACCGTCCGCGCGGAGGCCGCCACGGAGTGAGGAATTGGCACTCCGCTTGACCGAGTGCTAATCGCGGTCATAGTCTCGGCTCTGGCACTCCCCACTGGAGAGTGCCAACACAGCGACAGGCAGGTCCGGCACCCGCGACGACGGATCCACCTGGTCGCCACCCCAGACAGTTAACCCCGCGAGATCTCCGAAGGGGGAGGTCGGATCGTGACGACCGCCAGCTCCAAGGTTGCCATCAAGCCGCTCGAGGACCGCATCGTGGTCCAGCCGCTCGACGCCGAGCAGACCACGGCCTCGGGCCTGGTCATCCCGGACACCGCGAAGGAGAAGCCCCAGGAGGGCGCCGTCCTCGCCGTGGGCCCGGGCCGCTTCGAGAACGGCGAGCGCCTGCCGCTCGACGTCAAGGTCGGCGACGTCGTGCTCTACAGCAAGTACGGCGGCACCGAGGTGAAGTACAACGGCGACGAGTACCTCGTCCTCTCGGCCCGCGACGTGCTCGCGATCATCGAGAAGTAAGACGACGTACCTGCTTTGACCGCGCCCCTGACCCCTTGATCTCTTGGGCGTCCAGGGGCGCGGTTCGTTTTCCCACACGATTTCCGAGAGGGCTGAACCGCTCCCATGGCGAAGATCCTGAAGTTCGACGAGGACGCCCGTCGCGCCCTTGAGCGCGGCGTCAACAAGCTGGCCGACACGGTGAAGGTGACGATCGGCCCCAAGGGCCGCAACGTCGTCATCGACAAGAAGTTCGGCGCCCCCACCATCACCAACGACGGTGTCACGATCGCCCGCGAGGTCGAGATCGACGACCCGTACGAGAACCTCGGCGCCCAGCTCGTCAAGGAGGTGGCGACCAAGACCAACGACATCGCGGGTGACGGCACCACCACCGCCACCGTGCTCGCCCAGGCGCTCGTCCGCGAGGGTCTGCGCAACGTCGCCGCCGGCGCCTCCCCGGCCGCCCTCAAGAAGGGCATCGACGCCGCGGTCAAGGCCGTCTCCGACGAGCTGCTCGCCACCGCGCGCCCGATCGACGACAAGTCCGACATCGCCGCCGTCGCCGCGCTCTCCGCGCAGGACCAGCAGGTCGGCGAGCTCATCGCCGAGGCGATGGACAAGGTCGGCAAGGACGGTGTCATCACCGTCGAGGAGTCCAACACCTTCGGCCTGGAGCTGGAGTTCACCGAGGGCATGGCCTTCGACAAGGGCTACCTCTCGCCGTACATGGTCTCCGACCAGGAGCGTATGGAGGCCGTCCTCGACGACCCGTACATCCTGATCAACCAGGGCAAGATCTCCTCCATCCAGGACCTGCTGCCCCTCCTGGAGAAGGTCATCCAGGCCGGCGCCTCGAAGCCGCTGCTGATCATCGCCGAGGACGTCGAGGGCGAGGCGCTCTCCACCCTCGTGGTCAACAAGATCCGCGGCACCTTCAACGCCGTCGCCGTCAAGGCGCCCGGCTTCGGTGACCGCCGCAAGGCGATGCTCCAGGACATGGCCACCCTCACCGGTGCCACCGTCATCGCCGAGGAGGTCGGCCTCAAGCTCGACCAGGCCGGTCTGGACGTGCTGGGCACCGCCCGCCGCGTGACCGTCTCCAAGGACGACACCACCATCGTCGACGGTGGCGGCAAGTCCGAGGACGTCGTGGGCCGCGTCGCGCAGATCAAGGCCGAGATCGAGTCCACGGACTCCGACTGGGACCGCGAGAAGCTCCAGGAGCGCCTCGCGAAGCTGGCCGGCGGCGTGTGCGTGATCAAGGTCGGCGCCGCCACCGAGGTGGAGCTGAAGGAGAAGAAGCACCGTCTGGAGGACGCCATCTCCGCGACCCGCGCCGCGGTCGAGGAGGGCATCGTCTCCGGTGGTGGCTCCGCGCTCGTCCACGCCGTCAAGATCCTGGACGACAACCTCGGCAAGACCGGAGACGAGGCCACCGGCGTCTCCGTCGTCCGCCGCGCCGCCGTCGAGCCGCTGCGCTGGATCGCCGAGAACGCCGGCCTGGAGGGTTACGTCATCACCTCCAAGGTCTCCGAGCTCGACAAGGGCCAGGGCTTCAACGCCGCCACCGGCGAGTACGGCGACCTGGTCAAGGCCGGCGTCATCGACCCGGTGAAGGTCACCCGCTCCGCCCTGGAGAACGCCGCCTCCATCGCCTCCCTGCTCCTCACCACCGAGACCCTCGTGGTGGAGAAGAAGGAGGAGGAGCCGGCGGACCACGGTCACGGCCACGGTCACGGCCACTCCCACTGAGGCCACTGACTGAACCACCGAGGCCCGGTGCTCCCGTCGCGGGAGCACCGGGCCTCGGTGTCTTTCCTATGCCTCGACCGCCCCGAGCTGCCCCATCAGTCCGAGCAGGTCGTACTGCCACCAGCCCTCGGCGATCTTCCCGTCGTCGCGGAAGCGGTGGATGGTGGTGCCGGTCATGGTGACCTCCATGCCGGTCGGCTGGAGGCCCATGAAGTCGCCGACGTGGGTCCCTCTCCAGCTCCACCGGGTGCACACCCGGTCACCGTCGGCGAGCTGGTCCTCGACGGTGAACGCGAAGTCGAAGCCCGCGCGCCACTGCTCCACCTCGCGCCGGACCGCGTCCATCCCGAGGGTGTCCACCGGGTTCGTCGGATCGTGGTCGTGGTAGCCCTCGGCGAGCAGGGTGTCGAGCAGGGCCAGGTCGGAGCCGTTCGCCATCCGCTCGAACATCTGCCGCGCGTTCGCTTTGTACAGCGCCTCGTCCCGGACCACGTCCAGGTCGGTGAAGGTCGGCATCTCGTCGCAGAGCGCGACCAGCTCCCGGAAGATCCGGTCGGTCTCGGGCAGCTGCGAGTTGCGCATGGCCACGTCGTACGAGGGGAACTCCACGATCTCGACGACGTGTTGGGCGTCGGACCGGTCGGTCCCGACGATGCTGTGGGTGGCGGTGCGTTTTCCCCGGGTCTGTTCGACCCAGCGGTCCATGAGCCGGTTCAGCTCCTCGACCCGGCTCGTCCTGCAATCGATGATCTGCACGAAGGTCATGGCCGCCTCCGACGGGGCGAAGCCGCGGATGGACCCCTCCAGTCTAGGCCGGTCTAGGCCGAGTGCGTCAGGTCGGCGGCCCTGACCTCCTCCGCGAAGGGCTCGCCGCGGGTGTAGCGGGCGATCTCGTCCAGCGCCTGGTCGGTCATGCGGTGCAGCTCGTTGCCGAGGGAGCCGGCGATGTGCGGGGTGAGCAGGACGTTGGGGAGGGTGTAGAGGGGGGAGTCCGGGGGCGGGAGCTCGGGGTCGGTCACGTCGAGGACCGCGTGGAGGCGGCCCGTGGTCAGGTGGGGGAGGAGGGCGTCCTCGTCGATCAGGGAGCCCCGGGAGGTGTTGACCAGGGTGGCTCCGTCGGGCAGGGCGGCGAGCTGGCGGGCTCCGATCATGCGGTACGTGGAGGGGAGTTGGGGCGCGTGCACCGAGACGACCGAGCTGCGGGCGCAGAGTTCGTCCAGGCCGGCCAGGACGGCGCCCGGCGGCGGCTCCTTCAGGTACGGGTCGTACAGCAGCACCTCCACGTCGAAGGGGCGGAGGAGTTCGACGACCCGGCGGCCGATGCGGGAGGCGCCGACGATGCCGACCGTGCGGCGGTAGTTGCCCCAGTCGGCGGACTCGGCGAGCCAGGCGTGGTCGGCGCGGAGTTCGGCGTACCGCTGGGCCGAGCGCAGCACCCGCTTCCCGGCGAAGAGGATCGCGGCGAGGGTGTACTCGGCGACCGGCAGGGCGTTGGCGGCGGCGGCGGTGGTGACCTGGATGCCGCGCTCCCAGCAGGCGTCGGTGATGTGGTGCTTCACCGAACCGGCCGCGTGCACCACGGCCTTGAGGCGCGGCGCCCGGGCCAGCACCTCCGGGGTGAGCGGGGTGGCGCCCCAGCAGGTGAGGAGGAGTTCGGCCTCGGCGAGGGCGGCGGCGGTGCGCGGGTCCGGGGCGGTCAGGTCGTGCGCGACCAGGTGC
Source organism: Streptomyces sp. NPDC014861 (assembly GCF_043081625.1). NCBI lineage: Bacteria > Bacillati > Actinomycetota > Actinomycetes > Kitasatosporales > Streptomycetaceae > Streptomyces > Streptomyces sp. NPDC014861. The sequence goes on from NZ_JBIBWV010000008.1 coordinate 281,821, forward strand.
GGATCGGTGCGGGTGAGGGCCGCGAGGCGGGCGCGGTGGGCGTCGGTGAGGAGCCGGCCGGCGACGCCGGGGCCCATCGCGAGCAGGAGGGAAGGACGGTGGTCGGTGGTCGGGGGCATGGCGGGACCGGGGCTCCTCACTTGACGCTGCCGGCGGTCAGACCGGCCTTCCAGTGGCGCTGGAGCGAGACGAAGGCGAGCACGAGGGGGACGACGGCGAGCAGCGAGCCGGTGACGACGAGCGGGTAGTAGCCGGGTTCGGCGTGGGCGTTGCTGTTCCACGCGTAGAGGCCGAGGCTCAGCGGGAAGAGCTTCTGGTCGGAGAGCATCACCAGCGGGAGGAAGAAGTTGTTCCAGACGGCGGTGAACTGGAAGAGGAAGACGGTCACGAATCCCGGCATGACCGTGCGCAGACCGATCGACCAGAAGACCCGCATCTCACCGGCGCCGTCGATCCGGGCGGCCTCCAGCGCCTCCTCGGGGACGTAGGCGGCGCACAGCACCCGGGAGAGGTAGACCCCGAAGGGGTTGACCAGGACCGGGAGGAGCACGGCGGCGTAGGTGTTGACGATGCCGATCTCGCTGGCGAGCAGGTACATCGGCAGGGCGAGCGCGGTGGTGGGGACGAGGACGCCGAGGAGGACGAGGCCGAAGAGCTTCTCCTTGCCCCGGAAGTCGTAGACGTGGAAGGCGTATCCGGCGGCGACGCTGATCAGCGCGCAGGCGGCGGCGCCGACCCCGGCGTAGAGGAGGCTGTTGAGGTACCAGCGGAAGTAGACGCCGTCGTTGTACTCGGCGATCCGGGCGAGGTTGCCGCCGAGGTCGAAGCCCTCGAAGGAGAAGGCGTTCCCGGCGAGGAGTCCGCCGGCGTCCTTGGTGGCGGCGGTGACCAGCCAGACGAGCGGGAAGAGCATGTAGCAGGTGGCGAGCAGGAGGACGCCGTTGACGGCGGTCCTCGACATCCAGCGGGAGGCGGTCACGCGGCCTTCTCCTTCCGGTCCCTGGTCAGGCGGGTGACGGCGAAGGAGAGCAGCGCGGCCGTCAGCGCCAGCAGGATCGAGGCGGCCGCGGCGAGGCCGTAGTCGTTGCGGTCGAAGGCGGCGGAGTACGCGTACATGTTCGGCGTCCAGGTGGAGGTGACGGCGGAGCCCGTGCCCCTGCTGAGGATCAGCGGTTCGGTGAAGAGCTGGAGGGAGCCGATGACGGTGAAGAGGCCGACCATCGCCAGGGAGCCGCGGAGCAGCGGGATCTTGACGGAGAAGGCGACGCGCCAGGCGCCGGCCCCGTCGACGGTGGCGGCTTCGAGGACGGAGCGGTCGATGGCCTGGAGGGCGGCGTAGAAGATGATCAGGTTGTAGCCGAGCCATTCCCACAGCGCGATGTTGACGACGGAGGGCAGGGCGCCCTCGGGGGAGAAGAAGTCGAAGCCGATCCCGCCGGCCTCCATGGCCTGGACGACCGGGCTGAGCTGGGGCGTGTAGAGGTAGACCCAGATCAGGGCGGCGATGATGCCGGGCACGGCGTGCGGCAGGAAGAGCGCGAGCTGGAAGAGGCGGCGGGCGCGGGCGAGGGCGCTGTCGAGGAGCAGGGCGAGGCCGAGGGCCCCGCCGAGCAGCAGCGGCAGGTAGAGCAGGCAGTAGCCGAGCAGGACACCGAAGCCCTCGCGGAAGGCCCGGTCACCCAGCGCCGCGGCGTAGTTGCCGAGTCCGGCGAAGACGGTCTCGGAGCCGCCGAAGCCCAGTCCGGACTGCTTCTCGGTGAAGAGGCTCAGCCAGACCGCGTAGCCGATCGGCACCACCAGCACCGCGGTGAAGAGCAGGAAGAACGGGGTCAGCAGGAGTGCCGCGGCACGGGTGCGGGCCTTCATGCGCTGTCAGCCCTCGACCTTCAGGCCGCGCTTGGTGAGCTCGGCGACGGTCGCGTCGTGGCCGGCCTTCACCGCGTCGGCGAGGGTGGGCCCGCCGGGGGCGACGGCGCCGAAGCGGTCCTTGATGGCGGTGTTGGTGGTGCCGGTGGTCGGGCCCCAGGACCACCGGGGGGAGATGGAGGCTCCGGCGGTCTCGAAGAGGGCGTAGATGTCCTGGCCGCCGTAGAAGCCCGCGTCGAACGCCTTCCTGGCGGCGGGGCGCAGGGCGGTGGCGGCGGGGAAGGCGCTGGAGGTGCCGGAGGCGATGCGGGCCTCGACGCCCTCCTCGGTGGTGGACATCCAGGTCGCGAACTCGACGGCCGCCGCCTTCTTGGTGCTGTTCTTCGGCACGGCGAAGGTGGAGCCGCCGAGCATGCCGGAGGCGGGCTTGCCGTCCCAGGTGGGCATGGGGGCGACGGCCCACTTGCCGGACTGCTCGGGGAGGGTGCCCTTGAGGACGCCGGCGCCCCAGGAGGCGCCGAGGTAGCCCAGGGTGGTGCCGTTCTTGAGGGAGCCGGTCCACTCGGGGCTGAAGGAGGCGTTCTTGTGGACGAGGCCGGCGTCGAGGAGGCCCTGCCAGTAGGTGGTGACCCTGGTGGTGGCGGGGTCGGTGGTGTCGATCTTCCAGGTGTCGTCCTCGGCCTTGAACCACTGGGCGCCGGCCTGCCAGGCCATGGCCTCGAAGGTGGTGGGGTCGTCGGGGAAGAAGGTGGCGATACGGGCCTTGCCGTCGGCCTTCTTCACCTGCTCGGCGGCCTTCCTGAAGGCGTCCCAGGTGGTGGGGACCTCGATGCTGTGCTTCTCGAAGAGGTCCTTGCGGTAGTAGAAGGCCTGCGGGGCGGCGTCGAAGGGGACGGCCCAGTTCTTGCCGCCGAGTGTGGTGAGCTCGACGGTCTGGGGGAGGAGGCCGGCCCTGGCGGACTCGGGGAAGACGTCGCCGATCTCCTGGAGGGCGCCGGAGGAGACGAACTCGGGGAGCGAGGGGTACTCGATGGAGACGAGGTCGGGGGCGTTCCCGGCCTTCACGGCGTTGGAGATCTTGGCGTAGCCGCCGGCGTTGCCGGAGGGGATCTCCTCGAAGGTCACCTTGATGTCGGTGTGGGAGGCGTTGAAGGCGTCGACGACGTCCTTGGAGCCCTTGGCCCAGCCCCAGAAGGTGAGGGTGACCGGCTTCCCGTCGGCGGAATCGGTCGCGTCACCGCCTCCGCCGCAGGCCGTGAGGACGGCGAGGACGGTTGCGGTGCCGGCTATGACACGGGACGTTCTGCTCCAGCTGAGGCTCACGGCTCGGCTCCTGATCGGCGGCGTGGAGGGGGTTGGCCGTGATCCTGGGACCGTTCCTGAGCGAAGTCAAGAGCGAAAGATTGAATGATCGAAAAAAGATCAGATCGATCAGAGTGGAGGAGCCGGCCGGGCGGCCCCGCAGGACTCCCGCACCCGCAGCCGCGGCAGCAGGCTCACATGCCGGCCCGCCGTGTCCTCGTCCGCGCCCCCGGTCAGCCGCTCCACCAGCAGCTCCGTGGCGTGCCTGCCCACCTGCCGCTTCGGCGGGGCGACCGCCGTCAGCGGGGTGTCGGCCAGCGCGGCGACCTCGTCGTCGTACGCGATGAGGGCGAGGTCCTCCGGGACCCGCACGCCGAGCGGGGCGAGCCGCTGCATGATCTCGATCGCGTCCACGTCGTTGTGTACGAGCGCCGCGCTCGCCAGGCCCGAGCGGACCGCCTCGTACAGCGCCCGCACCGCCCGCTCGAACCCCTCCGGGTCCGCCTCGGCCGGCACGGAGTCGATCACCGGCCGCGGCGCCTCCAGGCCCAGCACGGCCAGCGCCTCCGCGTATCCGGCCCGCACCGCGAGCGCGGTCGGCGAGTCGCCCCGGGCCACCAGCAGCGGGGTCCCGTGTCCGAGACCGAGCAGGTGGCGCAGGGCGAGCAGCACGCCGTGGGAGTGGTCGGAGGAGACCCGGTCGAGCCCGTCGAGCGGGCTGCCCGGCTCGGCCCGCCGCTCCAGGAGCACGGCCGGCACCGGCAGCCGGGCCGGCCAGTCCCCGTACGCGAGCCGGTCCTCCGGGCCGCGCCAGCCCGGGGCCACCAGGACCCCCTCGGCGCCGGCCGCGAGCAGCCCCTCGGTACGCGCCCGGTCCTCCTCCGGGCGGTAGTCCGAGATCCGCAGCACCAGCCGGGCGCCGGCCCGGGCCGCCGCCTCGTGGGCGCCCCGGATGACCTCGGCGAAGTAGTACGTGGCGGAGGGCGCGAGCAGGCCGAGCACCAGGCCCTCGCCGGCGCCGGGCCCGCCCTGCGCGGTGCCCGGCGCGGTCGCGCGCGGCCAGGAGACCTGGCCGTGCACCCGGTCGAGCAGCCCCCGTGAGGCCAGTGCCTCCGCGTCCCGGCGGGCGGTCACGGGGGAGACCCCCAGCAGGCCGGCCAGCTCGGCGACGCGGACGGTGCCGCGCTCGCGGACCAGGTCCAGCAGTCGGGCGTGTCGTTCGGCGGCACTCTCGCGCACGTGCGGTTCCCCCTCGCGGTGGTGGTGGTTCCCGGCCTGGGATGCTCCGACCATAGACGAGATGATCGAACGGCGGGAGTTTCGATCATTCGATCCAGATGTCTTGACGATTCGATCGGACCGCGCCGAGGATTCCGGCAGCCGGCCGAAGCCCGCCGGACCGGCGGCGCGGCCGTCACCCCCACGGATCCCAGGGAGCATCATGCCCACGCCGGCCGAGGACCGTGAGCTCAGCCCGCACACCGGCTGGACCCGCGCCCACTGGGAGGACACCGCCGACCGGCTCCTCCTCGCCGTCCGCCCGTACGCGTCCCCGCACGGCGGCCGGATCGACCTCCCGGGACCCCGCCCCAGCTGGTCCGGCCCCCGCTCCGACGGCCTCGAAGGCTTCGCCCGCACCTTCCTGCTCGCCGCCCTCCGCGTCGCCGGCGCCCGGGGCGAGGACCCGCACGGCCACCTCGACCGGTACGCGGCCGGCCTCGCCGCCGGCACCGCCGCACCCGGCACGGACCACGACCCCGACGCCTGGCCCCTGATGACCGACACCCGCCAGGCGATCGTCGAGTCCGCCTCGATCGCCCTCGCCCTGCGCCTCACCCGCCCCTGGCTCTGGGACCGACTCGACGACCGCACCCGCCACCGCGTCGCCGACTGGCTGCGGCCCGCCCTCGCCCCGTCCCCCGTCGACAACAACTGGTGGCTCTTCGGCCTCACCGTCGCCGGCTTCCTCCAGGACGCCGACGCCGACGCCGGGACCGACCGCGCCGCCGCCACGATCGACCGCTCCCTCGCCCGGATCGAGGAGTGGTACTTCGGCGACGGCTGGTACAGCGACGGCGCCAACCGCGCCTTCGACCACTACAACTCCTGGGCCCTCCACCTCTACCCGGTGCTCCACGCCCACCTCGCCGGCGACCGGGCCCTCCTCGACCGGTACGGTCCCCGGCTCCACGCCCACCTCGCCGACCACGCCCACCTCTTCGACGCCGACGGCGCCCCCGTCCCCTACGGCCGCTCCCTGATCTACCGCTTCGCCGCGGCCGCCGCCCCCTGGCTCGGCACCCTCACCGGCCACACCCCGCTCACCCCCGGCGCCACCCGCCGCCTCGCCTCCGGCTCCCTGCGCCACTTCCTCGACCGCGGCGCCACCGGCCCGGACGGCCTGCTCACCCTCGGCTGGTACGGCCCGCACGCCCCGCTCGTCCAGCCCTACTCGGGCCCCGGCTCCCCCTACTGGGCCTCCAAGGGCTTCCTCGGCCTGCTGCTCCCGCCGGACCACCCCGCCTGGACCGACCCCGAGGAACCCCTCCCGGCCGAACGCGCCGACACCGCCCGTCCCCTCGGCCCCACCGGCCTGCTCGTCCAGACCACCGCGGCCGACGGCCTCGTCCGCCTCCACAACCACGGCAGCAACCACATCGCCGCCGGCGGCGAGGACGGCGACGACCCCGGCTACGCCCGCTTCGCCTACGCCACCCGCACCGGCCCCACCACCGCACCCGACCCGGCCGACAACCACTTCGCGCTGCTCGGCCCCGACGGCACGGCGAGCCACCGGGGCCCCGCCGAACCGCTCGCCACCGGACCCGACCGGGCGGTCTCCGCCCACACCCCGCTCCCCGGCGTCCGGGTCGTCTCCACCACCGTCGTCCACGGCCGCGCCGAACTCCGCGTCCACCTCGTCCTCGACGCCCCGGAGGGGACCCCCGTACGGCAGACCGGCTGGGCCGCCGCCGAGGGCCCCGGCGCGCCGGCCTCCCAGCTCCACCCCGTCCACGGTTACGGCCCCGAGGTCGCCGTGCTCCCCACCGGCCCCACCCTGCAGGGCCCGGCCCCGACCCGTACCCCCGCCGTCCACGGCACCACCCGGGGGCCCGCCGCGCTCTTCGCCGCGCTCGTCTCGCTCACCGGCGAGCCCGACCCCGCCCCCGCGGCGACCCTCGCCGACGTCCGGGTCGCCGACGGCACCACGCTCCACGTCCGGTGGCGGGACGGCGCCGTCTCCCTCGTCACCGCCGACGGGGCGGCGCCCTACTGAGGGCCGTACTTGCGTCCGGCCTTCGACGACACCCCGCCGAGCAGCGAGCGCGGCGCCAGCTTCACCACGCCCATCAGCGCCTTGTAGCGCGGGTCCGGGATCGACAGGGTCTTCCCCCGCGCCAGGTCCGACAGGCCCGCCGCCACCAGCTTGTCCGCGTCGAGCCACATCCAGCCGGGGATGTTGTCCGTCCCCATCCCGGCCCGCTCGTGGAACTCCGTGCGCACGAAGCCCGGGCAGAGCGCCATCAGCCGCACCCCGCTGCCCGCGAGGTCCCGGGCCGCGCCCTGGGTGAACTGCACGACCCACGCCTTGGAGGCGCCGTAGGTGCCGCGCGGCACGAAGGCCGCCACCGAGGCCACGTTCACCACCCCGCCGCGTCCGCGCCCCTTCATCGAGGCGGCCGCGGCCGAGGTCAGCCGGAGCACCGCCTCGCAGTGCACGGTCAGCATCCTCAGCTCGTCGGCCATCGACACGTCGAGGAACCGGCCCTTGTTTCCGAAGCCCGCGTTGTTCACCAGCAGGTCGACCGGGCGGCGCGGGTCGGAGAGCCGGGCCTCGACCGCGGCGATGCCCTCCTCCCCGGAGAGGTCGGCGGCGAGCACCTCGGCCTCCACGCCATGCCGGTCGTGCAGCTCGGTGGCCTGCTCCCGAAGGCGCTTCAGGTCCCGTGCCACCAGGACGACGTCATGGCCGTCGGCCGCGAGCCGGCGTGCGAAGGCGGCTCCGATGCCGGCGGTGGCTCCCGTGATCAGTGCAGTGGTCATACCGGAACCGTAGTGCCCCCGTCCGCGCCACCGGGCCCCCGTACGGCCGGGGTTCAGCCGCCGTACTCGTCCCCGCTCCCCGCGCCCGGCCCGTGTTCTCCTCCCCGCTCCCCGGGCTCAGTCCTCGGTCCCGCCCGCGTACTTCTCCGCGTACTGGCGGGCGAGCGCGAGGAGTCCGGACTCCATCCATTCGGCGGCCACCAGCGTCTCCGGCAGCAGCCGCCGCTCGGTGGTCGCGGCCCGGTGCAGGGAGGCGACCGTGACGCCGTGGTCCGGCCGGTGCACGACGGAGACCGGGTCGCCGGCCCGCACCTCGCCCGGCTCGATCACCCGCAGCAGCGCGCCGGGACCGGCCTCGGCCAGGGTGAACCGCCGGACCCAGCCCTTCGCGTCCACGCCCCGCTCCTCCAGGTGGCCCTGGAAGGTGCGGCAGGGGATCCGGCCACCGGTCACCTCGACGACCACGTCCTCGCCGATCCGCCACCGCTCGCCGATCAGCGCCCCGTTCACGTCCAGGCCGCTCGTCGTCAGGTTCTCGCCGAAGGAACCGTTCGCCAGCTCCCGGCCCAGCTCCCGCTCCCAGCGGTCCAGGTCCTCGCGGGCGAAGGCGTACACCGCGCGGTCGGCGCCGCCGTGGAAGCGCGGGTCGCACACGTCGTCCCCGGCGACCCCGCTCCCCCCGACCCCGTTCGGGCCCGGCGCCTCGATCCGTACGGGCCCGTCGACCGGGCGCTTGTCGATGCCCGTCGTCCCGGAGGCGGAGTCGGTGTAGCCGACGGCCTTCGCCCGGCCCGCGTTCACACTCAGTAGCGTCATGGGGGCAGCCTAAGCGGACCTTTCCGGCATCGCCTCAAAGATGTGATCGAATATTCGCCCTCGAATCCAAGCGTCGCTTATGCTCGACCCATGATCGAGGCACGCCACCTCCGCGTCCTGCGGGCCGTCGCCGCCACCGGCTCCTTCTCCGCCGCCGCGCGCGAACTGGGCTGCACCCAGCCCGCCGTCAGCCAGCAGATGAAGGCCCTGGAGACCTCGGCCGGCACCCCGCTGCTCATCAGGACCGGCCGCGAGATGCGCCTCACCCAGGCCGGCGAGGTCCTCGTCCGGCACGCCGCCGGCATCCTCGCCGGACTCACCGCCGCGGAGGAGGAGGTCGCCGCCATCGCGGGCCTCCGGGCCGGCCGGGTCCGCCTGGTCTCCTTCCCCAGCGGCAGCTCCACCCTCGTCCCCACCGCGCTCGCCGCGCTGCGCGCCGCCCACCCCGGCACCCGCGTCTCCCTCGTCGAGGCCGAGCCGCCGCGCTCCGTGGAGATGCTGCGCGAGGGCGACTGCGACATCGCCCTCGCCTTCCGGTACGGCTCCGGCCACACGGCCGGCGAGTGGGACGACCTGGTGGTGCGCCCGCTCCTCGCCGACCGGCTCGTCGGCCTCGTCCCCGAGGCGCACCCGCTCGCCGGCGCCGGGTCGGTCCCGATCGCCGAGCTCGCCGGGGACTCCTGGATCGCCGGCTGCCCGCGCTGCCGCCGCCAGCTCGTCGACGTCTGCGAGGAGGCCGGCTTCACCCCGCGCATCGACTTCGCCACCGACGACTACCCGGCGGTGGTGGGCCTGGTCGGCGCGGGGCTCGGCGTGGCCGTGCTCCCGGAGCTGGCCATCGAGTCCGTACGGCCCAAGGGGGCCAGGACCGTCGCGGTCGAGCCCGCCGTGGAGCGGGAGATCGTGGCGCTGACCCTGCCGGACCTGGCCCAGGTCCCGGCGGTGGCGGCCACCCTGGACGAGCTGACCCGGGCCGCCACGCGCGCGTAGCCCCCGCCCGGCCGGTCACCCGGAGGCGGACCTCGACTCGCGAGCCGACCCGGGCCGCCACACGCGTGGCCCCCGCCCGGCCGGTCACCCGGGGTCGGGCCTCAGCTCATGAGGAAACGTTCCTTCAGGCGTGCCCCACGATCGATCGGCCGGCGGACGTCGCCGGCGCGGCCGCGATCAGGCGGTTGCGCGCGCGTCCCATGAGTTCCTCGCGTTCGTCCTCGGTGAGGCCGCCCCATACGCCGTAGGGCTCCCGCACGGCGAGTGCGTGTGCCGCGCACTGCGCGCGGACCGGGCACCGCATGCAGACCTCTTTCGCCGAGTTCTCACGCGCACTCCGTGCCGCGCCGCGCTCTCCCTCGGGGTGGAAGAACAGGGAGCTGTCGACGCCGCGGCAGGCCGCGAGCAGTTGCCAGTCCCACAGATCGGCGTTGGGTCCGGGAAGGCGGGAGAAATCTGCCATTGCGCTAGTCCCCTTGAAACCGTGTCGAGACGGGTTGTGGGTGGGCGGGAAGTGGCTGTCGCCCCGGGGTCCTCGTTCCCCGGTCGGTCCGATCTATCCGACTACTGTCGAAGTAGATGTAAATATGACTCATTGCGAATCTAGCCACAGACACCGCGAAAAGGGAAGAAAACCCGCTAAATGGGGCATAGCTTCTGATGAGGGACAACGCGACCTGCGGCGCTCTTCTCCGTGCACGGCCCCTCACAAGGAGTGGCGAAGGTCCCGTCCGACCCGTAACTCTTTCGAGTGACCATCGTTGAGAGTGCGAGGCGGTTGAATGAACAAGCGATCGGGCAGGTGTCCGGGAGCGTCAACCGCACAGGTGACGATACGTACCAGCCCTGGAGGCTCAAGGTGACGCGCATCAGCTGCGAGAGCCGCGGAGGTCAGTCATGACCTCCGTTCTCGTCTGCGACGACTCCCCGCTTGCCCGAGAGGCTCTTCGCCGCGCGGTCGCGACCGTGCCCGGCGTGGAGCGCGTGACCACCGCGGCCAACGGCGAGGAAGTCCTCCGCCGCTGGGGCGCGGACCGCTCGGACCTCATCCTGATGGACGTGCGCATGCCCGGCCTCGGCGGCGTGGAGACCGTCCGCCGACTGCTCTCCGCCGACCCCGGCGCCCGGATCATCATGCTCACGGTCGCCGAGGACCTCGACGGCGTGGCCCTCGCGGTCGCCGCCGGCGCCCGCGGCTACCTGCACAAGGACGCCTCGCGCGCCGAGCTGCGGGCCACCGTCACCCAGGCGCTCGCCGACCCGACCTGGCGGCTCGCCCCGCGCCGGCTCCGCTCGGCCGAGATGGGCGCCGCGCCCACCCTCACCGCGCGCGAGATCCAGGTCCTCGAAGGCATGAGCCACGGCCGGTCCAACGCCGAGATCGGGCGCGAGCTCTTCCTCTCCGAGGACACCGTCAAGACCCACGCCCGACGCCTCTTCAAGAAGCTCGGCGCCTCCGACCGGGCGCACGCCGTCGCGCTCGGATTCCGCTGGGGTCTGGTCCGCTGAATCGGCGGACACCCGCCGCCTCCCCGTCCGTACCCCCGTCCGCCGAGGGGCGGACGGGGCGGGCCTGTGTCACTTCCCCGCCCGATGCCGCATCCTTGAGGTGTGGAGTTCCTCGGGGACGAGTCGATCGAGCGGAAGGGGAGGGCGCCAGAGATGAATCCCGGCGCACCTGCTCATAACGCTTCGGTGCACAACAACGGACAGGGTGCCACGGACGGCCGGACGTCAAGGCACCATGGAGCGATGCGCGACGACGAGACCATGGGTTCCCCCATGCCTGCCGGGCAGGGGGAGATCGGTGCGCTCGTCCACCGTGCCGTCGAAGGGGATGCGCAGGCCACCCACGACCTGCTCGCGCGCGTCCACCCACTGGCCCTGCGCTACTGCCGCACCCGGCTCAGCCGGCTGCCCGGCGACGCCCGCCACTTCGTCGAGGACCTCGCGCAGGAGGTCTGCGTCGCCGTCCTCATGGCCCTGCCCCGCTACCGGGACACCGGCCGGCCCTTCGAGGCGTTCGTCTTCGCCATCGCCGGACACAAGGTCGCCGACCTCCAGCGCGCCGCCATGCGCCACCCCGGCTCCACCGCCGTGCCCTCCGACGAGATGCCCGAGCGGCCCGACGACTCCCTCGGCCCCGAGGAGCGGGCCCTGCTCAGCGACGACGCCGAATGGGCCAAGAAGCTCCTCGCCAACCTCCCGGAGAACCAGCGCGAGCTCCTCGTGCTCCGGGTCGCCGTCGGGCTGACCGCCGAGGAGACCGGCCAGATGCTCGGCATGTCCCCGGGCGCCGTCCGGGTCGCCCAGCACCGCGCCCTCAGCCGGCTGCGGGCGCTGGCCGAGCAGTAAGCCTCACCGGCCGCCGCCGTCCCTTTCGTACACGTGCGAACGTCCAAAGCTTCCCGCTGATCTTGATCGTGGAATGAGACACCGCTCCAGCCCGTTAGCATGGACATCCCGCACCGATCAAGGCCATTTGGGAAGGTGTCATGACTGCCAACGTCGACGGAGTGCCCGGTAAATTCGCGACACTCGGGCTGACCTACGACGACGTGCTGCTGCTGCCGGGAGCCTCCGAGGTGCTCCCCAACGCGGTCGACACCTCGTCCCGCATCTCTCGCAACGTCCGGGTCAACATCCCGCTGCTCTCCGCGGCGATGGACAAGGTGACCGAGTCCCGCATGGCCATCGCCATGGCCCGCCTGGGCGGCGTCGGCGTGCTCCACCGGAACCTGTCCGTCGAGGACCAGGTCAACCAGGTGGACCTCGTGAAGCGCTCCGAGTCCGGCATGGTGACCGACCCGATCACGGTCCACCCCGAGGCGACCCTCGCCGAGGCCGACGCCCTCTGCGCCAAGTTCCGCATCAGCGGCGTCCCGGTCACCGCCCCCGACGGCAAGCTCCTCGGCATCGTCACCAACCGCGACATGGCCTTCGAGACCGACCGCGGCCGTCAGGTCCGCGAGGTCATGACGCCCATGCCGCTGGTCACCGGCAAGGTCGGCATCTCCGGCGTCGACGCCATGGAGCTGCTGCGCCGCCACAAGATCGAGAAGCTGCCCCTCGTCGACGACGCGGGCGTGCTCAAGGGCCTCATCACCGTCAAGGACTTCGTCAAGGCGGAGAAGTACCCGAACGCCGCCAAGGACGCCGAGGGCCGGCTGCTCGTCGGCGCCGCCGTCGGCGCCAGCCCCGAGGCGCTGGAGCGCGCCCAGGCGCTCGCCGCCGTCGGCGTCGACTTCCTCATCGTCGACACCTCGCACGGTCACAACAGCAACGCCCTGAGCTGGATGTCGAAGATCAAGTCGAGCGTGGGCGTCGACGTGATCGGCGGCAACGTCGCCACCCGCGACGGCGCGCAGGCGATGATCGACGCCGGTGTCGACGGCATCAAGGTCGGCGTGGGCCCCGGCTCCATCTGCACCACCCGCGTGGTCGCCGGCATCGGCGTCCCGCAGGTCACCGCGATCTACGAGGCGGGTCTCGCGGCCCGCGCCGCGGGCGTCCCGCTGATCGGCGACGGCGGCCTCCAGTACTCCGGCGACATCGGCAAGGCGCTCGCCGCCGGCGCCGACACGGTGATGCTCGGCAGCCTCCTCGCGGGCTGCGAGGAGTCGCCCGGCGAGCTGCTCTTCATCAACGGCAAGCAGTTCAAGTCGTACCGGGGCATGGGCTCGCTCGGCGCCATGCAGTCGCGCGGCCAGGGCCGGTCCTACTCCAAGGACCGCTACTTCCAGGCCGACGTCACCTCGGACGACAAGCTCGTGCCCGAGGGCATCGAGGGCCAGGTGCCCTACCGCGGCCCGCTCTCCTCCGTCGTCCACCAGCTCGTCGGCGGCCTGCGCCAGACGATGGGCTACGTGGGCGCCGCCACCATCGAGGAGATGGAGTCGAAGGGCCGCTTCGTGCGGATCACCTCGGCGGGCCTCAAGGAGAGCCACCCGCACGACATCCAGATGACCGTCGAGGCGCCGAACTACAGCAGGAAGTAGTCCGCGCACACGGGAGGGGGCGGTTCCGGCATGTGGCCGGAGCCGCCCCCCACGCGCGTGTCGGGGATACTGGTAGGCGCAGACATAGAGGGAAAGGCCACACATCGTGACTGAGATCGAGATCGGGCGCGGCAAGCGCGGCCGCAGGGCGTACGCGTTCGACGACATCGCCGTCGTACCGAGCCGGCGCACCCGGGACCCGAAGGAGGTCTCGATCGCCTGGCAGATCGACGCCTACCGCTTCGAGCTGCCCTTCCTGGCCGCCCCGATGGACTCGGTCGTCTCCCCGCAGACCGCCATCCGGATCGGCGAGCTCGGCGGCCTGGGCGTCCTGAACCTCGAAGGTCTGTGGACCCGGTACGAGGACCCGCAGCCGCTGCTCGACGAGATCGCCGAGCTGGACGAGGCCACCGCGACCCGCCGTCTGCAGGAGATCTACGCCGCTCCGATCAAGGAGGAGCTGATCGGGCAGCGCATCAAGGAGGTGCGCGACTCCGGCGTCGTCACCGCCGCCGCGCTCTCCCCGCAGCGCACCGCCCAGTTCTCCAAGGCCGTCGTCGACGCGGGCGTGGACATCTTCGTCATCCGGGGCACCACGGTCTCCGCCGAGCACGTCTCGGGCGCGGCCGAGCCGCTCAACCTGAAGCAGTTCATCTACGAGCTGGACGTCCCGGTCATCGTCGGCGGCTGCGCCACGTACACCGCCGCCCTGCACCTGATGCGGACCGGCGCCGCGGGCGTCCTGGTCGGCTTCGGCGGCGGCGCCGCGCACACCACCCGCAACGTCCTCGGCATCCAGGTCCCGATGGCGACCGCCGTCGCCGACGTGGCCGCGGCCCGCCGCGACTACATGGACGAGTCCGGCGGCCGGTACGTGCACGTCATCGCCGACGGCGGCGTGGGCTGGTCCGGCGACCTGCCCAAGGCCATCGCCTGCGGCGCGGACGCCGTGATGATCGGCTCCCCGCTGGCGCGCGGCACGGACGCGCCCGGCAAGGGCCACCACTGGGGCATGGAGGCCGTCCACGAGGACGTGCCGCGCGGCAAGCTGGTCGACCTGGGCATCGTCGGCACCACCGAGGAGATCCTCGCCGGTCCGTCGCACACCCCGGACGGCTCGATGAACTTCTTCGGCGCCCTGCGCCGCGCGATGGCCACCACGGGCTACAGCGAGCTCAAGGAGTTTCAGCGCGTCGAGGTCACCGTCGCGGACGCGCAGCACAAGCGCTGACGCTCCCGGAACGTCACGGGAGAGGGCCCCGCACCGACCGGTGCGGGGCCCTCTCCCGTACGCGCGCGTGCTCCGGGTCAGTCGGAGGCGCCGGCCTTCTTGGCGCCGGAGAAGGCGGCGATGGGGCCAAGCGCGAGGAAGAGGAAGGTCAGCGGATCCTTGGCCTCGCTCCACGCCTCGGTGAGCATCCCGAACTGCTCGAAGAAGAGCTCGGCGAAGGGGAAGCCGTACTCCTTGGAGGCGAAGACGGCGATGCCGACGAGCTGGCCGAGGTACACGGCGCCCAGCGCGAGGATCGCGCTGACGATCGGCAGCACCGGGTTGTTGCCGCCGACCTTGCCGGCGGCGAAGCCGACCGCGAAGCCGACGCCGACGGCGGCCCAGCCGATCTGGATCTCCACAGCGCCGAGGATGGCGCCGTAGATGCCGGCGGTGACCAGCGCGGCGACGACGGCGGTGAGGATGCCGAGGCCCACGTTGTTCCGGCGGGGGGCGGGCGCGGGCGGGTAGGCGCCGAAGGGGTTCTGGCCGGCGGGCGCCTGGCCGTAGGGGTTCTGCCCGACCGGGGGCTGTCCGACCGGCGGCTGGCCGGCGGGGGGCTGACCGTACGGGTTCTGGCCGTAGGGGTTCTGGCCGGCCGGCTGCTGACCGGGCGCGCCCTCGGCGTACGGGTTGCCGGGCGGCGGAACGGGCTGGCTCATGACGGGTCCCCCTACGGTGGAATGGCGCACGGATGTGCGATCGAGAGGGCCGGAGACTAGCAGTCCGTTCGGACAGTGGCCCACCCGTTACCGAGGGCTCGGTGCGAGGGTGGGCCGTGGCCGGATCTTTTCGGTCGGCGTTCGCGATGGCGTGCGCCGAGACGTTCGCTGTGGTCAGAGGCGGTGCGCCGTGCCGGCCGGGGTGGCGCCCCGGGTGTCGAGGAGGAGCTGCGCCTTCACCGCGAGGCCCTGGAGGTCGTAGACGCGGTGGTGCTGGAGCAGGATCGTCAGGTCGGCGTGGGCGGCGGCCTCGTAGAGGGAGTCGGCGCGGGGGACGGGCAGGTCCCGCACGCGCCAGTCCGGGACGTGCGGGTCGTGGAAGCTGACCGTGGCGCCGAGGTCCATCAGACGGTGGGCGATCTCGTCGGCCGGGGACCCCTCGCGGTCGGCGAGGTCCGGCTTGTACGTGATGCCGAGCAGCAGGACCCGGGCGGCGCGGGCCGACTTGCCGTGCTCGTTGAGCAGGGTGGCGGCGCGCTGGACGACGTACCGCGGCATCCGCTGGTTCACCTGGCCGGCGAGTTCGACGAGGCGGAGCGGGCGGTGGGTGCCCAGCCGTTCGACGGGGAGGCCGTGGCCGCCGACGCCGGGGCCGGGGCGGAACGCCTGGAAGCCGAAGGGCTTGGTCTCGGCGCAGCGGATGACGTCCCAGAGGTCCACGCCGAGTTCGTGGCAGAGCACCGCCATCTCGTTGACGAGGGCGATGTTGACGTGCCGGAAGTTGGTCTCCAGGAGCTTGACGGTCTCGGCCTCACGGGGGCCACGCGCGCGTACCACCTTGTCGGTGAAGCGGCCGTAGAAGGCGGCGGCGGACTCGGTGCACGCGGGCGTGAGGCCGCCGATGACCTTCGGGGTGCCGGCGAGGCCGGGCAGGCGGTTGCCGGGGTCGAGGCGGCCGGGGGAGTACGCGAGGTGGAAGTCGCGTCCGGCCCGCAGGCCCGAGCCGTCCTCCAGGAGCTCGCGCAGGACGCCCTCGGTGGTGCCGGGCGGGACGGGCGACTCCAGGAGCACGGTGGTGTGCGGGCGCAGCCGGGCGGCCAGGGCGCGGGCGGCGTCGGTGACGGCGGTGAGGTCGAGGGTGCCGTCGGGGCCGAGCGGGGTCGGGGCGCAGACGACGGCGGTGCGGACCCGGCCGAGTTCGGCCGGGCTGGTGGTGGCCCGGAAGCCGCCGGAGAGCATGCGGCGGATCTCGGAGGCGGTGAGGGAGCCGTCCACCGGGGGGCGCCCGGCGGCGAGTTCGGCGACCGGGCGGGGGTCGGTGTCGAAGCCGACGGTGGCGATGCCCGCGGCGGTCGCGGCCTGGGCGAGGGGGAGTCCGTGGTGGCCGAGGCCGATGACGGCGAGGTCTGCGGGCATGGGGGGTGGGCCGTCCTTCCCGGTAGCCGTAGTCCGTTGCGTACGCAACAGCCTGCCTATGCAATGTCAGACTAGGAGTAAATATGACCGTTATGCGGCATTGCGTGATCAAAGGTCGCCGAGTGTTATCCACAGGTCCGCGCGGGGGCGGTGGCCGATGCCGCCGGAGCGGTCCAGAATCGAGACGGTGAGCCGGGCCGTACGGAGGCCCGGTCCGTCGCCGGGCGACGAGAAGAGCAAGAGCGCGGGGACGCGAGGACACGGGACGACATCAGGACGACGGGAGGCTGCGGCCGTGAGGACAGCGACACTGGGACCCGCCGAGCGCACCGCGGCGCTGGAGGCCATGGCCGAGCGCGAACTGGACGTGCTCGTCGTCGGCGGCGGGGTGGTCGGCGCCGGCACGGCCCTCGACGCGGTCACGCGCGGGCTCTCCACCGGCATCGTCGAGGCCCGGGACTGGGCCTCCGGCACCTCCAGCCGCTCCAGCAAGCTCATCCACGGCGGGCTGCGCTATCTGGAGATGCTCGACTTCGCCCTCGTCCGCGAGGCGCTCAAGGAGCGCGGACTCCTCCTGGAGCGGCTCGCCCCGCATCTGGTGAAGCCGGTCCCCTTCCTCTACCCGCTCCAGCACAAGGGCTGGGAGCGGTTCTACGCGGGCTCCGGCGTCGCCCTGTACGACGCCATGTCCGTCTCCTCCGGCCACGGCCGCGGTCTCCCCGTCCACCGGCACCTCAGCCGCAAGGGCGCCCTCCGCGTCGCCCCCTGCCTGCGCAAGGACGCCCTCACCGGCGCCCTCCAGTACTACGACGCCCAGATGGACGACGCCCGCTTCGTCCTCACCCTCGTCCGCACCGCCGCCTCCTACGGCGCCCTCGCCGCCGGCCGGGCCCGGGTCACCGGCTTCCTCCGGGAGGGCGAGCGCGTCGTCGGCGCCCGCGTCCAGGACGTCGAGACCGGCGGCGAGTACGTCGTCCGGGCCAAGCAGGTCGTCAACGCCACCGGGGTGTGGACCGACGACACCCAGGCCCTCATCGGCGAACGCGGCCAGTTCCACGTCCGCGCCTCCAAGGGCATCCACCTCGTCGTCCCCAAGGACCGGATCCACTCCACCTCCGGCCTCATCCTGCGCACCGAGAAGTCCGTCCTCTTCGTCATCCCCTGGGGACGGCACTGGATCGTCGGCACCACCGACACCGACTGGGACCTCGACAAGGCCCACCCCGCCGCCTCCAGCGCCGACATCGACTACCTCCTCGAACACGTCAACACGGTGCTCGCCACCCCGCTCTCCCGCGACGACGTCCAGGGCGTCTACGCCGGCCTGCGCCCGCTGCTCGCCGGCGAGTCCGACGCCACCAGCAAGCTCTCCCGCGAGCACACCGTCGCCCACCCGGTGCCCGGCCTCGTCGTCGTCGCCGGCGGCAAGTACACGACCTACCGGGTGATGGCGAAGGACGCCGTCGACGAGGCCGTGCACGCCCTCGACCAGCGCGTGGCCCCCTGCGTCACCGAGGACACCCCGCTGATCGGCGCCGAGGGCTACCGGGCGCTGTGGAACGCGCGGGCCAGGATCGCCGCCCGCACCGGCCTCCACGTCGTCCGCGTGGAGCACCTGCTCAACCGGTACGGCTCCCTGGCGGAGGAAGTGCTCGCCCTCGTCGCCGAGGACCCCTCGCTCGGCGAACCGCTCGCCGCCGCCGACGACTACCTGCGCGCCGAGGTCGTCTACGCCGCCTCCCACGAGGGCGCCCGCCACCTCGACGACGTCCTCACCCGCCGCACCCGCGTCTCCATCGAGACCTTCGACCGCGGCACCCGCAGCGCGCGCGAGGCGGCGGAACTCATGGCCCCGGTCCTCGGCTGGGACGCGAGCCGGATCGAGAAGGAGATCGAGCACTACGAGAAGCGGGTCGAGGCGGAGCGCGAGTCGCAGCGGCAGCCCGACGACCTCACGGCGGACGCCGCCAGGCTCGGTGCGCCCGACATCGTCCCGATCTGACGGGGGCTCCGCCTGACGGTGCGTCCGGGAAGGGAGGGAACCCGGGGGTGGCGATGGCGCGTCGTCATACCGGAGTCTGGACCCGGGGGCGCCGCCCGCCGTGAGGTGAGGGACAATGGGCTCTCTTCCAGGGCGGGTTGCCGGAGCGTGCGGAGTGCGGCGGGCGCGGCGGAGATCAGGGAACGCAGAGGGGACGCATGTCGGAGTCGGAGCAGTCGCGGGACACGGCGAAGGACCCCCGGCGGGACGCCGCCGCGGGGGCCGCGACCGACGGCGGGCGGGGGACGGTTCCGGCCGCGCGCGAGGCGGGGCGGGACGACGCGGCGCGGGACACGGAGCCCGCCGCTACCGGGAAGCCGCGTGGCGCCGGGCCCGAGGGCACGGACCCCCGGGAGGCGGAGCCTCGGCGGACGGAGCCTCAGGACGCCGCGCCCGCGGACTCGAAGCCCCAGGACGCCGCGGCTCGGGACGACCGGGCCGACACGGGCGTCGCGGGCAGCGGCGCGGACGCGCCGCGGGACCGGGTGCCGGGGACCGAGCCGTCCACCGGCCGGGCCGGCTTCGGCGCCGGGGACGGCGACGGGCAGCGGCCCGCGGCCGACCGGCTCCGCAAGGGCTCCTCGTCCACCACCGCCGAGACCGAGGGCCGGCTCCTCGCCGGCCGCTACCGGCTCGGCGCCCTCCTCGGCCGCGGTGGCATGGGCACCGTCTGGCGGGCCGTCGACGAGACCCTCGGCCGTACCGTCGCAGTGAAGGAACTGCGCTTCCCCAACAGCATCGACGACGACGAGAAGCGCCGTCTGATCACCCGGACCCTGCGCGAGGCCAAGGCCATCGCCAAGATCCGCAACAACGGCGCCGTGACCGTCTACGACGTCGTCGACGAGGACGACCGCCCCTGGATCGTCATGGAGCTCATCGAGGGCAAGTCGCTCGCCGACGCGGTGCGCGAGGACGGCGTCCTCACCCCGCGCCGCGCCGCCGAGGTCGGCCTCGCCATCCTCGACGTGCTGCGCTCCGCGCACCGCGAGGGCATCCTGCACCGCGACGTGAAGCCGTCCAACGTCCTCATCTCCGACGACGGCCGCGTCGTCCTCACCGACTTCGGCATCGCCCAGGTGGAGGGCGACCCCTCCATCACCTCCACGGGCATGCTCGTCGGCGCCCCCTCGTACATCTCGCCCGAGCGCGCCCGCGGCCACAAGCCCGGCCCGGCCGCCGACCTGTGGTCGCTGGGCGGTCTGCTGTACGCGGCGGTCGAGGGCTGCCCGCCGTACGACAAGGGCTCCGCGATCGCGACCCTCACCGCCGTCATGACCGAGCCCGTCGACCCGCCGAAGAACGCGGGCCCCGAACTGGAGCAGGTCATCTACGGGCTGCTCGCCAAGGATCCGGCGCAGCGGCTCGACGACGCCCGCACCCGGGTGCTGCTGCGCGCCGTACTCGACGCGCCCGAGCCGAAGCCGGAGCCGGGCCCCGAGGTGACCAGGGTCGTCCCGCTGCCGGCCCGCCCCGAGCGGGAGCCCCAGGTCCCGGCCACCGCCGGGGAGACGGCCCCCGAGCCCGCCGGCGAGCGGGTGCGGGGCGCCCTCGCCTCCGTGCGGAACGCGGCGGCGGCGGCCAAGGCCGACGCCAGGACGAAGGACCGCGCCAAGGGCAAGGGCGCGGTGACCGGCGCGGGCGCGGCCCGGCCCGGCTCCCCGCAGGACGGCGGCCCCCGTACGGCCCCGGTCCGCGCCCCGCTGACCGACGTCGTCCCCCGCCGCACCCTGGTGATCATCGCCGCGATCGCCGTCCTCGCCGTGCTCGGCACCATCCTCGCCGTCTCCCTGAGCGGCGGCGACAAGGGCGACGAGGGCAAGGGCGGCGACACCAACGCCTCGGCCGGAGCCACCGCGGGCGGCGACGGCGGCTCCGCCGGCGACGGCGGCGCGAGCGGCTCGCCCAGCGACCCCGGCCAGCAGGGCGACGCCCAGCCCGGCGGCGACGGCGCGGCCGCCGACGGCGGTACGGCGGAGACGGGCGGTTCGACGGACGGCGCGACCGGCACCCCCGACGCGTCCACCGACCCGACCGGCGCCACCCCCAGCACCAGGCCGAGCGGTGGCACCGGCACCGGCGCCGCGCTCCCGGCCGGCTACAAGCTGGTCGCCAACGACCGCTTCCGCTTCTCCATGGGCATGCCCTCGTCCTTCGTCATGCGCCCCATAGACGGGTACAGCGGCGGTGCCATATGGAGCGAGAAGGGCGGCTTCCCGCGCGTGCAGGTCGACTTCAACGGCAGCCCCAAGGACGACGCCAAGGCCGCCTGGCTCGCCGCCGTCGGCGGGGTCCGCCTCACCAGCAGCGGCTACAAGCACCACGGCATCGACACGGTGTCGTGGAAGGGCTATCCGACCGTCGCCGACTGGAGCTTCGAGCGGAACCAGAAGGGCGAGCGGGTCCGCGTCCTCAACCGCGGCTTCAAGGTCGACGCCGCGCACGGCTACTCGATCATGATCACCTGCAAGGCCGCCGAGTGGGACGGCGCTGAGTGCCGGACGCTGCGGGACACGGCGTTCGCCACGTTCACGCCCAAGGACTGACCGGGGCCCCGTATCGTGAGGGACGGGGGACGACCGAAGCGCAGGGGGAGGCGCCGTGGACGAGTACGCGGGACGAGTGCTCGCTGAGCGCTACCGCCTGCCGCTGCCGCCCGCCGGCGCCGACGCCCTCGCGGACTTCGCGGAGACCCGCGCCTTCGACACGTACAGCGGCCAGGAGGTGCGGGTCCGTCAGGTCCCGCTGCCCGAGATCGTGGACGCCGAGGTCCTCGGCGAAGGGCCCGCGCCCACGGGGCCGTACGGCGGCGGGGGCGCCACCCGCAGACCGGCCGAGCCGGTCGCGCGCCGGGCGATCGAGGCGGCGCAGGCCGCCGCACAGATCCCCGACCACCCCTTACTCGACCAGGTCTTCGACGTCTTCGCGGAAGCCGGCTCGCTGTGGATAGTCAGCGAACACATCGCCGCCCGCCCCCTCTCCGCCCTCCTCGCCGAGGGCCCGCTCAACCCCTTCCGGGCCGCGGAGATCGCCGCGGACGTCCTCACCGCCCTGCGCGCCCTCCACGCCCACGGCTGGGTCCATCGCAACATCACCGCCCGCACGGTCCTGATCTGCGACGACGGGCGTGTCCTCCTCACCGGCCTCGCCGCCGGCGCCGCCGAGGAGGCCCTCTGCGGCTACGCCCCCGTCCCCGACCCCGAGGACCCCGCCTTCCTCGCACCGTCGCCGGACGACCACGAACCGTACGGGGAGCGGGGGGCGCAGGGGGAGTACGAGGAGTACGGGGACCAGGAGGCGACCGAGGCGTACGAGGAGCGGGAGGAGTACGCGGAGGAGTCGTACGAGGCGGAGGAGACGTACGAGGCGTACGAGACCCACGAGACCCACGAGACGTACGAGACCCAGGAGGAGACGTACGAGGGGACGTACGAGACCCACGAGGGGACGTACACGGGGACGTACGGGACCGAGGTCTACGAGACCGGTGAGTACGCGGCCCCCGAGGGCGTCGCCGCGCTCCCCGCCGGCCTCGAACCCGCCGCGCCCGAGCCGCCGCCTGACCCGGAACCCGTCCCGTACGGTGCCGACCCCTACGGCCGGGCGACGCCGGCGCCCGCGCCCCGCCCCGCGAGCCCGGCCCCGGCGACGCCGCCCAGCACCGATGCGCGAGCGGCCAGGGCGGGCGCCATCGCCGCCTACCGCGCGGCCACCCGCGCCGCCGCCGCGCGCCTCGGCGACACGGCCGCGCTCCCGGCCCCGCGCCCCTCCTCCGAAACCGAAACCGAAGCCGCGTCCGAAACCGCGCCCGAAGCCGCGCGGGAAACCGCGCCCGAGCCGGGCTCCGCAGCCGTCCCCTCTCCAGCCCCCTCCCTCGCCCCCGCCCCGGAAGCCGCTCCCGGCCCCGAGCACGGGACGCCCGTCCTCCCGGAGACCACCCGGCCCGGCCCCGCCCCGCAGTGGTGGACGAGGGCGGCGGACGACGAGGACGACGACGAGGACGACGAGGAGCCGGGGGGCGAGGACCGGCGCCCGCCCCGCCTGATGCTCAAGGGCACCTGGAGCGACGGCCCGCACGCCTCCCGGGACGGCTCGCCGCACGTCCCGGCCGGTGGCGGCTCCGTGCTGCCCGGCTCGGGTCGGCCCGCGCTGCCCGCCGGGTACGCGCCCGCCGCGCCCGGGACCGCCCGTCCGGCTCGGCCGTCCACCGGGACGACCGTCCCGGAGCAGCAGGGCCCGGCGGGGGAGCGGTACCGCGGCCCGGCGACCCGGCTCGCCGCCGAACGGGCCAGGCAGACCCGGATCGCGGTCGTCGGCGCCGTCACCGAGCGCTGGGCGCCCGAACAGGCCGGGCCCGTGCACGAGAACTGGCGGCTCGCCCCGCCCATCGGCCCCGCCACCGACCTGTGGGCGCTCGGCGCCCTGCTCTACCGGGCGGTCCAGGGCCACGCCCCGTACCCCGAGGACAGCGCGGCCGAGCTGGTCCAGCTGGTCTGCGCGGAGCCGCCCGCCTTCGCCGAGGAGTGCGGACCGCTGCGCCCGGTGGTGGAGTCGCTGCTGCGCCAGGACCCCACCGAGCGGCCGGACTTCGAGGAGCTGCGCGGCTGGCTGCGGTCGCTCGTCCGGTCCGCGCCGGAGCCGGAGGCGGACCTCCCGCCCGCCCCTTCCCGGTTCGACGCGCGGCGGCTGCCGATCCTGCGCCGCCGGGGAGAGCTGGTGCGCCGCCGCCGCGCCGCCGCGGGCTCCGGCCGCCACCGGCACCGGCGCGGCAAGGAGCCCCGCCGCGACCAGGCGCCGCCGCCCGCCCCCGTACCCGAGGAACAGCCCCCGCCGCGGCGCTTCGAGGCGTACGAGGCCGGCCCCGCCCGGCGGCACGAACCGGAGCCGCCCCACGGGCCGTACGAACCCGATCGGTCGTACGAGCCGGAGCGACCGTACGAACCGGAGCGGCCTCACGAGCCGGAGCGACCGTACGAGCCGGAGCGGTCGTACGAACCCGAGCGACCCTACGAACAAGAGCGGCCGTACGCGCCCGAGCAGGGGTACGCGCCCGAGCAGGGCTACGCGTACGACCACGAGGACGCCGAGCCCGACCCCGGGCCGCGGCGCGCCCCGGGGCGTCCGCGCCCGCGTTCGCTGGGACGCAAGCTGCTGATGCTGGTCCTCCTGCTGCTCGGCGGCACCCTCGCGTACGCCGCGTTCGCCCTGCCCCGGGGCGGCGAGGCGCCCGCGGGCGCCCGCCCTTCCGCGACCACGCCCCCGTCCGCCTCCGTGCCGACCACGACCGCACCGCCCGCCACCCCGACCCCCGCCCCGACGGCACCGTCGAGCCGCCCCGCGCCCACCACCGCCCCGCCCACCGCACCGCCGGCCACCGGCCCCGCCCTCGCCGCCGGTTACGTGCTGCGCGAGGACCCGGAAGGCTTCCGGATCGGCGTGCCGCGCGACTGGCGGCGCGGCTCGATCAACGACGCGGGGCAAGTCCGCTACACCGGCGGCGACTTCACCATGATCGTCGTGCCGGGCCGGGACAGCGTCCAGGACCACGGGTCGGATCCGCTGGAGTACCAGAACTCCAAGGAGCGCGAGCTGGAGCCCTACCGGCAGTCCAGCTGGTCGCAGTTGGTGAAGGCCCGACGGGTCGACATCGGCCGCACGCCCACCGCCGAGGGGCACTACACCTGGCTGGACAGCACGGGCCGGGAGGTCTTCGTCCGCAATCTCGCCCTGATCGACGGCGGCCGCTACTACGTGGTCCAGGTGATCGGCCCGGAGAGCGAGCGGGACAAGGTCTCGGAGGTCTACGACGAGGCGGTGAAGGGCTTCCGAGCGGGCCGCTGAAGCCGCTCGCGCCCCCCTCGTACGCCTGTCGGCGCCCTTCGCGCCCCCCGCAGGGGTCGTTCGCGGTCACAGTGGTGTTCCTTTGGGGCCCCCGCGGTTCCGTCCGCCGTCCCCTTCTCCGTAATCTGGCATCGGAAGCAACGGGGCGGGGGCACGTGGAACACTCTCAGGGCACAGGAGCGGGGCTGCTGCTCGCCGGGCGGTACCGGCTCGGCGAGTCCATCGGGCGCGGCGGCATGGGCAAGGTCTGGCGCGCGCACGACGAGGTGCTGCACCGCGTGGTGGCGGTGAAGGAGCTGACGGCGGGTCGGTTCGTCGCGGAGGCGGACCGGCTGGTGCTGCACGCCCGCACCCAGAAGGAGGCGCGGGCCGCCGCCCGGATCTCCCACCCCGGTGTGGTGACCGTCCACGACGTCCTCGAACACGACGACCGGCCCTGGATCGTCATGCAGTACGTCGACGGCCCCTCGCTCGCGGACGCCGTCAAGGAGGCCGGGACGATCGAGCCCCGCGAGGCGGCCCGGGTCGGTCTGCACGTCGTCGGCGCGCTGCGCGCCGCGCACGCGGCCGGCGTGCTGCACCGGGACGTGAAGCCCGGCAACGTCCTCCTCGCCCGCGACGGGCGGGTCCTCATCACCGACTTCGGCATCGCGGCGATCGAGGGCGACTCCACCATCACCCGGACCGGCGAACTCGTCGGCTCGATCGACTATCTGGCGCCCGAGCGGGTACGGGGCGGCGACCCGGGCCCCGCCTCCGACCTCTGGTCGCTCGGCGCCACCCTGTACACGGCGGTCGAGGGCTCCTCGCCGTTCCGCCGCACCTCCCCGATCAGCACCATGCAGGCCGTCGTCGGCGAGGAGCCGCCGTACCCGGAGAACGCGGGACCGCTCGCCTCCGTCATCGTGGCGCTGCTCCGCAAGGACCCGGCCCAGCGGCCGCGCCCGGACGAGGCCGAGCGGATGCTGCTCGACGCCATGGAGGGCCGCAGCCCGGAGACCGCTCAGGCGTACGTGCCGACGCAGCGGATGGATCTGGACACGGTGAGGACGTCCTCCGGGCCGGGCGCCCCCGAGGAGGTACCGACGCCGGTGTCGCCGCAGACCCCCCGTACGGTCGAGTGGCCCACCCCGGCACAGTCCTCCGCCACCCAGCGGCCCGCCCGGGCCACGCCCACCGCACCCACGGCGGTGCCCGTGCCCGCCGCCCCGGCCCCGGGGAAGGGGCGCGGGCGCTCTGCCGTCCTCACCGCGGTGCTCGCCGCCGTCCTCGCGGGCGGCGCCGTCTTCGCGGTGATGCAGTACGGCGGCGGGGGCGGCACGCCCGGCCCCGGCCCGACCACCAGCGCGACCGCCGGTCCCGCGCCCACCGGCGGCACGGAGGTGGCGGCGGGCGGCGTGCCGGACGGCTGGCACCGGGTCGAGGACCCGGCGGGCTTCAGCCTGGTCGTCCCGGACGGCTGGAAGCGCCAGACGGACGGCTCCACCAACATCGACTACACCCCGGACGGCGGCCGTCACCGCCTGCGGATCAGCATCGACCGCAGCCCGGACTTCGAGAACCCGTACATGCACCTCCTGGACCTGGAGAAGACGCTCCAGAAGCGGATGGACTACCGGCGGGTGTGGCTGAACCAGAACACCTACCGCGACCAGGTCAAGTCCGCGAGCTGGGAGTTCACCTGGACCGAGAAGCAGAACTTCCCCGGCCCCCGGCACGCGATCGACCAGATGTACTTCGACGAGAACGGCACCGAGTACGCGATCTACATGACCTCACCGGAGTCGAGCTGGGACACGACCCGGCAGCAGTTCGACATCGTCCTCCAGCACTGGCGCCCGCCCGCCTCCTGACGCCGGTGGCGAGCGCGCTGCGGCGCGGCGCGAGGCGGGACACCGGCCGCCGCGCCGGTCACGGCACCGGCCGCGGCGCTCGCCGCGACACCGGCCGTGGTGCCGGTCGTGGTACCGCCCGTGGTGCCGGTGGTGGAGTCCGCCGTGGCGTCCGACGCGGGCCGGAAAATCTTGCCGGTGACCCCCTGTCGGCCGTAAGCCCCTGATCAGGGCTTATATGCCAGTGATCACTGGCGTGATGTGAGCGGGGGGTGAAAACGCGTTACCGACGGGTACCCAAAGACCGGAACGGCGCTTACGCTCGGGCGCATGACGGACTCGCAGGCCACCGCCGCCCTCACGGTTCCCGCCGACGCCGCGCCGGCGGCCCGCCCCGCCGCCCCGGCCGGCGCGACCAACCCGGTCGCGCCCGTTCCGGTGGGCGCCCGGACCGCCGCCGACGTCGTGACGCCCGAGCTGGTCGCCCGGCTCACCCGGGGCGTCGTCGGCTCCGGCCGCACCGCCAACCACACCCCCTTCACCGGGGAGAAGCTGGCGGACCTGCCCGAGGCCGGCCCCGAGGACGTCGCCGAGGCGTTCGAGCGCGCCCGCGCCGCCCAGGTCGCCTGGGCCGCCACCCCCGTCCGGGCCCGCGCCGCCGTCCTGCTCCGCTTCCACGACCTCGTCCTCGCCCGCCAGTCCGAGGTCCTCGACCTCATCCAGCTGGAGACCGGCAAGGCCCGGCTGCACGCCCACGAGGAGGTCCTGGCGGTCGCCCTCGTCGCCCGCCACTACGGCCGCAAGGCCTCCTCGTACCTGCGCCCCAAGCGTCACACCGGGGTCGTCCCGACCCTCACCAAGGTCACCGAGCTGCGCCAGCCGCGCGGGGTCGTCGGCCACATCTCCCCCTGGAACTACCCCCTCGAACTCTCCGCGGGCGACGCCCTGCCCGCCTTCGTGACCGGCAACGCCGTCGTCATGAAGCCCGACACGGAGACGGCGCTCACCGCGCTCTGGGCCCGTGACCTGCTCATCGAGGCCGGTCTGCCCGCCGAGGTCTTCCAGGTCGTGCTCGGCGAGGGCCCGGTCGTCGGCCCCGAGGTCGTCCGCCACGCCGACTACGTCTCCTTCACCGGCTCCACCCGCACCGGCCGGGAGATCGCCCAGGGCGCCGCCGCCCGCCTCGTCGGCGTCACCCTCGAACTCGGCGGCAAGAACGCCATGCTGGTGCTGGAGGACGCCGACATCGAGAAGGCCGCCGCCGGCGCCGCCCGCGCCTGCTTCTCCTCCGCCGGCCAGCTCTGCATCTCCATCGAGCGCCTGTACGTCCACGAGTCGATCGCCGACGCCTTCGTCGAGCGCTTCGCCGCCCGCACCAAGGCCATGCGGCTCGGCAACTCCCTCGCGTACGGCTCCGACATGGGCTCCCTCGTCGGCGAGCGCCAGCTGGAGACCGTCGTCCGGCACGTCGACGAGGCCGTCGCCAAGGGCGCCCGGCTCGTCACCGGCGGCGTCGCCCGCCCCGACATCGGCCCGCTCTTCTACGAGCCGACCATCCTCGAAGGCGTCGAGGCCCCGATGTCCGTGTGCGCCGAGGAGACCTTCGGCCCGGTCGTCTCGATCTACCGCTTCACCGACGAGGACGAGGTCGTCGACCGCGCCAACGCCACCCCGTACGGCCTCAACTCCTCCGTCTGGACCAAGGACGCGCGCCGGGGCCACGCCGTCGCCGCCCGGCTGCGCACCGGCACGGTCAACATCAACGAGGGGTACTCGCCCGCGTACGGCAGCGTCCGCGCCCCGATGGGCGGCATGAAGGACTCGGGTCTCGGCCGCCGCCACGGCTCCGAGGGCATCCTCAAGTACACCGAGGCCCAGACCGTCGCCCAGCAGCGCCTGATGCCGCTCGCGCCCTCCTTCGGGATGGACGACGAGACGTACGCGAAGGTGATGACCCTCTCCCTGAGGGCGCTCAAGGCCCTGCGCCTGAGCTGACGCGCGGCCCGCGCGCCCCGCCCGTTCCCGTCCTTCCCTTACGAGGTTCTGCGAGGAGAGCCATGACCGCGGTCCCCCCTGCCCGAAATCAGGACGACGAAGGCTCGTACGACTACGACGTCCTCGTGGTCGGCTCCGGCTTCGGCGGTTCGGTCACCGCCCTCCGGCTCACCGAGAAGGGGTACCGGGTCGGCGTCCTGGAGGCGGGCCGCCGCTTCACCCGGGAGACCCTGCCGAAGAACTCCTGGGACCTGAGGAACTTCCTGTGGGCCCCCACCCTCGGGCTCTACGGGATCCAGCGCATCCACCTCCTCGGCAACGTGATGGTGCTGGCCGGCGCGGGTGTCGGCGGCGGCTCCCTCAACTACGCGAACACGCTCTACGAGCCGCTCGCGCCGTTCTTCGACGACCCGCAGTGGAAGGACATCACCGACTGGCGGGCCGAGCTCGCCCCGTACTACGACCAGGCGAAGCGGATGCTGGGCGTCCGGCTGAACCCGACGATGACCCCCTCCGACGTGCATCTGAAGGCCGCCGCCCAGGCCATGGGCATCGGCGACACCTTCCACATGGCGCCGGTCGGCGTCTTCTTCGGTGACGGCCGGGACGCCGACGGCAAGGCGACGGGGAAGCCGGGCGCGGAGGTCTCCGACCCGTTCTTCGGCGGGGTGGGCCCCTCGCGCAAGGCGTGCACCGAGTGCGGCGAGTGCATGACCGGCTGCCGCCACGGCGCCAAGAACACGCTCAACGAGAACTACCTGTATCTCGCGGAGAAGGCCGGCGCCGTCGTCCACCCGATGACCTCCGTCGTCGCCGTCACCGAGGACTCGCGCGGCGGCTACGCCGTGAAGACCCTCCCCACCGACGACCGCAGGAAGGGCCGGGGCCGCACCTTCACCGCCCCCCGGGTGGTCGTCGCCGCCGGCACCTACGGCACCCAGACCCTGCTCCACCGGATGAAGGACACCGGGCTGCTGCCCCGGATCTCCGACCGGCTCGGCGAGCTGACCCGGACCAACTCCGAGGGCCTGGTCGGCGCCCAGACCACCGACCGCCGCTACCGCGGCAGGCACGGCGCGAAGCGGGCCGACTTCACCCGCGGCGTCGCCATCACCTCGTCCGTCCACCCCGACGAGCACACCCACATCGAGCCGGTCCGGTACGGCAAGGGGTCCAACTCGATGGGCGGGCTGACCGTCCTCCAGGTCCCCTACGGCGCCCACCGGGTCCGCGGATGGCTCCTCAACATGGCCCGCCACCCCGTGCTCGCGCTCCGCGCGCTCTCCAACCGGCGCTGGTCCGAGAAGACCATCATCGGCCTCGTCATGCAGTCCCTCGACAACTCGCTGACGACCTACCGCAAGCCCGGCGGCGTCGGGAAGGGCCTGCTCACCGCCAAGCAGGGCCACGGAGCGCCGAACCCGACCCAGATCGAGGCGGCGACCCGGGCGGCCTCCCTGCTCGCCGAGGAGATCAACGGCTTCGCCGGCTCCAACGTGGGTGAGCTGATGGGCACCCCGCTCACCGCGCACTTCCTCGGCGGCTGCCCGATCGGCGCCGACGCGGGGTCCGGCGTCATCGACCCGTACCACCGGCTCTACGGCCACCCCGGCATCTCGGTCGTGGACGGCGCCGCGGTCTCCGCCAACCTCGGGGTGAACCCGTCGCTGACGATCACCGCCCAGGCCGAGCGGGCCATGTCCTTCTGGCCGAACAAGGGCGAGGAGGACCCGCGGCCCCGCCAGGGCGAGGTGTACGCGCGCGTGGCGGCGGTCGAGCCGAAGTCCCCCGCGGTCCCGGCCGAGGCGTTCGGCGCCCTGCGGCTGCCCTTCCTCGGCATCCCGGCCGTCCCGCCGAAGAACGTGTCCTGACGCCTGCCGGTAACGGCTGTCCGTGTCGCCGAGCGCCCGTGTCTCCGGGCGTCACTCACGTCCGTCCGTGGACACGGAAAGGGCGCTGCACCCCCCTCCGAGTGCAGCGCCCTTCCGGCTTTTCGGTGTTGCTGCATAGATGACCACCGGCCCCCGTCTTTGGTTGTAGGCGTTGCACGGGATCTTTGTGTGACGCGCGTCACATAGGGTGGAGGGGTATGACGAAGGGCCCGTGCCGCGATTCCGGTCGCGGCACGGGCCCTGGGTCGGCACCGGTGTCAGGGCAGCGGCGGTGCCGACCGGAGCGGCGCCGGGGGGTCGCGCCGCGTCGGGGGGAGAAGTCGGGGAGAGGGGGAGGGACACGGGAGGGGACGGGGACGGGGGAGGGGTGCGGGCCGCGGAGGCCGCGACCGGTGAGCCGGTTGCGGTCGGTCCCGAGCGTCCCCGGGACCGACCGCCCTTTCTGGGTGACCGGGCTGCTGTCCCCTGCCGTCCGGTCACGCGCGCTGGAGCGAGGTCCCACGACGTGCCAGAAGCACGTCACACGCCCCAGCGAAGCCACGCGTGGTTTCTACGGGCCCGCCCCTGGCTGGCACGGACACCCCGCTCAACGAAGCCCGGCGGGCGCCGGTCACGCGCCGTACGGGTGAGACCGGCACCGAACTCGGGTGCGGGAACCCACTCCGACGCGTCCCGCTCGGGCCGGGCGTCCCGGCGCGGCCCTCCGGAACGGCCCCTCGGAGGCGGCTGGTGCACCCGTCGGCGGTGGGCTTCGGATCGGCCGGGGCGCCCTCGCCGGCGGCGGGCGGCGTCAGATCCGGCCGCGGCACAGCTCCAGCATCGTCATCGCCAGCGCCGTACCCGGCTTGCCCAGCGCGTCCCGGTAGTGGGCGAGCACGTCCATCTCGCGCGCCAGGTTCACCCGCCGGCCGCCGGAGGAGATCCGGGCTTCCTGGATCACCGCCGAGATCGCCACCCGCTCCTGGATGAGGCCGATGATCCGGTCGTCCAGCGCGTCGATCCGCTCGCGGGCGTCGCCGATCAGCGAGGCCGCCTCGTCCGTGCGGGCGCCGGTCTCCTCGGTGAGGGTCTTCGTGGTCATGCGGGGCTCCTGGTGGTGTGGAGGCCCCGGATCGGCACGGCCCGGGAAACGCCAGACGCCCCGGGCCTTGTCGGCCCGGGGCGCCTGGGAAGTCGCTTGTCAGTTGCTCAAGCAGCACGACCATGGCAGCCGGTGGGCCGGTTGCCATAGGTAAACAGGAAGGTCGAGTGCTTGCGCATGGCGCCCAGTATGGACCCCGCGCTCCGCCCCGGGGCAAGCCGGGCCCGGATGGTGAGACGAAGGCCACCCGGGTTCGGATGGTGAGACGAAAAGCGTCACGCGCTCGCCGGTAGAATCGACAAACAGCACCCCTCCTTCGGGAACCTCCTACCGCCGGAAGGCCGCCGTAGTGTCATCAGCGTCCCCCGCTGCCGCGCCCGACGTCACCAACCCGGACGTAGTCCTCGTTGTCGACTTCGGCGCCCAGTACGCCCAGCTCATCGCCCGTCGCGTCCGCGAGGCGCGGGTCTACAGCGAGATCGTCCCGTCCACCATGCCGGTGGCCGAGATGCTGGCCAAGAACCCGAAGGCGATCATCCTCTCCGGCGGCCCGTCCTCCGTGTACGCCGAAGGCGCCCCGCGCCTCGACCGCGCCCTCTTCGAGGCCGGCGTCCCCGTCTTCGGCATGTGCTACGGCTTCCAGCTGATGGCGACGACCCTCGGCGGCACCGTCGACAACACGGGCGCCCGCGAGTACGGCCGGACCCCGCTGCACGTCTCCAGGGCCGGCTCCACCCTCTTCGAGGGCACCCCGGTCGAACAGTCCGTCTGGATGTCGCACGGCGACGCCTGCTCCGCCGCCCCCGAGGGCTTCAGCGTCACCGCCTCCACCGACGTGGTCCCGGTCGCCGCCTTCGAGAACGACGAGAAGAAGCTCTACGGCGTTCAGTACCACCCCGAGGTGCTGCACTCCACGCACGGCCAGCAGATCCTGGAGCACTTCCTCTACCGCGGCGCCGGCATCCAGCCCACCTGGACCACCGGCAACGTGATCGAGGAGCAGGTCGCGGCCATCCGCGCCCAGGTCGGCGACAAGCGCGCCATCTGCGGCCTCTCCGGCGGCGTCGACTCCGCCGTGGCCGCCGCCCTCGTCCAGCGCGCCATCGGCTCCCAGCTCACCTGCGTCTACGTCGACCACGGCCTGATGCGCAAGGGCGAGACCGAGCAGGTCGAGAAGGACTTCGTCGCCGCCACCGGCGCCCGCCTGGTCGTCGTCGACGCGCAGGAGCGTTTCCTCACCGCCCTCGCCGGCGTCTCCGACCCGGAGACCAAGCGCAAGATCATCGGCCGTGAGTTCATCCGCGTCTTCGAGCAGGCGCAGCTGGAGATCCTCCAGGAGGAGGGCCCCGAGGTCGCCTTCCTCGTGCAGGGCACCCTCTACCCGGACATCGTCGAGTCCGGCGGCGGCACCGGCACGGCCAACATCAAGTCCCACCACAACGTGGGCGGCCTCCCCGACGACATCGAGTTCGAGCTCGTCGAGCCGCTGCGCCAGCTCTTCAAGGACGAGGTCCGCATGGTCGGCCAGGAGCTCGGCCTGCCGGAGGAGATCGTCCAGCGCCAGCCCTTCCCCGGCCCCGGCCTCGGCATCCGCATCGTCGGCGAGGTCACCAAGGAGCGCCTGGATCTGCTCCGCGACGCCGACGCGATCGCCCGCGAGGAGCTGACCGCCGCCGGCCTCGACCGCGAGATCTGGCAGTGCCCGGTCGTGCTGCTCGCCGATGTCCGCTCCGTCGGCGTCCAGGGCGACGGCCGCACCTACGGCCACCCGATCGTCCTGCGCCCGGTCTCCTCCGAGGACGCCATGACGGCCGACTGGTCGCGCCTGCCGTACGACGTGCTCGCCAAGATCTCGACCCGCATCACTAACGAGGTCGCCGACGTCAACCGCGTCGTCCTCGACGTCACCAGCAAGCCCCCGGGCACCATCGAGTGGGAGTGACCCCCGACGGGCGTCACCCCCGACGGGTGTCACCCCGACAGGGGTGACCCCTGAGTGGGAGCGCCCCCTGAGTAGGAGCGCCCCCTGAGTAGGAGCGCCCCCTGAGCGGGAGCGACCCTCGACGGGGGTGACTCCCGGGGGAGTGCCCGTCGAGGGAGAGTGGCCCCGAGCGGGGTGACCCCCGAGGGCAGTGACCCTCCCGTACGCCGCCGAAGCCGCCGTCCCCCGTCCAGGGGTGCGGCGGCTTCGGCGTGATCCCGTCCGGACTCTGGTGACTTGACCGGCCGGGCGTTACCTTCCGGCGCATGACCGAGATACCGGCCCCCGTCCCCCTCGACCGGCTCCACTTCGCCATGCCGCCCGTCCACGCGACGGCCGAGGAGGAACGCGCCCACCGCAAGCAGCGGCTCGCCGGCGCGCTCCGGCTCTTCGGGCGGCTCGGGTACGAGGAGGGCGTCTCCGGCCACATCACCGTCCGCGATCCGGAGTACGACGACTGCTACTGGGTGAACCCCTTCGGCGCCCCCTTCGGCGACCTCACCGCGAGCGACCTCGTCCTCGCCAACGGGGACGGCCAGGTCGTCTTCGGCGGCCAGCACGTCAACCAGGCCGCCTTCACCGTCCACGCCCAGATCCACCGCGCCCGCCCCGACGCCGTCGCCGTCGCCCACACCCACTCCACCCACGGGCGGGCGCTCGCCGCCCTCGGTGAACTCCTCGACCCGCTCACCCAGGAAGCCTGCGCCTTCTACCAGGATCACGCCCTCTACGACGCCTACACCGGCGTCACCGTCGACGCCGAGGAGGCCCGCCGCGTCGCGGTCGCCCTCGGTCCCTTCAAGGGCATCGTCCTGCGCAACCACGGCCTGCTCACCGTCGGCTCCTCCGTCGACGCGGCCGCCTGGTGGTTCATCGCCATGGACCGCAGCGCCCGCATCCAGCTCGCCGCCCGCGCCGCCGGCAAGCCCGTCCTCATCGATCACAAGGACGCCGTCGCCACCCGCGAGCAGCTCGGCAGCGACCTCGTCGCCTGGATCAACTACCAGCCCCTCTGGCGCAGGATCAGCCGAGCGGAGCCCGAACTCCTGTCGTAACACCATCGCTTCACCCTTCTGTACGTCAATGCGATGGCGCGGCAATCACTCTCCGGCGGGGCGCACGCGGCCCTCGCGAGCACCCTCGGTGCGGAACAATTCCGAGGAATCAGCGGCAGGTTGAGCTCGGAACCTCGGACTCGGAAAGTGACAGCACCGTGGCGATCCAAGAGGCGAGACAGTACGGCGGGCGCCACGGCGCCGGCGAGCATCCGACGGCCTGCGCCGGCTGCGCCCACTGCGGCGAGACCGGCCACCGCCGGGCCGTCGCCGCCTTCCTCGCCCGCCGCGAGGAACTCGCCGCCGGCCACGGCGTCCCCGCCGCCGTCGCCCACTCGCCGGTCGCCGCCCGCCAGTGGGTCTCCGACGAACTCGCCCAGTCCGCCCGCGCGGTCAGCGCCCACGGCCGGGAGGCCGGACTCGCGTGGCTCGCCCGCGTCCGCACCGGCAGTCTCGCCGCCGTCTGGGCCGCCGTCCTCGCCCTCCTGCTGGGCCAGGCCCTCACCGCCCTCGGCACCGGCTGGACCCCCGCCCGCACCGCCGGCCTCTGCACCGCCCTCCTCCTCGCCGTGCCGCTCACCGCCGCCGCCCACGCCCACCGCGCCCGAGGCGGCCTCCTCGCCGCCCTCACCGGCGAGGACAACCGGCTCTCCACCACCCGCGCCGTGGCCGCCGCCTGGCTCCTCTTCCTCTGCTACGTTCTCCTCTTCCTCACCTTCCGCTCGCTCACGGCCACCGCCTTCGGTCTCTCCGGCGCCGCCGGCCTCGTCACCGTCCTCGCCCTCGTCTCGGCCGTCGCCGTCACCGCCCGGCTCGTCGTCTCCACCCGGATCGCCGCCCTCCGGCTCCAGAAGGTCCGCGCCGACCGGCCCCGCGCCGCCGACCTCCTCTGCGACGACAACGGCCGCGCCGATCTCGCCGACGTCCAGTACGTCCTCGTCTCCGGCGCCGTCCTCGCCTTCGCCGCCGTCCGGCTCACCGCGGACCCCGCGCGCCTCCCCTCGCTGCCCTGGTCCCTCGCCCTCCTCGTCGCCGTCTCCGCCGCCTGGCACCTCGCCGCGAAGTGCACCGAGGGCGGCCGGCCCGCCGTCCACGCCGTGGTCCGCGCCCGGGAGGCCGGCGACCTCGACGCCCCCATCCGCACCGGCGACGACATCGAGATCCGCGGCATCGGCTTCGTCCCGCCCGGCGCCGCCGCCCCCGACCCCCTCACCCGGCTCGTGGTCCGCATCGGCCCCGTCCACGCCCACGTGCCCCTGGTCCCGGTCCCCGGCGGCTTCGCCAACCCCACCGACACCGTGCTGACCGTCCCCCTCCCCGCCGACGTCGAGCCCGGCCGGGTCGAGGTCTCCGTCGTCACCGCCGCCGGATTCGAGACCAACCGCGTCACGATCGACGTCGCCGACTGAACACCCGAATCCCCTCCTCCTGTGTCCGTTCACAGAACAAGCGGAGACAATCGATCCGCGAACAGTCGTACGGGGTGTGGAGAGGTGAGGGATCATGAGCGAGTATCCGGGCCGCACCGGCGGAACCGCCCCGCGCGGCCGCCTGGATGGGTGGAGGGCCACCGCCTCCCGCTACGCCCTCCTGCCCCTCCGGATCTTCCTCGGCGTCACCTTCGTCTACGCCGGCCTCGACAAACTCACCGATCCGGCCTTCCTCGCCGACACCGGGTCCGGCTCCATCGGCGAGACCATGCGGGGCGTCCGCGACTCCTCCGCCGTCCCCTGGCTCGTCGACCTCGCCCTCAACAACCCCACCGCCTTCGGCTACGCCATCGCCCTGGGTGAACTCGCCGTCGGCCTCGGCACCCTCCTCGGACTCTTCGCCCGGGTGGCCGCCCTCGGAGGAGCCCTCCTCTCGCTCAGTCTCTGGCTCACCGTGAGCTGGCAGGTGAGCCCCTACTACCTGGGCAACGACCTCGCCTATCTCATGGCCTGGCTGCCACTGCTGCTCGCCGGGGCGCCGGTGCTCTCCGCCGACCGGCTCCTCGCCGAACGCCGCCGGATGCCGTAGGCGACCCAGGTCACCAGACCGGCCACCCCCAGCCCTCCGCACATCACCGGGATCGCCAGCCACCACCCCACCGACCACCAGCCGGCGAGGTCCCCGCCGTAGGCGGCGGCCAGGCCGAGAGCGGCCACACCGACGACCAGCCGGCCCGGACGGAACTCATGAAGCAGCACGGGTGACCTCCACCTGTCCGAGACCGACCTCCAGCGAGAGGTCCAGGGTCCCCGCCGGATCCGTGCCGGCGGGCGGGTTCAGCGTCCGCGTCTCGTCGCGGTCCGGGGCGATGTCGATGTCGTCGGGCGCCTGCCCGGGCAGCTGGAGATCGCCGAGCCCCACCTGCGCGTGCACCTTCACGACCACGTCCTGCGGCACGACCACCTCCAGCTTTCCCGCGCCCACGTCGACCGCCGTCGTCACCGTCGTCCCCTCCGGCACCGACAGCTTGGACAGATCCAGCGTCCCGACCCCCGCACCCAGGTCGTACCGCGCCTCCACGGCGGCCACCGTCGCCGGCGTCCACGTCTCGCGCGACCAGTCCGTGGTGATCCGGTCCGGCAGGGCGATCGCGCCGACCAGCAGCGCCGTCGTCACCACCGTCTGGAAGATCGTGCCGAACCCGGTGCGGCCCAGGAAGCTGCTGACGACGAGCCCCAGACCGAACACGGCCAGCGCGGCCGCCAGCCCCGTCGCCAGACTGGTGCCCAGCGGCTGCGAATCCCACGTCAGGGCCGTACCCGTGACCGCCGCGGCCAGCGCGAGCAGATGGACGAGTCCGGCGATCGAGTACGGGCTGCGCCGCACCGACGGCTCCGGGCGGGCCGGATCGGCCGGCGCGCCCCACTGCCTCCCGGGCTTCGGCACCTCGCCGCCGACCCGGCCCTCCGCGTCGACGAGCCCGTGCGGCCCCCACATGTAGCCGAAGGCCACCTTGCCGGTCGAACCGTCCTTCACGATGGGATCGCGCCACCACGAACTCATCTGGTTCTCCAGGGGTGTCAGCGGCGGCGCCTTCGCCTCCGGTGGCACCGGGACCCGCACGTGCGGCGCCTTCGGCTTCACCTCGGGATCGCCCTCGGCCTCCCCCTCGCCGAGGTGCCGCCGCTGCGACCAGTACGCGGCACCGGCCGTCACCAGCGACAGCAGCACCGCGAAGCCCACCAGCGAGCCCGTGCGCAGCATCGAGAGGAAGATCCCACAGCCCACCAGCGCCATGAGTATCGCCGCGAGCGCCGCACCCGACACCCGGCCGATCAACAGCCGCCGCGCCTCGCTCTCCTCCTCGCCCGCGAGCGGGATCAGCAGCCAGGCGAATCCGTAGAAGATCAGCCCGATCCCGCCCGTCACGGCCAGCACCGACAGCACGATCCGGAAGATCACCGGGTCCATGTCGAAGTGCCGGCCGAGACCGCCGCAGACCCCCCCGACCACCCGACTCGTGCGCGAGCGGCGCAGGTGGGCTGCGGGGGCGTCCTCGGCCGCCGGCGGGGTCTGGTGCTCCGCGGGCCGCGGAGGCGTCGAACTCTTCATGCGTCCATGGTGACCGCCCGTGGCCCTCGCACGGCACCGGGACCGACCCTGGCGCGACCCTGATATTCGACGGCCCGACGACCCCGACGCGAACCCGGGGTCGAAGTCAGGGCGGACCCTGATGTCCCGGGAGGGCCGGACGTGTGACGATCGGTGCATGTCCGCAACCGCTCGCGTCACCGACCTCGACGAACCGCCCGTGCGCAGGCTCTACCGGAGCGCCGACGGGCGGTGGCTCGGCGGTGTCGCCCGCGGTCTCGCCGGACACCTCGGTCTGCCCGTCGCCTGGGTGCGCGCGGTCTTCGCGGTGCTCGTCCTCACCGAGGGCCTCGGACTGCTGCTCTACGCGGTCTTCTGGATCGTCGTCCCGCTCGGCGTCGGCGGCCGGGCCGAGCCCCGCCCCGTCTTCGAGACCACCGAGGACGGCAGACGCCGCCTCCGCAAGCCGGACCGAGGACAGATCCTCGCCCTCATCGCCCTCGCGATCGGCGCCGCGATCTTCATCGCGAACCTGCGGATCGACGGCGAGACCGGCCGATACGTGTGGCCGACGCTGCTCATCGGCGTCGGCGTCGTCCTGGTCTGGCGCCAGGCCGACAACGCCCGCGCCGAGACCTGGAAGGGCCGGCCGGTCAAGCACGGGCGCGGCTTCCACCTGCTGCGCGGGCTCGTCGGGGTGGCCCTGGTCGGCACCGGCCTCGCCGTCTTCGTCGTCGTGCGCGGCTCGGTCGCCCAGATCGGCACCGCGCTGACCGCCTCCGTCGCCGTCCTCACCGGCATAGCGCTGCTCGCCGGTCCGTGGCTGATACGGATGTCGCAGGACCTCACCGCCGAGCGGACCCTGCGGATCCGTGCCCAGGAGCGGGCCGAGGTCGCCGCCCACGTCCACGACTCCGTGCTCCACACCCTCACCCTGATCCAGCGCAACGCCGACGACGCCGGCGAGGTCCGCCGGCTCGCCCGCGCCCAGGAGCGCGAGCTGCGGAACTGGCTGTACAAGCCGGAGGGCACCGGCAAGGACGAGGAGCCGGAGACCCTCGCCGAGGCCGTGAAGCGGGCAGCCGCCGAGGTCGAGGACAAGCACGGCGTGCCGCTGGAGGTCGTCGTCGTCGGCGACTGCCCCCTCGACGAGAAGCTGACCGCGCAGATGCAGGCCGCGCGCGAGGCGATGGTTAACGCCGCGAAGTACGGTGGCGAGGGCGGGGCCGTGCAGGTGTACGCCGAGGTGGAGGGGCGCACGGTGTTCGTCTCGGTGCGCGACCGGGGCCCCGGATTCGACCTGGACGAGGTCCCCGAGGACAGAATGGGCGTACGAGAATCGATCATCGGCCGGATGCAGCGCAACGGCGGTACGGCCCGACTCCGGGCCGTACCTGGCGGGGGCACCGAAGTCGAGCTGGAGATGGAGAGGGCGGACGGATGAGCGACGAGACCGGGGCGACGACCGGGGCCGGCGGGGCGACGGAGCCGGGCACGGGCGGCACGGCGGACGGACCCGGGCGCCGGGTGCGGGTCGTCCTCGTCGACGACCACCGCATGTTCCGCACGGGGGTGCAGGCCGAGATCGGCCGGACCGAGATCACCGGGGTCGAGGTCGTCGGCGAGGCCGCCGACGTCGACCAGGCCGTCACCGTGATCACCGCGACCAGGCCGGAGGTCGTGCTGCTCGACGTCCACCTGCCGGGCGGCGGCGGGGTCGAGGTGCTGCGCCGCTGCGCCGGGCTGATGGCCGCGGCCGAGGACCCGGTGCGCTTCCTCGCGCTCTCCGTCTCCGACGCGGCGGAGGACGTGATCGGGGTGATCCGGGGCGGTGCCCGCGGCTATGTCACCAAGACGATCACCGGTGACGACCTGGTGGACTCGATCTTCCGGGTCCAGGAGGGCGACGCCGTGTTCTCCCCGCGGCTGGCCGGCTTCGTCCTGGACGCCTTCGCCTCCACCGACGCGCCGCCGGTCGACGAGGACCTGGACCGGCTGACCCAGCGGGAGCGCGAGGTGCTCCGGCTGATCGCCCGCGGGTACGCGTACAAGGAGGTCGCCAAGCAGCTCTACATCTCGGTGAAGACCGTCGAGTCGCACGTCTCCGCGGTGCTCCGCAAGCTCCAGCTCTCCAACCGGCACGAGCTGACCCGCTGGGCCACCGCCCGCCGTCTGGTCTGAGCCGCCACGGGTGAGACCCCGGCACCGGCCCTGACCCGATCCCGGCCCTGGGCCCGTCCCCGGTCCCGACCCCGGGGCCGATCCCGGCCTCAGGGCCGACCCCGCTCCCGACCCCGGGAACTGGGGGCTGGGGGCTGGATCGGCACATGCTCAGGCGACGCGGGTGGCGCCCGCGAAGGGCATTTCGTCGATGGGGGCAATCCGGATCGGAGCGCCCGGCCGGGGTGCGTGGATCATCTGGCCGCCGCCGATGTAGAGGCCCACGTGGCTGATCCCGGAGTAGAAGAAGACGAGGTCGCCCGGGGCCAGCTCGGAGCGGGAGACCCGGCGCCCGGCGTTGATCTGGGTGTACGTGGTGCGCGGCAGGGAGACGCCGGCGGCGCGCCAGGCGGCCTGGGTGAGCCCGGAGCAGTCGTACCCGGCGGGGCCGGTGGCGCCCCAGATGTACGGCTTGCCGATCTGGGCGCGGGCGAAGGAGAGGGCCGCCGAGGCGTGGCTGGTGGCGGCGGTCACCGGGAGCCGGTCGCCGGAGGCGCGGTCCGCGCGGGCGGCCGGGGCGGTGGTGCCGGTGCCGGGGGTGCCCGGGGTGCCGGGGCGGGCCGTGGCGTACGTCGGGGCGGACGGGCCCGAGCGGGCGGCGACGGCCGCCTCGTAGCGGGCGCGCTCCTCGGCGGTGAGCCGGGCGAGGAGTTCGCGGGCGGCGGTGAGCCTGCCGAGGACGGTGGCCTTCTGGCGACGCAGTTCGGTCTCGTGGCCGCGCAGCGCCGTGAGCCGGCCGGCGGACTCCGCGCGCAGCTGGGCGAGGGCGGCGAGCTCCCGGCGTACCGCGGTGACCGTGGCGGCCTGCCGGTCGCCGGCCTTCTCGGCGAGGGCGGCCCGCCGGAGGTACTGGTCGGGGTCCGAGGTGAGGGCGAGCTGAACGGCGGGGTCGAGCCCGCCGGAGCGGTACTGGGCGGTGGCGA
Organism: Streptomyces sp. NPDC014861; assembly: GCF_043081625.1. Lineage (NCBI taxonomy): Bacteria > Bacillati > Actinomycetota > Actinomycetes > Kitasatosporales > Streptomycetaceae > Streptomyces > Streptomyces sp. NPDC014861. The sequence goes on from NZ_JBIBWV010000008.1 coordinate 322,568, forward strand.
CGGCTCCGAGGCTCCGGCGGGCGGTGTTGAGCCGCTCGGTGCGGCGGGCGGCCTCGTCGCGGAGTGCGTCGAAGGAGGTGCGGGCCGCGGTGGCCTGCTCCTTCGCGCCGTTGTAGCGCTCGGTGGCCGCCTCCGCCTCCTGGTACAGCCGGTCGATCTCGGCCCTGACCTGGGCGGGGGTGCGGTCGGGGCGGGCCGGGTCGGCGTGCCCCGACCCCTCGAAGAGGGTGGCGCCTGCGGCCGAGGCCAGGGCGAGCGTGGCGGCCGTGCGGGCCGCGGGGCGGCCGAACGGGGACGGCCTGGGTTTTCGGTGAGCTGCCACGAGGGCGGGTCACATCCTCTGCCTGTGGGGGACGGTGCCGGCCGGGGCCGGCGGCGGACCGCACAGGGGAGACGGGCCGCCGCCGGGGTTCTCCGGCGGGGGCGGCCGGCACCGCCGGGCGACCGGCGGGGTGGGGAGCCGACCACCTGGGGCAGGACGCTAGCCCCGGGGGTCACGCCCCGGCGGCGGGATGACCGCTATTGGCGCCGGATGACGCCCAGGGACCGTTCGGTGTCGCCCGGAGGGGCGGTCGGGGATGGATTCCGTGGAGCGCGCGACCGAAGCGGGGGAGTGGGTGGACCCGGTCGGAAAGCGGTGCTAAGGCCCCGGTTAGGCTCCGCCCCATGGACGTCCTCATCAATGTCTTCGTCGCGCTCCACATCATCGGCATCGCCTCCCTCCTGGGCGGATTCCTCACCCAGATGAAGGCGATAGGCGCCGGCACGGCCCGCTTCAACCCGGCCATGCTGCACGGCGCGCTGACCATGCTGGTCACCGGCGTCGCGCTCGTCGGCCTGAACCAGGCCGACGACCAGACGGTCAACAACGTCAAGATCGGCATCAAGCTGGCGATCCTCGTGGTGATCCTCGGGATCGTCTACGTCAAGCGCGACGACGAGACGGCCGACAAGTCCCTCTTCGGCGCCGTCGGCGGCCTGACCATGGCGAACATCTTCATCGCCACCCTCTGGGTCTGAGCCCCGGGGCCCTTTGGAGCCAGGCCCCGGACGCCCCGGGACCCGTCCCCCGGCCTCCCGGTGTGCGTGCTCACACCGGGAGGACGCAGAAGTCGGGCCCGGTTGTCGGCGCGGCGTCCTAGACTCGTGAGGCGATGAGCAGCCTCTTTGACGACAGCTTCCTGGCCGGCCTCCAGTCCCACTCCCCGGAGGACGCCCCGCCCCCTCCCGAGGACGACGCGCACGGCGCCCCGGCCGCGGAGGAGGTCCCGCACGACCTGTTCGGGGAGCACTTCGACGCGCCCCCGCCCCGCGACCCGTACTACCGCGACGGCGCCCACCGCCCCGCCGTGGACCCGGCCGCCCTGCTGGACGGGCTGAACGAGCAGCAGCGCGCCGCCGTCGTCCACACCGACACCCCGCTGCTCATCGTGGCGGGCGCCGGCTCCGGCAAGACCCGGGTCCTCACCCACCGCATCGCCCACCTCCTGGGCACCCGGCACGTGCACCCGGGCCAGATACTGGCGATCACCTTCACCAACAAGGCCGCCGGCGAGATGAAGGAGCGCGTCGAGCAGCTGGTCGGCCCGCGCGCGAACGCGATGTGGGTCATGACCTTCCACAGCGCGTGCGTCCGCATCCTGCGCCGCGAGTCGAAGAGGCTCGGCTTCACCTCCTCCTTCTCGATCTACGACGCCGCCGACTCCAAGCGCCTGATGGCGCTGGTCTGCCGCGACCTGGACCTCGACCCGAAGAAGTTCCCGCCGAAGTCCTTCAGCGCCAAGATCTCCAACCTGAAGAACGAGCTGATCGACGAGGAGTCCTTCGCCGACCAGGCCGCCGACGGCTTCGAGAAGACGCTCGCCGAGGCGTACCGGATGTACCAGGCGCGCCTGCGCGAGGCGAACGCGCTGGACTTCGACGACATCATCATGACGACGGTCCACCTGCTCCAGGCGTTCCCGGACGTCGCCGAGCACTACCGCCGCCGCTTCCGGCACGTCCTCGTCGACGAGTACCAGGACACCAACCACGCCCAGTACACCCTCGTCCGCGAGCTGGTCGGCACCGGCTACGAGGACCTCGGCCCGGCCGAGCTGTGCGTCGTCGGCGACGCCGACCAGTCGATCTACGCCTTCCGCGGCGCGACCATCCGCAACATCCTCCAGTTCGAGGAGGACTACCCGGACGCCACCACGATCCTGCTGGAGCAGAACTACCGCTCCACCCAGACGATCCTCTCCGCGGCCAACGCCGTCATCGAGCGCAACGAGTCGCGGCGCCCCAAGAACCTGTGGACCAACGCCGGCGCGGGATCGCAGATCACCGGCTACGTCGCGGACACCGAGCACGACGAGGCGCAGTTCGTCGCCGACGAGATCGACCGGCTGACGGACGCGGGCGACGCGAAGGCGGGCGACGTCGCCGTCTTCTACCGGACCAACGCCCAGTCCCGTGTCTTCGAGGAGATCTTCATCCGCGTCGGCCTGCCCTACAAGGTCGTCGGCGGCGTGCGCTTCTACGAGCGCAAGGAGGTCCGGGACGTCCTCGCCTACCTGCGCGTCCTCGCCAACCCCGAGGACAACGTGCCGCTGCGCCGCATCCTCAACGTGCCCAAGCGCGGCATCGGCGAGCGCGCCGAGGCGATGATCGACGCCCTCTCGCTGCGCGAGAAGATCACCTTCCCGCAGGCCCTCAAGCGGGTCGACGAGGCGTACGGCATGGCCGCCCGCTCGGCCAACGCGGTCAAGCGGTTCAACACCCTCATGGACGAGCTGCGCACCATCGCCGAGTCCGGCGCGGGCCCCGCCGTCGTCCTGGAGGCCGTCCTGGAGCGCACCGGCTACCTCGCCGAGCTCCAGGCCTCGACCGATCCGCAGGACGAGACCCGGATCGAGAACCTTCAGGAACTCGCCGCCGTGGCGCTGGAGTTCGAGCAGGAGCGCGGCGAGGAGGAGGGCGCGGGGACGCTCGCCGAGTTCCTGGAGAAGGTGGCGCTGGTCGCCGACTCCGACCAGATCCCGGACGAGGACGAGGAGGGCGCCGGCGTCATCACGCTGATGACCCTGCACACCGCGAAGGGCCTGGAGTTCCCGGTGGTCTTCCTCACCGGCATGGAGGACGGCGTCTTCCCGCACATGCGCGCCCTCGGCCAGACGAAGGAACTGGAGGAGGAGCGGCGCCTGGCGTACGTGGGCATCACCCGCGCCCGCGAGCGGCTCTACCTGACGCGCTCGTCGATGCGCAGCGCCTGGGGCCAGCCCTCGTACAACCCGGCCTCCCGCTTCCTGGAGGAGATCCCGCCCGCGTACCTGGAGTGGAAGCGGACGGGTCCGGTGGCGAAGCCGGCCGGTCCGACCTCCGGGATCACCTCCTCGCTGACGTCCTCGCTCTCCTCGTCGCGCGCCCGCTCCGGCCCGTCCGGTTTCGCGACGCGCCGCGCGGGCGGGGCGGAGAAGCCGGTGGTCTCGCTGGCGATCGGCGACCGGGTCACCCACGACCAGTTCGGTCTGGGCACGGTCCTGGCGGTGACGGGCGGCGGTTCGGACGCCCAGGCGACGATCGACTTCGGCGACGAGAAGCCGAAGCGGCTGCTGCTGCGGTACGCGCCGGTCGAGAAGCTGTAGGCGCGCGGGACGCGAGGAGGGCCCGGTCCGACGGACCGGGCCCTCCTCGCGTACGACGTGGGGGTCAGCCCGTGGGGTCGAGGCCCTTGCTGAGGAACCAGGCCACCGGGTCGATCGCGGAGCCGCCGCCGGGCCGGACCTCGAAGTGGAGGTGCGGGCCGGTGGAGTTGCCGGAGTTGCCGGAGTAGGCGATGACGTCCCCGGCCTTGACCTGCCCCCAGCGGATCTTGGTGCTGCTGAGGTGGCAGTACCAGGTCTCGGTGCCGTTGGCGCCGGTCACGATCGCCATGTTGCCGTAGGCGGGGTTCCACTGGGTGCGGACGGTGCCGTCGGTCGCGGCCATGACGGGGGTGCCGTACTGCACGGGGAAGTCGATGCCGGTGTGCACGGACATCCAGTTGACGCCGGACTGGCCGAAGCGGGCGCTGAGCTGGTGCAGCTTCACCGGAAGCATGTACTTGGGGCGCATGGCCTCCTTGCGGGCGGCCTCCTCCTCGCGCTTCTTCTTCTCGGCGGCCTGGCGGGCCTTGAGGTCGATGCGCTCCTGGGTGCGGCTGGCGCGGTCGCCGAAGTCGCGGACGTCGGCGTCGAGGGCGCTGAGCTGGGTGTCCAGGGCGGTGTTGGCCGGGACCTGCTTCACGGCGGCCGGGTCGGCGGCGGCGAGCGCGGTGGTGCTCTTCTGCTGCGGGCCCTCGGTGTCGCCGCCGGTGAGTCCGCTGACGGAGGCGGCCGCGATGCCGGCGACGCCCATGACGCAGGCGGAGGGGACGGCGACGGTCAGCAGGGCGGAGCGCTTGGCGGGGGTACGTCGCCGGGCGCGGCTGCCGCCGGAGGAGCGGCGCACGGGCCGGCCCGCGACGGCGTCGACGGGGACCTCGGCGGCGAGGGCGGAGCCGTCGGTCCCGTCGAGCTCGATCGCGGTGTCGAGGTCGAGGGCCGGGCCGGGATCGTGGGCATGGCCGGGGTCGAGGACCGGGCCGGGGTCGAGGTCGGTCTCGGCGGTCTCGTGGGCGGCCGGCCCGGGCTCGTACGTCTCCGCCTCGTAGGGGAACGCGAACTCGGAGGTCTGGTCGATCCGTTCGGCCTCGGGGCTGTACTGCTGGGGGACGAGCGGCTCGGCCTGTGCGGGCGCCTGGTTCCAGGCGGTGGCGTCGTAGGCGCCGGTGTCGGTCGCGAAGGCGGGGGCGGCCCACTGGCCGGTCGCGTCGTACGACTCGTGGCCGAACGCGCCCTGCGCCGCGTAGGCGCCGGAGTGGAGGGTCTCGTACTGGCCGGTGTGCTGGGCCTCGGTCCAGGCGGAGGCGTCCCACTGGCCGGTGGTGTCGTACTGCTCGGGCTGCTGGTACCCGCCGGAGTGCCGGCTCCCGGTCCAGGCGGAGGAGTCCCACTGCCCGGTGGTGTCCCACTGGCCGGTCGTGTCGTGGCTCGCCGCGGTGGTGGTCCAGGCGCCCGTCTCGTACGCGCCGGTCGTGTCGTACGTACCGGGGGCCGCGTACTGGCCGAGGTTCCACTGGCCGCTGTGACCGGCCTGTCCGGTGTCGGACCAGGACCCGAAGAGCGGGTCGGTCGCGAAACTGCCGGTGGTGTGGGCGCCGTCTCCGGCGTACCCGGCGTGGGGGTGCTGGTCGTTCACCAACGTCTCTCTCGCCTCGGCAGCAGGACCAGTCCGGGGCGGGCCCGACAGGGGGTGTCCCGGGGGTGAAGCAGTGGCGCGACTGTACCCGGCAGTATGCGGGACCGACAATCTTCGGAAGGGTTGAGGGGCGCAGGAAACGGGCAATCGGCCGTGTTTCGCCAGCTCATGCACAGAGCTTTGGCCTTGTGTTCGATGGACGTTCGAAAAACGATGTCGGGGGTGTCGCGGGGGTGGCGGTCAGGCCACGGAGGCCGCGCCCTCGCCGGTCGCGACCCCGCCGGTCGCCGTTCCGCCCTCGTCGGCGTCCAGCGCCTCCAGGATTCCGGCCGCCACCGTCGGGTGGACCGGCAGCGCGAGATGACCGATCCCGCTCACCCGCACGTTGTGCACCAGAAGGTCGGGGTGGTCGAGACGGGCCGTCTCCACCGGCACCATGATCTGGTCGAGGTCGCTCCAGAAGCTCACGAACCGGGTCCGGCAGCCCGGCGCCGGGCCGGCCAGCTGCCGCAGCACCTCCGACCCCGGCCGCATCTGCCGCACCAGCGGGTGGGCGTCGGCGAGCGGCGCCACCTTCGTGCCGGCGTGCGGGGTGCCCAGCATGACGAGGGTCCGCACCCGCGTGTCACCGTCCAGGCGCTGTACGTAGTAGCGGGCGATCAGCCCGCCCAGGCTGTGACCGACCAGATCCACCTCGGACCGCCCGGTGCGCTCCCGGATCGCGTCGATCCGCCGCCCCAGAGCCTCGGCGGCGCTCCGCAGGTCGCAGGTGAACGGCGAGTAGTCGAAGGACTCGACATGGGTGCGGCCGTGCCGGGCCAGCGTCCGGCGCAGCAGCAGGAAGACGGAGCGGTTGTCGACGAAGCCGTGCAGCAGCACGACCGGACGCCCGCCGCCGGCCCGGCCCGGAACGGTCGAGAGGGCGTCCGCCGGGGCGTCGGCGGAGGGAGCGGACGGTACGCCGGGGGCGCGGCGCCCGGAGACGATGCCCGAGGGGTAGAGGACGAGGCGGCCGGTGAGGATCGCGACCTCGAGGGCGGTGGCCTTCATCAGGGCGGTGACCTTGGCGAGCTCCATCGCCGACCTCCCGTGTGCGGCACATGGCGCCGGGCGGTGCACCGGACCGCCGGGCCCCGTGCCGTACGGACGACGGCACGGGGCCCGGCGACCGGCGTCGCGGCTCCTTGCGCGACCGGCCCCGCGGGCGGCTGGAGGGCCCAGGAGGAGGGCCCGGAGCGGAGCAGGTCACGGAACGAACGTGTCCCACGTGTGATTTCCCCCTCGACGGGCTCCGCGAAACGGCCCGTTGCGGGATGCTGTCGATAACGTTCGTTCACCTCCCCGGCAAAGACGCGCGGGGGTCGCATGTGGAGGCAGTGATGGGTGTGACCGGTCCGATCCGCGTGGTCGTCGCCAAGCCGGGTCTCGACGGCCACGATCGCGGGGCCAAGGTCATCGCGCGTGCCCTGCGCGACGCCGGCATGGAGGTGATCTACACCGGGCTGCACCAGACGCCCGAGCAGATCGTCGACACCGCGATCCAGGAGGACGCCGACGCGATCGGCCTGTCGATCCTCTCGGGCGCGCACAACACGCTCTTCGTCAAGGTGATCGAGCTCCTCAAGGAGCGCGACGCGGAGGACATCAAGGTCTTCGGCGGCGGCATCATCCCCGACGCGGACATCCCGCCGCTGAAGGAGAAGGGCGTCGCGGAGATCTTCACGCCGGGCGCCACGACCGCGTCGATCGTCGCATGGGTCAACGCGAACGTCCGCACGACGGCCGCGTGACCCGCCCGGCCGCGTTGCCTGTGTGAGCTGCCCGGCCGTGTGACTTGTGTGAGCTGCCCGGCCGTGTGGCCGGTGCGACCCGCCCGGCCGCGTGGCCCGCGTGAGCTGCCCGGCTGCCTGGCCCGCGTGAGTCTTCCGGTCGTCCGATCCGCCCGGCGTGCGACCGGGGGCCGCGCCCGGTTCCGCGCCCGCACCCGCTCCTGCGCCCGGTTCCGCACCCTCAGCCGTGCCCGCACCCTCACCCGCGTCCGCATCCCGCACCACGCCCGGAACGGCCGGGAGCCCCTTCCGACGGGCTCCCGGCCGTTCCCGTACCGCCGCGGGCCCCTCAGGCCGCCTCCGCCGGGGCGATGTCCAGCTCCGCGCGGATACGGGCGCGGAGGTCCAGCGTCGCCACCAGCCGCTGGAAGGCCTCGGACCAGTACGCCCCCGCGCCCGGCGAGGCGTCCTCGGCCTCCGGGGCCGCCGCGGCCAGCGCCTCCAGATGACGGGCGGCCGCGGGGGAGAGGCACCGCTCCGCGAGGCCCATCACGCCGCTGAAGCTCCACGGGTAGCTGCCCGCGTCCCGCGCGATGTCCAGCGCGTCGATCACCGCCTCGCCCAGCGGTTCCGCCCACGGCACCGCGCAGACCCCGAGCAGCTGGAACGCCTCCGACAGGCCGTGCGCCGCCACGAACGCCGCCACCCACCCGGCCCGCTCCGCCGGATCGAGCGTCGCCAGCAGCTGCGCCCGCTCGGCCAGCGACGACGTGCCGGGACCCGTCGCCGGCGGCGTCGACGGGGCGCCGAGCAGCGCCCGCGACCAGGCCGCGTCACGCTGGCGTACGGCCGCCCGGCACCAGGCCGCGTGCAGCTCCGCCTGCCAGTCGTCCGCGACCGGCAGCGCCACGATCTCCTCCGGCGTCCGCCCGCCGAACCGGGCCGGCCAGCAGGCCAGCGGCGCCGCCTCCACCAGCTGCCCCAGCCACCAGGACCGCTCGCCCCGCCCCGACGGGGGCACCGCCGTCACGCCGTCCCGCCGCATGTCCTCGTCGCACTCGTGCGGGGCCTCGACGACGACCGTCAGCACGGACGCCGTCCGGTCCAGGCCCACACAGGTCACCGCCCGGTCCGCCATGCGGCCCGCGAGCGCCGAACCGGGCAGGGCGGAGAGCAGCTCGGCGGCGGTCGCCCGGACGTTCCGGCTGCGGTCGGCGAGCGCCGCCTCCAGGAACTCCTCGTCCGCCGCCGACAGTCCCGCGCGCAGCGAGTCCAGGAACATCAGCCGGTCCTCGGCCCGCTCGCCGGTCCAGCTCCCCGCGAGCAGCGCCCGCGCCGCCGCCGGATCCTTCGCCCGTACGGCCCCGAGCAGCGCGACCCGCTCGGCGAACAGGCCCTCCTCCCACAGCTCCCGCACCTTCTCCGCGTCCCCAGGGTCCGGCAGCGAGCCGCCCGCCCCGCCACCCCGCAGCGCGAAGCGCCACTCCGGGTTCAGCCCCGCCAGCCACAGCCCGCGCGGTCCGGCGAACGCCAGTGCCTGCGCCCGCAGATCGGTGCGCGCTCTGGCCGCGTCGAGCAGCGCCGGCAGCGCGGCGGGCGGCGCCTTGAAGCCGCGCTCGCCGGCCAGGGCGAGCCACTGCGGCAACAGCTCGGCGAGGTCCGGCGCCGTGCCCCGGCGCCCGCCCGCCGGGGCGGGCGCGGCCCGCCCCGCGAGCAGCCCGTCGAGCCGGCGGCGGGCCGCCTCGGGCAGAGCGGGCCGCGGGTCCTCCGGCGCGGGCGCGGGCGGTACGGCGGCGGCGCCGGGCCGCAGCCCCGCCCGCCGCCGCAGCGTCCGCCGCGCCGCGGCGTCCAGGAGCGCCCCGGCAGCCTCGTCCCCCCGGGCCCCCGCCGCCGGCCGCCGATCCGTCCCGAGCAGCGCCGCCGACACCAGCTGCTCCCACGCTGGATCCCCCGGCACCGGCACGTCCTCGGGGGCGGGCGGCACGGCGGTCGGCTGGAAGTCGGGCTGCGGTTCGGTGGTCGGCACGGGCACTCCTCGGGCGCGGTCTCGCCCGCTGGCGCGGGCATCGGACGGGGAAGGGCGACGGCAGGCGGTCACAGGAGGGGGAGGGTGGCGGGTTCGGTTGTCGCAAGGGCGAGGGGCGAGGGGCGAGGGGCGAAGGGTGGCGGGTTCGGCGGTCACAGGAGAGGGAAGGGCGGCGGGTTCGGCGGTCACGGGAGGGGGAGATCGGCGGCGGGCGGTCATCGGACGGCCCGCCTCCGGCGGCGCGGCGGACGGGCACGGGTCCGTCCCCGCCTCACAGGAGGGGGACCGGTTCCGAAGGGGCGTCGGGGGACCAGGCGGCCAAGGGCGTGAAGCCGCGGTGGCCGCACTCGCCGAAGACCGTCACAGGGGCCCCGCCCGAGAGCGCGAGGAGCCGCCACAGGCCGGGGCGCGAGCGGTCGCCGCCGGTCAGCGGCAGGGCCTCCGCGCCGTCCGCGTCGGCGAGTTGCCAGCCGTACTCCGCCCGCGCCGGCACGACCCGGGCGAGCGTCACCGGCCAGGAGTCCAGCCACGGGTCCTCGCGCAGCGCCCGCCCGTACGCGTCCAGCGCCGCGCCCACCGGTCCGCCCGGCGGCGGTGACGCGGGTCCGGCGGCCGGGAGCAGCACCTCGCCGGGCTCCGCGCGGAGCTGCCCGGAACCCGCGTGCGGGGTCAGCTCGCCGTCCACCACGGCGCCGACGGGCAGCGCGAGGGCAGGCGCGCGGCCGGCCGCGCCGAAGGAGAGCAGCAGCGCCGTACGACCGCTCTCCGCGCCGTACAGCCAGATCCGGCGGGTCGTCAGCCGGCCGTCCCCGCTGTCGTACTGGGCGAGGACCAGCCACCGGTCGCGCACCGCCGTGCCGCCCGGGACCGAGGGCAGTCCGACGCGGGTGCGCACCGTCGCCGCCAGCGGGGCGGGCAGCCGGTCCGCGGCCAGCCACGCGCGGTCCAGGAGATGGGTGAGCGCGCACTCCTCCAGGAGGCGCACCGGCCACCCCGGGCCCGAGCCCGGTATCGCGCCCAGCTCGCGGACCCGGCCCGCGAGCCCGGGAGCCTGCGCGTCCACCATGCGGGCCGCGGTCTCCTCCCAGAGGCCGTACCCCCGCTGTCCGGCCGCCGCGAGACCGCCGCGCACCAGATCCGCGAGCCGCCGCTCCAGCTCCTCCGCGCCCGCCGTCACCCGGGCCGCCCGCCGCTCCGCGCGCCGGCGGGCGGCCTCCTGGTCGGCCGGCGGGCCGCCCTCCGCCCTGCGCGCGGCCCCCGCGATCCGGGCCCGGCGGGCCGAGAGCCAGCGGGCGGCCCAGTCGGGCGGTTCGGCCCCGTCCGGGACGGCCGCGCCGTCCGCCGCCCGCAGCAGCAGTCCGAGCGCGTGCTTGCACGGGGACTTCCGGCTCGGGCAGCTGCACGAGTACGCCGGTCCGGCCGTGTCCACGACCGTCCGGTACGGCGTGCCGCCACTGCCCGCGCACTGCCCCCAGACGACGCCCCCGGCGCCGCCCGTGCCGCTCCACGGCCCGGCCGCGCCGAGCCTGCTCCCCGCTCTGCGCGAGGCCTCGTCAGGAGCCAGCGCCAGCACCTGCTCAGCCGTCCTGCGCACCCCCATGGCATTCATGTACCTGACGGTAATCTCCGCCACTGACAATGCGGTTGACCTGGGCGTTCCGCTCCGGAAGCCGCCCCGGCGGCACGGCGGCTTTACCGGTCCTTTACGGTGCTGTGCGCGAGGCCGCGCGAACCAGCGCGCGACCTCCACGACCGCACCACCGTGCAGGGGGAGTACCACCATGAGCCGCACCGTCCGAACCGTCCGCGCCGCCGTCTCGGCCCTCGCCGCCACCGGCCTCGCGCTCGGGCTCGGTGCCTGTTCCGAGGCGGCCGACAAGGCCGCCGACCAGATCGACAAGGCCGTCGTCGAGAGCTACGAGGTGACCTACGAGGTCACCGGCTCGGACCTGCTGTCCATCGACTACCACGCGGGCGACGGCACCGCGACGCAGCCGAAGGTCGAGAGCGAGAAGAAGCCCACCGCGCCGTGGACCAGGACCGTGAAGCTGCACGGCATCATGCCGCCCGCCGTCATGCCGGTCTCCACCCACCCCGCCGACCTCACCTGCAAGGTCGTCTACCAGGGCAAGGTCCTCAAGGAGGCCAAGGGCGAGACGGCCATGGCCGGCGGCTGCGTCGCCGTCTCCCCGGTCTTCAACTGACCCCTCCCGAAACACCCTTCGGGCACGCGCACCCGCCCCGACCCGCGACGGCGGTCGATTGTCAGTGGCGTGGTGCACCGTGGATCGCACAACAGGTCGAACGATCTGGAGGGGGATCCATGACCGTGCCCGCAACCATCCCGCAGCCCGGCGCCGGTGCCGTGACGGACACCGGCCCGGGCCGGCCGCGGCCCGCCGCCGAGGCCCTCCGGCCCCACGCCGAGGACGCCTTCGCCCACGAACTCTCCGCGCTCGCCGCCGCCGACGACCGCCCCCGGCCCGCCCGCTGGCGCCTCTCGCCCTGGGCCGTCGCCACCTACCTGCTCGGCGGCACGCTCCCCGACGGCACCGTGATCACACCCAAGTACGTCGGCCCCCGCCGCCTCGTCGAGGTCGCCGTCACCACCCTCGCCACCGACCGCGCCCTCCTGCTCCTCGGCGTCCCCGGCACCGCCAAGACCTGGGTCTCCGAGCACCTCGCGGCCGCCGTCAGCGGCGACTCCACCCTCCTCGTCCAGGGCACCGCCGGCACCCCCGAGGAAGCCATCCGCTACGGGTGGAACTACGCCCGGCTGCTCGCCGAGGGCCCCAGCCGCGCCGCCCTCGTCCCCAGCCCCGTCATGCGCGCCATGGACCAGGGCATGACCGCACGCGTCGAGGAGCTCACCCGCATCCCCGCCGACGTGCAGGACACGCTCATCACGATCCTGTCCGAGAAGACCCTGCCCGTCCCCGAGCTCGGCGAGGAGGTCCAGGCCGTCCCCGGCTTCAACCTCATCGCCACCGCCAACGACCGCGACCGGGGGGTCAACGACCTCTCCAGCGCGCTCCGCCGACGCTTCAACACCGTGGTGCTGCCGCTGCCCGCGACCCCCGAGGACGAGGTCGACATCGTCGCCCGCCGGGTGGAGCAGCTCGGCCGCTCCCTCGAACTGCCCGCCCTGCCCGAGGGCGTCGAGGAGATCCGGCGGGTCGTCACCGTCTTCCGCGAACTGCGCGACGGCGTCACCGCCGACGGCCGCACCAAGCTCAAGTCCCCTTCCGGGACGCTCTCCACCGCCGAGGCCATCTCCGTCGTCACCGGCGGCCTCGCCCTCGCCGCCCACTTCGGGGACGGCGTGCTGCGCCCCACCGACGTCGCCGCCGGACTCCTCGGCGCCGTCGTCCGCGACCCGGCCGCCGACCGGGTCGTCTGGCAGGAGTACCTGGAGACCGTGGTCAGGGAGCGCGACGGCTGGAAGGACTTCTACCGCGCCTGCCGCGAGGTGAGCGCATGACGGCCCTCGCCACGGCCTCCGCGACGGCCTCCGCCACGGCCTCCGCCACGGCACCCGCCGCGGCGGAGCCCGCGGGGCGGCCGCCCGGCCCCCTGCTGCTCGGGGTGCGGCACCACGGGCCCGGCTCCGCGCGCGGGGTGCTCGCCGCCCTGGACGCGGCCCGGCCCGACGCGGTGCTGATCGAAGGACCCGCCGAGGCCGACGCGCTCGCCGCCCTCGCCGCGGACCCGGAGCTGCGGCCGCCCGTCGCCCTCCTCGCCCACGCCGTCGACGACCCCGGCCGGGCGGCCTTCTGGCCCTTCGCCGCCTTCTCGCCCGAGTGGGCCGCCCTCCGCTGGGCCGTCGGCCGGGGCGTCCCGGTCCGCTTCGTCGACCTGCCCGCCTCCCACACCCTCGCCGCCGACCCCACCTGGGACGACGGAGAGGAGGCCGACGGCGCCGCCCGCGTCGACCCGCTCGCCGAACTCGCCCGCGCCGCCGGGCACGAGGACCCCGAGCAGTGGTGGGAGGACGCCGTCGAACTCCGCGGCGACACCGACCCCCTCGCCCCCTTCGCCGCCCTCGCCGACGCCATGACCGCCCTCCGCGAGCGGTACGGACACGGTGGCCACCCGCGCGACCTCGTCCGCGAGGCCCACATGAGGCTGGGACTGCGCGCGGCCCGCAAGGAGTTCGGCGACGCCGTCGCCGTCGTCTGCGGCGCCTGGCACGTCCCCGCCCTCGCCCGGCGGACCACGGTCACCGCCGACCGCGCCCTCCTCAAGGGCCTGCCCAAGGTCAAGGCCGAACTGACCTGGGTCCCGTGGACCCACCGACGGCTCGCCCGCCGCTCCGGATACGGCGCCGGGATCGAGTCCCCCGGCTGGTACGGGCACCTGTACGCCGCCCCCGACCGGCCCGTCGAGCGCTGGATGACCAAGGTCGCCGGACTCCTCCGCGAGGCCGACCACCCCGTCTCCTCCGCCCACGTCATCGAGGCCGTCCGCCTCGCGGAGGCCCTCGCCGCCCTGCGCGGCCGGCCCCGACCCGGCCTCGCCGAGACCACCGACGCCGTCCGGGCCGTCCTCTGCGAGGGCTCCGACGTGCCGCTCGCCCTCGTCCGGGACCGGCTCGTCGTCGGCGACGTCCTCGGCGAGGTCCCGGCCGCCGCGCCCGCCGTCCCGCTCCAGCGCGACCTGAACCGCCTCCAGCGCTCGCTGCGCCTCAAGCCCGAGGCCGCGGAGCGCGAGCTCGACCTCGACCTCCGCGGCGGGACGGACGCCGCCCGCAGCCGCCTCCTGCACCGGCTCCGGCTCCTCGGCGTCGACTGGGGCGGTCCCGCCGCGGGCCGCACCGGGACCGGCACCTTCCGCGAGTCCTGGCGGCTGCGCTGGCAGCCCGAGCTGCACGTCCGGGTCGCCGAGGCCGGCGTCTGGGGCACCACCGTCGAAGCCGCCGCCACCGCCCGCACCGCGTCCCGCGCCCTCGCCGCCGACTCCCTCGGCGAGATCACCGCCCTCGCCGAGACGTGCCTGCTCGCCGGACTCGCCGACGCGCTGCCCACCGTCCTCGGCGCCCTCGCCGACCGGGCCGCCCTCGACACCGACGTGGCCCACCTCGCCGACGCGCTCCCCGCCCTCGCCCGCGCCCTGCGCTACGGCGACGTGCGCGGCACCGACACCGGCGCCCTCGCCGACGTCGCCGCCGGCCTCGCCGAGCGGATCTGCGTCGGCCTCCCGCCCGCCTGCGCCCACCTCGACACCGACGCCGCCGCCCGGATGCGCGACCGCGTCGACGCCGTCCACATCGCGCTCGCGCTCCTCCCCACCCCCCGCGCGACCGACCCCGACGCCCTCGCCTCCCGCTGGGCCGGCGTCCTGCGGCGCCTCGCCGGAGCGGAGCGGGTGGCGGGCCTCCTGCGGGGCAGGGCCGTGCGGATTCTGCGGGACGAAGGGCGGCTCGGTGACGACGAGACCGCTCGGCTCATGGGGCTCGCGCTCTCGACCGGGACCGCGCCCGCCGACGCCGCCGACTGGATCGACGGCTTCGTCGGCGGGGCAGGCGGCGGGCTGCTCCTCGTCCACGACGAGCGGCTCCTCGCCCTCGTCGACGGCTGGCTCACCGGCGTACCGGCCGAGGCGTTCCCCGACGTCCTGCCCCTGCTGCGGCGCACCTTCGGGGCGTACGAGCCGGGTGTGCGGCGCACCCTGGGCGAGCTCGTCGCCCGGGGGCCCGGGGCCGCCGGCGGCCCCGACGTCCCGGTCCCCGGCTTCGCCGCCGCCCTCGACGGGGAGCGGGCCGACGGGGTCCTCCCCCTCCTCGCTCTCGTCCTCGGTACGGAGGCCCCCGCATGAGCACCACCGCCACCACCCCCACCGCCACCACCGCCACCGCCCCCACCACCGTTCCCGGCCCCACCACCGACGCCACCCCCGCCACCAGCCTCACCTCCACCACCGGCCTCACCCCCACCGATCCCGGCCCCACCACTCCCATTGCCACCCCCACCACCGCTCCCACCGCCGACGAGCGGCTCCGCCGCTGGAGGCTCGTCCTCGGCGGCGGCGGAGCCGAGGGCACCGGACGCGCCCTCTCCGGTACCGACGCCGCCATGGACTCCGCCCTCGCCGCCCTCTACGACAGCCGGGACGGCCGGGACGGCAAGGACGGCGGCGAGCGCAGGGGCGGGCTCGGCGGCTCCGCGCCCTCCGTGGCCCGCTGGCTCGGCGACATCCGCGCCTACTTCCCCACCTCCGTCGTGCAGGTCATGCAGCGCGACGCCATCGACCGGCTCGGTCTCGCCTCGCTCCTCCTGGAGCCCGAGATGCTGGAGGCCGTCGAGCCCGACGTCCATCTCGTCGGCACCCTGCTGTCGCTCCACCAGGCGCTGCCGGAGACCACCCGGGAGACCGCGAGGGCCGTGGTCCGCAAGGTCGTCGCCGACCTGGAGGCCCGGCTCGCGAGCCGTACCAGGGCGACCGTCACCGGCGCCCTCGACCGCTCCGCCCGGATCAGCCGCCCCCGCCACCGGGACATCGACTGGGACCGCACCCTGCGGGCCAACCTGCGGAACTACCTCCCCGAGCACCGCACGGTCGTCCCCGAGCGGCTGGTCGGACACGGCCGCGCCTCCCGGGCGGTCCGCAAGGAGGTGGTGCTCTGCATCGACCAGTCCGGCTCGATGGCCGCCTCCGTCGTGTACGCCTCCGTCTTCGGCGCCGTCCTCGCCTCCCTCCCCTCCGTCGCCACCCGGCTCGTCGTCTTCGACACCTCCGTCGTGGACCTCACCGACGTGATCGACGACCCCGTCGACGTCCTCTTCGGCACCCGGCTCGGCGGCGGCACCGACATCAACCGCGCGCTCGCCCACTGCCAGTCGCGGATCACCCGCCCCGCCGACACCGTCGTCGTCCTCGTCAGCGACCTCTACGAGGGCGGCATCCGCGACGAGATGCTGAAGCGGGTCGCCGCGATGAAGGCCTCCGGGGTCCAGTTCGTCGCCCTGCTCGCCCTCTCCGACGAGGGCGCCCCCGCCTACGACCGCGATCACGCCGCCGCGCTCGCCGCCCTCGGCGCACCCGCCTTCGCCTGCACCCCCGACCTCTTCCCCGAGGTGATGGCCGCCGCCCTGGAGAAGCGGCCGCTGCCGATCCCGGACACCGTCTGAGCGGCGTCCGGCGGGCCGGCCGCCGCGCCGTGCGGAATCCGTCGTCGCCCGGCCACCCGGACGGGCGTCCCCGCCCCACTGAGGCCCATATCACACACGTGACGGGGCGCCCCTCACTCTCCGCAGCGGCGTGGCGTGAGGGGCGCAACCCCCGCCTCCCGCCTGCCCCCTGGGCCCCGCAGGGGGGCGGGTCGATGCCCACGGAAAGCCCTGCCGCCCCTACGTTCTGTGACCCGTATCACCGCTCGGTTGTGATCTGCGATTTAGGGACCCAGGTCCCACGGGGATAACCTGCGAGACGGACATGCCGCGTCCACGGACACCGTGTACGCCTCCCTAGTGACAGCGCAGTCACGTTGCCCTCCGCGGCACGCCCACGCAGACAACGAACCGCGATCATCTAGAAAAGGGACGCGCGTGGACCTGTTCGAGTACCAGGCGAGGGACCTCTTCGCCAAGCACGGTGTACCGGTGCTGGCCGGTGAAGTCATCGACACGCCTGAGGCGGCGCGCGAGGCCACCGAGCGTCTTGGCGGCAAGTCGGTCGTCAAGGCCCAGGTGAAGGTCGGCGGCCGCGGCAAGGCCGGCGGCGTCAAGCTCGCCGCCACCCCGGACGAGGCCGTCGCCCGCGCGACGGACATCCTGGGCATGGACATCAAGGGCCACACGGTCCACAAGGTGATGATCGCCGAGCTGTCCCCGGAGATCGAGGCGGAGTACTACGTCTCGTACCTCCTCGACCGCACCAACCGCACCTTCCTGGCCATGGCCTCGGTGCAGGGCGGCATGGACATCGAGGAGGTCGCGGAGAAGACCCCCGAGGCCCTCGCGAAGGTCCCGGTCAACGCCAACGACGGCGTCACCCTGGAGAAGGCCCGCGAGATCGTCGCCCTGGCGAAGTTCCCGGCCGAGGTCGCCGAGGGCGTCGCCGAGGTCCTGGTCACCCTGTGGGACACCTTCGTCGCCGAGGACGCCCTCCTCGTCGAGGTCAACCCGCTGGTGAAGACCAAGGACGGGCGCATCCTGGCCCTCGACGGCAAGGTCTCGCTCGACGAGAACGCCGACTTCCGCCAGCCGGAGCACGAGGCCCTGGAGGACAAGGCCGCGGCCAACCCGCTGGAGGCCGCCGCCAAGGCCAAGGGCCTCAACTACGTCAAGCTCGACGGCGAGGTCGGCATCATCGGCAACGGCGCCGGCCTGGTCATGTCGACCCTGGACGTCGTCGCGTACGCCGGTGAGAACCACGGCGGCGTGAAGCCGGCCAACTTCCTCGACATCGGCGGCGGCGCCTCCGCCGAGGTCATGGCGAACGGCCTGGAGATCATCCTCGGCGACGCGGACGTCAAGTCCGTGTTCGTCAACGTCTTCGGCGGCATCACCGCCTGTGACGAGGTCGCCAACGGCATCGTGCAGGCCCTGGAGCTCCTCGCCTCGAAGGGCGAAGAGGTCACCAAGCCGCTCGTCGTCCGTCTCGACGGCAACAACGCGGAGCTGGGTCGCAAGATCCTGTCGGACGCCAACCACCCGCTCGTGCAGCGCGTGGACACCATGGACGGCGCGGCCGACAAGGCCGCCGAGCTCGCGGCCGCGAAGTAAGGGAAGAGGGACAGAACAGCCATGGCTATCTTCCTCAACAAGGACAGCAAGGTCATCGTCCAGGGCATGACCGGTGCCACGGGCATGAAGCACACCAAGCTCATGCTGGGTGACGGCACCAACATCGTCGGCGGCGTGAACCCGCGCAAGGCCGGCCAGAAGGTCGACTTCGACGGCACCGAGGTCCCGGTCTACGGCACCGTCGCCGAGGCCATGAAGGAGACCGGCGCCAACGTCTCGGTCCTCTTCGTGCCGCCGGCCTTCGCCAAGGCCGCCGTCGTCGAGGCGATCGACGCCGAGATCCCCCTCGCCGTCGTCATCACCGAGGGCATCGCCGTCCACGACTCCGCCGCGTTCTACGCGTACGCCGTGGAGAAGGGCAACAAGACCCGCCTCATCGGCCCGAACTGCCCCGGCCTCATCACCCCGGGCCAGTCGAACGCCGGCATCATCCCGGGCGACATCACGAAGCCGGGCCGCATCGGCCTCGTCTCGAAGTCCGGCACGCTGACGTACCAGATGATGTACGAGCTCCGTGACATCGGCTTCTCCTCCGCCGTCGGCATCGGTGGCGACCCGGTCATCGGCACCACGCACATCGACGCCCTGGCGGCCTTCGAGGCCGACCCGGAGACCGACCTCATCGTCATGATCGGCGAGATCGGCGGCGACGCCGAGGAGCGTGCGGCCGACTTCATCAAGGCCAACGTCACCAAGCCGGTCGTCGGCTACGTCGCGGGCTTCACCGCGCCCGAGGGCAAGACCATGGGCCACGCCGGCGCCATCGTCTCCGGCTCCTCCGGCACCGCCCAGGCGAAGAAGGAGGCCCTGGAGGCCGCCGGTGTGAAGGTCGGCAAGACCCCCACCGAGACCGCCAAGCTGGCGCGCGCCATCCTCGCGGGCTGACGCACGGCGCCGCCTGACAGGCCGTAGGCACGTGGGCCCCGCCCCCCGGGAGACCGGAGGGCGGGGCCCACGCGCGTGTACGGGACGGACTACTGCGCGGCCGGGATCAGCCGCTCCGGGCCCGGGTTCGGCTCGGAGCGCAGCCTGTCGCGCAGCTCCACGTCCTCCTCGCCGAGCTTCTGCGGCCCGCCGCGCACCGGGACGCCGTTCACGACCTGCCCGGGCGCGACGTCCGGGATGTAGCGGGTCGGCGCCGTCCACGCCGAGACGGCCGTGAGCCCGATGAGGACCGCCGTCGCGCCGGCCACCGTCCGGGTCATCAGCCGGGTCCGCCGCTCGCTGCCGCCGCGGATCGTGCGCGCCCCGGGGAGCGCCACCGGCGGCGCCTCCGTGACCAGCGCGCCGAGCCGCCGCTGGAGTGCCTCGGGCTCCGCGAGCTCCGGCACGGCCCGGCCGATCTCCTCGCGCGCGAACAGCAGCCGGTTGGCGGCGGCCGGGGTGCTGGCCTCCGTCTCGGCGGCCGTCTCGGGCAGGTCGAGCCCGAGCCCGTCGTAGAGCAGCAGGGTCCGCCGGTACGGGGCCGGCAGGTCGAGCAGCGCGCCGAGCAGCGCCCGCCGGCCGGCCTCGGCGGGCGGGGCGTCGGGGTGCTTGTGGGCGCGGCGCAGCCGGTGCCAGGGGGAGAGGGCGTACTCGTACGCCGCCGCCCGCACCCAGCCGACCGGGTCGGGGTCCACGGCGACCTCGGGCCAGTGCTCCCACGCGTGGTGGAAGGCGTGCTCGACGGCCTCCTGGGAGAGCCGGTGGCGCCCGGTCAGCAGAGAGGTCTGATGGACGAGTCCGGGGGCCGCGTACCCGTACAAGGCGTCGAACGCCTGCTCGGGAGTGAGGGCGGGGGGCCGCGTACCGGCGGCCTCGGGCGCGGACGCCGGCGTGGACGCGTGCGCGGACTCCGGGGTGGGTGCCTGCGGGGAGTCCGGGGTGGGCGCGGGCGCGGACCCGGACCTGGGCTCCGGCTTCGGGCGACGGCCGGTGGGGGTGATCGAGCGCGCGGGGGAGGGGGCCCTGGGGGGCTTCGCGGCTCGTTTGGCGGCGGCCTTGGGCCGCACGTTCGACGTGGCGGGGGTGGAGGCCGGAGCGGTGGGCGGCGCGGGGGGCCGCCCCTCGGCCCGGTCGGCCCGGCCGGCCCGGTCGGTCCCGGCGTCCCGCTCGGACGGCGTGGCCCGCTCGGACGACATGGCACGCCCGGACGCTGCGGCCGGCTCGGACGGCGTGGCCCGCCCGGACGGCGCCGCCGGTTCGGTCGGTGCGGCCGGTTCGGACGGCGCCGCCTGGGCCGTGCCGGTGAGCAGCTTGGTGTACGCCTCGCGCTTGCGGCCGCGGGGGGACGAACGGCCGGTCTCCCATGCCTTGACCGTGGCCTTCGTGACGCCCATGGCCTCGGCGACCTGCTCCTCGCTCAGGGAGAGCGCCTCGCGGAGTCTGCGCCGCTCCTTCGGCGTCGGCAGCGATGGGGCGGTGGAGGGGGGCGCGGTGTCGCCGCCCCGGCTCGTCTGGCTCATCGGCGTCGACCTCCCGCAGCACATCTCTGGGCGGAAAAGTACATAAACGTATCTTGAGCGACACAACGGATGTTTGCCTGTTACGCCGCGAAAGCGCGTGTCGTTGGCAGCATTGGCCCCGTGACCCACCTGACCGAGCACTCCCTGGTCCAGGGCGGGCGTTCCACCGCGTTCGCCACCGCCTGCGTCCGCGGCGGGGTCGCCGCCGGACTCGGCGTCGGCGCGCTCGCCGTCCTGGTGATCGCGGTGTGGATCAGCTCGCCCTTCCCCGACAGCGGCGCCGGCGGCGCTCTCCACGTCGCCGCCGGACTGTGGCTGCTCGCCCACGGCGTGGACCTCGTCCGCACCGACACGCTCAGCGGGCTGCCCGCCCCCCTCGGGGTGGTACCGCTGCTGGCGGCCGTGCTGCCGGTCTGGCTGGTCCACCGGACCGCCCGCTCCACCCTCGATCCGGCCGACGCCACCCGCCCCCGGCCCTCGCCCGCGGGCGCGCTGGGCGCGGTCTCGGGCGGCTATCTGCTGGTCGCGGCCGTGATCGTGGTCTACAGCGAGAGCGGCCCGCTCCCCGCGGACCTCGTCACCGCCGGACTGTGGCTGCCCGCCGTGGTCGTCGGCGCGGCCGGCACGGGCGTCTGGACCGCGCTGGGCCGGCCGCTGCCGGGCCGGGAGGAGACCGCCGCCGCGCTGCGCGGGGCGGGGACCGGCCTGGTGACGCTCCTCGCGGGCGGGGCGGTGCTGGCCGGGACCGCGCTGGTCTGGCACGCGGGCGCGGCGCGGGTCTCGTACGAGGGACTCGCGGGGGAGTGGTCCGGACGGGTGACGCTGGCGCTGCTCGTCCTCGCCCTGCTGCCCAACGCGGCGGTGTGGGCGGCGGCGTACGGCCTCGGTCCCGGCTTCGCGCTCGGCACGGGCGCGCTGGCGACCCCGCTGGGCCTCGCGGGCGACCCCGCCGTGCCGCCCTTCCCGCTCCTCGCGGCGCTGCCGCCCGCCGGGCCGGGCGGCTGGCCGCAGTGGGCCGCGGCGGCCGTGCCGCTGGTCGCCGCGGTGGCGCTGGGCCGGTCGGTGGGCCGCTCGACCGGCACCGGCGAGGCCCGTGAGACGGCGCTCGCGGCGCTGGGCGCGGCCTGGGTGTGCGGCGCGGCGGTCGCCGTCCTGGCGGGCGCGGCGGGCGGTCCGCTCGGCTCGGGCCGGCTGCTCGCCTTCGGGCCGGTGGGGTGGCAGGCGGGCGCGGCGGCGGTGCTGTGGGGCGTGGGCGTCGGCCTGCCGACGGCGCTGGGGGTACGGGCCTGGGGCCGCCGGGTGCCCCGCGTGAGGCGCGCGGAGGCGCCGAAGCCGCCGGAAGAAGCGGACCGGCCCAAGCAGTCCAAGCAGCCGAAGCAGTCCAAGGAGCCCAAGCGGCTCAAGCAGCTCAGGGAGTCCAGGGCCGCGAAGCCCTCCGAGCCCCCCGACCAGTCCGACCAGTCCGTGCAGTCCGAGCGGATCGGGGCGCCCGGGGCCGCGAAGTCCTCCAAGGCGTCCAGGTGGTGGTCGAGGTGGAGGCGGGACGCCCGGCGGGAGCCCGCTCCGGCCGGGGTCGGGGCCGCCGCGAAGCCGGCGGACCCCCTCCGCCACGGCGGCGACTTCCCCCCTGGCGGGCTCGACGCGCTCGGCTCGTTCGACCCGTTCGGCTCCTTCGACGACGAGGGCTACGAGCCGTACGACTACCTCCCCGCGTCCTGGGAGACCCCGCGGGACCGGAGCGAGGGTCCCGCACGGGACACGGAACCGCCCCGGCCGTCGGGGACGACCGGGGCGGAAGGAGCGTAGAGGTGCGTGAGGGGTGTGCGGCGCGCGCGGACTAGTCGCGCACCCCGAAGCCGTCCCGCAGCGGCTTGGGCAGCAGGTCGTTGCAGGCCAGCGCGCCCGCGTGGGTGAGGGCGTCGTCCCGGCAGTCGTAGAAGTCCTTGTAGACCAGCTGCATCGTGAACCCGACGCCCACGATCGCCAGGGCCACGGCCGAGGCCACCAGGCCGCTGATCGCCGCCGTCCGCATCGACCGCGCCGGGTTCGGGGTGCCCGGCGCCGTGGACGGCCGTCCCGAGGGCTGGGACGCGGACTGTGATTCCGGCGACACCTCGGCGTCGGCCTTCGGCTTCGCGCGCAGCGAGCTGATCGCCCAGTACAGCGAGAGGGCGCCGAGCAGCAGGGCCAGCTCCGGGATGTCGAAGATCGCGAAGAAGAAGGCCCACATGCCGCCGAGGACCGCGTACCGCGCCCGCCGCTGGGCCGGGTCCGTGGGGTCCCAGCGCAGCCCCGGCCGCTCGGGCCCCTGCTTGCCGGAGCCGCCGCCCTGGCCGCCCTGGCGCTCCGGTCCGCCCCCGAAACCGTCCGACGAACGGCCCGGCTGGCGCGGGCTCCAGCGCCCGTCGGACGAGCCCGTCACGGGCGACGAGGACGCGTCGTCCTCGCCGTCCGGGCCCTCGCGGCCGTCCCGGCCCTCCGGGCGGCGCGGCTGCCACGGCTCGTCGGGCCTGCCCTCGGGCGGCGGGGCGAACGGGTTGTTGTCGTTCGTGGACTGGCGATCCGGCATCTGCTGGACGTCTTCCCTCTGTCGTCGTGACCGTCTTCGCGACCGTCGTCGTGACCGTCGTGACCCGTCGTGGCACCCGGGTGGCGCACCGGCGTCGGACCCTGACGCTACCCCCCTGCCCCGCCCCCGTCCCGTGGGGGCCGTCCGGTGTGCCGGTATCGTTGCTGACGGTCGAGCCATTCGTAGGGTTCCCCGTATCGACGGGCACGATTCGTTCGTAGGACCGCACAAATACCCACGGAAAGAGTGACCCAGTGGCTGCCGCCCGCCTTGTCGTTCTGGTCTCCGGGTCCGGTACCAACCTTCAGGCCCTCCTCGACGGCATCGCCGCCGACCCCGAGGGGTACGGCGCCGAGATCGTCGCCGTCGGCGCCGACCGCGAGGCCGTCGCAGGCCTGGAGCGCGCCGAGCGCGCCGGGCTGCCCACCTTCGTCTGCCGGGTGAAGGACCACGCGAGCCGTGAGGAGTGGGACCGCGCGCTCGCCGAGGCCACCGCCGCGTACGCGCCGGACCTCGTCGTCTCGGCCGGGTTCATGAAGATCCTCGGCAAGGAGTTCCTCGCCCGCTTCGGCGGCCGGGTCGTCAACACCCACCCGGCGCTCCTCCCCAGCTTTCCCGGTGCCCACGGGGTGCGTGACGCGCTCGCCCACGGCGTGAAGGTCACCGGGTGCACCGTCCACTTCGTCGACGACGGCGTCGACACCGGCCCGATCATCGCCCAGGGCGCGGTCGAGGTGCGGGAGTCGGACGATGAAGCCGCTCTGCACGAGCGCATCAAGGAAGTCGAGCGCTCGCTGCTCGTCGACGTCGTGGGGCGTCTCGCCCGGCACGGCTACCGCATTGAGGGACGAAAGGTTCAGATCGGTGAACACGGACACCGTTAAGCCCATCCGCCGCGCGCTGGTCAGCGTCTACGACAAGACCGGTCTGGAGGAGCTGGCCCGCGGTCTGCACGAGGCCGGTGTCGAGCTCGTCTCCACCGGCTCCACCGCCGGGAAGATCGCCGCCGCCGGCGTCCCGGTCACCAAGGTCGAGGAGCTGACCGGCTTCCCCGAGTGCCTGGACGGCCGCGTCAAGACCCTCCACCCGCGCGTGCACGCCGGCATCCTCGCCGACCTGCGCCTGGAGTCGCACCGCGAGCAGCTCGCCGAGCTGGGCGTGGAGCCCTTCGACCTGGTCGTCGTGAACCTCTACCCCTTCCGCGAGACCGTCGCCTCCGGCGCCACCCCGGACGAGTGCGTCGAGCAGATCGACATCGGCGGCCCGTCGATGGTCCGCGCCGCCGCCAAGAACCACCCCTCGGTCGCGATCGTCACCAGCCCCGAGCGGTACGCCGACGTGCTCGCCGCCGTCCAGGCCGGCGGCTTCGACCTCACCGCCCGCAAGCGGCTCGCCGGCGAGGCCTTCCAGCACACCGCCGCGTACGACGTGGCCGTCGCCTCCTGGTTCGCCGACGACTACGCCGCCGCCGACGACAGCGGCTTCCCCGACTTCCTGGGCGCCACCTACGCGCGCAAGAACGTCCTGCGCTACGGCGAGAACCCCCACCAGGGCGCCGCGCTGTACGTCGACGGCACGGGCGGCCTCGCCGAGGCCGAGCAGCTGCACGGCAAGGAGATGTCCTACAACAACTACACGGACACCGACGCCGCCCTCCGCGCCGCCTACGACCACGACGAGCCCTGCGTCGCGATCATCAAGCACGCCAACCCGTGCGGCATCGCGGTCGGCGCCGACGTCGCCGAGGCCCACCGCAAGGCCCACGCCTGCGACACGGCCTCCGCCTTCGGCGGCGTCATCGCCGTCAACCGCCCGGTCTCCGTCGAGATGGCCGAGCAGGTCGCCGAGATCTTCACCGAGGTCGTGGTCGCCCCCGGTTACGAGGACGGCGCGGTCGAGGTCCTCGCCAGGAAGAAGAACATCCGCGTCCTGCGCGCGGAGCGCGGCCCGGTCGCCGAGGTCGAGGTCAAGGCCGTCGACGGCGGTGTCCTCCTCCAGGTCACCGACCGCCTCCAGGCCGAGGGCGACGACCCGGCGAACTGGACCCTCGCCACCGGCGAGGCCCTCTCCGCCGAGGAGCTGGCCGAGCTCGCCTTCGCCTGGAAGGCGTGCCGCGCGGTCAAGTCCAACGCCATCCTCCTCGCCAAGGACGGCGCCTCCGTCGGCGTCGGCATGGGCCAGGTCAACCGCGTCGACTCCGCCAAGCTCGCCGTCGAGCGCGCCGGCGCGGAGCGGGCGCGCGGCTCGTACGCCGCCTCCGACGCCTTCTTCCCCTTCCCCGACGGCCTGGAGATCCTCACCGCGGCCGGCGTGAAGGCGGTCGTCCAGCCCGGCGGCTCGATGCGCGACGAGCTCGTCGTCGAGGCCGCGAAGAAGGCCGGCGTGACGATGTACCTCACCGGCACCCGCCACTTCGCCCACTGAGACGGGCCCCCGCGGGGCCTTCCCGGCAAGGGAGGGCCCCGCGGGGCGTCTCTGGTCTAATGGTCTGGCCCCGGGCCGGCCGGCAGTAGTGGAGACGTGGTGTTGGACGTACTGAACAAGCCCGCGGCGGACCCCGCCGACGAGCGGCCCGCCGAGGGCACCGACCCCGCACCCGTCCCGTACCTCCCGTACGCGCTGATCGCGGTCGCCCTCACCGCCCTGTACTTCCTCTACTCCTGGGTGCAGTACGACCACTTCCGCACCCCCTCCTGGGACCTCGGCATCTTCGGACAGGCCGTCCGCTCCTACGCCGAGTTCAAGGTCCCCGTCGTCGACATCAAGGGCCCCGGCTTCCCGATACTCGGCGACCACTTCAGCCCGGTGACGGCGCTCCTCGCCCCGCTCTACTGGCTGTGGCCCTCACCGGTCTCGCTGCTCTTCGCGCAGGCCGCGCTCTTCGCCGCCTCCGCCGTCGTCGTCGGCCGCACCGCCCAGCAGATCCTCGGCAGCCGCGCCACCGGCATCGCGCTCACCGTCGCGTACGGACTCTCCTGGGGCCTCCAGGAGGCCGTGAAGTCCGACTTCCACGAGATCGCCTTCGCCGTCCCGATGCTCGCCCTCGTCTGCCGCGCGCTGCTCCTCGGCCGCTGGACGGCCGCGGCGGCCTGGGCGGCGCCGCTCGTCCTCGTCAAGGAGGACATGGGGCTCACCGTCGCCATGGTCGGCGTCGTCCTCGCCCTCAAGGGCCAGAAGAAGCTCGGCGCCGCCCTGGCCGGCTTCGGCGTCGCCTTCTTCGCCCTCACCGTCCTCGTCCTCATCCCGGCCGCCAGCAAGCTCGGCCAGTACGACTACTGGGCCAAGATCGAGAAGACCGGCGCCGGCGCCGAGACCTCCGTCCTCCAGATCGCCGCCGACGCGCTGACCTCGGGCGAGCGCTGGGAGATGGTCCTCCACCTCCTCGCGATCACCGGCTTCCTCGCGCTGCGCTCCCCGCTGGTGCTGCTCGTCCTGCCCACCCTCGGCTGGCGCTTCGTCTCCCAGGACGCCAACCACTGGGGCATGCACTGGCACTACAGCGCCGTCCTGATGCCGATCGTCTTCCTGGCCCTGGTCGACGCCGTCCGCACCGTCCGCACCTCGTCCCGCCCCTGGCTCGCCGCGTACGGAAAGGTCGCCGTCGCCGCCACCACGGCCGTCGGACTGACTCTCGCCGCGAACCTCCCGCTGCGCGAGCTGCTGAAGTCCGAGACGTACGCCGCCGACGCCCGCGCCGACCAGGCCCGCGCGGCCGTCGCGGCGGTCCCGGAGGGCGCCAGCGTGGAGGCCGACGTCCCCCTCCTCGCCCACCTCACCGCGGACCACAAGGTCTACTGGATCGGCACCGCGAAGGGCGCGACTCCCGACTACCTCGCGCTCGACCTGCGCGGCTGGTCCGGCCAGACCTCGGACCCGGCGGTGACGGCTTCGCAGTTGCACCCTGAGGCGGCGTACGAGATCGTCCACCGCTCGGACGGCTTCGCGGTGCTGAGGAAGAAGTAGCGGACACGCCGAAGGGGCCCGGTTCCAGGGAGAACCGGGCCCCTTCGGCGTGCCGCGCGGGTCAGTACCGCGGGCGGGCGAACCAGGCGGTGCCGCTGGGGACGACCGGGGCAGCCGCGACGATCACGCCGAAGACGGTCCAGATCAGACCGGGGACGACGACGGAGGCGAGGCCGACGTCGAAGCCGGCGAACATCAGGTACAGACCCGGCAGCGTGCCGATCACTCCGTACACCACCGTCGTGATGCGGATGCCCTGGCCGCCGTTGCCGAACTTGACGCCGAGGGTGATCGAGAGGGCCGCCAGGCCCAGCATGATCAGCGAGACGACGGTGAGGATGCCCGCGGCGGCCCGGCTGAGCTCGCTGAAGGGGTTGTCGCCGCTGTAGGACGACGAGTAGTTCGAGGCGTCGCTGGCCCCGAGCGCGGCGATGAGGTAGATGATTCCGCCGACGATCTGCACCGCCGAGATCAGGAACAGGAAGACCCGCGCCGTCATCAGCAGCCCCGGCATCGACTGCGGGATCTGGTTCGGGCCGCCCGGGTACGCGCCGTACGGCGCGACGGGCGGGGCGGCCGGGTAGCCGTAGGAGCCCTGCTGCGGGACGCCCTGGGGGGCCTGCGGGTAGCCGTAGCCCGGCTGACCCTGCGGCGGCTGGCCGTAGGGGTTGTTCGGTTCGCCGAAGCTCATCGGGTGTTTCCTCCGTGAAGGTTCTCGTGCGGGGACGGACGCGGCCCGCGAGGAGGGACTTTCACGGCATGTGAGCGGATTCCCCCCGGCACTTTCCGCGGCACTGCGCTGGTCATCGTCCTCGTAGCTCCGAGGTGTTGTCCAGTCGATACGCACCGGAGTTGTGCAAGTGCAACCCTCGCCTCCGCACCGCGAGGCCCCGCCGGAACCCGTGGCGGGAGCCGCGGCGGACCGAATTGGGAGAAGGCGGGGTCATCCGCGAGGATGTCCCCATGAGCGCCCAGATTCTCGACGGCAAGGCCACCGCGGCCGCGATCAAGTCCGACCTGACCGCCCGTGTGGCGGCCCTCAAGGAGCAGGGCGTCACGCCCGGTCTCGGCACCGTCCTGGTCGGCGACGACCCGGCCAGCCAGAAGTACGTCGCGGGCAAGCACCGCGACTGCGCGCAGGTCGGCATCGCCTCCATCCAGCGCGAACTCCCCGCGACCGCCACGCAGGAGGAGATCGAGGCGGTCGTCCGGGAGCTCAACGAGGACCCGGCGTGCACCGGTTACATCGTCCAGCTGCCGCTGCCGAAGGGCATCGACGAGAACCGCGTCCTGGAGCTGATGGACCCGGCGAAGGACGCCGACGGCCTCCACCCGACCAACCTCGGCCGGCTCGTCCTCAACGAGCCCGCTCCGCTGCCCTGCACGCCGAACGGCGTCATCACGCTGCTCCGCGCCCACGGCGTGGAGATCAACGGCGCCGAGGTCGTCGTCGTCGGCCGCGGCGTCACCATCGGGCGCACGATGCCGCTCCTGCTGACCCGCCGCTCCGAGAACGCCACCGTCACCCAGTGCCACACCGGCACCCGCGACCTCGCGTTCCACCTGAAGAAGGCCGACATCATCGTGGCCGCCGCCGGCGTGCCGCACCTGATCAAGCCGGAGGACGTGAAGCCGGGCGTGGCCATCCTCGACGTCGGCGTCTCGCGCAACGCCGAGGGCAAGATCCTCGGCGACGTGCACCCGGACGTCGCCGAGGTGGCCGGCTGGATCTCCCCGAACCCCGGCGGCGTGGGCCCGATGACCCGCGCGCAGCTGCTCGTGAACGTCGTCGAGGCCGCGGAGCGCGCGGCCGCGGCGCTCTGAGATGACCTCGGGGAGCCCGGCTTCCCCCGCGGGCCCGGACGGCCCGCGGGAGCTGCCGCGCGGCCGGGTGTCGAAGATCCGCCGGGTGCGGGGTTCGCGGCGGCCTCCGACCGTCACCACCGACACCGCGCGGCCCGAGGGCGGCGGCAGGGCGGCGGGCCGTGCCGCCCCCGCGCCCGCCCGCCAGTGGCCGCTGCTGCTCGTCCTGGGGACGGCGGCGCTGGGACTGCTGGTGGTGGGGACCGACCCCTTCTTCCAGTCCTTCCGGATCGGCACGATGATGGTCGGCGCGGCGCTGCTGCTGGGCATGGTGCTGCGCCGGGTGCTGCCGTCGGTGGGCATGCTCGCGGTCCGCTCGCGGTTCACCGACATGATCACGTACGGGGTGATGGGCTCGCTGATCGTGCTGCTCGCGCTCATGGTGCAGCCGAAGCCCTGGCTGAAGATCCCGTTCCTGGAGGACGTCCTCCATCTGACGGTGACCTGAACCGCCCCTGACGGTGTGCGACGACGCCCGCCCTCTCCCCCGTGGGAGGGCGGGCGCCGCCGTGATCAAGGGTCATGTACGCGCCAACGAAGGGCAAGTTCGGGCCGCCCGCTGTGGCATGGAAGTGACCATTCCGGTACATCCGCCGACCAGGGCCGGGGTCCCGCTCGCCCCGCGGAGCTGCCATCCTTCGGGGGAGCCGGCCGGGGTGACGGTCGGGGCGAGGGCCGGGGACGGCAGCGGACAAGGGGGCACACATGTCGGCGTGGAAGACGCTGTCCGACGAACTCGATCCGGATGTGCGGACGTTCATCGACCGCCTGAGGCTGGTCATCGACCGCAGCGGCCTCGGCGTCGTCGCCGTCGCCGAACGCACCGGGCACGACCGGGCCGACTGGGACGCCTACCTCCACGCCCGCCGGCCCGTGCCGAGGAGCGCCGTCGTCGCGCTCTCCGACATCACCGGCGCCGACCTCGGCCCCCTCACCGCCCAGTGGGAACACGCGGACCGCGCCTGGAAGCGGATCCTGCGCGCCCGCTCGGTGCCGGAGCAGCCGACACCGGCGACCGCCGAGGACGCCGTACGGGACGCCTCCCGTGCCCCGGAGGGCGTACGGGACGGGTTCGCCGCGCCGGAGGCCGTGCGGGACGCCCGGCCCGCCGCGCCCGCGCCGCAGGACTCCGTGCGGGACGGGGCCCGCGCTCCGGAGGAGGTGCGGGACGGGGACCCGGCGCCCGAGGGCGCCCGGGGCGGGTGGCCGGTCGTGCCCACCCCTCGGGACGCCGTACGAGGCGGCGCCCGCGCTCCGGAGGGCGTACGGGACGGCTGGCCGGTCGTCCCGGCAGTGCCCGCCGACCGCACCATGCGCATCAGGCCCGTGCCGCCGATCCCCGCACCCCACCCCGCGCCCGCGCCCGCCCCGTCCCCCGCGCCCACCGGCCCGCGCAAGCCCCGGCGCGGGTCCCCGCTGCTCTACGTCGCGGGGATCGTCGGCGCCGCGCTCGTCGTCACCGCCGCCGTCCTCCTCGTCGACCTCGGCGGCTCCGACGCGCCGCCCGCCGCCGCCCCGGCCCCGCCCACCACCACCGCCCCGACGCCCACCCCCAGCCTCCCCGAGGGCGTCCGGTGCACGGGCGCCGACTGCGGCGGCGAGGACCCCGAGACCATGGGGTGCGGCGGTCCGCTCGCCACCACCGTCGCCCGCACCCGCATCGGCGGCGCCCTCGTCGAGGTCCGGCACAGCACCGTCTGCGCCGCCGCCTGGGCCCGCATCTCCGGCGCGGCGGCGGGCGACGAGGTCAGCGTCCAGGCCGGCACCGCCATCCAGGTCGCGAACGTCGACGCGGGCGGCGACGCCGACGCCTACACCGCGATGATCCCGGTCTCCTCCGCGGCCTCCGCGCGTGCCTGCGCCCGACTCGAGGACGGCAGCGGCGACGGCTGCACCGGAGAGTGAAACGAGCCATGAGGTGAGCCGCACCACAAGGGGGTGGGGGTGCAGAGGTGCCCGCGTCCGATAGCCTGACCGCCGGATATCTCTTCACATCGAGACATCGATCGATCAGGAGCGGTATCCAGCCTCAGGGGCAGGGAACCCCACCGCCAGCTGTCTTACGGAGATCGCCATGACCCGCACTCCCGTGAATGTCACCGTGACCGGCGCGGCCGGCCAGATCGGCTACGCGCTGCTCTTCCGCATCGCCTCCGGCCACCTGCTCGGCGCGGACGTGCCGGTCAAGCTGCGCCTCCTCGAGATCCCGCAGGGCGTCAAGGCCGCCGAGGGCACCGCCATGGAGCTCGACGACTGCGCGTTCCCGCTGCTCAAGGGCATCGACATCTTCGACGACCCGAACAAGGGCTTCGAGGGCGCCAACATCGGCCTGCTCGTGGGCGCCCGCCCGCGCGGCCCGGGCATGGAGCGCGGCGACCTGCTCGCCGCCAACGGCGGCATCTTCAAGCCGCAGGGCGAGGCCATCGCCGCCCACGCCGCGGACGACGTCAAGATCCTCGTCGTCGGCAACCCGGCCAACACCAACGCCCTGATCGCCCAGTCGGCCGCCAAGGGCGTCCCGGCCGAGCGCTTCACCGCGATGACCCGCCTGGACCACAACCGCGCGCTGACGCAGCTGGCCCAGAAGACCGGCTCCTCGGTCACGGACATCAAGCGCCTCACCATCTGGGGCAACCACTCCGCGACCCAGTACCCGGACATCTTCCAGGCGGAGATCGCCGGCAAGAACGCCGCCGACGTCGTGAACGACGAGGCGTGGCTGGCCGACACCTTCATCCCGACCGTCGCCAAGCGCGGCGCCGCGATCATCGACGCCCGTGGCGCGTCCTCCGCGGCCTCGGCCGCGAACGCCGCCATCGACCACGTGTACACGTGGGTCAACGGCACCGCCGAGGGCGACTGGACCTCCATGGGTGTCCCGTCGGACGGCTCCTACGGCGTCCCCGAGGGCCTCATCTCGTCCTTCCCGGTCACCTGCAAGGACGGCGCGTACGAGATCGTCCAGGGCCTGGAGATCAACGACTTCTCCCGCGCCCGTATCGACGCCTCCGTCAAGGAGCTGTCGGAGGAGCGCGACGCGGTGCGCGAGCTCGGCCTCATCTGAGCCCTCGTTCGAACGCGCCCGCGCGTGACGGAGCCCCCGGTCCTCGGACCGGGGGCTCCGCCCGTTCGCGCGCGGCTCAGTGCGAGGGCGTGTAACCGCCGGGGACCATGCGGGTCGAGACGGCGATCCGGTTCCAGGAGTTGATGACGATGATCGCGCCGATCACCCGGGCCAGCTCCGCGTCGTCGAAGTGCTCGGCCGCCGCCGCGTACACCTCGTCGGGGACGAAGCCATCGGTCAGCACGGTGACCGCCTCGGTGAGGGCGATCGCGGCCAGCTCCCGCTCCGTGTAGAAGTGCCGGGACTCCTGCCAGGCGGCGAGCTGGACGACCCGCTCCACGGTCTCGCCCTCGGCGAGCGCGTCCTTCGTGTGCATGTCGAGGCAGAAGGCGCAGTGGTTGATCTGCGAGGCCCGGATCTTGATCAGGTGGTAGAGGACCGGGTCCACACCCTTGGCCGCCTCCTTCTCCAGGCGGACCATCGCCTTGTAGAAGTCGGGCGCCAGCTCGAAGAACGGCATGCGCTGCGTGTGCTGGTGGGCGAGGGGCCGGTCGGGGGAGTGCTCCGTGATGGTGGTCATGGAGCCACCGTACGAAGCGGATGGCGCGCCGCTATGGTCCATTCCCATGCGGAACGACTGGGCCACTTTCGGCGCCGACCTCCATCTCGACCTCCGCGGCACCCGCCTGCGGGCCGGCCTCATGGACGCCCTGCGCGAGGCCGTGCGCAGCGGGCGGCTGGCTCCGGGGAGCCGGCTGCCGTCCTCGCGCCAGCTCGCGGCGGACCTCGGCGTCGCCCGGAACACGGTCGCCGACGCGTACGCCGAGCTGGTCGCCGAGGGCTGGCTCACCGCCCGCCAGGGTTCCGGCACCCGCGTCGCCCGCCGCGCCGAACCCCGGCCGGCCCCCGAGCCCGCGGCGCCCCGCGCGGCACCGGCGGGGCCCACCCCGGGCGGCACCCCGTGGCAGCCGCCCGCCGGCCCGGCCGCCCGCACCTCCCGGCGGCGCACCCCCACCCCCGCGTACGACCTGAGGACCGGCACACCGGACCTCGCGTCCTTCCCGCGCGCCGAGTGGCTGAGGGCGTACCGGAAGGCGCTGACGGCCGCCCCCAACGAGGCCTTCGGGTACGGCGATCCGCGCGGCCGCCTCGAACTGCGCACCGTCCTCGCCGAGTACCTGGCCCGCGCCCGGGGCGTGCACGCCCGGCCCGAACGGATCGTGATCTGCGCGGGGTTCGCGCACGGCCTGATGCTGCTCGGCCAGGTCCTGCGGGCGCGCGGCACGCGGGCGGTGGCGGTGGAGTCGTACGGGCTCGGCCTCTACGCGAAGCTGCTGCGCAACGCCGGCCTAGCCTCCCCCGCGCTGCCCTTCGACGAACGCGGCACCCGCGTCGACACGTTGACCGGGCCGGACGGGCCGGGGCCCGGCGCGGTGCTGCTGACCGCCGCCCACCAGTTCCCGCTCGGCGGGGCGCTGCCGCCCGACCGGCGGGCGGCGGTCGTCGACTGGGCGCGGGCGACCGGCGGATACGTCCTGGAGGACGACTACGACGGCGAGTTCCGCTACGACAGGCAGCCCGTCGGCGCTCTCCAGGGGCTCGACCCGGAGCGGGTCGTCCACCTCGGCACCGCGAGCAAGTCCCTCGCCCCCGGGCTGCGGCTCGCCTGGATGGTCCTGCCGGAGGGCCTGGTGGACGAGGTCGCCGCGGCGAAGGGGGAGGTCGTGGACTGGATGTGCGGGACCCCCGACCAGCTGGCCTTCGCGGAGTTCCTCGCCTCAGGGGCGCACGACCGGCACGTACGGGCCATGCGGCTGCGCTACCGGCACCGCCGCGACCAGCTCGTGGAGGCCCTGGCCCGGCACGCGCCCGGCATCCGGGTCGGAGGGATCGCGGCCGGCCTGCACGCGGTGCTGGCACTGCCGCCCGGCACCGAACAGGCGGCGCTGCGCTCCGCCGCCTGGCACGGCCTCGCGGTGCAGGGCCTCGGCCAGTTCCGCCAGCCGGGCGCCTCCGGCCGCCTGGAGGGCCTCGTCGTCGGCTACGGCACCCCGCCGGACAGCGGCTGGCAGGGCGCCCTCCAGGCCCTCTGCCGGGTCCTGGAGGGCGTCGGGGAGGGCTTCGAGGAGGGGGCCGGGGAGGGTTCGGAGGAGGGGGGCGGGCTCGGGGCGGGTTTCGAAGGACGCGAGGGCTTCGGCGGCGGGGAGGGCTTCGGCGGCGGGGAGGGCGAGGCGGGCGGCGGGCGCTCTGGCAGGGTGGGTACGTGACCTCGCACCTCGCCCCGGACGACCGCCCCCACCCCGACGCGGAGGCCGCCGCGCGGGAGTTCACCACGTACCGGCCGCGGCTCTTCGCGATCGCCTACCGCATGCTCGGGTCCGCCGAGGAGGCCGAGGACACCGTCCAGGACGCCTATCTGCGGTGGAGCGGCGCCGACCGGGCGGCCGTCGTCCAGCCGGCCGCCTGGCTCACCAGGGTCGTCACCAACCTCTGCCTCAACCGGCTCACCTCCGCCCGGGCCACCCGTGAGCGGTACACGGGGACCTGGCTGCCCGAGCCGGTGCTCACGGACGGCCGCGGCCCGCTCGGCGCGCCCGGCGCGGGACCGCTGGAGTCCGCCGAGCGGCACGACGACGTCTCCACGGCGATGCTCCTGCTCCTGGAGCGGCTCACCCCCGCCGAGCGCGCGGTGTACGTGCTCCGCGAGGCTTTCGGCTACCCGTACCGGGAGCTCGCCGGCGTCCTCGACCTCGGCGAGGCCAACTGCCGCCAGCTGTACGGACGGGCCGCCCGCCGCGTGGCGGATCCGGGGGACGACGGCGCCGCCGCCCGCTTCGATCCGCCCGCCCCGGAGCGGCGCCGGGAGCTCGTCGAGTCCTTCGTCGCCGCCGCCCGGGAGGGCGACCTCGCGGGGCTGGAGAAGCTCCTCGCGCGCGAGGTCGTCTGGTGGAGCGACGGCGGCGGCAAGGTCAGGTCGGCGCTCCGGCCCGTCCGGGGCCGCGACCATGTGCTCCGCTTCCTCGCCGGCGTCGCCGGCCGCCGGGAGGAGGGCGCGGTGCTCACCGTGGCGGAGGTCAACGGCGCGCCCGGTGTCGTCCTGCACGTGGGCGCCCGCGTCATCGGCGTCGCCGCGGTGGAGCTCCGTGCGGACGGCCGGGTCACCGACGTGCGGATGGTGATGAACCCGGACAAGCTCGGCTATGTGACCCGGCAGTTCGCCGCGCGACCGGAAGCCGCCCGCTGAGGCTGTCACATCCGCGCGGTCCCGCCGGTCACCAGGGGTGAGAGCGGCGCTCCGAGGAGAGCGCCCGCGTCGGGAAGGAGACCCCGGAGATGACGACGGAGACGAGGACGATCCTGGTGACGGGGGCCACCGGCACCCTCGGCAGGCCGCTGTGCGCACGGCTCGCCGCCGCCGGGCACGAGGTGCGCGAACTGAGCCGGCGCTCGCCGAGCCACCCGGTGGACCTGCGGACCGGCATCGGTCTCGACGAGGCCCTCGCGGGCGTCGACACCGTCGTCCACTGCGCCTCCTCCCCGCGCGGAGGGGACGAGGAGGCGGCCCGCACGCTGATCGCGGCGGCCCGCCGCGCCGGGGTCCGGCACCTCGTCCACATCTCGATCGTCGGCGTCGACCGGGTGCCGCTCGGCTACTACCGGGCCAAGCACGCGGTGGAGCGGCTGGTCGAGGAGTCTGGGATCGGGTGGACCGTGCTGCGGGCCACCCAGTTCCACGACCTGGTGGCGCGGGTCCTGGCGGCGGCGGGGAAGGTGCCGCTGGTGCTGCCGCTGCCCGCAGGCGTCTCGGACCAGCCGGTGGAGGTGACCGAGGTCGCCGAGCGGCTGGCCGAGCTGGCGGCCGGCGATCCCGCGGGCCGCGTCCCCGACATGGGCGGCCCCGAGATCCTCACGTTCGCCGAGCTGGCCCGCGTCCACCTCGCCGCCACGGGCCGCCGCCGCCGACTGCTGCCCGTCCCGCTGGCGGGCCGCGCCTACCGCGCCTTCCGCGCGGGCGGCCACCTGGCGCCCGGGCACGCCACCGGCCGGGTCACCTTCGAGCAGTACCTGAAGGCGCGCACGACGCCGTCCTGAGGCCCTTGGGGCCCTTAATGCCCCAAGGCCCGCCGCCCGATGCCTGAAGGCCGAGGGCCGCGCCGTGCTGGCGGCCCCCAGCGGTGCCCGCGCGGACGGTGGGCCTCGAAGCACGGCGGGTCTCAGGGCGCGGCGCCCTCAGGGCGCGCCGGCCTCAGGGCCCCGGGGCGGCGGGGTCCGTTCCGGAGCGGGCGGGGGTGGCTCGCCGAAGCGGGCCAGAGTCAGGGAGGCCGCCACGGCCAGGGCGAAACCGGTGGCGGCCAGACCGCCGAGGCCCTCGCGGGTGCGGTCGCCGAGCCAGACGACGCCCGCCGCGGCGGGGCCCAGCGTCTCTCCCAGGACCATGCCCGCCGTCGCCGTCGTCACCGCGCCCCGCTGGAACGCCGAGGTCAGCAGCAGGAACGCCGCCCCGCCGCCGAGCAGCAGCGCCCACAGCGCCGGGTCGGCGAGGTCGACGCCGTCCAGGAGCCGTACCGCCACCTCGACCACCCCGAAGCCGATCCCCGAGCCGAGGCCGAGGACCAGTGCCCGGGGCCGGTCCGGCAGCCGCCCGCCCACCGCGCCGAGCAGCAGCACCCCCGCCGCGATCCCGAGCAGCGCCCAGGGCAGCCCCGGAGGACCGGACCGGTGGCCCTCCCGCCCCGCCGCGAGCGCCAGCAGGGCGAGCCCCGCGCAGACCGCCGCCACCGCGCCCCACTCGACCCGGCTCAGCCGCACCCCGAGCATCCGGGAGGCCAGCGCCGCCGTGACGGCGAGGCTCGCGGCGAGCGCCGCGCCGACCGCGTACAGGGGGAGGGTGCGCAGGGCCACCACCTCCAGGAGGAAGCCCAGTCCGTCGAGGGCGAGGCCGACGACGTACCGCCACTGCCGCAGCGCCCGCCACAGCAGCCCGACGTCGACGCCGCTGCCCGTCCCCGGCGCCGCCGCGCGGGCCGCGGCGGCCTGGAAGACGGTGGCCGCGCCGAAGCACAGCGCCGAACCGAGCGCGCAAACCATCCCGAAGAGCACATAGCGACTCTAGGTGCCGAGGCCGGAATGCGGCGGCCTACACTGTGCGGTCGCGAGGCCCGCGGTCATACGAACGGCCGCGCGAAGGGGTACGCGCACACGAGGGTGCGCGGCCACGCGAAGGGGAGGGCGAGGGACATGCGGAGGCTCAGGTCGAGCACGGTGGTGCTCGGCGGTATGGGCGTGCTCGCGGCGACGATCACCGCCTGCGGCGCCGAACCCGACCGTCGGTGCGCGGACCCGGTGACGCTGGAGGAGCTGCCGAGCCACCGGTGCGAGACCGGCGGTTCCGACGACGACGATGACGACAACGGCTCGACCGCCCGCGGCGCCTACTACTACGGCGGCTCCGTCAGCAACGCGCGCCTGTCCGGCGGCAGCTTCGACCGGAAGGCCGTCGAGACCGGCGGCTTCGGCTGCTCGTCCTCCGGGTCGAGCGGCGGCTGAGGCGGGCGGACCGGCACCATGGAACGGCACACCATCGAGCCCCGTCCGGGCTGGCAGGAGACGGTCGAGGAGCAGGGACTCGTCTACCCGCTGACCCGCTACCCGGACGGTTCGCTGCGCCCGTACTGGGACGAGAGCGCGTACTACTCCTTCACGCTGCCCGAGGTCGAGGCGCTGGAGGAGGTCGTCGAGGAGCTGCACGCGATGTGCCTCGCGGCGGCCGCGCACATCGTCGAGCGGAACCGTTTCGCCGACCTGGGGATCACCGATCCCAAGGTCGCCGGGCGGGTCGCCGAGTCCTGGCGCCGGCGTGCCGAACTGCCCTCCCTCTACGCCCGCTTCGACCTCGTCTACGACGGCACCGGCCCGGCGAAGATGCTGGAGTACAACGCGGACACCCCCACCTCCCTGGTGGAGGCGGCGAGCCCGCAGTGGTTCTGGATGGAGGAGCGCTTCCCCGGCGCGGACCAGTGGAACTCGCTCCACGAACGCCTCGTCGACGCCTGGAAGCGGCAGGCGCCGCTGCTGCCGCCCGGCCCCGTCCACTTCGCGCACTCCGAGACCGACGAGCTCGGCGAGGACCTGATGACGGTCGCGTACCTGCGCGAGACCGCCGAGCAGGCCGGGCTCGCCACCGAGGCGCTGTCCGTGGAGCGGATCGGCTGGGACCGGCTCTCCCGCCGCTTCGTCGACGAGAAGCTGCGGTTCATCCGCAGCTGCTTCAAGCTCTACCCGTGGGAGTGGCTGGTCACCGACCGCTTCGGGAAGCACGTCCTGTCCACCCTGGACAACGGCGGCGGCTCCGGCACCACCTGCTGGATCGAGCCCGCCTGGAAGATGCTGCTCTCCAACAAGGCGCTGCTCGCCATCCTCTGGGAGCTGTACCCCGGCCACCCGAACCTGCTGCCCGCCTATCTCGACGGGCCGCGCGAGCTGGCCTCCACCACCGGCTGGGCGGCCAAGCCGCTGCTCGGCCGGGAGGGCGCCGGAGTCACCCTGCACGAACCCGGCAGCGAGGTCGTCGTCCGCGACGAGCCCTGCTGCTACCAGGGCCTGGCCCCGCTCCCCGACTTCGACGGCAACCGCACGCTGCTCGGCGCGTGGGTCGTCGGGGACGAGGCCGCGGGGCTCGGCATCCGGGAGTCGGCGGGCCCCGTCACCGACGAGTACGCCCGCTTCCTCCCGCACGTCATCCTCTGACCGCTACTCCGGTACGTACTCCCGCAGCGGGGCCGGCTTCAGACCGGCCTCCTCGGCGAGGGCGAGGGCCCGCTCCAGGTCCTGCTCCAGCGTCTCGTTGAAGTGCAGCAGGATGATGTCGCCGGCCTTCAGGGACGGCGACGGCGGGGTCCACTGGCCCCAGGTGGTCAGGTCGTACGTCCACGTGACCACGGCCTTCGCCCCGCAGGCGCGGGCGGCGGTCCGGGTGGTCGCGTCGAACACCCCGTACGGCGGGCGCAGCAGCCGCGGCCCGTCGCCGAACTCCGCGAGGTGCGCGTCCCGCGCCCCGCAGACCTCGGCCTTCTGGCCGGCCGCGTCGAGCGTGGTGAGGTCCGGGTGGCCGACGGTGTGGTTCTCGATCCGCACCCGGCCGTGGTCGAGCAGCCGGTGGAAGTAGCCGGAGTCGTACGAGTACGCCCCCGGCAGCAGGAAGAGCGAGGCGGGCACCCGGCGGTCGAGCAGCAGCTGCGCGGCGGCCGGGTCGTGGAACCAGCCGTCGTCGATCGTGATGAAGACGACCGGGTCCGTGGTCTCGACCCGGGAGACCACGGGCGCGGGCTCGGGCCAGGCCGCCTCCGGGGCGGCGTGCGCGGGGCCGCCGACGGCCCCGAGCAGGGCGAGCGGGACGAGGGCGGCGAGCGCGCCACGCAGTGCGTGGCGCAGACGGAGTCTCGGCATGGCCGCATCATTGGCCTAGACCAACTCTGCTGTCAATGGCCCGCGTTGGCCCCGCCCGCCGCCCCCGCGCTCCGCGTCCCGGTCAGGCGGTGAGGACCGCGCGGAGCTGTTCCAGGCCCCAGTCGAGGTCCTCCTTCGAGATCACCAGGGGCGGTGCGATCCGGATCGTCGAGCCGTGGGTGTCCTTCACCAGCACCCCCCGCTCCATCAGCCGCTCCGACACCTCCCGGCCGGTGCCGCGCGCCGGCACGATGTCGATGCCCGCCCACAGCCCGCGCCCCCGCACCGCCTCCACCGCGCCGCCGCCGACCAGCAGGCCCAGCTCCGCGTGCAGGTGCTCGCCCAGCTCGGCCGCCCGCTCCTGGTACTCGCCGGTGCGCAGCATCGCGATCACCTCCAGCGCCACCGCGCAGGCCAGCGGGTTCCCGCCGAAGGTCGAACCGTGCTCGCCCGGCCGGAACACCCCCAGCACGTCCGCGTCCGCCACCACCGCCGACACCGGCACCACGCCGCCGCCCAGCGCCTTGCCCAGGATGTACACGTCCGGCACGACGCCCTCGTGCTCGCAGGCGAAGGTGCGGCCCGTCCGGCCCAGGCCCGACTGGATCTCGTCCGCCATGAACAGCACGTTCCGCCGGGTCGTCAGCTCCCGCACGCCGCTCAGGTATCCGGCGGGCGGGACGAGGACGCCCGCCTCGCCCTGGATCGGTTCGAGCAGCACCGCCACCGTGTTCTCGGTGACCGCCGCCTCCAGCGCGGTCAGGTCGCCGTACGGCACGATCTCGAACCCGGGGGTGTACGGGCCGAAGCGGTCACGGGCCTCGTGGTCGGTGGAGAACGACACGATCGTCGTCGTCCGCCCGTGGAAGTTGTTCGCCGCCACCACGATCTTCGCGTGCCCGTCCGGCACGCCCTTCACCTCGTACCCCCACTTCCGGGCCGTCTTCACGGCCGTCTCGACCGCCTCCGCCCCGGTGTTCATCGGCAGCACGGTCTCCTTGCCGCACAGCTCCGCCAGCCGCGCGCAGAACTCGGCGAAGCGGTCGTGGTGGAACGCCCGGGAGGTGAGCGTCACCCGCTCCAGCTGGGCCTTCGCCGCCTCGATCAGCCGGCGGTTGCCGTGCCCGAAGTTCAGCGCCGAGTAGCCGGCGAGC
Source organism: Streptomyces sp. NPDC014861 (assembly GCF_043081625.1). Classification (NCBI taxonomy): domain Bacteria; kingdom Bacillati; phylum Actinomycetota; class Actinomycetes; order Kitasatosporales; family Streptomycetaceae; genus Streptomyces; species Streptomyces sp. NPDC014861. The sequence continues at coordinate 362,869 of NZ_JBIBWV010000008.1, forward strand.
ATGTCCAGGAACCGGCGCCCCTCGACGTCCGTCATCCAGGCCCCCTCCGCGGAGGCGACGACGACGGGCAGGGGGTGGTAGTTGTGGGCGCTGTGCGCGTCCGAGGCAGCGATCTCGTCTTGCGTTCTCGACACGGGATCTCCGATCGTCCTGCGGCCGGGGTGGATTGTGGCCCCTTCTTATCGTCGCTCGCTTCCCGGGCGAAGAAACCTCGGAAGACGGCGCGCCCGCCCCTCCGCCCCGCCGCTACCGGACGGAGGCCGCGACCCGCAGCGCCTCCGCCCGGTCCGGTATGCCCTCCAGGCGCAGCGTGAGCCCCGCCGACGGGCGGACCCACAGCAGCGTCGGACCCGCCGCCCGCACCTCGTGGCTCCACACCGAGCCGTCCTCCGCCGCCAGCGGCACCGCCAGCTGGTGCGGCGCCGCGAACCAGTACGCCCGTGTCCCGTCCGGCAGCACCGCCGGCTCCGGCGCCACCCGCACCGTCTTCTCGAAGGCCGGATCGAGCCGCGCCGCGAACTGGTCTAGGCGCACCGCCACCCCCCGCGCGGTCCGCCAGCACACCCCGACCACCACCCGCGGCCCCGACCCCGCCACCGACACCACCGGCGCGGCCCCCGCCGGCTCCGGCAGCAGCGGCGCGAACCCCGCCCGCCGGGCCGCCTCCGCCACCGGCACCGGATCAGGACACCCCGGGACCTCCGCCGCCCGCACCGGCGGCGCCCCCGGCGCGTACTCCACCGCGACCCCGCCCACCCCCACCCCCAGCCACTCCACCACCGCCGCCCGCACCGGCGGCGTCAGCACCGCCACCACCAGCACCCCGGAGAGCGCCGCGAGCAGCGCCCGCCACCGCCGCCGCAACCACCCCCACCACGCCTCCCGCCCCGCCGACCCGACTTCCGGCGGGGGCGCGGGAGCCGCCACCGGCACCGGCGCGTGCTCGGCGAGCAGCTGGGCCAGCACCCGCTCGGCCATCGACTCGCCGTCCACGTCCGGCACCCGCAGCGACCGCCCGAGCTCCCGCAGCTCCTCCGGCAGCCCCCGGGGCCGCTCCTCCTCACGCACGCTCCCCACCTCCCTTCGCCTCCGCCGCCTCCAGCGCGAGCCCCAGCTTCTTCAGCGCCCGGCTCAGCCGCGACTTCACCGTCCCCCGAGGCCACCCCAGCGCCTCGGCCGTCTCCGACTCGTCCAGCTCCAGCAGATAGCGGTGCACCACCACCCGCCGGTGCTCCTCCGCCAGCGCGTCCAGCGCCGCCCACAGCCGGCGCCTCCGCTCGCCGTCCACCGCCGCCACCGCCGGGTCCGCCGACTCCGGTATCAGCGGCTCGCCCGACAGCAGTTCCGCCTCCCGCCCGGCCACCGCCCGCTGCCGGCCCGCCGAACGCAGTGTGTTCCTCGTCTCATTGGCCACGATGCTCAGCAGCCACGGCCGGAAGGACGCCCCCTCCCGGAAGCTCCCCAGCGAGCGGTACGCCTTGAAGAACGCCGCCTGCACCACGTCCTCCGCCTCCGCGCCCGCCCCGCACGCGACCGCCGCCCGCAGCGCGACCGGCGTGTGAGCGCGGACCAGCACCGCGTACGCCTCCGGCTCTCCGGCGCGCACCCGGGCGATCACGGCGCTCTCGTCGACGACGGCCGAGCCCCCCTCCCGTGTCCTCACACTCCTGGTACACCGGAAGTCCGGGATCGGTTCCCACACCTGAGAGAATGATGTGCATGGCCTCTGATGCTCCCCGCGTGCTCTCCGGGATCCAGCCCACCTCGGGCTCGTTCCACCTCGGCAACTACCTCGGCGCCGTCCGCCAGTGGGTCGCCCTCCAGGAGTCGCACGACGCCTTCTACATGGTCGTCGACCTGCACGCGATCACCGTGCCGCAGGACCCCGCCGAGCTGCGGGCCAACACCCGGCTCGCCGCCGCGCAGCTCCTCGCCGCCGGCCTCGACCCGGAGCGCTGCACGCTCTTCGTCCAGAGCCACGTCCCCGAGCACGCGCAGCTCGGCTGGGTCATGAACTGCCTCGCCGGCTTCGGCGAGGCCTCCCGCATGACCCAGTTCAAGGACAAGTCCGCCAAGCAGGGCGCCGACCGCGCCACCGTCGGCCTCTTCACGTACCCGATCCTCCAGGTCGCCGACATCCTCCTCTACCAGGCCGACCAGGTCCCGGTCGGCGAGGACCAACGCCAGCACATCGAGCTGACCCGCGACCTCGCCGAGCGCTTCAACGGCCGCTTCGGAGAGACCTTCACCATCCCGGCGCCGTACATCCTCAAGGAGACCGGGAAGATCTACGACCTCCAGGACCCGTCGATCAAGATGAGCAAGTCGGCCTCCACGCCGAAGGGCCTCATCAACCTCCTCGACGACCCGAAGGTCACCGCCAAGAAGGTCAAGAGCGCCGTCACCGACACCGACACGGTGATCCGCTTCGACCCGGAGCACAAGCCCGGCGTCTCCAACCTCCTCGCGATCATGTCCACCCTGACCGGGACCGGCGTGGCGGAGCTGGAGAAGAGCTACGAGGGCAAGATGTACGGCGCCCTCAAGACCGACCTCGCCGAGGTCGTCGTGGACTTCGTCACGCCCTTCAGGACCCGCGTCCAGGAATACCTGGGCGACCCCGAGACGCTGGACTCGATCCTGGCGACGGGCGCCGAGAAGGCCCGTACGGTCGCCGCCGAGACCCTCGCCGCGACGTACGAGAAGATCGGCTTCCTGCCCGCGAAGCACTGAGACGACACTGGAACGAAACGGAGACGGCACGGGGTCCGACGGCCCTGGCCGAAAGGGTGGTGCAGGCCGCACACTGGCGCTGCACCACCACACACCGACCCGGCCGAACGACCGACCGACACGACGGAGGAGAACGACGTGGGGACCGTAACGCTCGGCGTTTCGATCGCGGTCCCGGAGCCTCACGGCAGCCTGCTCCAGGAGCGGCGCGCGGGCTTCGGGGACCCCGCCGCGCACGCCATCCCCACCCACGTCACCCTCGTCCCGCCGACCGAGGTCGACCAGGACCGGCTGCCGGAGATCGAGGCGCACCTCGCCGGCGTCGCCGCCGACTCGCTCCCCTTCGGGATCCGGCTGAGCGGTACCGGCACCTTCCGCCCGCTCTCCCCGGTGGTCTTCGTCACCCTCGCCGAGGGCACGGCCGGCTGCGACCGGCTCCAGGCCCGCCTCCGCGAGGAGGCCGGCCCGCTCGTCCGCGAGCTCCACTTCCCGTACCACCCGCACGTCACCGTCGCCCACGGCATCGCCGAGGAGGCGATGGACCGCGCCTTCGAGGAACTGGCCGGCTACGAGGCCGCCTGGACCTGCTCCTCCTTCGCCCTCTACGAGCAGGGCACGGACGGCGTGTGGCGGAAGCTGTACGACTACGAGTTCGGCAGCGGCCGCCCCATCTCCGCCGTCCCCGCCCAGGGCGGCACCCCGATCCGCTCGACCTCCTAGAGGCGCGGGGTCCCCGGAGCCGTCCCCGGACCTCCTGGGCCCCCACCCCCCCGGGGACCCTCGGCGGCTCACACCGGCAGTCGCCGGTGCAGCGGTCGCGGTACGTGCCGGAGCGCCGACGCCACCAGGCGCAGCGGGCCCGGCACCCACACCGTCTCCGAGCGCCGGCGCAGCCCCAGCTCGATCGCGCCGGCCACCGCCTCGGGCGTCGTCGCCAGGGGCGTCTCCGGCCGGCCCGCCGTCCGGGCCGAGCGGACGAAACCGGGCCGCACGACCATCACGTGCACCCCCGTCCCGTGCAGCGCGTCCCCCAGCCCCTGCGCGAAGACGTCGAGCCCCGCCTTCGACGAGCCGTAGATGAAGTCGGCCCGCCGCCCCCGCTCGCCCGCCACCGACGACAGCACCACCAGCGAGCCGTGCCCCTGCGCCTGGAGCGCGCCCGCGCAGACCAGTGCCGCCGAGACGGCCCCCGTGTAGTTGGTCTGCGCGACCCGCACCGCGGCCGCCGGGTCCGACTCGTCGCGCGCCTGGTCACCGAGGACCCCGAAGGCCAGCAGCACCAGATCGACGTCACCCTCGGCGAAGACCCGCCCGAGCCGCTCCGCGTGCGCGTCGGTGTCCAGCGCGTCGAAGGGCACGACGTGCACCTCCGCCCCGAGCGCGCGCAGCGACCCGGCCGCCGCGGCCAGCTCGGGGGAGGGGCGGCCGGCCAGCCAGACCGTCCGGGTGCGTCGGGCGATCAGCCGGCGCGCGGTGGCGAGCCCGATGGCGGACGTGCCGCCGAGCAGCAGCAGGGACTGAGGGGCCCCGAAGGCGTCCTTCACGACATCACTCCTGATCACTCATGAACGGATCGAACGGTTTCAGAGGCCGAGGCGGCGGGAGAGGTCCGAGCGGAACACGGAGCGCGGATCGAGCGCGGCCCGCAGCTCCCGGAAGGCGTCGAGCCGCGGATACATCACGGGGAGCAGTGCGGGCCGCAGCCGGCCGTCCTCGGCGAGGCAGACCCGCCCGCCGGCCGCCGCCACCCGCTCGTCCAGGACGTCGAGGAAGCGCCCGAGCCCCGGCGCGCCGGCCGGCACGTCGAGCTCCAGGCACCAGCCGCGCACCGGGAACGCCAGCGGTCCGGTCCCGTCGGCCTCCACCCGCTCCACGCGCGCGTGCCGGGCGCCCCGCGCGGGCGAGCGCCGGGCGGCGAGCAGGCCGAGGATCCCGCGCAGCTCCTCCTCCCGCCCCTCCGGCACGGCGCACCGGTACCGCACGAAGGGACCGAGGAGCCCGGGCACGGGGGAGACCCCGGAGTCCCCGAGGAAGGCCAGGAACCGGGGGAGGAGGGGCAGGAGGGAGGCGCCGGCGGCGTACGTTCCGGGGCCGGGGGCAGCGAGGAGGCCGCCGAGGGCCCCGGGGCCGTACGGCGGGAGCGGACGGGGGCGGGCGAGGCCCGGCAGCGGCCGCAACCCACCACCGGTCGCGCCCGCACGGGACGGCAGGCCCAGCGGGTCGCGGCGGGCCCGGTGGCCCCGGGGGAGCCCGGCGTACGGAACGGGCTCGGCGGTCGTCAGGACGGCGCGGCCCCGGCCGGACAGCTCGACCCACGCGCGCGCGTGCGGCCCCCGGGGCGCGCCGGTTCCGGTCCAGTGGGCGAGGAGCGCGTCGGCGTCGCGGAAGCGGGCGGACCGCTCGCGGACGTAGCCGGTCTCGACGGGCCGCAGGGCGAGGGCGGCGGAGAGGACCACGCCGGTGAGGCCGAGGCCGCCGACGGTCGCGTCGCAGAGCGGATCGCCGGGCCGCACGGTGGTGACGGTCCCGTCGGCGGTGAGGAGTTCGAGCGAGCGGACCCGGCCGGCGAGGGCGCCGCGGGCGATCGCGCCGCCGACGGTGCCCGCGCGGCGGCCGGCCGGGCGGACGGCGTCGACGAGGCCGAGCGGTGGCCGCCAGCCGTGCGGCAGGAGGGAGCGGGCCAGTCGGTCGAGCCCGATGCCCGCCTCGCACACCACCACGCCCTCCACCGGGTCGAGGCCGTGGATCCGGTCGAGCCGGGTCAGATCGAGGACGGTGCCGCCGGCGTTTTGCGCCGCGTCCCCGCAGGCGCCGCCGTGCCCGCGGGCCACGACGCCGCGGGCGCCCCGGCCGAGCACGGCGCGGGCGGTCTCGGGGGCGGAGCGGGGACGGGCGAGCAGCGCCAGGGAGGGAGCCGTGCCGCCGGAGCCCGTGAGCGGCACGCAGTCGTCGTCCGGGAGGAAGGTCTCGACAGCCATGAGAGTGACGGTAGCGCCCCATCTGTCTCTTATGCGGCTCTTGTGGCTCGATGTGTCGGTGCGTCGCGGCACCCCTCCCGCCGAGCGGCCGCGCCCGTCCCCCGGCGACGGCAAACCGGCCTGCCCGGCAGCGGGTTGACCACGACCGGCGCAGCCACGACGGTTGCCCCCCGCCCCTGCCGGGGACGGCGGCACCCGAGGCGCGGCGGTCACGCCCCGCCCCACCCCGCCCCACCCTTCCCCCGCACCCACGCGGCGGGCGCCCGACGGACGGCCCCCGCATCCACGCGGCGGGCTCCCGACGGACGGCCCCGCGCGCTCTCCGTCACCGCGTGCGGCCGCGACGGCAGTTCCGGGGTGTCCGGCCCCGGATGCGCGTCCCGCGCACCCCCGCCTCGTACGTTGGAACCATGGACTGGCTGACCAAGCTCCCCGTCATCGGCCCCTGGGTCGCCCGGCTCATGCGCACGCACGCCTGGCGCTCCTACGAGCGGCTCGACGAGGTGCACTGGACCAGGCTCGCCGCCGCCATCACCTTCCTCTCCTTCCTCGCCCTCTTCCCGCTCATCACCGTCGCCGCCGCGGTCGGCGCCGCGCTGCTCACCGACGACCAGCTCGACCGGATCGAGGAGAAGCTCTCCGACCAGGTCCCCGGCATCTCCGACCAGCTCGACATCGGCGGCCTCGTCGCCAACGCCGGCACCGTCGGCCTCGTCGCCGGCGCCCTGCTGCTCTTCACCGGCATCAGCTGGATCGGCTCGATGCGGGACTGCCTGCTGGCCGTCTGGCGCCTCGACGACGCCGACGAGGGCAACCCGGTGGTCCGCAAGGGCAAGGACGCCGTCATCCTCGTCGGCCTGGGCGGCGTCGCCCTCTGCTCGCTCGCCGCGTCCTGGCTCGGCTCCACCGCCGTCGGCTGGACCGCCGACCGCCTCGGCATCTCCGGCGGCGGCGCCGAGGGCGTCCTGCTCCAGGGCGCCGCCGTGCTCGTCGCCATGGCCGCCGACTTCCTGATCCTGCTCTACGTCCTCAAGTGGCTGCCGGGCGTCGAACCGCCGCGCCGGCGCCTCGTGGTGGCCGCCCTGATCGCCGCCGCAGGCTTCGAACTCCTGAAGCTGCTGCTCGGCGGCTACATGCGGGAGGTCGCGGCGAAGTCGATGTACGGCGCCTTCGGCGTGCCCGTGGCCCTGCTCCTGTGGATCAACTTCACCGCGAAACTGCTGCTCTTCTGCTCCGCCTGGACGGCGGTCGGCTCGGCCGGGACGGCCGACGCGCCTACGGATTCACGTCCGGATCCGGAGCGGCCGTCCGCGACCGACGACGCGCACCGCCCCCCGCGGGCCAGCGACGGTTGACGAGTAAGACCGCGCCCGCGACCAGCACCAGCACCCCGCCGGCGACGGCCAGCGCGATCCCGACCCCGCCCGAGCCGCCCTGCTTCGCGGCCGACGCCACGGCGGGACCGCCCGTCGCCGGACGCTCGTCGCCCGGCGCGGGTGCCGCGCCCGACTCCGTACCGCCCACCGGGCGCGCCGACGGGACCGCGCTCCTCGGCGGCACCAGCTCACCCACCGGCGTCACCTTCCCCGACGCGGCGAACCCCCAGTCGAGGAGTCGCGCGGTCTCCTTGTAGACCGCGTGCTGCTCCTTCGACGAGGGGTTCATGACGGTGACGAGCAGCACCCGCCCGTTCCGCTCGGCGACCCCGGTGAAGGTGGCGCCCGCGTGCGTGGTGTTGCCGTTCTTCACCCCGGCGATGCCCGGGTACGGGGCGATGCCGAAGTCGCCGGTCAGCAGCCGGTTGGTGTTCTGGATCTCGAAGGTCTCCCGCTTCTTCCCGGGCTTCGCCTCGCCGGGGAAGGCCGCGCGCGGGGTCGCCGCGTACTCCCGGAACTCCTCCTTCTGCATGCCGCTGCGGGCGATCAGCGTCAGGTCGTACGCCGACGAGACCTGCCCCGGGGCGTCGTACCCGTCCGGCGACTTGACCCGGGTGTCGAGCGCCTGGAGCTCGGCCGCGTGCGCGTTCATCTCGGCGACGGTCTTGGCGAGCCCCTGGTTCATCTGCGTGAGGACGTGCACGGCGTCGTTCCCGGAGCGCAGGAAGACCCCCAGCCACAGGTCCCGGACCGTGTAGGTCTGCTTCTCCTTTATCCCGACGAGGCTGGAGCCCTCGCCGAGCCCCGCCAGGTCCCGCGCCGTGACGAGGTGGGCCTGCTTCTGGTCCTTGAACTTCGGCAGCAGCGTGTCCGCGAAGAGCATCTTCAGCGTCGACGCCGGAGCGAGCCGCCAGTGCGCGTTGTGCGAGGCCAGCACCGCGCCGGACTCCGCGTCGGCCACGATCCACGACCGCGCGGACAACTCCTTCGGCAGCACCGGCGCCCCGGTGCCGAGCTTCACCTGGGTCCCCGGCAACCCCAGCAGCACCCCGCCGACCGACGACATCTGCTGCGGCGGCTTCGGCTGCTCCTCCTTCTTCTCCGGCGCCTTCGTGGTGGCCCCCGGCCTCACCGGTTCATCCGCGTGAGCGGGCCCGGCGGCGAACACGAGCGGAAGCAACAGGGCGGCGGCGACCGCACCAGCGGTCCTGTTCGAAGCAGACACGATCGAAAACGTACAGCCCCGCGCCCCCGATCCGAACCCCGCGCCCCCTTGTCCCACCCCGCCTCCACCCGGACGCGGGCCGCCCGGGGCGGACGGTGATACTGAGCCCATGAAGCTCAGCCGCCGCGTCTCCTGGTTCCTGCTCGCGTTCGGAGTCTGGAGCTGGTTCATTTGGGTCACTTTCGTCAAAAACCTCTGGAACGACGGGAGCGGCCTCGCCTTCGACGACGCCGGAGACCCGACGGCCTACTTCTGGGTCCATCTGCTGCTCGCCGTCACGTCCTTTGTTCTGGGGACGGTGATCGGCGTGATCGGGTTGCGCGGGGTGCGCGCCTCGCGTCGCTCCACCGACTGACGCCCGCACCGACTGACACCCCACCGATTGACGCCCGCACCGACTGGCACCCCACCGACTGACACCCCACCGACGCAAGCGAGGTACCGGGCGTGATCGCCTTCCTGTTCTTCCTCGTCCTGGTGCTCGCGCTGCTCGGCGCGGTCCACTGGTACGTGTGGCGCCGTCTGGTGCGGGACGTCACGGTGCCCGGCGGCCGGGCACGGCGCGTCGGCACGGTGCTGCTGGTCGTGCTGCCGCTGCTCTCGGTCGCCGCGCTCGTCTCCGGGCGCGCCGGGGTGCCGTTCGTGGTCCAGCAGGTGGTGGCCTGGCCCGGGTTCCTGTGGCTCGCGCTGCTGCTGTACGTCGTGCTGGCGCTGGTGGTGGGCGAGGCGGTGCGGCCGGTGCTGAACCGGGCGCTCGCCCGGCGCGCCACCGCCACCGCAGCTCCGGCCACCGCAGCTCCGGCCGCCGCGCCGGCCGCCCAGCCCGCCGCCGCGCCGACGGCCGTGGCGGCGCCCGCGCCCACGCCCGTTCCCGTACCGGAGCGGGAGAAGGTGTCCCCGTCCCCGTCTTCGTCCCCGTCCGCGCCCGTGACGGAGGCGGCGGAGGGCCCCGCTCCCGACGCCCGTCCCGCCTCCGAAGCCGGTCCCGCTCCCGAGGCCGCTGCCGCTCCCGCCGCCGAGGCCGTGGCCGGGCCGCCGGTCTCCGACGTGTCCCGGCGGCTCTTCGTCGCGCGGGTCGTCGGCGGTGCCGCGGCCGCCGTCGCGGCCGGGACCGTCGCGAACGGGGCGTACGGGGTGCTGCGCGGGCCCCGGGTCAAGCGGGTGACCGTGCCGCTGGCCAAGCTGCCCCGGGCCGCGCACGGGTACCGGATCGCCGTGGTCTCCGACGTCCACCTCGGGCCGATCCTCGGGCGCGCCCACTCCCAGCGGATCGTCGACGCGGTCAACGCCACCCAGCCCGATCTGATCGCCGTCGTCGGCGACCTCGTCGACGGCAGTGTGGCGGACCTCGGGTCCGCCGCGGAGCCGCTGGCGCGGCTGCGCGCCCGGCACGGCTCCTTCTTCGTCACCGGCAACCACGAGTACTTCTCCGGCGCCGACGCCTGGGTCGACCACGTCCGCGACCTCGGCATGCGCCCGCTGCGCAACGAGCGCCTGGAGATCCCCGCCGGGTTCGACCTGGCCGGCGTGGACGACGTGGCCGGCGAGAGCGAGGGGCAGGGCCCCGACTTCGGCCGGGCGCTCGGCGACCGCGACCGCTCCCGGACGGCCGTCCTCCTCGCCCACCAGCCGATCGTCATCGACGACGCCGTCGCCCACGGCGTGGACCTCCAGCTCTCCGGACACACCCACGGCGGCCAGCTCTGGCCCGGCAACTTCCTCGCCGAGCTCGCCAACCCGACCGTGGCCGGTCTTGAGCGGTACGGAGACACCCAGCTGTACGTCTCCCGGGGCGCCGGCGCGTGGGGGCCGCCGGTCCGGGTCGGCGCGCCCTCCGACATCACCGTCGTCCAACTCGCCTCGAAACAGGCGTAATCGGAGATTGTCACTCCCTGCTCCGGGGTCGATACGTGCTGCTCATCGACTTAAATTCGCATTTCCCGGACATATGCATGCCCTGTGAAAGTTTCCCCTTCCCCCCGTGAAAACCGTGTGATTGGGTGGCGCAAACGCGACAGTTCGGGGGCCGTCGCTCTTTGGGGTATTTGCACGAATAAAGGAAGCACGGCAATGCGGTCGACGGTCCGTCTCCGGATCCTCATCACTTGTGGAGTACTGGTGGCCGCGGGGGTGGGGGGCTGGCAACTCCTGCCCTCCGACGAGGGCCGTGGCGACCCCGTCCCCGTGGGCACCACCGACGAGGTCACCTCGCTCGACCCGGCGGGCGCCTACGACGCCGGCTCCTGGGCGATCTACAGCAACGTCTACCAGTCGCTGCTGACCTTCAAGCCGGGCTTCACCACCCCGACGCCGGACGCCGCCGAGAACTGCCGGTTCGTGGGCGACAAGCTCAGCACGTACCAGTGCACCCTCCGCGGCGACCTCACCTTCCCGAGCGGGCGCAAGGTGACGGGCGAGGACGTCAAGTACTCCTTCGACCGGATGCTGAAGATCAAGGACGAGGTCGGTCCCGCGGCGCTGTTCCCGACGCTGAAGAGCGTCGTCGCCGACGGCCTCACCGTCACCTTCAACCTCGGCGGCCGGGACGCCACCTTCCCGCTGAAGCTGGCCACCGGCGCGGGGTCGATCGTCGACCGCGACCGCTACCAGGCCGACGCGCTGCGCCAGGACAACGGTGTCGACGGCACCGGCCCGTACCTCCTCAAGGAGTACAAGCCCGGCCAGAGCGCCCTGCTGGAGCCGAACCCGAACTACCGCGGCGCGCTCCCCGGGACGGGCCGCCCGGTCCTGGTGAAGTACTACAAGCAGTCGGACGACCTGGCGAACGCCTGGAAGGCCGGGGACGTCCAGGTGACGCACCGCCAGCTGCCGCCGTCCTTCGTGGAGAACCTGGACGCCCAGGGCGGCACCCGCCTCACCGAGGCGGAGAGCGCCGAGATCCGCAACATCGTCTTCAACACCCGGGCCGATTCGCCGATGGGGGAGAAGGCGGTACGGCGGGCGATCGCGGCGGTCCTCGACCGGCCGGCCATCACCACCGGCGCCTACAAGGGCACCGTCGAGCCGCTGTACTCGCTGATCCCGCAGGGCTTCGTCGGCCACAGCACGGCCTTCTACGACCGCTACCCGGCGCCGGACGCGAAGAAGGCCGAGAAGCTGCTGGAGGACGCCGGTGTCCAGACGCCGGTCCGGTTCACCTTCGGCTACCGGCAGGACGCCACCTACAAGGCCGAGACCGCCCAGATCAAGAAGCAGCTGGAGGAGACCGGGCTCTTCGAGGTGAAGGTCGTGGAGGCCGACTGGCAGACCTTCCAGAAGGGCTACACCAGCGGTGCCTACGACGCCTACACCGTCGGCTGGCTCCCCGACTTCCCCGACTCGGACAGCTTCACGGCCCCGCTCGTCGGCACCGGGAACACCCTGGACAACGGCTACTCCAGCAAGGCCGTCGACAAGCTGATCACCGACACCCAGCGGCACGACGACCGCTCCCGGACGACCGGCGACTTCAAGCACATCCAGGACGAGGTCGCCCAGGACGTCCCGCTGGTCCCGCTCTGGCAGAAGAACGACTACGTCCTCGCCACCGAGGCCGTCGGCGGCTCGCAGAACCTCTCCGACGGCACCGGCATCTGGCGCCTCTGGGAGCTCTCCTGGCTCTAGGAGCCGCCCCGGGTGACGGGGCCGGACTCCTGGGGGGAGCCCTCGTCCCCGTCCTTCCGCGGGGCGGCCCTGCGGGGCCGTCCCGAAGCCGCCATCCCGGCCGCCGTGGGCATGAAGTCCGCGAGGAGTTCGTGGGTCTCCTTGACCAGCGGGCGCAGGATGCGGAAGCGGGAGAGGGAGATCGCACGGGCGGTCACGGGCGCGAGCCGCTCCACGAGGCGCCGGCTGTTGGCGGCGTCCTCGGAGCGGTCGTACACCCAGAACAGCACCAGGCCCATCTGCTGGAGCCAGAGCAGTCGCGGCAGCGCCTCGGAGAGCTCGGGGTCGACCTTCACCGAGGCGCCGGACAGCACCCGGCGGTGCACCTCGACGGCCGCCTCGCGCGGGCCCTCCGACTCGGGCGAGAAGGGTGAGAGCGGGCTGTCCGGGTCGGCGGCGTTCTTGAAGAACTGGGCCGCGAACTCGTGGTACGGCTCCGCGATGTCGAGCCAGGCGAGCAGCACGCCCCGGATGCGGGCGACCAGTTCCTTCTCGCCGTTCTCCAGGACCGGTTCGACCGCTGCCTGGTGCTCCTCGGCGATCCGGTCGTAGAAGCCCTGGACCAGGTGCTCCTTGGACGCGAAGTAGTAGTAGGCGTTCCCGACCGAGACCCCGGCCTCCTGGGCGATGGCCCGCATGGTGGTCTTGTCGTACCCCCGCTCCCGGAAGAGCCGCAGCGCGGTCTCCAGGATGAGGGTCCGGGTCTGCTCGCTCTTCGGGGCCTTCGGCGCGCCCTGGGCTTTAGGGGCGTCCGGGGCCGGAGGGGCGTCCGGGGCCCGGGGGGCGTCCGGGGCCTTCTTCTCTTCCTTCGCGTCCTTCACGGAGCCGAGCCTAACCGGGCGGACCGGGCACCTCGCAGTGCCCGGTCGCGCAGGAGCCGTCGACGGGCCGTCCGCCCTGCCGTCCGGGGTCCTTGAGCACCTCGCGCCACTTCGCGGCGGCGAGGACGGCGGCCCGGGCGAAGGGCTGCCCGGTGGGGGTGGCGAGCCAGTGGGCCCGCGGCCGGTGCTCGGCCAGCGCCCAGAGGCAGACGATCCAGGCGGCCGAGGCCCGGTACACCTGGCCCCGGTCCCCGACCACGGTGATCTCCCGCAGGGTGGAGGCGTGGTCGAGGTCGGGGAAGAGCTTCCGGGCCCGCTGCGAGCCGGCCGGGACGAGGTCGAGCGGGACGAGCTGCCGCTGGCGCAGCAGCCAGTGCCGGAGGTGCACGCAGAGCGGGCAGTCGGCGTCGTACAGCACGGTCAGGCGCCCGACGGGTGTCATGCCCCGGCACCGGGCGCGGTCGTGGTCCAGCCCTGCGGGGCGACGGGCGGGACCTGCTCGCGCTCCATCACGCCGCGGCGGCGGATCCTGTTGAGGACGTAGACGTTGCCGAGGTGCATGAAGCCGAGGACGAGGAGGACGACGCCGAGCTTGACGGAGAGGGCCTCGAAGAGCTCCCGGGCGTCGAGGACGGCCTCGTCCTGGCTCAGGTAGAGGGCGACGAAGCCGAAGTTGACGAGGTAGAAGCCGACCACCAGGAGGTGGTTGACGGCGTCCGCGAGCTTCTCGTTCCCGTGCAGGACGTCGGAGAGGAAGATCCGCCCGTTGCGGCTGAGGGTGCGGGCGACCCAGATGGTGAGGGCCACGCTGATCAGCAGGTAGGCGATGTACGCGACGACAGTGAGGTCCATGCCCCACGCTCCCTTGAACGCGTTCAAATGTTGGCGATCCTGACTGTAGACCTCCTCTTGAACGTGTTCAAGTCGCTGGGGGAAAGGTGTGGCCGAAGAGACCGGGCGCGCCTAGAGTCACGCGGGTGACGCTCTCTCATGACACGGCCGGCACCGGCCCCCTCACCGTCGTCCTGCTGCACTCCGGGGTCTGCGACCGCCGGATGTGGGACGGACAGTTCCAGGCCCTCGCCGACGCCGGCCACCACGTGGTCCGCTGCGACCTCCGCGGCTTCGGCGAGACCCCCGCCGACGCCCCGCACGTCCACGCCGACGACGTACGGGACCTCCTCGACCACCTCGGCGTCGAGCGCGCCGCACTCGTCGGATCGTCCTTCGGCGGCGAGGTCGCCCTGGAGTTCGCCGTCCGCCACCCCGGCCGGACCGCCTCGCTCACCCTGCTCTGCCCCGCCGCCCCCGTCGAGCACGAGGCGGGACCCGAACTCACCGCCTTCTGGGAGCGGGAGGGGGCCCTCCTCGACGCCGGCGACGTGGAGGCCGCCACCGCCCTCAACGTCGAGCTGTGGCTCGGCCCCGACGGCGGCGACGAGGCCCGCGCCCTCGTCCACACCATGCAGCGCCGCGCCTTCGAGCTCCAGCTCGACGTCCCCGAGGAGCACGAGGCCCTGCCCACCGGCGTCGCCGAGGACGACCTCGCGACGATCGGCGTGCCCGCCCTCGTCGTCACCGGCGCCCACGACCTCCCCGACTTCCGCGCCATGGGCGACCGGCTCGCCGCCCTGCTCCCGGCCGGCCACCGCCTCGCACTCGACTGGGCCGGCCACCTGCCGTCCCTGGAGCGCCCCGAGGAGACCCTGCGCCTCCTCCTCGACCACCTCGCCGAGGTCAGCGCCCCCGCCGCAACTGGGCGGTGATCGACGGGTCGGTGATCCGGTCGTCGGCCGCCAGCAGGAAGGCCTTCGACAGGATCACCGACAACATCCCGCCGTCCTCCTCGAACGGCAGGAACACCTTCCCCGCCGCCCGCCCGGCCTCCCGCGAACGGTCCACCACCACGCACAGATACGCGTCCGAGGGCTCCATCAGCACGTTTCCCGAACCCAGATGGATCCGGTACGCCCCCAACTCCCCCCGCACCCGCAGGAACCGGTCCGTCAGCTCCACCCGGTCCGCGATCCGGATCCGGGGCAGCAGCCGGGCCAGCGTCTCCCGCCGCACCCGCGCCCCCTCGCCCAGCTCACCGAAGCCCCAGCGCATCCAGTAGTCGCCGTACGCCCGGTCCGCGCCCCGGTCCCGCCAGTCCGGATCCGCCCCGACCGACGCCACCCCCACGAACAGGTCCACGTCCCGCAGCGCCTCCGACAGCACCAGCGCCGGCACCTCCTCCAGCGGCGCCTCCTCCCACGCCCGCGGCCCGGCCGAGCCCGCCCTCCGCTCGAACCGCACCTGATCGGTCGAGCAGAGCACCGCCGCCCCGTCCGAGTACGCCCCCGGGTCGACCAGATCCACGAAGAACCGGGCCCGCCACCGCGTCCCCTCCGCGGCCGGCAGCTCGCCCGGCGCGGGCAGCTCCTTCACCAGCTCGGACGAGTCGCCCTCGGAGAAGTACCCCAGGTGCCTCCCCGCCCAGCCCCGGCCCGTCATCAGCGCCCGCGCCTGCCCGTACCGCAGCACGTGCCCGGCGAAGCGGTTCGAGTACGAGGCGGTCTCCCGCTCCGCCGGCGTCAGCGGGTACACCTCGCGGAACACCTGCTTGAACGGCTGCCGCCCCTCCCGGTCGAGCAGCGCCGCCCGCCACTCGGCGACCTCCTCGTCCCCGGCCCGCAGCGGATGCCACAGCCGCAGCCGGTCGCCCGCCGTCACCGGCCGCGCGGTGCCGTCCGCCGCCGCCAGCGCCCAGCCCCCGCCGGCCCGCTCGGGAAGCCCGGCCGTCCAGCGGCCGTCCCCGGCCCCTTCACCGCCCCGGACCTCCCAGACCAGCGCCCGCGCCACCGCGCCCGTCACCGGATGGTCCGCGTAGTACCGCTGCCAGTCCTCCGCCGGCCAGGTCGTGCCCGCCGCCAGGTGCTCCTCGAGACGGCCCCGCTCCTCCGCCAGCAGCGCCGACAGCTTCCGCAGACCCGCCCTGAGCTCCTTCAGCTCCTCGGCGCGCGCCTCCCGCACCTCCTTCGGCGCGGTCTTCAGGAGCCTCCCCTCCGGGCCCCTGAAGGAGAGCAGCGCCGTGCCCGGCCGCCGTACCGCCAGCTCCGCCGTGTACGCCCCCAGCGCCACCTCCCGCGCCCCGCGCCCGTCGAGCCCGAGCGCCGGCACGGCCCGCTCCCGCAGCATCGAGGCGGTCACCCCGGCCCGCGCGGAGACCGCCTCGCGGGCGCGGGCGATGCCCTTGACCACCGTCCGGTTGACCACCCGTCTCGGCAGCCGTCCGAGCTCGGCCACCGCCTGCTCGGCCCGGTCGGCGGGCAGCTCCCCGAGCACGGCGACCGCCGCCGTCGCGATCGGCTGGCTGCGGCACATCCCCCCGGACCCGCCGAGCCCCGTCCCCGCGTTCAGCGCGACCGCCCCGACCAGCGGCACCACCCACTCCTCCCGGAGCTCGGGCGCGGCCCACAACAGGCCGCGGACCAGGGAGGTGTTGGCGTCCCCGGCGAGCGACGCGAGCCCCATGCCGAACGGGTTCAGGTCGTGGACCCGGTGCTCGGACTGCGCGGCGATCCCCTCAAGCAGCCGCCGCACCACCTCCGCGCCCCGCTCCGCCCCGGCCAGCAGCCCCGCCGCGCGCTTCCGCCAGACCCGGGTGGCCCGGGGCCTGTCGAGCAGCGCGCAGTGCCCGAGGAACGCGGCGACCCCCGGACCCGACAGCAGCTCCCCGTGGGCCTCGCGCATCGCGGGGCCGTAGTCGTCGAGCCCGTCGAGCAGGTGCCGGGGGAGCCGGCCGTCGACGACCGGGGCCTCGCGGGCCAGCAGCGCGTCGATCCGGCCCCGGATCTCCTTGTACTCCCCGGTGTCCCCGTACCACCGGTAGGACTCCGCCAGGAGACGGAGCGTCCGCAGCCGCGGCCGGTCGTAGTCCTCCACCTGTTCGGCGACCGCGACGGCGATCGGCACCACCACGAGGAACGCCTCGCGCAGCTCGTGCGGGGCGAAGTCCGCGTCCCGGCCGAGGAGCCGCGCGAGCAGCAGGTCGGACTCGGCGGCCGACCAGCCGAGCCGCTGCCCGGCCAGGTGGGCGAGCCCGCGCGCCGCGGACTCCCGGTCCGTCCCGTGACGCTGGAGCGCGAACGCCGCCGAGCGCCGCCCCGCCGCGTCGAGCCCGTCCAGGAACTCCGTGAGAGCCCCCGCCTGTCCGGCCCGCTCGCGGGCCACCGCCTCGTCCAGCCCGCTCACCGGGCCCGTGATCCCCACCATGCCGACCACGGTAGGACCCGCCACCGACAACGGCGACCGCCTCCCGGGCGGGGCCGGGAATACCGGGGCCGGACCGCGGGGCCCGTACGCGAGGCCGGAGCCGGATTGCGGGAGCCCGTACGCGCCGCGGTGGCGCCGCCCGGACGGGCCGGACCCCCGCACGGCGCGCGGGCCCGTACGCGCCGAGGTGGCGCCGCCCGGACGGGCCGGACCCCCGCACGTACGATCGCCCCATGAACCAGCCGGACCCCTCAGCGCCCCAGGAGCAGGACTGGACCGACGGCCACGTGGCCCGCTGGCGGCCCGTCCTGCCCGAGCTCGACCCCGTCGTCGAGGGCGCGGTCACCCGGATGAAGAAGCTCTCCGTCCACCTCCGCCGGGTCCGCGAGCAGTCCCTCCTCGACTTCGACCTCGAACGCCACGAGTTCGACACCCTGCACAAACTGGCCGGCCGCGGCGGCACCGCCGCCCCCTCCGAACTGGCCCAGGACCTCGACCTGCCGCCCGCCTCGGTCGCCGGCCGCCTCGGCGCCCTGGAGCAGCGCGGCCTGGTCCGGCGCACCCCCTCCACCACCGACCGCCGCCGGATCGTCGTCGAGCTCACCGACGCCGGACGCGCCACCTGGCTCGGCGCCATGGACGTCCTCGGCCGCGAGGAGGAGCGGCTCCTCGGCGTCCTCGGCCCCGCCGAGCGCGTCACCCTCAACGACCTGCTCCGCCGCGTCATGCTCGCCGCGGAGGCGGACCAGGCCGCCCCGCACGGGTACCACTGACCGGTTGTCAGTGGCGGTCCCTACGCTCGTCGGCATGGGAACAGTCACCTTCGTCGACGAGACGACCCTCGGCGCCCGCACCGCGAGCGAGCCCCTCGCCGTCCCCGAGGAGCGCCTGCCGCTGCGCGAGCTGATAGCCCGCCGGGTCGCCCTGGAGACCGGCCCGGAGGGGTACGAGGCCGCGCTCGCCCGCGCCCTGGAGGCCTTCGGCCGCAACGGCTTCCTGGTCCTGGTCGGCGACCGCCAGATCGAGGACCCGGACGAGTGGGTGACGCTCGGCCCGGCCACCGAGGTCGTCTTCCTGAGACTGGTCCCCCTGGTCGGCGGCTGACCCGGCCCCGGACAGGCGGAAGGCCCCGCCTCCCGGAGGGGGACGGGGCCTTCGCGCCACGCGGAGGAGGTCAGAAGCGACGCGTGATCAGCGCGCGCTTCACTTCCTGGATCGCCTTCGTGATCTCGATGCCACGCGGGCAGGCGTCCGTGCAGTTGAACGTGGTGCGGCAGCGCCACACGCCGTCCTTGTCGTTCAGGATCTCCAGGCGCTGCTCGCCGCCCTCGTCGCGCGAGTCGAAGATGAAGCGGTGCGCGTTGACGATCGCGGCCGGACCGAAGTACTGGCCGTCGTTCCAGAAGACCGGGCAGGACGACGTGCACGCGGCGCACAGGATGCACTTGGTGGTGTCGTCGAAGCGCTCGCGGTCCTCGGGGGACTGCTTGCGCTCGCGGGTCGGCTCGTTCCCCTTGGTGATGAGGAAGGGCATGACGTCGCGGTACGCCTGGAAGAAGGGCTCCATGTCGACCACGAGGTCCTTCAGCACCGTGAGGCCCTTGATCGGCTCGACGGTGATCGGCTTCTCGGGGTTCAGGTCCTTGATCAGCGTCTTGCAGGCGAGCCTGTTCTTGCCGTTGATCCGCATGGCGTCGGAACCGCAGATGCCGTGCGCGCAGGAGCGACGGAAGGTCAGCGTGCCGTCCAGGTCCCACTTGATCTTGTGGAGACCGTCGAGCACGCGCTCCTTCGGGTCGATCTCGACCTGGAAGTCCTCCCAGACCACCGCGTCCGAGACCTCGGGGTTGAAGCGGCGGATCCGGAAGGTGACCGTGATGTACGGGGAGGCGGCGGACTCCGCCTCGACCTTGTCCAGAACGGGGGTGGCCATCAGTACTTACGCTCCATCGGCTGGTAGCGGGTCGTCACGACCGGCTTGTAGTCGAGACGCACGGTCTCGGAGCCGTCCTCGCCGACCTCGCGGTACGCCATCGTGTGGCGCATGAAGTTGACGTCGTCGCGGTTCGGGTAGTCCTCGCGGTAGTGACCGCCGCGGGACTCCTTGCGCGCCAGGGCCGAGACGGCCATGACCTCGGCCAGTTCGAGCAGGTTGCCCAGCTCGACGGCCTCCAGGAGGTCGGTGTTGAAGCGCTTGCCCTTGTCCTGGATGGACACGTTCTTGTAGCGCTCGCGCAGCTCGGCGATCTTCTCGACGGCCGTCTTGATGGTCTGCTCCGTGCGGAACACCATCACGTTGGCGTCCATCGTCTCCTGGAGCTCGCGGCGCACGTCGGCGACCCGCTCGGTGCCCGTGGAGTTGCGCAGGTTCTCGATCTGCGCGACGACCAGCGACTCCGGGTTCTCCGGCAGCTCGACGAAGTCGTGCTTGTGGGAGTACTCGGCGGCGGCGATGCCCGCGCGGCGCCCGAAGACGTTGATGTCGAGCAGCGAGTTGGTGCCGAGGCGGTTGGCGCCGTGCACCGACACGCAGGCGACCTCGCCGGCCGCGTACAGGCCCGGGACGACGGTGGTGTTGTCGAGGAGGACCTCACCCTCGACGTTGGTCGGGATGCCGCCCATGGCGTAGTGCGCGGTGGGCTGGATCGGGATCGGGTCCGTGTAGGGCTCGATGCCGAGGTACGTACGGGCGAACTCGGTGATGTCCGGGAGCTTGGCGTCGAGCTGCTCCGGCGGGAGGTGCGTCAGGTCCAGGTAGACGTGGTCGCCCTCGGGACCGCAGCCGCGGCCCTCGCGGATCTCCGTGTAGATGGAGCGGGAGACGACGTCACGGGACGCGAGGTCCTTCATGACCGGCGCGTACTTCTCCATGAAGCGCTCGCCGTCCTTGTTGCGGAGGATGCCGCCCTCACCGCGGGCGCCCTCCGTCAGCAGGATGCCCATGCGCCAGATGCCCGTCGGGTGGAACTGGAAGAACTCCATGTCCTCCAGGGGCAGGCCGCGGCGGTAGCAGGCGGCCTGGCCGTCACCGGTCAGGGTGTGGGCGTTCGACGTCACCTTGAAGAACTTGCCGGTGCCGCCCGAGGCGTAGACCACGGCCTTCGCCTGGAAGATGTGGATCTCGCCGGTGGCCAGCTCGTACGCGACGACGCCGGCGGACTTCCGGACGCCGTCGACCTCGACGATGAGCTGGTCCAGGACGTAGAACTCGTTGAAGAACTCCACGCCCTCCTTGATGCAGTTCTGGTACAGCGTCTGGAGGATCATGTGGCCGGTGCGGTCGCCCGAGTAGCAGGCGCGGCGGACCGGGGCCTCGCCGTGGTTGCGGGAGTGACCGCCGAACCGGCGCTGGTCGATGTCGCCGTTGGGCGTGCGGCCGAAGGGCAGGCCCATCTTCTCCAGGTCGAGGACGGCGTCGATGGCCTCCTTCGCCAGGATCTCGGCGGCGTCCTGGTCGACCAGGTAGTCACCGCCCTTGACCGTGTCGAAGGTGTGCCACTCCCAGTTGTCCTCCTCCACGTTGGCCAGCGCGGCGGCCATGCCGCCCTGCGCGGCGCCCGTGTGGGAGCGGGTGGGGTAGAGCTTCGTGAGCACGGCGGTGCGGCTGCGCTTCGTCGCCTCGATGGCGGCGCGCATGCCGGCGCCGCCGGCGCCGACGATGACGGTGTCGTACTTGTGGATCTTCATGGCGTGGTTACCTCAGCCCCGTGCCTAGCGGATGTTCGGGTCGAAGGTGAAGATCACCAGCGTGCCCAGAAGGATGGTGAACACCGTGGCGGTGTACAGCAGGCCCTTGAGCCACAGGCGCGTGTTGGGACGCTCCGCGTAGTCGTTGATGACGGTACGGAGGCCGTTGGCGCCGTGCAGCATGGCGAGCCACAGCATCAGCAGGTCCCAGACCTGCCAGAACGGGGACGCCCAGCGGCCGGCCACGAAGGCGAAGCCGATCTTGGAGACGCCGCCGTCCAGGAAGAGCTGGATCAGCAGGTGGCCGAGGACGAGGACCACGAGGACCACGCCCGAGAGGCGCATGAAGAGCCACGCGGCCATCTCGAAGTTGCCGCGGGTGGCGCGCGGGGTCCTGCCCGTGCGCTTGCGGGGGGCCTCGATGTACGGGGCGGGGTTGTCCGCGTCGTAGGAGGCGCCCTCGACGGGACCGATCGCGGAGGTGGTGTCAGCAGACATGTCTGAGATCAGCTCCCGAACAGTTCACGTGCGGCGTGGCCGAGGACGGGGTAGACGGAGCCCGCCATCAGCACGGCCCAGATGCCCACGACGGTCCAGAGCATCTGCTTCTGGTAGCGCGGGCCCTTGGACCAGAAGTCCACGGCGATGACACGGAGACCGTTCAGCGCGTGGAAGAGGATGGCGGCGACCAGGCCGTACTCCAGAAGAGCGACGATCGGCGTCTTGTAGGTCGCGACGACCTCGTCGTACGCCTCGGGCGAGACGCGGACGAGAGCGGTGTCCAGCACGTGTACGAACAGGAAGAAGAAGATGAGGACGCCGGTGACTCGGTGAGCCACCCAGGACCACATTCCTTCCCGGCCGCGGTACAGCGTTCCAGCCGGCACGGAAAAACCCTCCGGGAGCGGGGATCGGGGCCCGGCCGGCTTCTCTGTCGGTCTGGCCCGGCCGGGTACGGTCCACCGGCCCCGGTCATCGTAGCGACGACTTGTCGGTTCGCTCGCGCGGGGTCCGTCAGTGTGATCAAACAGGCACGGACGGACTATCGTCCGGGGCGGAATCGGCCCTTTCCGGGGAGAATCACAGCTCCGCGTGGCCGTGGGTGAGTCCCTGGGCGAGCGCGAAGGCGAGCCGGGAGCGGGCGAGCCGGCGCAGTTCGTCGGCCGCGACGGCCCGCTCCTCGTCCGGTTCGTTGCCGAGACGTGACCGGATCCCGGCCAGGACGGCGTCCAGCCGCTCGCCCGGCCGCACCTCGTTCAGGCTGATGACGAACGCGTGCCCGAACCGGCTCTCGTACGCGGCGTGGGCGGCGTGCAGCGCGGTCCTGGCGGCCGGCGGCGCGTCGGGGTGCGGCGCGGACGACTCGGCGGCCAGCGCCTCGTCCAGATCCGGCCCGGTCAGGTCGTACCCGGCCTCCTCGGCGGCGGCCAGCAGGGCGTCCACCGTGGGGTAGGGCCGGTGCGCGGCGATCCGCTCGGCCCAGCGGCGGCTGCGGCAGCAGGAGAGCAGCAGTCCGACCGCCTCGGCGGGCGCGGCGGCGTTGAGGAGCAGCAGGCCGTGCGGGGCGCCGGAGGACTTCTGGGCGGGTATGGCAGGCGCGTCCGCCGGTCCCGGCTTGCGGCAGGGGGCGTGGGTGTCGCTGGTCAGCGTGGGCTCCGGGACGGCGGGACGAATGGGGTGGGCGTGACGCAACGTTATCGACGGGACGGGGGAAGTGTCCGACGGGTGCGCGAATTTCACCCGGAAGGGAGAGTTTAGGAACGTGTGATGGACGCGGGGGTTCCGTTCGGTCCGGATCCGCCGGATGGCCGGACCGTCGCGGGTGAGGGAGGATGCCGTGTGATGCGGTACTCCCCACGGGGCCTCCTGCGCGGCTCCGCTCTGCTGGCGGCCGCGGTGGCCCTGACCACCGTGGCGGCCTGCTCGAACGGCTCTCCGTCCGGCGCGGGCTCCCCCTCCGCGGCCCCCGCGGCCCCCTCCGGCACGACTCCGGGCACCACGGCCGCGGAGCCGTCCCCCACCCCGACGCCCACCCCCACGCCGACCCGGACGTATCCGCTCTCCAGCGCCCCCCGCACCGTCCCCGCCGTCCGCTCCCACGAGCCGGCCAGCGGCCCCGGCTGGAAGCCCGGACCGCGCGCCGGGGTGGTCCTCGGCGCCGACAGCGCGGGCCTCGCCGACGAGGGCCGCCTGATCGCCCAGGAGCTGGGCCTGCGCTACCGGGGCGAGGCCGCCGCCGGTCCCGGCGACGTCGAGCTGGCCCTGGGCGGCGAGGGCGCCCCCGAGTCGTACACGCTCACGGTGGAGGACGGCCGGGTCCGGATCGCCGGTCCCGACGAGGCCGGCGTCTTCTACGGCACCCGCACCCTCAAGCAGTCCGTCAGGTCGGCCGGGACCATGCCCGAGGGGACCGTCGCCGACCGGCCGGCCAAGCCGCAGCGCGGGCTCAACGTGGACATCGCCCGCAAGCACTTCACGGCCGCCTGGCTGGAGGACCGCATCCGGGAGATGGGCGATCTCAAGCTCAACCAGCTGGGGCTGCACTTCTCCGACGACCAGGGCTTCCGGATCGAGTCGGACTCGCACCCCGAGGTCGTCTCGAAGCAGCACCTCACCAAGGCGGAGGTCCGCCGGATCCTCGCGCTCGCCGCGAGCCGGCACGTCACCGTCGTCCCCGAGATCGACTCGCCCGGACACCTCGGCGCGGTGATCGACGCCCACCCGGACCTCCAGCTGGTCAGCGCCACCGGCCGCACCCCGCGCGGGGCGGTCGACATCTCCGATCCGGACTCCGCCCGGATCGTCGACGACCTGCTGCGCGAGTACACCGCCCTCTTCCCCGGCGCCTACTGGCACCTGGGCGCCGACGAGTACGTGGCCCTGATGGCGAAGGACCCCGAGGCCAGCTACCCGCAGCTCGCGAAGGCGGCGCGGGAGGCGTACGGGCCGTCCGGCCGCGTCCAGGACCTCGCCACCGACTGGCTCAACGACCGCGCCGCCACCGTCCGCCCGACCGGCAAGACCCTCAAGGCGTGGAACGACGGCTTCTTCGCCGGCGGGGTGGTGAGCGCGGCGAAGGACATCGAGGTCGAGTACTGGACCGGCAAGGAGTTCGGCGCCCGGCCCCCGCTCCCGTACCTCCAGGCGGGCCGCGAGCTGGTCAACCTCAACGACGAGTACCTCTACTACGTGCTCGGCGAGCCCAACCAGTTCACCTATCCGACCGGCCGCCGCATCTACGAGCAGTGGACCCCGCTGGTCGTCCGCGGCACCACCCCGGTCCCGGCCCGCTACGACGCCCAGATCCTCGGCGCCCGGTTCGCCGTCTGGTGCGACCTCGCGAACGCCCAGACCCCGGAACAGGTCGCCGCCGGCATCCGCCTCCCGCTCGCCGCGCTCTCCCAGAAGGTGTGGGACTCCCGCAAACCCACCCGGAGCTGGTCCGACTTCCGCGCACTGGCGACGAAGGTGCGGGGCTGACCTGCGGTTTTCCCCGGACGCGTCCGTTCCGCATGGCATTGGTTCCGGCCCGGCCCCTCGGGGGAGGGGCACTCCGGTCACCTGTGTCCCTGGGGGGAACCTTCATGCTGCGCAATCCCGACGGCCTGGCATACGCCGTCATGGCCCTGCTGGGCGTCGACGTCTTCCTGTTCCTGTCGAGTGCGGTCGCCGAGGCGTGGCTGCCGGCCGACCCGACCACCGCCGCCGAGGCGTACGTCTCCGCGGAGAACAGCCTGGTCATGGTGGCGGCCCTCGCCGCCCGCGTGTACTTCATCGTCACCGCCGGCGTCCTCGGCATCCTTTTCGTCCACCGTCTGACCTCTATGCAGCACGCCGAGGCCACTGGCATGCTTTCGGCCGCCAAGTGACGAGATCGCGCTTGTTGGCGCAGAAGTGGACGTAGAACGTCCGCATCGGGTGGCGAGGAGGCGTCCATGACGTCGAGTACGGGTCGGGGTCTGCGGGAGCGGATCGACGGGGCCGACGAGCGCGGCCTCGCCGCCGCGGGGCTGGCCTGCCTGGACCGGTGCCTGCCGCTGCTCGCGCCGGAGCGTGCCGAGGTGCTGCGTCCGGTATGGGCGGCGGTGGCGCGCGGGGGCGGCGGGGCGTGGACGGAGTCCGTCGCCAAGGCCCGGGTCGAGCTGGAAGGGGCCGGTGGCGAGGCCGCCGGCGACGGCGGGGTCGTCGCGATGGTCCGGGCGATGCTCGACGGGGTGCCCGCCGACTGGGCGGAGGCGCCCCTGCGCGCGTGGGCCGAGCGGTGCTCGACGGTGGCGCTCGCGGTGCACCGCTTGCACGACGTGACCGACGACGGCCCGCTGCACGCCGGCGAGCTCCGCCGCCAGCTGGCCGTCCTCGACTCGGTCGCCCACGGCCCGACCGGACTGCGCCGGGCCCGCGAGCTCTCCGTCGAGGGCGGCCGGGTCCTGCGCGCGGTGGTCTCCCGCCGCGCCAGGACCGCCTGACCTCACGCCTCCGGGGGCGCCTCGACCACGGCGGAGGCGACGAGTTCGGAGATCTGCCGCTCGGCCGTCTCCTTGTCCAGGCCGAGGCCGCTCAGCGGGCCCTCGCCGTCCTCGTGCTCCAGCAGGGCGAGGAGGATGTGCTCGGTGCCGACGTAGTTGTGCCCGAGGCGCAGCGCCTCGCGGAAGGTCAGTTCGAGCACCTTCTTGGCCGCCGCGTCGTACGGGACGAGGGCCGGCGGCTCCTCGGCGGGCTGCGGCAGCGTCGGCGTCACGGCCTCGCGCAGCCGCTCGGGGGTGACGCCCTGGGCGCCGATCCACAGGCAGGCGAGCCCCTCGGGTTCGGCGAGCAGTCCGAGCGCGAGGTGGCCGGGGACGGACTCGGCGTGGCGGCGGGCCACGGCCTCGTCGTGCGCGGCCCCGACGACGGCCCGGGCGCGCGGGGTGAAGCGGGCGAACCCGGCGTTCGGGTCCATCTTCTCGGTGTCCGGGTCCTTGGGGACGAACCGCTTCTGGGCGGCCTGCCGGGTCACGCCCATGCTGCGGCCGATGTCGGTCCAGGAGGCGCCGGAGCGCCGGGCCTGGTCGACGAAGTGTCCGATGAGGTGGTCGGCGACCTCCCCGAGGTAGTCCGCCGCGATGACCGCGCCGGAGAGCTGGTCCAGCGTGTCCGGGTGGACCTTCTTGATCGCTTCGATGAGTTCGTCGAGACGGATGCTGACGTTCGGAACCACGGGCTGCGTCATGAGGCAACCTTAGGTTGACAGTCCCTCGGTGTCAACGAGTGGTTGACAGTCGATCGCGCGCACTTCTTTCGGGTGATGTGTCGTATCGAATGAAGAGGGCGGAAATCGGGCGGACACGGCCCGGGAAAAGGGAGACGACCGGGGCCGCCACCCCCCACAGGAGAGGCCCCGGTCGTCATCCACGGAGCCGCAGCACGGCTCCGTACTCCCTACAGCGCCGGTGGTGCGTTTTCTGTCACACCCGCCGGTCCGCGGAGTGAAGGTTGCAAGTTGTACAAGGTGGGCGGACCCGCGTGGACGTGACGCCCGGAATCGACGTAGCGTGCTGGAGCGGAGGCGGACTCGGCGGCGATGACCAGCCCCGACGACGCGACCGACGTGCTGACGCGCGCGCAGAACGCGACCGACGGACAGGGTTTGGGGAGTGCTGGGGGACGACGCGGAGCTGACGGCCGCGGTGCTCGCTGCGCAGGACGGGGACGAGGAAGCGTTCCGGACTGTGTACCGCGCCGTGCATCCCCGTCTGCTGGGCTACATGCGCACGCTGGTCGGCGACGCCGACGCCGAGGACGTCACCTCGGAGTCCTGGCTCCAGATCGCCCGCGACCTCGACCGCTTCAGCGGCGACGCCGACCGCTTCCGCGGCTGGGCGGCCAGGATCGCCCGCAACCGCGCCCTCGACCACATCCGGATGCGCGGCCGGCGGCCCGCCTCCGGCGGCGACGAGACCGAACTGACCGACAAGCCCGCCGACTCCGACACCGCGGGCGAGGCCCTGGAGGCCCTGGCCACCGGCGACACCCTCGCCCTCATCGCCCGCCTCCCGCAGGACCAGGCCGAGGCCGTCGTGCTCCGCGTCGTCGTCGGCCTCGACGCCAAGAGCGCGGCGGAAGCCCTCGGCAAGCGCCCCGGCGCCGTCCGCACCGCCGCCCACCGCGGCCTGAAGAGACTCGCCGAACTCCTCGGCGTCGACGGCACCGCCGGCGCGTCCGGCACGTCCGGCGCGGGCTCCGCCGACGGCGGTCAGCCCCTCGACGGGGTGCCGCCCCAGCGCGGACGGAACACGGGGTACATGGCCCCGGGCGGTGTGACGCAATGGCGTCCGCGTACGCAGAAGGACATGTGATGGCCGACGAGCGGTACCAGTGGCTCGACCCGGAGGCCGCGGAGCGGCTGCTCCGCGGCGAGCCCGTCGACGCCGTCGATCCCTCGGACCGCGCCCGCGCCGACGCCCTCGCCGACGCCCTCGCCGCGGCCCGTACCGCCGCCGCACCCGCCCCCGGAACCCCGCTCGCCGGGGAGGAGGCCGCCCTCGCGGCCTTCCGTATCGCCACCGCCGCCCGCGCCACCGCCTCCGCCCGCGCCGCCTCCGCCCCGGCCCAGGACCCCGCGCTCTCCGCCGACCTCGGCAGGGTGCGGCTCACCTCCGCACCCCGCCCGGCCCGGCAGTGGGGCCGCTCCCTGAAGTACGGACTCGCCGCCGCGCTCGCCGCCGTCACCGTCGGCGGCGTCGCGGTCGCCGCGAGCACCGGAGTGCTCCCGCTGGTCGACCAGGAACCCTCCCGCACGGTCACCGCGGCCGAGACCGCCACTCCGCCCGAGCCGAGCGGGTCCGGCGGGTCGAGCGCGCCGACCCCGGCGATCGAACGGCACGAGGACCCCTCCCGGAGCGCGGACCCCGGCACGCCGACGGAGACGACCGCGCCCGGCACGAGCCCCACCGGCCGGCCCGACGCCACCACCACGACCCCCCGGCCCGGCACCACCTCCCCCCGGGAGGACCGGCCCGAACGCGAACCGGCCGCCCCCACCACCACGAGCGGCGCCGGCGACGACGCCCGCCAGGGCAGGATCGCCGCCTGCCGCGAGTACCGCTCCGGCCGCCTCGACGCGGCCACCCGCGAACGCCTCTCCCGGCTGCTGCGGAACGAGGAGCCCCTGCGCGCCTACTGCGACCGGCTCCTCGCCGGCACCACGGACAAGGGCGGCACCGGCACCGGCACCGACTCCGGTTCGGACGCGGGTACCGGCTCCGGACCCGGCGGGGGCTCCGGCTCCGTCGGCGGGCAGGACGGCGACACCACCGACGGCGACGGCAGGAACGGGGACAAGGACCGGGAGAAGGACGGCGACGCCCGCCGCGAGGAGGGCGACGCCGGGGACCGGACCCGCCCGGACCTCTCGTACGGCGGCATGCCCGCCCCCGCCGACACCGGCCGCGGCGAGGACGGGCCGGACCCGAAGGACCGTCCCGGGGCCTGGACGAGGCCCGGCGGCACCCCGGACCGGACGCTCGTCGCGGCCCTCGCGCTCTGCCCGGTGGGAGCCCCCGGCACGGGGGTGTGACACTTTCGGACCCGTCGGCGCAGTACAGAGTGAGCCGACTGGTCATCGGCCGCGCAGAGAGCCGGGGTTCCCCCCGTACCTACGGCTCCGCGCACCCGGCGCGGGTGGGACACGTTCCCCCGGTCCCACCCGCGCCCCTTCTTCCCCCCGCGCCCCGCGCCCCGTCCGCTACCAGTGGACGACGACCTTGTCGCCGACCTTCACCTGGTCGAAGAGGGCCGCCAGCTTCGCCCGGTCCCGGACGTTCACACAGCCGTGCGAGCCCCCGTTGTAGCCGCGCGCCGCGAAGTCCGACGAGTAGTGCACCGCCTGGCCCCGGCTGAAGTACATCGAGAGCGGCATCGGCGTGTGGTACAGCTTCGACCAGTCGTCACGGACCTTGCGGTCGACCAGGAAGATGCCCTCACGCGTCGGGGTGTTCTCCGAGCCGAAGCGGACGTCCATCGAGGAGACGACCTCGCCGTCGATCATCCAGGCCAGGGTCCGGCTCTCCTTGCTGATGCAGAGCACCCGGCCCGTCATGCAGCGGGCGTCCGGCGTGTCCAGCTCGTTGGTGGTGGACGGCTTCAGCTCGTCCGCCGTCGGCTTCTTCGTCACCGCGAGCAGCCGCTGCCACGTCGTCCCGTCCACCGCACCCGTCCCCGGCAGCCCCCGCTTCTCCTGGAAGGCCGTGACCGCCTTCGCCGTGATCGTGCCGTAGAAGCCGGTCGGCGCCCGGTCGAAGTGGTCCAGCTGCCGCAGCCGCGCCTGGAGCTCCCGCACCTGCTCGTTCTCGTCCCCGTCCTTCATCAGCGCCCGCGCCGAGTCGGCCGGAGCCGACGACGACGGCGAGGACGGGGGAGGGGAGGACGGAGCCGCGGACGAGGCCGCGGGCGCCGCCGAGGTCGCCGCCGGCGACGGCGGCCTGCCGTCCGACCCGACCGCCTGAGCCGTGCAGCCGGTGACGGCGAGTGCGGCGGCGGCCGCGGCGAGAACGGCTCTGCGTATGGCGGAAGAACGCTTCATGGATGCCCCCCGTGGAATGAACTGTGCCCATAGGGATGCTCCCCGTCCGCCTCCGGTTGCGCCCGGATGTGAGCAAGCGCTCATGCTGTGAAAAAGGTCCCAGCGTGCTGCTCTCCACCGGGCCGCGCGCCCGCCACTACAGTCCGTGGCGAGGGCCGGTACCGCCGGGAGCCGCACAGCACGATCGGGAGGCACGAGCAATGGCGCGCGAGTCGGAGTCGGGACTGCCCATCGAGCCGGTGTACGGACCGGCGGCCCTGGAGGACTGGGACCCGGCCGAGAAGCTGGGCGAGCCGGGCGCGTACCCCTTCACCCGCGGCGTGTACCCCTCGATGTACACCGGCCGGCCCTGGACCATGCGCCAGTACGCCGGCTTCGGCACCGCCGTGGAGTCGAACGCCCGCTACAAGCAGCTGATCGCCAACGGCACCATGGGCCTGTCGGTCGCCTTCGACCTGCCCACCCAGATGGGCCACGACTCGGACGCGGCGATCGCCGGCGGCGAGGTCGGCAAGGTCGGCGTGGCCATCGACTCGGTCGACGACATGCGCGTGCTGTTCGACGGGATCCCGCTGGACAAGGTCTCCACGTCGATGACGATCAACGCCCCCGCCTCCCTGCTGCTCCTCATGTACCAACTGGTCGGCGAGGAGCAGGGCGTGCCCGCCGACCAGCTCACCGGCACCATCCAGAACGACGTGCTGAAGGAGTACATCGCCCGCGGCACGTACATCTTCCCGCCCAAGCCCTCGCTGCGGCTGATCGCCGACATCTTCAAGTACTGCAGGGCCGAGATCCCGAAGTGGAACACCATCTCGATCTCCGGCTACCACATGGCCGAGGCGGGGGCGTCGCCCGCGCAGGAGATCGCCTTCACCCTCGCCGACGGCATCGAGTACGTCCGCACCGCCGTCGCCGCCGGCATGGACGTGGACGACTTCGCGCCCCGCCTGTCGTTCTTCTTCGTCGCCCGCACCACGATCCTGGAGGAGGTCGCGAAGTTCCGCGCCGCCCGCCGGATCTGGGCACGGGTCATGAAGGAGGAGTTCGGCGCCGAGAACCCCAAGTCGCTGATGCTCCGCTTCCACACCCAGACCGCCGGCGTGCAGCTGACGGCCCAGCAGCCCGAGGTCAACCTCGTCCGCGTCGCCGTCCAGGGCCTCGCCGCCGTCCTCGGCGGTACGCAGTCCCTGCACACCAACTCCTTCGACGAGGCCATCGCCCTGCCGACGGACAAGTCCGCCCGCCTGGCGCTGCGCACCCAGCAGGTCCTCGCCTACGAGACCGACGTGACCGCCACCGTGGACCCCTTCGCGGGGTCGTACGTCGTCGAGCGGATGACCGACGACGTGGAGGCCGCCGCCCTGGAGCTGATGGCCAAGGTGGAGGAGCTGGGCGGCGCGGTCGACGCCATCGAGCGCGGCTTCCAGAAGAGCGAGATCGAGCGCTCGGCGTACCGCGTCGCCCAGGAGACCGACTCCGGCGAGCGGGTCGTCGTCGGCGTCAACCGCTACACGATCGACGTCGAGGAGCCCTACGAGCCGCTGCGCGTCGACCCGGCCATCGAGGCCCAGCAGGCCGACCGCCTCGCCAAGCTGCGGGCCGAGCGCGACCAGCAGGCCGTCGACGCGGCGCTCGCCGCGCTGAAGCGGGCGGCCGAGGGCACGGACAACGTCCTCCACCCGATGAAGGACGCGCTCAGGGCCCGTGCCACGGTCGGCGAGGTCTGCGACGCCCTGCGCGAGGTCTGGGGCACCTACGTCCCCGGCGACGTCTTCTAGTAGTGCTTTGTTAGGTGGTGTCGTAGGGCTGCCATGGGACGGTCTGTCGGCAGGTGGGGCAGGTGCCGGTCCAGGTGGCGATGAGGTGTTG
>NZ_JBIBWV010000009.1:0-242094 GCF_043081625.1 Streptomyces sp. NPDC014861
GCGACCACAACGACAGCCCTGAGAGCCATCCCGGGCCGGGAGGAGCGGCCGGCCGGCGACTCCTCCCCGTACTGCAGAGGGCCACCCCTACCCACGGACCGGTTCGAACCCCAACCGGCTCCCGAACCACCCCCACACAGCGCGCGACAGCCACAGAAAGTGGCCGACGCCGGCTCGACGAGCAGCTTGCCGTCACACAAACCCTGACAGGACGAAAGACAAGACGCCCACGTTCAGCCCCAGAACCATCCCCACACGCGCGGAGAGCAGAGCGTGAGGAGGCGCAGCGTGGGACCATCCCCGCGGGCGCGGGGAGCAGTCCTTCGCCGACTTCAGGCGCTCGGCGTATCCGGGACCATCCCCGCGCGCGCGGGGAGCAGCCACCACGCCGATACGGCGGTTTCTGAACCCAGGGACCATCCCCGCGTGCGCGGGGAGCAGGCATCCCTTGGGCCGGTCGGTGCACCACGTGCAGGACCATCCCCGCGTGCGCGGGGAGCAGAGTGTGATCTACGCCTATACCCATTGGGACTGGGGACCATCCCCGCGTGCGCGGGGAGCAGGCGCGCTCGGCGCAGCCGTCGCCGTCCTCAACGGGACCATCCCCGCGTGCGCGGGGAGCAGATCTACGACCCCGACTCCGACCTCCTCGGCCAGGGACCATCCCCGCGCGTGCGGGGAGCAGTCCCAGAACGACCAGTTCACCGGCCCCGGCCAGGGGCCATCCCCGCGCGTGCGGGGAGCAGGCAAGAACCCGGACGCGGACCGTGGCGCCGACGGGGCCATCCCGCGCGCGTGCGGGGAGCAGTCCGGGGTCCTGAGCTGGAAGAGGCCGGCCAGGGGGCCATCCCCGCGCGTGCGGGGAGCAGACCTACTTCCGCGGCTCCGGCACCGGGAACGTGGGGCCATCCCCGCGCGTGCGGGGAGCAGTGACCGGGTCAGATCGGGGGAGCAAGTTAGTGGGGGCCATCCCCGCGCGTGCGGGGAGCAGATCCCAACTTCGAGTCCGAAGTCAGGAAGCGTGGGGCCATCCCCGCGCGTGCGGGGAGCAGATGGACGGCACCCTCGTCGGCACCGACTCGTGGGGGCCATCCCCGCGCGTGCGGGGAGCAGCGGGCGACGGCCTCGGCCGCGAGGCGGCTCGGGGGGCCATCCCCGCGCGTGCGGGGAGCAGCTCCCGATCCCGGCCGCCCTCAAGCGCGGGAACGGGCCATCCCCGCGCGTGCGGGGAGCAGACTTCCTGACCTGCAGTTCTACCCGACGACTACACGCTCCCGAGCAACTTTCACCGAAACAGACAAAACACCCCTGCGGCTCTGGAGAACCACCCACTCGTGAGCACCACGAGGAGCGCACGGCCAGGAACCCAGTACCCGCTCCCCCACACACCACGGCACTCACCGACAACAGCGACCCAAGCGACTGAGACCCGAACATCCCCGCGAAAACGGGGACAGATCCGACCGGCTGCGGACGCCCGAGGCGGTGCGGGAATCCCCGCGCAGGCGGCAGCACCTGGCAAAGCCCAGGCCGAGCTCCTCGTCACCAGAACCATCCCCGCTGGAGCGGGGAGCAGACGGTGAAGGCGCTCACGTTCCGGCTGATGGCGGGGCCATCCCCGCGGGCGCGGGGAGCAGAGCCGTCGGTTCCGGTGCGGAGTTCGGTGACGGGGGCCATCCCCGCAGACGCGGGGAGCAGCTCCTTGGTCAGGCCGCGCGGCGGCGGCCGAGGGGACCATCCCGCGGGCGCGGGGAGCAGCAGCGGGCCTACCGGATCTCCGTCCGGGCCTGGGGACCATCCCCGCAGGCGCGGGGAGCAGCCGTTCTCGCAGACGTCCACGACCGTCCCCTGAGGACCATCCCCGCGTGCACGGGGAGCAGGCACCCCTTCCGCAGGTGCAATGGGAACCGGGGGGCCATCCCCGCGTGCACGGGGAGCAGGCGGTGCAGCAGGATCACGATGTCGGCGTCCTGGGGCCATCCCCGCGGGCGCGGGGAGCAGAGGAGCAGATCCTCGAGCCGGATCGACCTCATGGGGCCATCCCCGCGGGCGCGGGGAGCAGCGGTAGCGACGAGGAGGACCGGTGGCTCAGCGGGGGCCATCCCCGCGGGCGCGGGGAGCAGCTGACCTGCCTGGGCTGGGCTGGGCAGGGTGGGGTGGGGAGCGGGGCCATCCCCACCGCGCCGGCAGGGAGCAGGCTCGACGACCAGGCCGTGGATGTGGAGCCCTGGTGCCATCCCCGCAGGCGCCGGGAGCAGCCGGTCTCGATGACCTCGTACAGGGCCGGGCGGGCAGGGACCATCCCCGCGCGCACGGGGAACAGGTGGTGAGGACGGGCTCCGGCCGGCCGGTGCCGGGACCATCCCCGCGCGGGCGGGGACCAGACCTTGTACGGGCGGCGAACATCGCAGCCTCGGGGCCATCCCCGCGCGAGCGGGGAGCAGGAGTAGTGGTGGCCCAGGTACCAGGCCCAGTGGGGACCATCCCCGCGGACGCGGGGAGCAGCACTACCCCACCCCCAGCTCGACGTTCACGCCGGGGCCATCCCCGCGCGGGCGGGGAGCAGCAGATCTCTCGCGTTATCCAGCACCTGGAGGCGGGGCAATCCCCGCGTGCGCGGGGAGCAGATGGACTTCCGCCCCGCCCCCACCACCACCGAGGGACCATCCCCGCGTGCGTGGGGAGCAGTTGGCGCCGTACCGCCACCCGATCTGACCGAAGGGACCATCCCCGCAGGCGCAGGGAACAGGTCATCGCACCAGCACGGTCCTCCGTCACGATCGGGCCATCCCCGCGCGGGCGGGGAGCAGTTACCTGCGCCCTGGCCGATCAGGCGAATCTCGGGACCATCCCCGCGCGTGCGGGGAGCAGCCGAGTTCGGCGACGGCGGACCGGTGTCCGACGGGACCATCCCCGCGGGCGCGGGGAGCAGCCCGGGCCGCACTGGTCGAGCGGGTCGTCGGCCATCCCCGCGGGCGCGTGGAGCAGATGACCGCCTTGGCGCCCGAGCACATCTTGGTGGGGCCATCCCCGCAGGCGCGGGGAGCAGTCGATGACAGCGAAGTCGATGTCCGCCTGCGTGGGTCCATCCCCGCGCGGGCAGGGAGCAGGTGAGGCAGGACGCCGGGTCGATGCCGTCGCAGGGGCCATCCCCGCGCGGGCAGGGAGCAGCAGGTGATGGCCGGCCGGTACGGGTGGGCGCCGGGGCCATCCCCGCGCGGGCGGGGAGCAGACGAAGTTCCAGACCAACGACTACACGGCCCTGGGGCCATCCCCGCGCGAGCGGGGAGCAGACCTCGTTCGGCTCGTTCGTCCGATCGTAGGCGGCACCATCCCTGCGCGAGCGGAGAGCAGCCCGTGCCGTCGGCCCGGCGGTTCGCCCTGTAGGGACCATCCCCGCGCGGGCGGAGAGCAGTAGAGGTACGGGTTGGTGTCGTTGCCGTCGTGGGGACCATCCCCGCGCATGCGGGGAGCAGTCCTGACCAGCAGTTCTACCCGACACCGGCCCGCTCTCAAGCAACTTTCACCGAAACAGACAAAACACCCACTCCTCCCCCGCCGCCACCGAACAGCGACCCAAGCGACCAAGCCCCGAACACCCCCGACACATAAGGAACGGTCGGGGCGAGTGGGCCGCTGATATCGACGTCAGGGGCCATCCCCGAGCGCGGGGAGCAGGCCCACAGCGCGACGCCGGCCTCGCCCGCCACGGGGCCATCCTGCGGGGGCGGGGAACAGGAGGAGGGACGGACCGTCGGCGTCCTCGCGGCGGGGCCATCCCGCGCGTGCGGGGAGCAGTTCCTGCCGGCACAGGGCGCAGCGGCCGTCGTGGGGCCATCCCCGCGTGGGCGGGGAGCAGCCCGCCGTGGCCGATCCGGCGCCGTACACCCCGGGGCCATCCCCGCGCGCGCGGGGAGCAGCGGCTCATGCACCACGGGCAGACGTGGACGTTGGGGCCATCCCCGCGCGCGGGGAGCAGCAGTTGGGTGCCGCGTTGGCGCTCACGGAGCTGGGGCCATCCCCGCGCGGGCGGGGAGCAGCCGCCGGTGCCGACTCTGGAGGCGGACGAGCTGGGACCATCCCCGCGTACGCGGAGAGCAGATGGCCATGCCGGACAGGTCCGGGAGCATGACGGGGCCATCCCCGCGGGCGCGGGGAGCAGGACGTCGGCGTGCTCCTGGTGGTGGGTCACGAGGGGCCATCCACACACGGGCGGGGACAGGGCCTGCCCCCCCCGAAGCGGCGAAGAACCCCACAACACCACCCCCGCGTACGCGGGGAGCAGCTGTACTACGGGACCCGGCACTCGCCTACCTGGGGCCATCCCCACGTACACGGGAGCAGTACCGAGACCTCGTGCCCGAACCCCCAGCCTGGGGCCATCCCCGCGCATGCGGGGAGCAGTTGCAGGTGGCGACCAGCCCGGCGGCGCAGGCGGGGCCATCCCCGCAGGCGCGGGGAGCAGACGGCGATGAGCTCGGCGCTGGCGCGGTCGACGGGGCCATCCCCACGCGGGCGGGAAGCAGACCGCACCGTTGGCTGCCGCGGCGAAGGCCATGGGACCACCCCCGCGCGGGCGGGAAGCAGCGCCGCGCGGGGAGCAGTGTGTGGTGAGGGCCGCCGGCTCGAGAGCCGCGGGACCATCCCCGCGCGAGCGGGGAGCAGGAGTAGTGGTGGCCCAGGTACCAGGCCCAGTGGGGACCATCCCCGCGCGGGCGGGGAGCAGGACGAGGCGTTCCCGAGGATCACGTTGTTCGAGAAACCATCCCCGCAGGCGCGGGGAGCAGCTCCTCGCCTTCGGCCTTCCGCGGCTCCCTGTGGGACCATCCCCGCAGGCGCGGGGAGCAGGAACTGGACACGGCCGCCGGACATGTCCGCGAGGGACCATCCCCGCAGGCGCGGGGAGCAGCCTTCCTGACCTGCAATTCTGCCCACAGCCGGCCCGCTCCCAAGCAACTTTCACCGAAACGGACAAATCGCCCACGCCCCAGGCGCTGAACAGCGACCCAAGCGACCGAGAACCCAACAACCTCACACGTGCGGGGAGCAGCTCGTCGAACGCCGACACGAGGAATCGGTCTGAGGCCCCCCGGGGGGAAATCGGCGTCGGGGCCATCCCCGCCGGCGCAGGAAGCAACCGTGGTGAGGTCCATGGTGAGTGCGGTGGTGAGTCACCCGTTGACCGCTCCCGCTCACCACGTCCGTCGACCACCGCGATCCAAACGACCGACGAACCGACCCAACCCACCATGCGGACCAGCAAACATCGCGCCGACCTCCGGGCAGAAGAGCTCCCCCGAGAAGTGCAGCCCATCCTTGGCCCCACATGGTCCTGCGTTCAAGCCGCACCCCTCCCGAACGGGCAGCCGCCACCGCGGCTGATACCGGCGACGAGGGCTCCCCACGGGCGCAGGGAGCAGCGGGGTCTCCGTGCACCGGAAGTCGGCGTTGCCGGGACCATCCCCGCAGGGGCGGGGAGCAGGGCGGCGGCAAGTCGTCGCTGGGCCTGCTGAAGGGGCCATCCCCGCGCGTGCGGGGGAGCAGGGATCTCCGCCGTCGTAGACCTCGTTCGGCTGGGGGCCATCCCCGCGCGCGGGGAGCAGTCGAACTGCCTCACCGCGTTGTAGATGGAGCGGGGACCATCCCCGCGGGCGCGGGGAGCAGCCCAGCGCCAGGGACACCGAGCGGATGCCGTCCGGACCATCCCCGCGTACGCGGGGAGCAGACTTCCTGACCAGCAGTTCTACCCGACGCCGGCACGCCCCCAAGCAACTTTCACCGAAACAGACAAACCACCCCCAGGGGCCACCCATGGTGAGCACTGTGGTGAGCCCCGCGCTGAGCACCCCCGGACATGGTGAGTTCGGTGGTGAGCATGGTGGTGAATACCCCCGAGCATGGTGAACTCGGTAGCGAGCGACCACCATGACCACTCCCCCACTCACCACGACCACCGACAACAACACCCACAGAGAGCCATCCCCACAGTCATGGGGAACAGGCCGGTGTCGCGGCCCTGGCAACCGCGAGGGACAGACCCATCCCTGCGGGCGCGGGGAACAGCTGGTCGCCTCGGTGGTGTGCAGAGCGAGGACGGGACCATCCCCGCGGGCGCGGGAAGCAGAGCCGGGCCGGGAGGATCACGTCAAGTCCCGCAGGGCCATCCCCGCGCGTGCAGGGAGCAGCCGCTCGTCCCGGGGAGTCGAATGCGCTCGACCGTCCGCCTACCCCCCTTCCGCGACCTCACACCAGCGAGGCCCTGGGCGCGCGCCGCGGCCCCGGGGCGCGCCGGGGCCGGTCGAGGAGCGACCGGTCACCGCAGCGAGGAGGAGCAGGCTGGAGCGGCCAGGCCGGGGTCGCGCCTCCGTGGCCTGGCTTGACGCGGAGTCGGCCGCGTCACGGGGTGCGGAAAGCTGCCGCGGCGGCGATGCCGCGGTCGAGGTCGAGTGCCGGGAACGGCGCGAGCGCCCGAAGCTGGTCGCGTGTGAGGTCGGGGCCCGCCGCGACTGCCGCGGCCAGCGCCTTGGAATCGACCTTGGCGTAGTCGGTGTCGTCGTCCTCATCGGCGTACTCCCAGGCATAGCTGTCCGCGACGTAGGAGACGACGAAGCCGAGCAGTTGGTCGTCTCCCAGCATCGGCGGGGCAAGGCGGGCGAAGCCGTCGGCGGCGTCGTGGGACGCCCGCCACCAGCAGCCGTCCGTGTACGCGTAGACGAACCCGACAGGGCCGACGAGGCCTGAGGGGATGCCCGACGCCGCCCACGCGGGGAGGCTGGCGAGGAGGGCGACCTCACCCAGACCGTTCTGTGCTCCGAAGCGGAAATACGTTTCGGAGCAGGTCCGGTCGTTGCCGACGAGGACGGCAGCGGTCGCCGTCGAGACGAGTCAGGACCACCCAGCTGCCGCCACCATCGCCGTACACCCAGCGGTGACCGTCTGCCCCCACCCTGGCATCCTCGAACCAGACTGCGTAAACAGCTGCGGCGACCGCCCAGTGATGGCGCAGAACGTCCGGTGTGGGAAGGTCGATGGCGATGGGCATGGCGGCGGGCATGGCGGTGATCCTAGGACGTACCCCTGCACTCCCATCGCCCGGGAGGGTCCGCCCACTGCGATGCGCGCGGTTTGCCGGAACCCCCGCATGACGACTCATCACTCCCGCACGGCCTTTGTGCTGCGGCGACCGTCGGACACACTCGCGGACCGGTTCGGCCCGGTGAACGCCGCTTACGATCTGCGAACGGGTCGCCTCCGGTCTCGCCCCGTACGCCTTGCGCGCCGCCGTCCCGCTGACCGCGCTGGAGACCCATACGGCCCGCTACGCGGCGGGCACCGCGTCCGCGGGGGATGCCGAGACGGGGCGCGGGCGGGGCCGGCTGCACGTGCAGGAGGGGGAAGCGACGTGCAGCCGGGCACAGGGGGCCCGCAGCTCCGCCCGACGCGGCTGACCCCGTCCGGGGGCCATACGCGTCCGCCCCCGGCCGGGAGGGGGCCGGGGGCGGACGCGGGGGGCGCACGGGGCCCGGCATACCCGGTGACGGCCGCCCGGGCGGAGCTCACTCCGGCGCTGACCGCCGCCCACAGAGCTTGACAAGGCCGGGTGCAAGGCGTGGCCCAGCCCACTCAGCGGAAGGGTCCGTCGGTTGCGAAGGCGTGGGCGGCGAAGCGCATGCCCATGCGACGGTACGCGGAGGCGGTGGGGTGAAGGCCGTCGGGTAGGTCATCTGCCTCGTCCGGGCCGAGGAGCTCGCGTCCGTCAAGATGGTGGAGGTGGGGATCGGACGCCTGTCGTGCCGCAGCGATGCGGGCCAGCTCGGCGCGGACCACCGCCAGCGACAAAGCCCCGGCGGCCACATCGGCCGGGTCGCCCAGGGCAGCGAGCCTGCCGTCCGGGCCCGTCGCGGTCGGACCAGGAGCCTCCTCCAGAGCCGGACAGCTCACCGGAGAGATCAGCAGCAGCGGGGTGTCCGGGTGTCCGTCCCGGATCGTGTCCAGGAATCCGTGCACCGCCGGTCCGAACGTCCGCAGCCGGAAGGCGGACAGGCTCACGATGTTGATGCCTACCTTGAGGCTGATCAGGTCGGCGGGCAGGTCCCGGATGGTACGGGCGACGTAGGGATCCAGCAGTGCATTGCCCGCCTGGCTGAGATTGATCACCTCCACGCCGCCGTGCGCGGCCGCGACCACCGGCCAGGTGCCGGTCGGGCCGTCGGCCTCGATGCAGTGGCTGATGGAACTGCCGTGGTGTACCCAGCGGCGCCGCCCGTCCGGCAGGGGTGCCAGCACCTCGCCGTCAGCGCGCAGGGATACCAGTTCCGTGGGGGTCTGCTGCGGCAGCCACAACTCGACGTCCTTCATGCCGGCCGGCAGCCCGGCGAACCGTACGGTCGCAGGCTCACCCGGGATGAGTCGCTGTACGGCCCCAGGGCCCGCCATCCGCAGTACGTTGCCCACCGGCGCCTGCTGACGGCCGGCCAGGACGCCGTCCAGCACCAACTCCAGCATCCCGGTCGGGCGAGGGTGGAGGTCGGAGTCAAGCTGACCGGTGGAGGTGAGTACTTCGAACTCCAATGCGCGCGCATCGGTGCGGAACACCAGCCGCACCCCAGAGGGCATCACGGTCGCCCCGTAGACCGACGGATCCTGGTACTGCTCCTTGGTCCACGCGGGCAACCGGCGCGGCATCACACCTGCCTGCGTGGTCTCCAGGTCCAGCACGCCCCGCAATTCCACCGGCCCGCCCACCAGCGGTACCGCCCGCAGCACCACCGTCACCACTCCTGTACCAGGTCGATGCGTACCGGGGACGACATCAACCACCCGGTGCCTGCACAGCTCATCGGCGCCCGCCGAACTCCCAGTCGTGGAACTCGATGTCCACGTACCGGTCCGCAGTCAGAACGGCTCGCGCCATGTCCGGATCCGGGGCCCTGAGCAACACCACCGTGCCCAGCCAGGTGTCGCCGTCGTCGGACAGCAGTGGCCCGTACGCGACCAGCTCGTCCCGGTCGAACGGCAGGACAAGATCAGCGGCCGGACCCTCGCCGAGACCGAGCACCAGGTACCGGTTGCCACCGGTCGGGCCACCGGGGAAATCCCACATTGAGCGCCCCAGCACGTTGTGCCACCGGCGCAGCAGCACATCCCGGTACGCGCCAGCCTGGTAATTGGGCTCGTCGAAGGCGAACGCGCGGGCAGCGGCGGGATCGGGCAGATCGACGATGTGCACGCTGCCGGTGGGTGTTTCACCATCATCAGCGAAGGTCGGGCCGCGAGCGATCAGCTCCTTCGTGTACCGGTCCATGTAGGACCAGTGCTCTTCCAGCAACTCCTCGCGCAACGCGAGGGAGCCGGGCCGGTCACGGTGGTAGCAGAAGTACTCCATGACCACAGACCCTTCCCCACCAAGGGCCGCACCTCAACTGGCTTTGGCAACGATGACCCCGTGCTACGAACGAGGCAGCACCGGCAGGAAAGACAAGTCCCGGCGACGCCGGGACCAGGCCAGGCACGAGATGACGTGGAAGCAGCAGCCGGCCCGTGCGATCCAGAGCCACCCGATGCTGCACCGCGGGACCGGAATTCCCGGCCCCGGTCCTGGTCCTGGTCCTGGTCCTGGTCCTGGTCCTGGTCCTGGTCCTGGTCCTGGTCCTGGTCCTGGTCCTGGCCGCCCGCCTCGCCGACGCGTGCCGGGGGTTCACGCGATCGGTGCTCGCACGCGGACGTCTCTGGGCGCATGCGCGTGTGCCGTCCTGCGGCCGGCCCCGACGCCGAGCCCTGCCCGCTGAGGCACTCGGGCCCACTCGGCCGTTGCCCAGGGCCCCGGCCGGCCTTGGCGAGGGTGACCGCCGTGTTTCGTGGTGGTGCTGCGCGGCCGGACGGTGGGTTGCTGCGGTGTAGTGATCGT
Source organism: Streptomyces sp. NPDC014861 (assembly GCF_043081625.1). Lineage (NCBI taxonomy): Bacteria > Bacillati > Actinomycetota > Actinomycetes > Kitasatosporales > Streptomycetaceae > Streptomyces > Streptomyces sp. NPDC014861. Next base: position 9,908 of record NZ_JBIBWV010000009.1, read on the forward strand.
CAACGCTTCGGGTGGCGGGAGCGTCGCGGCCGGGGTGGCTTGCCGGGAAGCGCGCGCCACTGTCCGTGTCGAACTCAGTGGCTGCGGCGGTAGCGGGCGGCGATCAGGGAGATCGTGAACATCGCGGCCATGACGCCCACGGCCAGCGTCAGGCTGCCCGCCCTGCCGCCGCTCATCGACCAGGCGTTGCCGAGCAGAAGAGCTGTGCCGCCCGTACGGGCGAGGACGGCGCAGCCGCGGTGGGCGGTGCGGCTGAAGTGGCGGGCCAGGACGTAGCAGGCGGCGATCATCGAGAGGAAGGTGACCGCGCCCGCGGCGAAATGGGCGTAGCTGTGCCAGGTGAGTGCGGTGGGCATTCCGTAGGGGGTGCCCACCGGGAAGCCGTCCGCCGGGTCCATGACGAACACGCCCGCCGCGATCATGCCGATGCCCGACACCCGTACCAGTCGGGGTGCCCAGGTGCTTCCGGGGGTGCCGTCAAGGGCCCGGCGAAGGCCGGTCGCTCCGAGGACGAGCAGGGCGCCCACGGCAAGGAAGTTGGTGATCTGGAGCCAGCCGAGAGAGCCGTTGCTCAGGGCGCTCAGGGGATGGCGGGTGATGTCGAAGCCTTCCCGGGTGGCGGCCTGTGTCAGGGCCACGACCGCCCACAGGGGCGAGGCGACCACCGCGGCGGTGAGCAGGCGGCGGGTCGTGGACCGGGCGGCGGCCGGGGTGCCCGTCGCGGTGGACGTGGTGGGGGTGGTGGACGTGGTGGGGGTGCGGTGGTCGAGGGTGGTCATCGGGTGCCTCCGGCTCGTCGTGTTCGTTCGGTGCTTGCCTTCACGTCGAAGGAGCGATGTGACAGGGAATGGTGGAATTCCCTGTCACATGAGCCCGTTCGACGTGAGGGTGGACAGAGGCCGCCGTGATTCACCGTCCCGGCGTCCCGGCACGAGAAGAGAAGAGGGATCCCCGTGCGCTATCTGATGACGACCAGGCCTTCCGCCACCGTCCCCGACGAGAAGCTGTACGCCGAGATGGGCAGGTTCATCGAGGAGCTGACGGCCGCCGGTTCACTGCTGGCCACCGGCGGCCTGGAGCCGGGAGGCGTCCTGGTCCGCTCGGCCGGCGACGAGATCACGGTCACGGACGGGCCGTTCGCCGAGGCCAAGGAGGCCGTGGCCGGTTTCGCGCTGATCGAGGTCCGGTCCAGGGAGGAGGCGATCGAACTGGCCCGGCGCTTCCGAAGGATCGTCGGAGACGGCGAGAGCATGGTCCAGCAGGTCTTCGGCCCCTGAGCCGGACCGTCGCCGCGACCCGGGGGCCGTACCCCCGGGATGCGGCGGGGTGTACGCCCGGGATGCGGGTGAGCCGGGGCGCGGGTTGCGGGTGAGCCGGGGCTCGTGCTGTCATCGGGTCTGTGTCTGCGCCCGAGGTCCATCGCACCGTCGACGCGGTCTGGAAACTCGAATCGGCCAGGATCGTCGCCGGACTCACGCGGATGGTCCGTGACGTCGGGCTCGCCGAGGAACTGGCTCAGGACGCGCTCGTCGCCGCACTGGAGCAGTGGCCCGCTTCGGGTGTGCCCGACAACCCCGCCGCGTGGCTGACGACCACCGCCAGACGGCGGGCCGTCGACCACATCCGCCGCTCCGAGCTGCTGACGCGCAAACAGGAGCAGCTCGCCCAACGGCTCGAACAGCAGCAGGACCGCGAACAGGACGACGTCCTGCGGCTGATGCTCGTCTCCTGCCATCCGGTGCTGCCGGCCGAGGCCCGGGTCGTGCTGACGCTGCGTCTGCTCGGCGGTCTGACGACCGAGGAGATCGCACGGGCCTTCCTGGTCACCGGGGCGGTGATCACCCAGCGTATCGCCGCTGCCAAGCGGACCCTGGCCGAGCTGCGGGTGCCGATCGACCTGCCGGAGGGCGCGGAGCTGGCCGGGCGGCTCTCCTCCGTGCTGGAGGTCATCTACCTGATCTTCAACGAGGGGTACTCCGCGACCTCCGGCGACGATCTGATGCGGCCCGGTCTCTGTCTCGAAGCCCTGCGGCTGGGGCGGCTGCTGGCCGAGTCGGCGCCCGGGGAGGCCGAGGTCCACGCCTTGGTCGCGCTGATGGAAATCCAGGCCTCGCGCTCGGCCGCGCGCACCGGCCCGGCCGGCGAGCCCGTCCTGCTGCACGAGCAGAACCGGGGCCGCTGGGACCAGCTGCTCATCCGCCGCGGCTTCACCGCGATGCTGCGGGCCAGAGAGATCGGGGGAACACCCGGCCCGTACCTGCTGCAGGCGGCGATCGCCGTGAGCCATGCCCAGGCGCGTACCGCCGAGGACACCGACTGGACACGGATCGCGGAGCTGTACGGGGCGCTGGTCCGGCTGCTTCCGACACCGGTCGTGCAGCTCAACCGGGCGGTGGCACTCGGCATGGCCCACGGTCCGCAGGCGGGCCTCGATTTGGTCGATTCCCTGCTCACTGATCCGGCTCTGCGCGACTACCACCTTCTGCCCGGCGTCAGGGGGGATCTGCTGCTGCGCCTGGGCCGGAAAGAGGAGGCGCGGCTGGAGTTCCACCGGGCCGCAACGCTCACCGGCAACGCCTCCGAGCGTGCCTTCCTGCACCGCCGTGCGCAGGCGATCACGCCCGCCGGCGCTGTCTGTCTTCCGACGCTCGCGCAGGCCGCGCACGATTTCCTGGGCCGTGACGACCTGGACGCCGCGACGCTCCACTCCTACGGGCAGACGCTGCGGCGTCTGTGCCTCACCCTCGGCGGGCAGCTGCCGCTGGCCGCGCTGACCGCCGAGCAGGTGGCGCAGACGTTTACGACCGCCTGGGCGGGGGCCGCGGCCAGTACCTGGAACCGGCACCGTTCGGCCGTCCGCTCGTTCGGCACCTGGGCCTCGCTCGGCGACCTCGCGGCCGGGCTGGAACGCCGGGCCGACACCCGCCCCGGCTCCCGGGCGCTGGACCGCCCGCCGCTCGAAGCGCTCTTCGGCCGCAGCGACCTGCCGTTGCGCGAACGGACCCTGTGGAGCCTCCTGCACGAGTCCGCGGCCGGAGTGAAGACCGTCCTGGCACTCGACGTCGAGGACCTGGACCTGGACGAGCGCAGCGCACGCACGGCGCGCGGCCGGCTGAGCTGGTGCTCCCGTACCGCCGCGCTCCTGCCCCGGCTCCTGGACGGCCGGACACGGGGCCCGGTCTTCCTCACCGACCGGCGGCCCGGACCGGCCCGGACACCCGCGCCGGCGGATCTCTGCCCGGACACCGGCCGCCGGCGCCTGTCCTACGAACGAGCCGAGTACCTGTTCAAGCAGAGCACCAAGTCCCTCGATCCCGCACGCAACGGCTACACCCTCCACCAGCTCAAACCCCGGCCGTCGGCGCGGTGACCCGCCGTGCCCAGGGCCCCGGGCACGGCAGTGCCGCCGGGAGCCGCGCAAGCGGGGACGAGGATGCGGGTCAGCTCCCGGCGGGGGTGGGTGTGTCCCGCGCTTCAGGCCGGCTGAGGGCTGCGCTGCCGGGCCTTACGGGGACTGCCCGCCGCGGGGCGGCATCGGGCGGCACGCCGCCCGCGCCGGTGTCGGTTGCGATGTCGATGTCGGCCAGCGCGCTGACGGCGGGCTCACTGCCGGCGCCGGTGCCCGTGACGGTGACGGTGACGGCCAGCGCGCGGCCGGTGCCGGTGCCGGTCGGCGTGCTGCCGGTGCCAGCCGGGATCGGATCGGCATGGCGACGGCCCAGAGTTCCGGGCCGGTCGCCTCCGTCCCTGACACCGGCCGGCTGATCGCGGTCGGCCGCCCCTGCTCGCCAGGCTCACCGGGAATCCGGCGCCGAGAGTCACCTGGCTCTCCGGCGGCCTCGGCGTCTGCCTAGTGCACACCGCCCCCGGCGGGGCTGATTTTGTCGGGTCATATGAGAGCCGCTGCTTCAGTGTGAACCAGAACGGGTGTAAGCCGTTCGTGGCGGGGGTGTACTCGCCCGAGGCCGGTGTTCTTCGGTGAGTCTGGAAGCCGCTTCGGCGGGATCGGGAGCCACTGATCGGGTGACCGGGCGAGGCCGGGCGGAGTGTCCGCCGGGATCGGGGCTGGGGTGTCGACAACTTGGTTGTCGCGGGCCCGGGTCGCCTCCCTGACAAGTCGCGGCCAGGGCCTTGCCCCTGTCATGGCGGAGGGCTGGACCCTGTGGGTCCAGCCCTCCGCGTTGTTGGCGGCAGGAGCCAGGTTGGGCTTGCGCTCAGGCGTGCTACCAGTGGTGCCAGACTTCCGCGGGGGCAACGTCCCATGAGGTGCCCGCGATCTCTCCCGGATTGCAGAAGAGTGCCCAGGTCACCACAGTGTCGCCGGCCCGCTGTGCGCCCAGCTCAATCTCGAAGCCATCGACGACCAGCTCGCCGCCTCCGGTCGACCGGAGCCCCACGTCATGCCGGTCCGCGTAGGACTCCATGTCCTCCAGAAGCTCCGACGGAACCCGGCCGATCAGACGGATCCCCTCGTGAGTGATCTGTGGACCGAGCCGTCCATCCACCAGCACGCACGTCAGTCCAGCGCCTTCGACGAAGTAGCACTTCACTGCTGGCCGACTCCAGGTCGGCTGCGGCTTGAAGAACGCAACTCGCCATTCCGTGCGGCCCGTCAGGTGCCAGCTCCCCATGTTGTGCTGCTTCGCAGTGAAGCCCTGCCCTGCCATGGCGGCGACGGCGTTCTCCCGACTCATTCCAAAGCCCAATGGCCCAATGGTCTGGAATGGGGCATAACGCCACTGGTCCCTCTCGGAGCCCTCGAGGACCACCCAATAATCAGTACTCACGTCCCAATGATCATCCATACGGTTCTACTCGGCTCAGCAGACCACAAGACTAGAAGGAGACTCCCTGGTCCGCAGTGGGGAAGAGGGATTCTTGGGTGGTCTGGTAGCGGCAGGAACCGGAGCAGACAAACCACCCACCCTCCCCGGGCACTGAACAGCGACCCAAGCGACCGAGCCTCGAACAACCCAACACCCACAAGGAGCAGCTCGTCGAACGCCGACACGAGGAACCGGCCAGAAGACCATCCCCCAGGGGCGAGGCCTTCGGCGCAGGAACCATCTCCGCACGAGCGGAGGCTGCGTAGGTCAGAAGCGGTTTTGGCTCAGGTTCTGTGACGGGGCCACGCTGAGTGACGACTGAGCTTCTCCGGGCAGTGCGTGAAGTCGCCCGAAAATCAGCCGTGGTCAAGGCAGCTGGACTGACAGTTCGGGTCCGTGGAAGAGATCGCGCCCCGGTTGAAGGAGCTGTTGTTCCCGTCGATCGCGGACGTCGCGGTGCTGTCGGTGGACGTGAGCATCGCGATAGTGCGGGTCGACGCGGAATGCACTGCGAACGGTGCCGCCTGCCCGGCGTGCCGGGTCTGGTCGAACCGGGTTCATGGTTCCTACCTGCGGTTTCCCGCTGATGTGCCCAGCGCCGGACGAAGCGTTGTTCTTCAGCTGAGGGTCCGCCGGTTCGCCTGCCGGAACTCGGAATGCACCCGCCGCACCTTCGTCGAGCAGATCCCCGGCCTGACCCGTCGGCACGGTCAGCGAACCGAGCGGCTGCGCGCGACGCCGGCCGCGGTCGGTCTCGCCCTGGCGGGCCGTGCCGGCGCCCGCCTGAGCTCCGCGCTCGGGGTCGGCGTCAGCCGGAGCAGCGTCCTGCGCCTGGTCGACGCCCTTCCCGAGCCGGAAGTGCCCGCCCCGCGTGTGGTCGGCGTGGACGAGTACGCCACCCGCAAGGGCCGCCACTACGGCACCGTTCTCGTCGACGTCGAGACCCGCCGCCCTGTCGACCTGCTGCCCGACCGGGAGGGTTCGAGCCTGGCGGCCTGGCTCGCCGATCGGCCCGGCGTCGAGGTCGTGTGCCGGGACCGGGCGCCGTTCTTCGCCCAGGGCGCCACCGCCGGTGCACCGCAGGCCGTCCAGGTCGCGGACCGGTGGCATCTCTGGCACAACCTCAGCGAGGCCGCCGAGCGGAGCGTCGCCCAGCACCGTCGCTGCCTCCGCGCCCTGGTCCCCACGGTTCCCGCACCGGCTCCCGAACCCGAGGCCGTCCCGGCAGCGGGCTCGCCCGGTTCTCCTTGGCCGCGCGGGCACCGATTCGCCGATCGGACCCGTGCCCGGCATGCCGCCGTCCACGCACTGCCGACGGCGGGACACAGCCGGCGGTCGGTACAGCGGCAGCTCGGGATGACCTACCGCACCGTCAAGCAGCTCGCAGACGCCGCGACGCCAGAGGAGCTGTTCACCGGTCAGTGGCAGAACCGGCCCTCCGTCCTCGACGACTACAAGCCCTATCCGGACGACCGCTGGAGCGAGGGCTGCAGCAACGCCTGGAAGCTGCGGGAGGAGATCGTGCCACTCGGCTACAAGGGCAGCTACCAGCGCGTTCGCGCCTACCTGCACGACAAGCTCACCTCACCGCAGCCGGTGTCTGCCCGGCCGCCCTCGCCTCGGACCGTCGCGGGATGGATCCTCCGCCGTCCGGACACCCTCACCGAGACCGAGCAACTTCAGCTCAAGGCCGTTCGGACACACTGCTCCGAACTCGACGCCCTCACCAGGCACGTCCGCTCCTTCGCGACCATGCTCACCGAGCGCCAGGGCGAGCGCCTGCCCGACTGGCTCGACGCCGTCCGGCAGGACGACCTGCCCAGCCTCCACACCCTGGCCGCCGGCATCGACCGCGACCGCGACGCTGTCATCGCCGGCCTGACCCTGCCTTGGAGCTCGGGCGTTGTCGAAGGCCATGTCAACCGGATCAAAATGCTCAAGCGCCAGATGTTCGGCCGCGCCGGCTTCGCGCTGCTGCGTAAGCGAGTTCTCCTCGCTTCGTGAGGACAGCTGCTGCTGTCAGCACCTCAACAATTCGCGGCTCTGCGGATGGTCACCACGGACGGGTCAGTAGACGCCACCAGCTCCCTGTAGGCGACGTCTACAAGGTGCGCCGGAGCGTCGCCGTGTTGCAAGGCGGTCACGTACTCGATGATTTGAGCGTGGGAGAGCACTGGCACTCGTTGGCGCAGGGTGTGCATGGCATGGACCCTCCCACGAGCGCCTGCCACCGCCCGGACCTCATCGTGCAGATCGTCCACTGCGGTCCGCGTGACCTGCCGTCGAATGCGCACTCGGTAGTCCGCCTCCCACGCGTCCGTTACTGCGGAGACGACACCGATCTGATGCAGGCTTCCGTCGACGCGGTCAACAAGGTACGGCCCATTCCCGGCCAGCGCGAAGTCTGGGTTTCGGGTGCGCAGGTATTCCTCAGATGTCCAGGAAATGATCCACACCAGCTCATGCTGCTCTACATGCGACACAACCATGCGTATCGGGACAAGCCCAAGCGACAGCTCTCGCTGGTAGTCGCGTTCCAGCTCTCCCTCAACGATCTGAACCGCGGAATCTCGTTCAATCACTTTGGCAGCATCTCGTACGACCCAGGTGGCTACCACCAAGTTTCGTGCTGGCTTCACGTCTTGGCAGACCGCAGTGGACGCAGGTGAACGGCGCCAAAAGGCGCTGCTGATTCTTGGAGCGACGGGGTACCCGACGATCACTCAAGGTGACCTCATCACAGAACCTGAGCCAGAACCCGAAAACTAGGAACGTGTGTCCTTGGTGGCGCGCACGGAGCGGTGGACAAACCAGCCCGCGCGGTCAGGCCGTGGGCTGTCAGCTTGGTGTTCGACCGCTGCTGTTCCGGCAGTGTGGGGGTCAAGCGGTAGGTCTCGGCTGAGTGGCGGCGGGGAGGAGCTGGACTACACCAACCCAGGGGAACTCGCCGGTCTTGTGGTAGGCACGGACTTCCCATCGCCCTGCGGGCACAACAACCGGGGCCTCCTCTGGTTGTCCCCTGCCGTCGGGGCAGGGCACGCCGAGGTCCTTGCCGGCCTCGGCAGAATCCATCAGAACCGCAGGGCCATCTGTCTCCCAGACCCCGCAGTCCTCCCACGGGGTCCCGGGGTCGCTCGAAAGGGCCTCTGCGGCAGCGAGGAGTTCGGCGTCGGAGTCAGCGGCCAGCCACCGCAGGAAGATCCTCTGCTCGGGCAGGTAGCAGGTGGTGGCGGGCTCATCCCCCAGCACCAGCGCGGACGCAGGGCGAGCGTCGCCCAGGCTGATCACTTCGGCGTACTCCTCGACCGCACAGGCACGGTCGTAGTCGTCTGGCTCGTCGGTGCCACCGACGATCACACCGTCCTCGGTGCAGCCGCCCCACTGGTACAGCGCGGACACGGGAACGACGATCAGCGGTCCACCCATCGACTCCACCCAGGTCAGACCGAGCCCGTGGCGGATGGCGTTGGCCCTATCACTCATGCGCGTAGTCTGCCCTCGCCCAGTGGAGAACCTGGTCAAGGGGTGGAGCGGACCTTGGACAGGGGGTCGGCCGAACCTGGACCAGGGGTGGAGCTGAACCTGGACAAGGGGTGGCCGTGCTGGGCGGAGTCCAGGTGCGGCGCACCGGGTGCAGGCGAGGGCGCGGATGGCGCGCACCCAGTGCGGTGCGGGACAGCGCGGTGCACCTTACATGCTTGGCTGTCAGTTCTGGCCGGCGCCGGACCACATGGAGACAGGCAGCGGCTTGCCGGATTCGGCGTAGGTCTTCAGGTTCGACAGGACCATCGCCCAGCCGCCCGCTGCCTGACGGCGCTCGGCCTCGTCGCGGAGGTTCTCGTGGGTCACCGTGAGCTGCACGGTGTCGCCCAGGGGCTTGATGTCGAAGGTGACGGTGGACGGGCCGCCCGGGCGTTCTTCGTCGGGCAGGGCCCAGGTGACGACCAGGCGCTTGGGCGGGACGGCTTCCACGACGGTGCCGACGACGTCGGCGATGCCGGACCCGTCCATGCGGCGGTGCTCCCAGGGGTCACCGGCCTGCCAGCCGGAGATGTTGTGGTGGCCCCAGTAGGCGGCGGTCGCTTCCTGGTCGGTCAGGCACTCCCAGAGCTTCTCGGGGGTTGCGGCGATGTAGGTGGTGTAGACGAACTCGGGCTTCGTGGCGGTGGTGGTCATCGTGTTCTCGGCTCTCTGTTTCAGTGCGCTCAGACCCCGCAGACGCGGCTGCTCGAACTTGTCGATCCACCGCTCCTGGATCTCGTGGAGCGGGACGGGGTTGAGGTAGTGGAGTTTTTCGCGGCCCCTTCGGACCGTGCTGATGAGATTCGCGGCCTCCAGCAGGCCCAGGTGCTGGGTCACCGACTGCCTGGCCATCTGCACGCTCTCGCACAGCTGGCCCAGGCTCTGGCCGTTGTCCTCATGCAACCGGTCCAGCAGGAGACGGCGGGTCGGATCGGCCAGAGCCTTGAAGACCCTGTCCGTGTCGCTGCTGCTCACCCCTCAATAATGCAGGCAAATACCTGCATGTCAAAACGTGGGCCCCCACCACCCGCAATCAGAGGACTCGCCCACCGGAAACAACACTGCGACACTCGACCAGGAACAGCTCGCCTCACCGGCAGCTCTCAGACCCTCGCCGGAGCCACCCGGATCCCCAGCCCTCAGGGGACGTGACAGGCCAGACCATGGCAGCCCAAAGACCTCAGGTCCTCGCGGTGCGCACCACGGCGGACCCCACTGTCAGCAGCCGGTTCGCACCCCCCATGTACGGCCAGTCACCCATGTACGTACCGTGACGATGAACATTTACGGCGCCGGATGACGAGGCCCGGCGCCGCGATGTGTCATGTGTCGGCTCAGGTCCAGCCAGCAGCCTGGAGAACGGCGGACGCGACGGCTGCGGGCGGTACGTGGGTCGTGTCGATGGTGAAGTCAGCTACGTCAGCCTGAACGAGGATCTGGTCGAGCTGGCCGGCGCGTTCCAGGTGCCAGGGCAAGGACTCGAGGTCGCTGTCGGCTTCATGGCGGCGCCGTAGCCGGCTGTGCACGACGGGAAGGTCCGCTGTCAGGCGACACACCGTGAGCGGCATGCCGATGGAAGTTTGATAGCGGTCGCGGTCTGCCCTGTTCTCGGCCACCCCGGCCAGGACGAGCCGCCGCACACCAACATCGAGGTAATTGGCGCTCAGGGCTCGCAGGTTGCGCAGCAGCAGACCGGAGTTGAACGGGTCGTCGTGCGGGGCGGGCCACGCCTGGCACAGGCGATCCAGGTCCATGACGGCGTGTGGCACACCGACGTCAGACAGGAGATCGCCCAGCAGGTCGGCAGCCGAAGTCTTGCCGACCCCGACGGTTCCGGTGATCAGCAGCGCACGCGGCTCTGCCTCGTGCGCATGGTCGTCGTGGTTCATACTGCTCGCTTTGCTCTGGTCCCGTCTGAATTGCGCATTATGGCCAAGATCGCGGATTCGAGCACCAGGTTTTCGGTACGTCGATCCTGGAGAAGCGTTGGCATCAGGGCTCGACGCACTGGCGTCTCGGTAACAGCAGGTATCTGTCGGCGGCCAGATATCTCCCCAGCAACTGGCCGCCTGTGAGGAATTCCCAGTGGCCGCTGTCACCCCACTCTGCGGAGCCCACTGAGTGGAGTGGCGCCCACCGGGTTGAGTTCATGGGGTCCACCGAGTGGAGCCCACACGATCCACTCCACCCGCTCCCGCTCGGTATCGGGGGCCACTCAGTGGACGAGTCCTGGTGTCGTCACCACAGCCAGGCGTTCGAGTGCCGCATCCGGGCCAGGGCGCGGGCGTCGCGGCGGCGCTGCCGATGCGGTGCTGCCGGGGCCGAGGCCGACGCGACTGGGCGCCGCAGAACCGGCGGACACGGGCCGCCTTGAGGCGCTTACGCTGCTTGGCCAGCTCCTCCTTCTCTCGCCTTGATGGACTTCGGCTTCCGGGGCCGCTTCCAGATCGGCTGCCAGTCCGTCGGCGGCGCGTACGCCTCGGCGCGCTTCTGGGCGGCCTGCTTCACCCGGGCTGCGACGGCTTCGATCCTCGGGTCCGCGGGCGGCGTAGTGGTCGTGCGACTCCTCCGGTGGGTGGTGTCCGGCCTCGCGGGCTGGACAGGCTGCTGGGCGTACGGCGGCGGAGCCGCCGCGGACTTGAGAGAGGAACTGCGGGCGGCGGCTCGCTCCCGGACTCCGGCCTGGAGGAGTGCGGCCATCTCGGCCGCGGCGGCCTCCAGCGTCCTGCTGGCCAGCTCCACCGCGGCGACATCCGTCATCGGCTCCAGGTCTTGGTCGGCCTTCCGCCCGAGGCGGGAGCTCAGGGAGGTCGGCACGGCGACGGTGTGCGGCCGGGGCCGGGAGTTCAGGGCGTCCGCGCGGCGTAGCGCGTGGACGCGGGCGGTCAGCGCTCCGGCGGCGAGACGGGCCCGCTCGTACGGTGCGGCGGAGCGCTTGCGGGTCAGCGCGCGCAGCACGGCCTGGTCCTCGGTGTCGTGCGGGTACAGGGCGCGCAGGTCGGCGGTCAGCATCCGGCCCCGGCCGACGGGGCGGGTGTAGTCGTCGGTGACCGCCTGCACGATCTGCTCGTCCAGGCCGGGCCGGTGCCGGCGGCCGCGCAGGACGTGGGCGAGGTGGCGGCGGGCTTCGGCGAGGAGGTGGTGGTGCTTGAACGCACCGCGCATCACGAACACCACGGCGGTGACGTCGACGGCCGCCAGGGCGACGTCGACGACCGGGCGGACCCGGGCCCAGATCGTTTCGGCGGCGGCTCGAGCTCGCTCGGCGAGCCGGTAGACGGTGCAGGCGCCGAACGCGGTGACAGCTGAGGCCCGCCACCGCATCCGCAGCTCGGTCAGCGACAGCAGTGCCGTGCGCTTGGGTGAGCGGGTCTGGTCGGCGGCCTGGCAGGCCAGTGCGTAGGCGGCCCGCTCCCCCGGTGCGTGCCCCTGCCGTTCCTCGTACTTGGCCACTGGGACGGGGAGGGCGTCTGCGATCTGCTGGCGGCGGGTCGACTGCCGGCCGATCAGTCGCCGGTCGATCCCGGCGATGTCCATGACAGGCCGGCGGCCCGGGGTCACCTCGCGCGGCTCCCACGCCCACCCGAGCCGCGCCGTCACCTCCTCCATGAAGTGGAGGGTGTAGAGGGTGTCGGCCGCGACGATGTGGGCCAGTATCGAGTCGGTGGAGAGGTTGCGCCATGTCCCGTCCGGCCGCCGGGCGCGGATCGAGACGACCGCGTGGTCGTGGAGCAGCGGCGTCGGCTCGGCAGCGCGGGACTCGTAGGGCAGGAACACCGCGACGACCAGCCAGTCCTTCACGGGCCGACAGCGCTTGCCGCCGCTCCCGCGGCTTGGCCGGAGCCAGCTGCTTGCCGCCGGTACGCGGGCACGGAACCGCTCGGCGTGCTCGGCCCCCGGCCGGGCACAGCTGCGGTTCACGACAGCCGTGTGCTGATCTTGTCCGAGCGGTTCGGGTACGCCGGGCCGGAGTTGGGTGCGCGCGGAGGGCAGAGGCGTGGGGACTGCTGGGAACAGGGCAGGGGCGAGCGCTGCAGGGTCTGGTGCGCGAAGGCACGGCCGGGGCGGGCGTCCCGGACGGCGGGTGGTGGTGATCGGGGGCGGGCCGGCGGGGCTGACCGCGGCGATGGAGCTGGTCGAGCGGGGGTTCGCGGTGACCGTGGTCGAGGCCCGGGCGCTGGGTGGCAAGGCGCGCAGCATTCCTGTTCCAGGTACGGGTACGGAGGGGCGTCGGGATCTGCCGGGTGAGCACGGGTTCCGGTTCTTCCCGGGGTTCTACCGGAACGTCACAGAGACGATGACGCGCATTCCCTCCGGCGGCGGCTACGTCGCCGACCGGCTGGTGGCGACCACGCAGATGCTGTACGCGCGGGACCGGCAGCGCGACGGGGTGGTCATCGACATCTCGGGGGGACCCGCTGCAAGGAGCGTCGAAGCCACACTGCGTGCGGTGGGCCACCTGCTGGCCCGCACGCCCGGCCTCTCCGCCGAGGAAAGCGCCCACTTCGCCAACCGGCTGCTGGTCTGGGCCACGAGCGGGGCCGCCCGCCGCGACGGCGAGTTCGAGAACACCTCCTGGTGGGACTTCACGGCGGGTGCGACCGCCTCCGAGGAGTACCGGCGGCTCTGCGTGATCGGTCCCACCCGCACGCTGGTCGCCGCGAAGGCCGAGGTGGCGAGCGTCGCCTCCATCGGGCGGACCCAGGTGGAGTTCTGGTCCGGGCTGCTCGGCGGAGGCAGTCACGCCGAGGCCGACCGGGTCCTCGGCGCGCCGACCACCGAGGCGTGGATCGGACCGTGGGCCACGCATCTGGTCGAGCTCGGCGTCCGGTTCCTTGTCGGACACCAGGTACTGCGCCTGCGGACGGCCGGTGGCGCGGTACGGGCCGCCGTCGTTCGCACTCCGTCCGGTGCCGTGCACGAGGTGGAGGCGGACTGGTTCGTCTGCGCGGTCCCCGCCGAGGCCGCCGTACGCACCCTCGGGCCGGAGGTGTGCGAACTGGACGAGAGTCTGGCGGACATCGACCGCCTGGAGACGGACTGGATGACCGGCATCCAGTTCTTCCTGCGCGAGCCCACCCCACTCGTACACGGCCACGTCATCCACGTGGACTCCCCGTGGGCGCTGACGTCCATCGCCCAGGCGCAGTTCTGGTCCGGCATCGACATATCGGCCCGGTACGGCGACGGCACCGTCCACGACTGCCTGTCCGTCGACGTGTCGGCCTGGGACGTCCCCGGACCCCTCACCGGGAAACCCGCCCGGGCCTGCACCCGGCAGGAGGTGATCCGCGAGGTCTGGCACCAACTGGCCGACTCACTGCGCTGCGACGGCCGCGAGCTCCTCTCCCCCGAGCTCGTGCACTCCTGCTTCACCGATCCCGCCATCCGCTGGCCCACCGCGCCCGGGGGGCTCTCGCACAACTCCGAACCGCTGCTGATCAGCACGGCGGGCTCGCGCCGCTGGCGGCCCAAGCCGGCCGGGAAGGTCCCGAACCTGTTCCAGGCCGGCGACCACGTGGACGTCGACCTCAACCTCGCCACCATGGAAGCCGCGGACCAGAGCGCCAAAGCCGCCGTGAACGCCCTCCTTGCGACCGCCGGCTCCACCGCACCGGCATGCGTCGTGCGTGGCTGGGAGCAGCCCGCCGAACTCGCCCGTCTGCACCAACTGGATAACGAGCTGTACGCGGCTGGCCTGCCCAACGCCTTCGACCGACCCGCCCCATGGGAGCGAGGATGGCCGCCTGTCGGGTGATCAGTACGGGCGGCCCGTGACGAACGCGGCCAGGGTCCTCAGGTCCTGTCCCGCTTCCTCGTCCGGCGGGCAGACCCGGGCCAGGGATTCGAGGGCGGTCCGCTCGTGGCGACGCGCGGCCGCCTCTGCCACGGAGCGGGCGCCGGTATGGTCGATGAGTCTGCGTGCCTCGTCGGTCTCCGCCGCCGTCCAGGACTCGGTGCGGGCGTAGAGACGGACCAACCTCCGGCGGGCGTCGTCTGCGGCCCTGTCCGCTCCGGTCGTCGGGGCCAGGGCGACGGCGACCGGGTAGGACTTCTTGCGGGCCGCCAGGTCCGAGCCGGCGGACTTCCCCGTGACCAAGGGGTCTCCCCAAATACCGAGAACGTCGTCGGTGATCTGGAAAGCGACGCCGAGGTGTTCCCCGAAGGCCGCCAGCTCCGCGGCCGCGGCCGGGGCGGCGCCCAACTCGCAGGCGCAGGAGAAGAGCGAGCCCGTCTTATCGGCTTGCACGCGCAGCGTCGCGGCGACGCCGGGGTGAGCCTCCTGCTCCAGGGCGAGGTCGAGGGCCTGGCCCTGGGCCAGCCGCACGAGGGCCGCACCGAGCACGCCCGCCGCGCGTGCGGGGCCGCGCAGCACCTCCGGGGCCCGAGGGCCGGCCGCGGGGTCCGGTTCCGGGCGGACCGCCGCGTCAAAGAGCAGGCCGACGGCGTGCGGGGTCAAGTGACGCACGGCGTTCTCGACAGCTTCCGCCCCGAACACCCGCCACGCCGCCGGACGCCCCCGCCGAAGCGTGTCCCCGTCCATCACATCGTCGTGGAGCAGAGAGAGCGTGTGCAGTATCTCAACGGCGGTGGCCCCGGCAAGCACCAAAGGATCGTTGCCGGAGCGGCCCGTGGCCCGGGCGGCCCCGAACACCAGCGCGGCACGCACCGCCTTGCCCCTCCCTGGTCCGTCGGCGGGCACGGGCCGGCCCTCGAGGTCCCGCAGGCCCCACTGGTAGGCCAGCACCTGGGCGGGACCTGTCTCCACGCGCTCCAGAAGCGCCCCGACCACCACGTCCGTACGATCACGCGCCTCGGACAACAGACGGGCGACGGGTCGGGACGTTATGGCGGACGACATGTTCAGCAGAGCTCCGGAACCGGTCGGCGGTGAGAGCGGGAGGGGGTGCAACGCCCAGGGCCGAGCCTAACCCGCCCGGGTCCCGCTCGGATCCGACCGTCTGGACCGCCCGTACTCGCCCCCTCCGCCCACCCGGCGTACCGCAGAGTCCGGCAGGCTACGGGTCGGGGCCCGGAGGGCCCCGACCCGTGCTGGTGAAGCCCGAGGATCAGTCAGGTTCGGCGGCACTGCTCGATTCCGGGCCTCGCTCACCGGCGACAAGCAGATCAGGCTCAGCCCGACTAAAAGTCGCGAACATGCCACTTCTGGTAGACGTTCTCCGTGACCGCAGTGTCCTTGGTCCAGAGGGTGAGCCACACGCCGCTGTCCAGGGAGTTGCCCTTGGGTGTGATGACTTTTCCGTACCCGTTGATGATCTGGCCGCCGACCTGGGAGAACTTCTGGACGTCGCTTGCCGGATTACAGGTCCAGAGGGTGAGCAGGGCGCCGTTGACGTTTGCTCCGTTCCCCTGGGGGGTGAGGCACTTTCCGCTGGTCTTGTGCACGATGAGGCCGTTTTCCAGCTTCCACCTCTGGGATTCCGAACCCGAGCAGGCCCAGATCGTCACCGGGGTGCCGTTGTCGGCCTTGTCGCCTTGCGGTGTCGCGCAGATGAAGCCCGGCCTCCAGGGGTTGACGAGCCAGCCGTAGCCTTGCGCGTCCGCTCGGCCTGCGTACGCTTCGAGTGAGAACACCACTCGCTGTGCTCCCCAGCCCTTGTCGTCGAGACCCTCGTTGAGGCCCCACAGTCGCTGTGCGCGCCAGTCCCAGGAGAGCCCTTGTGTCAGCTGGGGCGCCTGCGACAGGACGCGGGGCGCATCGCCGGCCTTGGCCATATGGAGGCACGAGTACTTGTTCTCGCCCTTTTCGCCCATCGGGTAGCCGGCGGGGCACACGCCGGACATGAAGTAGTTGCCTGTCGCGCCGTCCAGGGCGATGCCCTGGATACCCCACACGGAGCTCTCCATCCATGCCCCCGTCGATGTGAGCTTCACGGACGGCGGGGCGAAGGCGAGGCTGGGAAGGTCCCAGCGGACGACGCGTCCACCGGCCTTGCCGTAGTTCTCGGCCGAGACCATGGTGTGGCTGTAACGGTCGACGCTCACGGTGCTGAGACAGAGCGGCCCGAGGTGGGGGCCGCAGGCGCGGTGGCCGCCCGCGCCGAAGGGCTGCGGGTCCGTGTCGATCTGGGCGTTCGCCTTGGTGGTGTAGCGCGCGACGAGGGGCAGTGCCCAGCGGTGGTGGCGCGCCGAGCTCTTGCCGCCGGACAGACCGGTGCCGCTGCTGGCTGTATCGGTCATGCGCCAGATGTGCCGCAGGTCGTAGACCTGGAGTTCCATCCCGTTCGCGACGAACAGCATGTCCTCGTACCACGCGACACCATCCGCGTGAGAGAGGTACTTCAGCTCCTTGAAGTTGCCGTTCACGGGCTCGACGAGCGCGATGTTTCCGTAGGAGACGGCGTTGTTGAAGGCCTGGGAGAGGGTGACGCGTGTGTACTCCTCGATGGTGGTCGGGTTCCGTTTGTCCACCCACGTGCCGAAATACCAGGACGAGACGTTGAGCGAGGACTGCCCTTGGTAGAGGCCGGAATCGGTGGCGGCGTGGGCCCCGGCGAAGCCTTGGGGCATCCAACCACCCGCCGGATCGGCGTAGTTGCTGTGGTCCAGCTCTGAGCCCCAGCAGTATCCGTCGTACCGCAGCGTTCCGTTCAGGCCCGTGCCATGGCACAGACCCGCGATGCCGTCGTTCTCCCCGAGTACCTCGGTGATCGAGGCCTTCTGAACGCCGGCCGCTTCGACCGACGCGATGAGATGGCGCTTGTCACCGTCCACCCGCGTGAGCGTCCACGAACCGGCGCGCTCGACGAGATCTGCCGCCGCAGCCGGCTGCGCGGGTACCAGCACGGTGGCGACGATCGCCACACCAAGTGAGTAGCGAAGGAGGCGCCGAACGCGCCCGAACATAAGTTTCACCGCGACAGGATAGGGGGCCCGAGACACGCGCTGACCTGGCCTGCGCTGGCGGCCGCTTGTCCGGCACGGGTGCGGCGGAGCGACATATTCACGGGTGCACCTCGACGCGTTCCAGGCCCGCCCATCTTTCAGTGGACAGCAGGGTGGAGAGGCGTGGGTGGGCCCGTGCGACACGGGCCCGGCTCTGTTCCAATTGCACCTGCGGTCACCGATGTGTGTCGACCTGCCGAGCCCTGCCAGAGGTCTGGTCAAGAGCCTCGATCCGCACGCCGGAGAGGACGTGCGCTCAGGCTCTCCTCTCATCGACGGACGTGAGGTGGGCGAAGGCGACGACGTTGTCCGCGTACCCCTTGCGCTCGTCGAAACTGCCTCCGCAGGTGATGAGTCGGAGCTCCGGGCGACCGGTGGACCCGTACACTTTGTCGTCGGGGAATGTGTCCTTGGGGTAGGTGTTGACTTCCTCGACGTTGAAGACAGCGACTCGGCGGGCGTGCGTCACTCCCCCGGCTCCGCCTCTGCCGCCGCACGCCGCAGACGGCTGTACTCCGCCAGCAGGGCCGCCGACTCCCGAGGATCCTCAGCCTTCCCCGCACGGGCCTCGAGATCGTTCAGATGCGCCTCCAGAAGAGGATCGCGGGCGATCGCGTACTGGGTCCACCACAACTGCATGAACGCCGGCACCGGAGTCAGACTGAAAGCATCCCCGATCGCACGCCGCCAGTGGGACTCGAAATCCGGCAGCAGATGCGGAGCATGCTCCGAGATCGCCAGACGCAGAGCCTGAGGACTGCCTTCCGGCATCGGCGGGATTCGACGCGGGTCCTCCCCGCCGGGACCGTCGAAATGGACGGGTTGCGCTGTCATGACGAAAGAATCTCCCAGATCCGCACGGCCGGTCCTGCTCAGGCCACGTCCCGGCCGCCGGCACCAGATTAGCCAGCGTCTTACCCTTCCGCGTGATCGCCGCAGCCTCACCCGCGATCCGCGTACGATCCAAAATCTCCCCCATACCCTTACGCAGATCAATCGTCGAATACACCCTCGGCTCCATACCCACCACCCCAACCCCCAACTATCACAGTTGCCATACTTCCAGACCCCCCAACCCCGCGCGTGCAGGGAGCAGAACGCCTCGGGCGGCCGCGCCGGTATCGCCACAGGGCCATCCCCGCCCGTGCAGTGAGCAGTCTCGGCCTCGCCGGCGCGTACGCGGGATGGCGGGGCCATACCCGCGCGGGCGGGGAGCAGCCAATCGGCTCGTTCGTACGCCGGTGTGATGTGCGACCAGGACATCGTGGCGCTGGCGAGGACGCCCATAAATGGCGCAACTTCTACGCGGATGTAGAAAGAAGGACAGTGATGAAGTACAAGGACACTGGCACGGGCAATCCCAGTTCTGCCTCCGGGGCCGATCTCTTCCAGTACTACATGGATAATCTCTAGGAGTGTCAATGCGATTCCTGATTGAAGCCGACCGGCAGATGACGGTCGTGTTCGAGCCGACGGCGGAGGAGTTCCGCTTGTCGGCGGGCGAGACCATCGTCGTGGAATGGTTCGCCGAATCAGAAGACGGCATGGTGTCCATGGAAGCTGGAATGTTCATCGTGTCGGCGCCGAGGGGCGGCTACACCAGGGCTTGGCGTGGTGACGGCACGGAGATCTACATCGGGCCGGAGTCGGGTAGCGAAGCGTCCTGACCAGAGGGCAGCGAGCACGTCCCACCGTGAGGTAGAAATGCCATAGAGCATCACTACAAAGAACCGATGTAGTGAAGTTCGGGCTCTTGGGAAGGAGTCCGGACTTTGCCGTTTCAGAGGGCCTTAAGAACCCCTAACAGAATGACGTCCGGCAACCTGGTTGTGTCTGAAGATCCGGTTCAGCACCATGAGCTCTGACAGGTGTGGGCGGGCAAGCAAGAGGGGGCACAGTGGAACTGATCAGCCTCGCGGATGGTGGCAACAGCTTCCGGGTGCTCGTGTTGGGGCGCAGGCGCCGCGACGGCGGGCTTCGCCACAAGCTGCTCGGGTGCGGCCGCCGCACCGGAACCATCCCTGCGCGCGCGGGGAGCAGACTTCCTGACCTGCAGTTCTACCCGACGACGGCCCTCTCCCAAGCAAGTTGCACCGAAACAGACAAGACGACTCCAGGGGTCCGGAGAACCACTCATGGTGAGCCCCGTGGTGAGCAGCCCGGGCATGGTGAGCTCGTTGGTAAGCACGGTGATGAGTACCGCCGAGCTCGGTGACGAACGACCATGACGACCTCTCCCCCACTCACCACACCCACCGACCACCACTCGCAGAAGCTTTGCCGTCCACCCCCGCGGGAGCGGGGAGCAGTGACGCCGCTGTCCACGGCCCGCGTCACCAGGCTCGGGTCAATCCCCGCGTGGCTCTGTCGATGACGAAGAGCAGCGCTTGGCCGGCGGCTCGGGAGGCGCTGCCCGCGTCGCATATCGATGGCTTCGGACAGCAACTCGGCGCCGGCCGGCATGTTGCCGTCTGCCGTTCGTCCGGGGCCCGGGACAAGAGTGCCGGCCACCGGCGTAGGTGGCGGCCACCGTCCCGCAGTTGCCGAGTGTCGGTGGGCGCCTCCCGTCCTCGTCGACATCGAGATCCGGGCGCGGTGAACGCCTCCCGGGGCGACCACCGCTGTCGTGCGACGTCGACGAAGCCACCCCTGCAACCCACCCCTGCCCCAGGCAGGGCGCTGCTGTCCTTTGACGTCGAAGTTGGAGCATGTGCCACCGAAGTCGGACAGGCTGATCGGCGACCTGGAAGGGCCGTACGGTGGTCAGGGGTGGGTCCGGTGCCAGGGTGCGTTGGGTCGGGTGGGGACGGCGTCGGGGGCGACCCGCAGTGCGTACACGGGTCGGTCGCCGGGGACGGGGCCGAGGTATTCGTGCCCGGTCATGTGGCTCCAGGCCGGGAGGTCGAGGGGCGCGGCCGGGTCGGTGGCGAGGACGTGGACGACCGTGCCGGGTCCGGCGGTGGCGATGCGGGCGCGCAGGCGGAGCAGGAGGGCAACGCAGAGCAGGCCGGTGCCGTCGACGTGATGTCCGCGGCCGGGATCGGTTCGGGATTCACCGGGGCAGGGTCTGGGTGACGCGCCACAGGCGGCGGGGCAGGTCGCCCTCCTCGAAGGCGTGGACCTCGTTGAGGGTCCAGCCGGAGGCAAGGGTGTCGACCAGGTCGCGGTCGAAGAAGTGGACGGCGAAGCCGCCGTGCTCGTAGATGTCGTCACCGTGCGCGGTGCCCGCGCCGTGGTGGGCGTCGCCCGTGTGCCGGACGGTGTAGACCAGGACGCCGCCGGGCCGCAGGACACGGCGGATCTCGCCCACCGCCGCGCGGATCTCACCGGTGGACAGCGCCATGCACAGCAGCATGTGCGCGAACACGGCGTCCACGGAGGCGTCCGGCTGCGGCAGTGCCTCGCGGACGTCATGGACGGCGGTGGTGACCCGGCCCGCGATGTCCTGGGCGCGGGCGGCCTCCCGCAGCTGCTCCAGGCCGACAGGGCTGAAGTCGGTGGCCTGCACGGTGAAGCCCTCGCGAGCGAAGTACAGGGTGTCCCGGCCATGTCCGGCACCGAGTTCCAACACCTCGCGCACGCCCGCGGCCCCGAACACCCCGGCGGCGTGGATCGCGGGCGCGGAGGGCTGCTCGCCGTACATACCCGGGTGGGCGGCGTAAGTGCCCTGCCAGTGCTCGCGCTGCACGCCCGCCAGATCCTTCTCAGTGCTCGCCACGCCACAGCGCCTTCCTGCTTCCGTCCCACAACCGATGCCGTGACCAGCCTAGATCCCGCCGGTCCGGCGGAACGGTGGCCCCACTCCGCCGGCAATCGGTCCAGGGTCACTGTCACCGGACAGCAGCACACCATCTCCGCCAACCCCAGCCGGCAACCAGGACACCGACCCGGCCCACAAACCGGTCACGTAGCTTTGTAGGTGAGGCGGCGGGGGCGGGGCCACACGGACTACTGATCGCACAGCGGGCGAGACATGGCTGTTCCCCCGAACGGGGGAGATCGGGGGACCACCGAACTGCGGGAGAGGGCCGGGGATCGAAAAGACGCCGAAGCCCAGGCCCGGCAGAGCGCAGACCACGGCAATCCCACCGCCCTGTACCGCCTGGCCCATCTGCGAGAGGAGTCCGGGGACCGAGAAGGCGCCGAAGCCCTGGCCCGGCAGAGCGCAGACCACGGCTATCCCATGGCTCTGTGGCGCCTGGCCGAGATACGGGAGAGGGCCGGGGACCCGGACAGCGCCGAAATCCTGGCACGCCAGGTTGTCGTCTACGGCAGCACCATCGCCCCGGCCAGCCTGGCCGAGATGCGGGAGAAAGCCGGGGACCGGGACGGCGCCGAAACCCTGGCCCGCCAGGCCGCAGAACACGGCAACTTCACCGCCATGGGCCGCCTCGCCGAGATGCGGGAAAAGGCCGGCGACCAGGACAGCGCCGAAACCCTGGCCCGCCAGGCCGCAGAACACGGCAACTTCACCGCCATGGGCCGCCTCGCCGAGATGCGGGAAAAGGCCGGCGACCAGGACAGCGCCGAAACCCTGGCCCGCCAGGCCGCAGAACACGGCGACATCACCACCCTGTTCAGCCTGATGCTGATACGGGAGGAGGCCGGGGACCGGGACGCCGCCGAGGCCCTGGCCCGGCAGGCCGTCGAGCACGGGAGCATCGGCGCCCTGTACCGCCTGGCGCACAACCGGGAGAGGACCGGAGACCGGGACGGCGCCGAGGCCCTCTACCGGCAAGCCGCCGACCATCACGACCCCATCGCACTGCTGCGCCTGGCCGAGATGCGGGAACAGGCCGGGGACCGGGACGGCGCCGAAGTTCTCTACCGACAGGTCGTCGACTACGGCAATCTCACGGCCTTTCGCCGCCCGACCGAGGAGTCGAAAGTCGCCACCAGGCTGTGGCCGCATGGTCTGGATCCAGACGGCACCCCTACATCTCCATGGCGGGCGTCCGTGTCGGCTGAGAGGAGCCGGCCAGTTCCGCAGGGCATGTCGTAGGGATGCTGCCGCTTGCGGCTGGTGCCGGTGCACTCGCGGACGTCACGTGTACGCCGGCACCCCTCACGACGGACGAGTGAGAAGACTTTCGGCTTGCACCGGGGTGGCCTGAGCGCTGAGGCGGGAACGGAGGCGGGCCCCGCTCCCGGGGAGACGGGGGCGGCTACTGCTCCCATAGCGATGGATCTGGAACAGCAGCTTGGCGCCCTTGCGGTCCAGGTTGAGGTAGCCAAACTCGTCCAGACAGAGAAGATCGATCTTGCTGCAGCGGGCGGTGACCGAGGACCGGCGGCGGTTCGCGTCGGCCTCGGCGAGCTCGTTCACCAGCGCCGAGGTGGTGGTGTAGCGGACCGGCAGGCCGGTCTCGGCGATCGCGGTGCCGATGCCGATCAGCAGGTGGGACTTGGCGGTGCCGGAGTCGCCGATCAGCACCAGCGGTCGCCCCTCACGGACCCAGGTCGGGGACTTCAGGTCCGCGACGACCTCGGGGGGGGCGTTCGGTCCGGACCGTCGCCCATTCAAGCTATGAGCAGGCGGAGGCCGAGGTCTGCCGTGTCGAGGTGGGCGAGGTCGCTGTTGCGCTCGGCCCATCGGCCGGAGTCGAGGTCGTCGCGCAGGTTTTGCACGGCCCGCCGCTCGGCGTCCGGCCCGACCCTCGTCCACACCGACATCGCACGACGGACGTGCTCCTCCAGATACGCTCCCGGTCGGCGCCAGTACGCCTCGAACAGGCCGTCAGCGCAGTCCCACGGGATGGGCACCGGCTCAGCGCGGGCGCCGATCGCGTCGGCCATCGCCGCAAGTGAGGGAAAGTCTGCGAGGACGGTGGCGAACTCGGGCAGGTAGTCGCGGGTAAGCCAGAACCGGTCCTGCCATCCGGGCTCGTCGGTGTCGAACGTCAGCACCACCACGCGGCGCGCCACGCGCCGCATTTCGCGCAGCCCCGCTATCGGATCCTCCCAGTGGTGAACAGTGGAGACGGCCATGGCGACGTCGAAGGAGTGCTCCTCGAACGGCAGGCTCTCCGCGGCGGCGGCCACGCACAGCGCCGAGCCGGCAGGCCGCTGACGCCGCATGACCTCCGACGGCTCCACAGCGGTCACCTCGCGATCAGTCGGCTCGTAGGAGCCGGTGCCGGCCCCGACATTCAGCACCGTCCGCGCGTCCCCGAGCGCGCCCAGGATCTGTGCTGCGATCCGCGGTTCGGTACGCCGCGTTGCCGTGTAAGCGCCGCCGATCACGTTGTACAGCCGTGCACCGAGCATCCCCAGTTGCTCCTCCGGTGTCACCCTCAGTCCCCTCGCCCGTGTCTCAAGTTCCCTGTCAATGGCCGCCACCATGGCGTCAGCACGATCACGCCGCTCCAGCAGCAGGCCACGCAGTCGGCGCAGGTGCGCGACCGCGTCGGTGGAAGAGTCACCGACCAGTTCCGCAACCTCCCGCAGCCCGAAGCCCAGTCGCCGGTAGGCCAGCACTTCCCTCAGCCGCTCGACGTCACCCGCCGAGTAGGCCCGGTACCCACCTGCGGTCCGCGCCGATGGACGCACGAGGCCGATCTCGTCATAGTGATGCAGCGTGCGGACGCTCACGCCGGCCAACTCGGCCACGCGCCCCACGGTCCAGTGATCTTCCACGGCACCGACTATGCAGCCTGACGTCACGTGAGGGTCAAGGGCCTCAGGCATGACCCGCAAGAGCCGACGCGGAGCCGTAGCCGCACGCCGCATCACTGCCAGAAACGGCCGTGTTCTCGTATCGCTACGGCGAGGTTTCGTGCAGCACTGCGTGACGCTCAGGTCTGCGGTCGCAGTGAGGGTCGGCAGTTCAGCGGATGCGGTAGCAGTGCTTCAGTTTTCGGGGTCGCCCGACGACATCGAAGACCTGGACGGCTGGACGCTCCACCGGCTCCGCCACAGTGCCCTGACACACGACGCGGAGGACGGCACCTCCACCCCGATGCTGCTGGCCCGCTCCCGCCACGCCTCCGTCCGCTCCCTGGAGCGGTACGCGCGCCCCGGCGTCGACTCGGTCGCCCGGCATGTCGCTGAGCGTGACCCAGCTGTCCGCCTCCGTCGCTGAACATTCGCAACCTACCAGCGGGTTACTTGCTCCCCGGTCTCCGAGCCGGGATTACAGGGCCTGTCACGAAGGGATAGGGCACCCGGGCATCCCCTACGGGTCCCGAGGGGGTTTTCCCCCTTTGCGGCCCGGGGGGTCGCTCCATGTCCCAGCGGAGCGGCCGACGGGCATGATCCATCCATGACTTTACGGCGAACAAGTATCCGGATTCTGGCTGGTGCGGCGGTTCTCGGCAGCGTGTCCGCCCTGGTGACTCCGGTCTCGGCGGCGGCCGGCTCCCACAGTGAGCGGGTACAAGGCGGGGCTGTCGTCTCCGTCGAGCAAGCGGCCGACCTCACAGCCGAGGAAGTGGCCGGGGAGCTCCGGGGAAAGATCGACTCGTCCCAGGTCCGTCACGGCGTGACCGCCTATCGGGTCACCTACCGCACCACCGACAGCGCAGGCGCCCCCACGACCGCGAGCCAGCTCGTCGTCCTGCCCAAGAACGGGGCGCGCCACCTGTCCACCGTCTCCTGGCTGCACGGCACCACCGTCTACCGCAAGGACGTCGCCTCGGAGAATCCGAAGTCGAACGACCGGCTCGTCGCCCTGCTGTTCGCCTCGACCGGGCGGGCCGTTTCGGCGCCCGACTACGTGGGCCTCGGCTCGGGCGAAGGCTTCCACCCGTACGGTGACCCTCGGGCCACCGTCGCGGCCTCGGTGGACGGCCTGCGCGCGGCCAGGACCTTCGCCCACCGAAACGGCCGGGAGCTGAAGCGGAAGGTCCAGGTCAGCGGGTTCTCGCAGGGCGGCCCCGCGACCATGCTGGTAGGCCGGGCGCTTCAGCAGGAGGGCGCCGACCGCTACTTCCGGCTGGGGGCACTCGCCCCGGTCAGCGGCCCCTACAACCTCTCGGCCTTCGAGGCCGCCGCGGCCGACGACAAGATCGCCAAATCCGGCATCTACCTCGCCTACTTCGTCACCGCCTGGAACAAGATGTACGGCCTTTACACGTCACCCGGCGATGTCTTCCGCTCCCCCTACGACAGCAAGGTGGAGGGTCTCTTCGACGGCCATCACACCGCCGGGCAGATCGTCAGCGAACTCCCGGCGGCCTCCAAGGACCTGTTCACCGAGGACTTCCTGAACAAGATCCGCAAGCCCGACGGAGTCCTGAAGGACAAGCTGCACCCGATGGACAACACATGCGACTGGCGGCCGAACGTACCAGTGGAGATCTTCCACGGCCGGGGCGACAAGGACGTCGACTTCAGTCACGCGGCGTACTGTGCCGACCAGTTGACGAGGAACGGCGCCGCACGCCGGCTGACCGACGTCGGCGACCACGACCACAACGAATCGGTGCGGCAAGCCCTGCCCCGGATCGTCAGGTTCTTCGACGAGTCGGCGAAGACCAACTGAAGCACGCCACCGGCGACGGCTGAGAACAGAGGATGTACGCGCAGCGGCACGGACAAGAGCGACAAGTCCACCCAGTGGATCCTGGATTCGCGCGATCCGACCAGGACTGAATCGAGCGCCGAGGACATCATCCTGGTTTACGTGAACGCACAGAACGATTCGGTGAAGAAGTTCCAGCTCACCGGCGCCCGTCCTACGTCTTGGAGCGCGGCGGACTTGCCTGCGGGTGAAACCGGTCAGGGCGACGAGACGCTCGAACTCACATACATCACCTGCGATCCAGTCTGACTTTCACAGACCGTCCCCGCTCCGGAGAGCGGGGACGGTCCTGCGGGGGCGGTCAACAGCAGTCGCAGCCGGGGCGGCAACCGCAGGCGTCCGCCGACGGCGCCACCGCGACGGTGGGTGCGCAGCAGCCCTTGCCCTGCCAGGCGTCGCGGCCCTCCTTCACCGCGATGGCCGCGATGACGAGAGCGGCGAGGGGGTCGGCCCAGGACCAGCCGAGGGTGGCGTTGAGGACCAGGCCGAGAAGGAGGACAGCGGACAGGTAGGTGCACAGCAGTGTCTGCTTGGAGTCGGCGACCGCGCTGGCGGAGCCGAGCTCGCGGCCGGCCTTGCGCTGGGCGGCGGACAGGAACGGCATCACGGCCAGGGAGAGGGCGGCGATGACGATGCCCGGGATCGACCGCTCCGCCTCTCCGGTGCTGACCAGGGCGCGGACGGCGTCGAAGGAGACGTACGCGGCGAGCGCGAAGAAGGAGACGGCGATGATCCGCAGGGTGCGCTGTTCGCGGGCCTCGCGCACGGCGTGGTCGCGGGCGGAGAACTGCCAGGCGACCGCGGCGGCGGAGGAGACCTCGATGACCGAGTCGAGGCCGAAGCCGATCAGGGCCGTGGAGGAGGCGATCGCCCCGGCCGTGAGGGCGACGATCGCCTCGATGACGTTGTAGGTGATCGTCGCGGCGACCAGCAGCCGTATCCGGCGAGCGAGCACGTCACGGCGCGCCGGGGAAGGGACCAGGGACACCAATATGTCTGCGGTCATCAGCAGCAGCCCTTCTCGTCGGCGTCCACGCAGGTGCGGTCGGTCTCCACGGCCACCACAGCGGTGCGCAGGGCGTCCAAGGCGTTGCCGAGGCGCTCGTCGGCGAGTTCGTAGCGGGTGCGGCGGCCGTCGGGGACGGTGACGACCAGCCCGCAGTCCCGCAGGCACGCGAGGTGGTTCGACAGCCGCGTACGGGAGACGCCGAGGGCGTCGGCGAGGTCGGCCGGGTAGGCGGGGGCGTCACACAGGGCCAGCAGGACGCGGCAGCGGATCGGGTCGGCGAGCGCGCGGCCGAACCGGGCCAGCACCTCGACGTCGGAGGCAACAGTCAGCACCCCACGACAGTACATCTGATCCTGAATTCAGGAAATCATGGATCGTTGCTGAATCGCCCACGCTCACCCTGACGGGGCACAAGACGACCGCCCCGTGCCCGGAAGGGGGGTACGGGGCGGGGCGGTCGCAGACCGCAGGCCGGCCGGGGGAATGGCCGCAGACCCACGAGCCGAGTGCGTCCCATGCGCTCGACCGCCGCCTACCCCACCCCCAGCACCCCACACCCACGGGGTTTGAGGCGCTACACGTGCAAGGGAGGAGCGGACGTGTCTTCAGGCGGCATCATCGAGGACGATGTCGAAGGTGTGCCGGGTGCCGGTGATGTCGAGGAGGCGGGCGATCGGTCCGGGGAACGGGCCGATGAGAATGTGCCGCTCGGGCCGGGAGCGGGTGGCGGTGAGTTCGTGGACGAGGGCGGAGTCGCCGAAGCGGACGGCCGCCAGATCGAGCAGGACGAGCTCGATCTGCGGGGTCCGTACCGCGTCCACGGCCTCGCGCAGGCATAGGGTGGTGTCGCGGTCGAACTCGCCGCAGAGGACCAGGGCGGCCGTGGGCGAATAGGCGGTACGGGACCACAGGTATGCCTGAAATCCGGGTCCGGGTCCGGCGGGGCGGGGGGGTTTCAGGCCGTGGTGAGGGCGGCGAGGGACTTCTGGAGCCGGCGGATCGCGTCCTCGCCATCCGTGTACTGCTGGAGGGTGGGCTGAACGGCGCCGAAGGTCGGTCCCTCGCCCGGGGCCAGGGCGCGCCAGTGCAGAACGGGGGTGAGGGCAGTGGCGGCTGCGCCGAGGAACCAGGCCAGGCGTCCGTGCACGTGCGCCAGGGTGACGGCCAGAACAGCGAGTGCTTGGCGGAGGGCTGCCAGCCGGTCGACCAAGGGCAGCTTTTCGTGGGTTTTGGGTGGGCCGATGAGGGCTCGTAGGGCGGCAGCGGCCTGGGTAGCCAAGGCATGGTCGGCGGTGCTCAGGATCCACACGTGCTCACGGACCTGCCGCTCAGCCTCGTCCGCCAGCTCCTCGACCACCCTCAGCATCCCCACACACAGCAGCCTATGGCCTCGTCTGTCGGCGCCGTACGGGCAAGCCCCCGAGAGGGCGCGGGTCCGCGTGGGGGCACCCTCTCTCCGCCCAGGCCGGGCGGGCGGGCGCAGGCCAGGGACTTGCGGTGTTAGCGCAGCTTCATGCGTGGGCGCGGGCTCCGCGCCACTCGACCTATGCGGGGTCGTCCACGGCCCTGCCGGGGCCCGGGACACCTGTCCGGTCGAGGAA
Organism: Streptomyces sp. NPDC014861; assembly: GCF_043081625.1. Classification (NCBI taxonomy): domain Bacteria; kingdom Bacillati; phylum Actinomycetota; class Actinomycetes; order Kitasatosporales; family Streptomycetaceae; genus Streptomyces; species Streptomyces sp. NPDC014861. The sequence continues at coordinate 38,294 of NZ_JBIBWV010000009.1, forward strand.
CACCACCAGGGTCGTGATCCGAGTAGGCGACGCCCAGGATCTCGTCCTGACCGTGCCGGTGCACGGTCACCCGCCGGCCCCCGGACGGCGAGGGCCGGTGCACGGTGATCGGCGCCGAGCTCGTCTCCCCAGCCTCGGAGGAGTCGCTTGTGACAGCGCAGAATACGGCGGCGAGGCCGGGTAGTGGCAGGGGTTCGATTCGTAGCGGTGGTTGAGCCGGGCGCGACGTTCGGTCATGCGGTCGATCATGGACAGTTCAAGATCAACTACCATGTGGTTCGACGTGGTGGCTGGAGCCGCCAGTCTCATGATGCGGGGGATTGTTGTGCTCAATATTTCACGCTGGGTTCGCCGGGTCTCTGGCGTAGCCATGGCTGTGGCCGCCATAACGGTATTCCTTCCGGCTTCGTCGGCGTCCGCGAACTGGACTGTGCATACCTTGTACACCTATGAAGCTGGAAAGTGTCTTGAGATCGCCGACTGGCGTACGGACGACGGGGCTCCTGCCCGACAGTGGACTTGCAAAGACCGGCACGCAAATCAGACCTGGATTTTCTCTTATGTAGGAAATGCCGCCGATGGCGTTGTGACTTTGCGGAACGGCCACAGTGGCAAGTGTCTTGAGATTGCCGACTGGAGTATGAACAACGGTGCTCCTGCCCGCCAGTGGCAGTGCACCGGTGGGGAGAACCAGCAGTTCTATATGTGGCCTAACCCGAATGGGTATGGATACGCTTTCCTCCCCAGGCACTCTGACAAGTGCCTGGAAGTTGCCGACTGGAGTCATGCCGATGGGGCTCCAGTAAGGCAGTGGACGTGTGGCCCGGGTCCGCAGGGCAACCAGCATTGGCTGACCCGGTAACCCATGCTGGAGGGCGGATCTCCAACTCCGTACGGGATCTGAGGTAAGCGATCCCCGATCAGACGGGTGGGCGGAAATACTGAGATCCGCCCAGCTACCGAAGGCGCTAACACCGTGGAACGGGGTCAGCGCCTTCGGCCGCTTCCGGCGTTGTCGGCTTTACGGCCGGATCTTCCAGTCCGTCCGTCGGCTTTACGGCCGGATCTTCCAGTTCGTCCCCTGCCGCCGCCCTTTTTTACGGGCGCCGGCGGCGTGCTGGTGGGCCCGGTTGACCGTGGAGTCGACCGAAACCGTCCGCTCCACGGTTCCGACGGAGTCATCGCGGACCTGGACCTGCTCGAGCAGACGGGCTCAGGTCCCGTCAGCCCCCCAGGGGCGAACCGCTCATAGACCGTCTGCCACGGTCCATAACGCTCCGGCAGGTCACGCCACGGAGCACCGGTCCGCAACCGCCACAACACCCCGTTGATCAGCTGCCGATGATCCGGCCACGGACGACCACGCCCACCCACCTGCGGCAGCAGCGGCGCTATCCGCTCCCACGCCGCATCCATCAGCTCACCACGACCCACCACAAGATCAATTATCAGACACGTCCTAGGCCGACCCGAAGCTGGAAGGTCGGCGGCATCCCGGGCGTCCTCGGTCTCTCCGGGCGTAAGGCCGACCTGGTGGCACTGCTCCCAGAGCGCACGGGGCACCGGTCATCACCCGCGCGCGGGGATCAGGTCGGTGACGGCGTCGGCGCAAAGCCGTCAACACGCGGGCGGGGAGCAGAGCAGGCCCGCCGTCGGTAGAGTTCGCCATACGGAGGAGGCGGCGGACTGCCGCACGCAGTGACGAAACGCGACAGGGACCCGGCGTCAGCCGGGCCCCTGTCTTTCGTAGCGGGGACAGGATTTGAACCTGCGACCTCTGGGTTATGAGCCCAGCGAGCTACCGAGCTGCTCCACCCCGCGTCGGTGATACCAGCATACACAGTGGCCGAGGCGGGACGGTGTGCCCTGCGGGTGGGAAGCGGCAGGTCAGCTCAGTTGCGGAGGATGTTCTCGGCCTGGGGGCCTTTCTGGCCCTGCGTCACGTCGAAAGTGAGCGTCTCGCCCTCGACGAGCTCGCGGTAGCCGGTGCCGGACATGTTGGAGTAGTGGGCTAAGACATCGGGGCCGCCGTCCTGGCGATGAAACCGAAGCCCTTCTCGGCGTTGAACCACTTCACGATACCGCTGGCCATTCTCATGTCCTTCGATCAAGCCGGGCGCCCGGCCGGCTGAGAAAGGGAGGGGTCTCCTCCTCTGGGGAGACGCCCGGTGCCCGTCCTACCCCATCGGTGATCCGGCTAATCGATCATGTGGCTATCGGGTCGGAGCGGGGGGTGAGGGTCCTACTTGCTCTTGGCGGCTTCCTTGAGCTTCGAGCCCGCGGAGACCTTCACGCTGTAGCCGGCCGGGATGTCGATCGGGTCGCCGGTCTGCGGGTTGCGGGCCGTGCGCGCGGCACGGTGGGTGCGCTCGAAGGTGAGGAAGCCGGGGATGGTGACCTTCTCGTCGCCCTTGGCGACGACGTCGCCGACGGTGTCGGCGAGGGCCGTCAGGAGGGCGTCGGCGTCCTTGCGGGTCACCTCGGCGCGGTCGGCCAGCGCGGCGATCAGCTCACTGCGGTTCATGGGTGGACGCTCCGTCTCTGTAGACCGTCCCGGCCGTCTGATCGCGGGCGGGACTACTGCCCGCTACCCTGCCACCGGCCTCTGACACCAGCCGGGAGCCGACGCTTGAGATGCGCCGTATGGCCCCCTCAAGGGGCCGCCGACCGCCCACAGGGCCGAGTGCCGGCCCAAGGCAGACGGCGTACCACTCGGCTGGGCTGATGCCGGAGGGCTGGTTCGGTCGGCAGACCCACGGCCAGGGGCAGCATCGCGAGCGTCACCTCGACCGTTGAGGAGCCCACAGCGCCGCGGAAACGGACTCACCGTCTGGTCCAGGCGTCGAAGAACGAAAGCCGGGGTTCGTGTGGGGCGAGGCATGCGCTCTCGTACCAGGCGGTCGCGTGTCAATGGCATGAGTTGCACGCCGGCTGAGTGGATCATGCGAAAGATCATGAGGGCCTGGGCTATCTCGATGGCTCTGGCCCGTTGTGTGGTGCTCCCGGCCGCGTCACCTGCGGCCGCGGACAGCAACGCGTGCACCCATCACATATCCGGACCGCAGGTCTGCATCCGCCTGGAAGCTCGTGGCGGTTCGAATGGCGTCACCGGCTTCTGGTCCAACCCGCCCAAGAGCGCGAAGTCGCGGACGGTGTGGGTGACGGTGAACGGCGAGCGGTACGGGAGGAAGGAGAAGGCGACCCGGGTCAGCAAGACCATCAGCTACCACTGGACTCGCTGGGACCAGGGCACGGACGCCAAGATCTGCGTCCACTTCAAGGGGATCGACCGCGTGGCCTGCGAGAAGACCAAGTCATCGGCAACCGGATCAACTTCTGAGCCCACCGCTGTTCGCCGGCCGCCCGAACCTCGGTCCGTGATCGAGGCGGGTGGCCAACGCGGTGGGGCCGAGGTGGGCCAGGGTCCAGAGAGCGGTGACCTGCCGGGCCTGCGGATGGGTTCCCGTGGGTGGGGGCAGGAACGGGATGACGGTGAGGGCTTGGCTGGTGAACGGGGTCGGGTCGAGGTAGGTCATGCCGCCCGTTCCGCATAGGTAGATGTCGGCACCGGCGGCCTGGGTGAGGTCCGCGAGTCTGCGGGAGCGGCCGGGGTGGGTGGGGAACGTACTCGCCTTCACGACGCGGCCGCGCCAGCCCAGGAGGTTCAGCAGGGCGCGGGTGGAGGCTTCGGCGACCACGGCCGTGCGGCCCGTGTCGAAGGCCGGCCAGACCGGGTCGAGGGCCGAGCGGAGGGTGGGCCAGTGTCGGGAGGTTCCGTACTCCTGGCGGAGCATCGATTCCGTACGGTTCCTCGCTCGGGCCGGATCGACGATGTGGGCGTCGCGGATGGCGGTGCGGCGGCCGTGGGGCAGGTGGGTCGGGATCGACAGCCATCTCCAGCGGTCGGCGTCCTGCAGTGGTGCCAGGCGGGTGCGGTGCTGGTGGTCGCGGCGGGCGAACTGGACGTCGTCGAGGACGATCCAGGTGTCCGCCGCGTACAGCTTGGCCAGGGTGCTCAGTCGGGGGAAGAGGTTGGGCTGGTGGATCGCGCAGGTACGGGCCCGCGAGTGTGCGTCAGGCGATGAGGCGGCTGGTGAATCCGTCGTGGATGAGGGACTCGTAGGCGGCATGCACGTCCTCCGGGACGTCCTGGGCGATGGCGAAGCCCTGCTTCGGGTACTCGATGACCCGCTGGAGGTCGCCGACAAGCATGTCGATCACGAGCTTCTCGTCGCCGATGCTCTTGACGTAGTCGTCCAGTTCCAGGGGTTCCGACGCGCAGACGAGGCCGACGTCGGGCCACAGCTTGCTGGCTGTGGCGAAGGAGCGGCGCTCCATGTAGGGCTTGGAGATGAGCATCACCGTCGTCGGGGCGATACCGGCGGCCGCGAGCAGGTCGCGGCTGAGGGTGATGTTCTGGCCGGTGTTGGCGGCGTTCGGCTCGACGAGGATCGCTGAGTCGGGTACGCCGAGTTCGAGGGCGTGCTCGCGAAAGTGGACGGCCTCGCCCCGGGGGAATCGGGCCCGGGTGGTGGGGCTGTTGCCGCCGGTGAACACCAGGGTGGGGAAGAGGCCGCGGTGGTAGAGGTCGGCGGCGGCCGCGGCGACACCGAGGTCGTGGCTGCCCAGGCCGATCGCCACGTCGACGGGGCGCGGGCCGTGGCCCATGAGGTGGTAGTTCCAGATCAGCTCGGTCCTGCGCCACTGGTCCTCGGTGATCGTCTGCTGGTCGTCGCCCACGCCTGGCTCACTCTCCCTGGTCAACGGCTGCCGGGGCCGGACGGCCCCGTGCTCGTGGCCTTGATGTTCTCGATGCTGGCCAGTTGGTGCGACAGCCCGAAGCGGGCGGCCATGGTCGCGGCCTTGTCGAGTACGCGAAGCCCATCATCGCTGGTCGCCGGATCGCTCAGCAGGATGTGCCCGTGGGCGGTGTCCAGGCGTACCCGCTGCATGGGGGCGTCGGTGGTCGCGGTGCCCCGGGCGACCGTGATGAGGTGCAGGGCGGTGGAGAGGTCGCCGGCGCCACGGTGCGCCAGGGCGATCTTCTGGTGGGCGACCGACCAGTCCTCAGGTTCGGACAGGTCTTCGAAGTCCCGGGTCGCGGCCACCATCACGCGGGTCGCGTAGTCGTGCCGGCCGTCCTTGCTCAGCGCGGTTCCCACCCACAGCTTGGACCTGGCCCGATCGCGGCGGGAGAGGCGGTCGTCGACCGCCAGGTGCTCGTACGCGCGGGCGGCGGTCTCCAGCCGGCCCGACATCTCCGCGACCACGGCGAGGGAGAGGTCGAGTTGGGCGATCCGGCGGGGGATGTCGAGCTGGGTGAAGAGGGACCTGGCGGTGATGTAGGAGTGCTGGGCGGAGAGCGGGCCGACGACGCTGCCGCGGTCCCGCTGGAGGTCGCCGAGCAGGGCAGTGGCGCGGGCAAAGAGGTACAGGCCCCGGTCGTCGAGTCTGAGTGGGGTGAAGCGGCTGGTCCAGCGGCCGATGAGGTTCTCGGCGAAGGTGAAGTCCTGCCGGGAGAGGGCGACCACGGCCCGGTCGAGGTCGTCGGTCCACGACTCGTACTCCCAGGCCAGGGGCCCGGCCGGGGTCACCCGTCGGCCCGCGGTCGCTGACCCGGGCCGTCCGGACTCGGAGAGGAACGTCTCGAACCGGAGGTGCGTGGCGGCGTCGGCGCGGGCGAGGGCCGTGTCGAGGATCGCCTGGGTGTCGGGGCGGGGCTCCGTGTCCGCCTGGAGCTTCTCCCACTTCGATACGGTCCGCACGCCGACGCCGAGGTGCTCGGCGAAGGCGCGGACGCTCAGCCGCAGCGCCTTCCGCAGGGCCTTGGCTTCCAGTCCTGTCCAGTGGTGCACGGTCGCCACACGTCGCTCCCTTCCCCTTCTTCATCGAAGCACGTCGCACTGACACGGGGGGACGGAAGTGCAGCGGAAGTGCAACAGGCGGTCATTTCCGGCTGATCGACGGCGGGCCAGGCTTGGTGAAGTCACCCGTTGCCGGAGTTCCCGGAGGTTGTGAGTGATGGAGCCCGTCACTGAGCATCGCCGTGTCAGCGGCCCTGTCGTGTACGGCTTCCTGAGGCTGGTGCGTGTCTCGCCGGCCCGTCAGGTCGCCCTGCACGACGCCCTGGTCGAGTACTGCCGCCGGCACGAGTTCGCCCTGCACGGCGTCTTCGTCGAGCGCGCGTCGGGCGGGCACCGCGCGGCCGCGTTCACCGGTCTGCTGGACGTCCTGGAGCTGCCCGGCGCCTACGGCGTCGTTCTGCCGTCCCGGGCGCATCTCGGGCCGAAGGCGGTCGCCGTCTCTCGCCAGGAACGGATCACTGCCTCCGGTGCCCGGCTCCTGCTGGTCCGCGGGGGCTGCGCCCCCGACTCCGGCCGGGACGCGCTCCGGCCGGTCCACCGAGCACGTCCTCACCCCGCCCCGGACACCGACTTGCGAGGCCGCCATGCCTGAAGCGACGCAGAGGTTCTTCGACCATCAGCCCGAATCGGTCAGGGCGGCGCGTGACTTCACCACGCGGACCCTTGCTTCGTGGGGCCTCGACGACACCGGCGACATCCGCCTGGTCGTCTCGGAACTCGCCACCAACGCGCTCGCCCACGGCAGCGACGACGAGCACGGCTTCCTCGTCCGCTTGGAGCCCTCCGACGGCGGGATCCGGCTGGAGGTCCACGACAGCCGTGACCCGCACGAACCGCCGCCCGTGCCCGCCGTCCCGGAGCCGGCAGCCGAGACCGGCCGGGGACTCGTGATCGTCGACGCCCTGGCGGCCCGCTGGGGCGTCGCTCGCCGCCGGCCGTTCGGGAAGGTCGTCTGGTCGTACTTCCCCGCCGGGCGCCGCGTATCGACGCCGCCGCCCCAGGGGCCGTCACCTTCCCTTCCGCCCCTCATTCCGAGAGAGAAGGACCCGTCCATGGACCACCACCGCACACATGCACCGCACGGCACGTTCACCATCGGCAAGACGTTCGTCTTCGAGACCGGCCACCGGCTGCCCGGCCTGCCGCCCGAGCACAAGTGCTCCCGCCAGCACGGCCACGGCTATGAGGTCGAGGTCATCCTCACGGCGGCCGAGCTGGAGGAGCCCGGCTTCGTCACGGATTTCGGCGCGCTCGCCCCGTTCAAGAAGTTCCTGGACACCGAGCTCGACCACCACAACCTCCACGAGGTCCTCGACTTCGAGCCCACCTCCGAGCGCCTGGCCCGGTTCCTCGCCGACTGGTTCATCGAACACGTGCAGCCGGGGATCCACGGGCGATTGGTCGCCGTTCAGGTACGCGGGGCCGCGCGGAGCTGGGCCCGGTTCGAGGTGGCGTCGTGACCGCCCCGGACGCCGACGAGACGGCTGGGGCCGGCGGCCGGCTGATCGTCGCCGAGTGCTTCGGGGTCGAGTCGCCGACGTTCCAGGGCGAGGGGCCCAGCTGCGGGCACCCGGCCGTGTTCATCCGCCTGTCGCGGTGCAACCTGACCTGTGAGCGCTGCGACACGACGTACACGTGGGACTGGTCGCGGTTCGACCCGCGCCGGGAGGCCACTCGGCGGACCGTCGCGGAGCTGGTCGCCTGGACCATGTCCTCGCCGGCCGGCCAAGGCGGTGGGCGACGTTCCCGCCCTGTCGCTGTCCGACGGTGTCGACGTCATGCGGCACCAGATCTGTGCGCGCGGCCCCCTCGTCACCACCTACACCATCGACGTCGTGCCACCGAAGCCGGAGTTCTTCGGGGCGGGGAAGGCCTACCAGCGGTTCACCGGCTGAAGCATCCGCGCCTAGTCTTCTGAGTCAGGAGTTCTGTTCAGATGTATAAGCTTGGTCCGTGGCGCGTACTGGGCGGCCGAAGGCCGAGTTGATCCTGTCTGATGAGGAGCGGGCTGCGCTGGAGGGATGGGTGCGGCGTCGCTCCACGCCGCAGGCGTGGGCTCTGCGGTGCCGGATCATCCTGGCTTGTGCGGAGGGTGCTTCGAACAAGGACGTCGCGGCCCGGCTCGACTCGACTCCGCATGCGGTGGGCCGTTGGCGGGCGAGATTCGTCGAGCACCGGATCGCCGGCCTGGGCGACATGCCCCGCTCGGGCGGTCCCCGGTCGGTCACCGACGAACAGGTGGCCGCGCTCGTCGCCAAGACCCTGGAGTCCGCCCCGAAGAACGCGACGCACTGGTCGACACGGTCGATGGCGAGGCAGACGGGGCTGTCGCAGTCGACGGTGTCACGGGTCTGGCGGGCGTTCGGTCTGCAGCCGCACCGCTCGGAGACCTTCAAGCTGTCGACGGATCCGTACTTCGTCGACAAGGTCCACGATGTCGTCGGCCTCTACCTGGACCCGCCCGAGCGGGCCCTGGTCTTCTGCGTGGACGAGAAGTCACAGATCCAGGCCCTGGACCGGTCTCAGCCGGTGCTGCCGATGATGCCCGGAGTGCCGCAACGCGTCACACACGACTACGTCCGCGCAGGGACCACCACCCTGTTCGCCGCCCTGGAGGTCGCCACCGGCAAGGTGATCGGCTCACTGCACCGGCGCCACCGGGCAGAGGAGTTCAAGAAGTTCCTCATCAAGCTCGACAGGGAAGTGCCCGATGGTCTCGAGGCCCACTTGGTGCTGGACAACTACGCCACCCACGAGACCCCGGCCATCAAGACCTGGCTCCTGGCGCATCCCCGGTTCCACCTGCACTTCACACCGACCGGATCGTCCTGGCTCAACCTGGTGGAGCGATGGTTCGCCGAACTGACGAACAAACAGATACGGCGAGGCGTCCACAAGACAGTCCAAGCCCTGGAACAGGACATCCGGACCTGGATCGCCGCCTGGAACACCGACCCCAAGCCCTACGTCTGGACCAAAACCGCGGACGAGATCCTCGAACGCCTCGCCTCATATCTGAACAGAATTCCTGACTCGGAAGACTAGGGCGTGTTGTGAAAGTGCTGGTCACAGCCATTCGTTGATGGCTGCGACCAGCACGGTCGCTTCGTAGCGGACGGCGAGTTTGTCGTAGCGTGTGGCGACGGCCCTGTGCCGCTTGAGCCGGTTGATCCCGCACTCGACGGCGTGCCGCTGCTTGTAGTCGTCCTTGTCGAACTTCGGCGGGCGGCCGCCGCGCGAGCCGCGCTTCAGCCGGTTGCGCACGCGGTCCGCGGGCACCGGAATCGTTGCCTTGATTCCGCGTCTGCGCAGGTAGGAACGGTTGCTCCGGGAGTCGTACGCCTTGTCGGCCCGCACCCGGTCCGGACGCTTGCGCGGCCTGCCGAGCCCGACCCGGGGCACCCGGATCGCCTCCAGGACCGGCTCGAACTGCGGGGAATCGCCGCGCTGCCCGGCAGTGATCACCACCGACAGGGGCTTCTGCCCCTGCTCGACGGCGAGGTGGATCTTGCTGGTCAGCCCGCCACGGGAGCGTCCGAGTCCGTGGTCGGCCGGCTCGACGAAGACACCGCCGGGCGGCTCCTTCTGGAGGTCCCCATTTTCGCCGCCCCGGCGGCGTGCTGGTGGGCCCGGCAGACGGTGGAGTCGACGCTGACCTCCCAGGTGATCAGGCCTTTCGCATCGGCTTCGGCCTGGAGCCGGGTGAGGATCCGGGCCCAGGTCCCATCCCGCTGCCAGCGGCGGAAGAGGTCGTAGACCCGGTCCCACGGCCCGTAGCGTTCGGGCACGTCCCGCCAGGGGGCGCCGGTCCGGGTCCGCCACCGTATGCCGTCTATCAGCTGCCGCCGCGTCCACACCTGCGGACGACCCGGCTTGATGCCCGTCGGCAGCAAGGGCTCAAGCCGGGCCCACTGGCCGTTCGTCAGATCACCACGTCCCACGACAGGTGATCATCAACGAACAAGATCCACTTTCGCAACAGACCCTAGGCCGCCGACGTCACCGAGCGGTTCGAGTGCACCGCCGTCGAGAAGGACCGTGACGGCCGGTCGGTGGCCTTTGGCCGGCTGACCGTGCCGTGCACACCGACCTGCAGGGGCGTCGACCTCTGGTACCTGTTCCACGAGTACGAGTGGAGGAACGACGACTGGGAGGAAGCTTGTTGATTACCAGGAGCCCGGCCTCTTCCGGCCACACCGCTTCCTATTCAGGCCGCCCAGACCGTGACCGTCACTCTCAAGTTGTAGGAGTACTGATCCAGCCGGGTACTTGAATCGACGCGCATCAGGGCGATCATGCCTTTTGCGGTGTAGATGCAGATATTCCTGCCGTCCAAGCCGTAAATTTCGAGATAGTCCACGTACGCGGAGCGGCGCTGGCAGGTTGCGAAGCTGGGGTCCTCATCCTGGTCGAGGAGCACGAAGTGCGCTCCTCCGACTGTCTGGAGGATGGTCGCCGACATGTCGCTGTTCCACACATGCCAGTCGCGCTCGGTGTCGTTCGGCTTGGGTCGCAATTGCGCGCTGCCGACCTTGAAGCCATAGCCGTTGGCAAGATCGAAGCTCTCGGTGCGAAGCACCGTGCCGGGCGGCACAGACGCCGACGCTGATGGTGTGGTCGGCGGTGGGGAAGACGGTGGTGCAGAGCCGGTCGGTGTAGGCGTGGGGGTGGGAGTGGGCGTCACGGTGACATACACCGTCTCCGTACGTGCTGTGGGCGACTTGACGAGCGCAGGCAGGCCGAGGAAACCAAGCGCTACACCCGCTACTGCGGCAACAGCCGAGATCAGAGCTGCCCACTCCCCTAACCTGCCGTTCGATCGCCGACCGCCGGGCGACCCCCCGCCTGCCGGCGTCGCAGGTGGATCCGGCGGTACCGGCGGTGTTGCGGGTGGTGTCGGCGTCGCCCCCGAAGCGTCACCCCTGTCCTGCGAACTGCTGCTCATCGTGCCTTGGCCTCCGCTCGTGGGGTGGTTCACGTCGTCGCGCAATAAGACTCATACAGCCCGACGACCGGCAGACCTCAGCGGTTTCATCGTTTTGTGATGCTCTGGCCGCCTCGACTCCTCACGCCGCCCGCCACCATCGGCGGCGCGGCTCCGGCGTCGCCGGGGCGACGTCGTCCTCGGAGCGGAGCATGGTGCGTGTTGCCCTAACCAGTTCAGCCAGCTTCTCTTCAAGAACGTTGGATTTCCGTCCCCCTGTCTCGATCCACTGTAGGCGGTTACCTCCTCCGGAATTGACCGCCAGCTCGTGAGCCAGTGTCTCTGACAGCCCTGGGACTCCTCGGAGAGCTCGCGTACGACTCTCGTAGGTTTCACCGGTCTCCGCGTTAAGAACGTTTTGGGCTACGCGCGCAGCCCTGGCCGTCTCCATATCTCTACTGAGATACAGGCGAGTGAAAACCGCCTCAGCATGCGCAGTCGGGCCACTATCCATAGCCTCTTGCTCAAGCTCCTCAGCGGCGAGGAGAGTGGCCTCCACGACGTTGACGACTTCTTCGGTGGCAATGAGGATCAGTTCCGCCGCTTTGAATTCAATAGCCTGATAAGCCGCATGCACCAGCTGGCGCAATTCTTGATCGTCTGGCTCTGCTTCATAGAGGCGCTGACTTGTCGCGACTGCTTCACGAACGCAGCGAATAAACTCCGCGACCTGAAGCTGCCGCACGTTCCAGAGCGCGGCTACCCGCTGAGCCTCGGCAGCGATCTCCGCAGCCTTCTGAGCCGCATCGGCCTGGGCCCGGCCGCCGTTCGCCTGGATCTTCGCACCGATGACGCTGCCGAGGAGGCCGCCGAGGATGGCGATGGCGGCGACCAGGGCGGCGAAGATCTCAGGGTTGTCCTCGAAGTACTGTCTGAACGCGGTCACCGGGCCATCATGCCGAACTGATCGGAGTGCCCGCAGAGTTACGCCGCCACCAGCGGCGCTGCACGGGCACCGTCGATGCGTCGTCGTCCTTGGACTGGAGCATCTCTCGGGAAACCCCAATCAGCCTCGACCGTCTTCTCCAGGACACGATCCCGAGCTTCGACATATTTCTCATGGAGCGGCGGGCACCGCTCGACGGCGGCGAGACCGGCCCGCTAAATTTCGACCCATGTGCGCCCCGGGCTCCGTAACGATCATTGGCATGACGGACAAGGAGGACGAGTACCTCCGTCAGTTGCTGTCCCTTCTGGACAGCACCCGGAGACTCGACGCGCACACCCAGCAGAACCGCGGCCAGTGGGAGGTCAAGCTCCGCAGCTCGCTGGCGGGAGACGATGCCAAGAGCGCCCCGTACCAGGTGTCCCACGGCGCATGGCATGCCCTGACCGTTGCGGTCGACCACCTGCAGTGCCTCCGGTCCTCTCTCTTTACGAACAACGCTTCCGCTCTCATCCACACTCACGCTCAAGCCTCGTTGGTAAGGGGCGTCTTCGAGAACGCGGCTCGTGCTGTGTGGCTCCTGGAACCGGCGAATCGTCTTGAGCGCATCACCCGGCGCCTGGGATTGCAGGCCAAGGAGCTTGAGAGCGGGAATCGGGTGCGGGAGCTGGTAGGGGTGCCGGGCGCCAGGACGAGGGAGGAGCATCTCCAAGTTCTGGAAGCCCTTCTTGTCGCTGCCGGCGCTGTCCCCACTGACGCGAGGAAGGCCGTGCGAGGCAGCAACCGCCCCTCCTACAAGCGCATCGTCAGGGCAGCCGGCCGGGACCTGGGTATGGGCGAGGACGTGGCCGAACTGATCTGGAGCGCATGCAGCTCGCTCGCGCACGGGGATGCCCATGGCACATTGGCGTTCCTGGACCGCCAGATCATCGCATCGGACGGAAGTGTCGCCCTGGCGCAGGTGACCGGGAGCATCTCCCTGATCTTCTACGCCACTCACTTTGGGGTTCGGATGATCGACCGCGGCCTTCAGCTGTATGAGGAGCGGGCGACAGCGCACATCTAGGGACGCCCAGATGGGACGGCTGTGACGGGGACAGGGCGTCGGCGCTTCGCCCGCCGCTCACACGGCGCGCAGTCGCGGAGTCTCGGTTACAGTCGCCTCCTCGACCTCGACCACATCGCCGCTTGCGGCCGTCTGCTCGGCGGCGTCAGCGGGTACCTCGTCGTGTTCGGCCTTGCGGTCGTCCAGGTGGCTCTTGAGCTTCATGCCCGCGTACACCAGACCGCCGCCCACCGTGGCGGACACCGCGGCGACGCCCGCGACAACACTGGTCGCGGAGCGCAGGCCCGCGTGACCGACGATCTTGTTGCCCGTCCCGCGCAGCAGGGCCCTGAGTACGCCGGGAGCGCTCGATTCGGACAGCGCCGTCCAGTCCGGGTGCTCGACCACTTTCAGGGTGTAGCGCACGCCGTCTTTAACCCAGCTCATGACCATGGCGCAACTGTACGGACGCTCCCCCGCCTCGCGGAGTGGAATCGGGTTCTTCGCCGCTGTAGCAGGCGACCGGGGTGTGTGCCGGAGGGCAGCCAGGTCCTCCAGCCCCTTCGGTTGGTCATGAGGAAGCCGTGGTCCCCTGGCTCTGGGGCGGAGGCGGGGGCGCTGCCGGGGCGGGTACCTGGACCGGGGGGAGGAGGTACGTCACGATGATCATCCCGAGGGTGGCGATCGCGATGAACGCGCCGCCGCCGGTGCCCACGGCCACAAGGGCAGTGGCGCCGAGGGCGGCCGTGACGATCCCGGCCCCGAGGCCGATGACGACGGCGAGGAGGACGGCGATGACGACGGCGATGATCCGGACAGCCTGACGGGAAGACACGGTGAGGTCCTTTCGGGTGGGAACGGGTGGTGGAGGGGCAGATTCGGGCGGCTTTCGTCTCTGCTGGCGCTTTCCGTTCGGGGCAGGCAGTGCTGGGCCGGGGCACCCCTGAGAGCCGCCGCCAGAGGGCGTCCAGGGTTTTCCCAGGTCTCGTCGTCCAGGACGCCGGCCGACGGCAGATCGACGGCGTTCAGGAGCTGGTCCTCGCGCGGAGGGGAGACGTCGAGACGGACGCAGCGGCGCAGGAAGGCGGCGGGGAACTGCCGCTCGCCGTTGCTGGTGATGACGACGAAGGGGAGGGCCCGGCACCGCACGAGTCCGTCGGCCACCGGGGCGGTGCCGTCCGGGTCGTCGGTGAACACCCGGGCCCGGGACTCCTGGTGGCGGGCGCGGACCAGCGCCGGGATGTCGTAGGAGCCGTTCTCCAGGACGTGCAGCAGGTCGTTGGGCAGGTCGATGTCGCTCTTGTCGAGCTCGTCGATGAGCAGGACGCGGGGCAGTTCGTACGGGAGCAGGGCGGTGCCCAGCGGGCCGAGCCGGACGAAGTCGCCGATGCGGGGCGCGGTGGCGGGTCCGTCGCCCTCCGGGGCCTGGTCCGGGGTGCCGCTCCGCTGGGCGGGGACGGGCGCGGGCGCCGGGTGGCGGGCGCCGAGGGAGGCCTGGGCGCGGCCGATGGCGTCGTACTCGTACAGGCCGGAGCGCAGGGTGCTGCGGGAGGTGATGCCCCAGTGCAGGACGCGGCCCAGGCCCAGCTCGCGGGCGACCGGATAAGCGAGGGTGGATTTGCCGATGCCGGGCAGGCCGGTGACGAGCAGCGGCCGGCGGAGCAGCAGGGCCGTGTTGAAGGGGCCAGCGGCGTCGAGCCTGCGGTCGGTCTCGGAGCTCCGCCTCAGTGCTCAACCGCATCGGCGCACATCGGACCGCGCATGCCGTCACCGAAGGACGGCGCCCCGGGTTGGGGTGCCGCCCTTCGGCCGTGTGCGGTGGGGGTCAGCCGATGTACGCGCCGGCGATGAGGTCGGCGGCGGCCTGGCGACGCTGTCCGGCGACGGTGCGGGAGGCGCCAAGGGTGTTCTGGACGGTCTCCAGGGCCGGGAGGGGGCGCAGTTTGTTAGGAGGCGCGGGTGCGGGTCACTTCTGGCCGGTTCGCTGTCCGCTCAGGGCTTCCTGGACGGTCTCCAGGGAGACGGCGTTCATGTCGGGTTCGGCGGGGCGCTGCTCGGCCGGCAGGTCGTGCTGGGCGGCGAGGACGAGGCGGGCGACCTCAGACCCGAGCGGCTGAGCCTCAGCAATCCGGTCCGGAACCCTGGCACTCCTCGCGGCAGCGTCGAGTGCCCAACATGGACGGTTCCCAGCATTCGAATCGCAGAGGGTTGAGGTTTGCGTACCGGCACCGAATACGAGTAGCCGCCCTGTAGGGTTTGCATGCCAATGAGTTCCGCAGGTCCATAATCCGGGCCGGCGCCCAGTCCATGAACCCCGCGCCCTCAACCTGCGGGGCGCGCTTCCATGTGGAGGCGGCGGACTGGCGTACGGAAAATGGGGCTCCTGCCCGGCAGTGGGATTGCGGTGACCGGCAGGCAAATCGTCGTCCCGTCGGCGACCGACGTGATGCGCGAGCACGGTCTTCCCTGACCTGCCGTACAGCCACCGGGCGCTCTGGCGCGCGTTCACCGTGCCGACCCAGGCGGCTCGCTACCGTCTGATCGGCACACGGGCTGCTGCCCCAGTCCCTCCAACCGACCCACCCCCGCAGAGGAAACCCGCATGGTGCTTCTGGAATCGATTGTCTGGTCGGTCAGGGCGCTGGCCACGGCCGCCCTTGTGCTCGGTCTCGTCAAAAGGACAGCCGACCGGATCACCTCTGGCGCCCCGACCGGACCCCTCTCCACCGCGATCACCTTCGCCCAGATGGCCGCCGTTCTCGTCTTCCTCTGGGTCCTCTGGCTGGTCGTGCCCTCCTGATCTCTTCCAGCGACCTGACCCGACACGCCAGCGAGCCCCCGTCTCAACTTCACCCGATCACCGAGCGCTTTCTGGGTGGCCATTGATTCCCCATGATGTCGTCAAGCGGCGGTAGTGACCTACTGTGGTCGGGTCATATCGCTGACGCGCCTGCGTGCCCGCTGTTGCGCCGGGTGCTATCGCGTAGCGAGCCGGCAGATCACCGGCTGACCGCCGCCGACACCGTACGTGCAGGTGCCGCCGTCATCGATCAGCGTATCCAGCCAGTACGCATCCTTGTCCCTTGATACGCATCTGCTTCATGAAGTTCGCGAAGTGGCCGCCCATGGATTCCTGGTTGTGCATGCCCGAGGTCGCCGCCCGGCCACACACCTCGTTGAACGTGGGGTCAGCCCCGTTCCGCGAGAACAGGTGGATCATGCTGTCGTGCTTCTTCGCGTACACCCGACACGGACCGAACTGGTCGGCTCGGCTCCCGGTTCCGGGCACTGGCCGGGGGTGCTCGGCCACCGGACGGACCTCGTCCGCCGGTTCGAGCGGGGCCTGATCAGCAGCGTCGCCCTCGCCTCCAGCGAGTCTTTCGGCTGGTGGACGATACCGTCACCGACCCATGCTTCTGCGCGGCCGTCGTCGATCGCCTCCCGTTCGACCGCATCAGGGGCAGTCAGGTGTTCTGAGGCAGGTGCCAGTGGTGGGGCCGGATCAGTTCGGCTACCGAGTTGGGGCCCCAGGAGCCTTTCGCGTACGGCTGGACCGGGGGTGGGGACTGGAGGAGGGGGGTGGCGGCGGCCCAGAGGGTTTCGATGCCGAAGGCGTCGGTGAAGAGGGACTGGTCGCCCAGCATCGCGTCCAGGATGAGGCGTTCGTAGCCTTCGAGGGCGTTGTCCTGGGCGAAGGATCCGGCGTAGTCGAAGACCATCTGCGCCTGGGTGAGGCGCATTTCGGGGCCGGGGCGTTTGGCGAGGAAGCGTGCGGTGACGGTGCCGGGGTCGTCGAAGTCGATGACGAGTTCGTTGTGACGTCCGTCGGCGGACTCCTGTGCCGCGAGCGGGAACATCCGCAGGGGTGGTTCGCGGAAGCCGAGGGTGATGACGTGGCGGCTCTCGGCCAGAGCCTTTCCGGAACGCAGGTAGAAGGGGACGCCGGCCCAGCGCCAGTTGTCGATCTCCAGGCGCAGGGCGGCGAAGGTCTCGGTGTCGGAGGCCGGGTCGACGCCCGGCTCGTCGCGGTAGCCGTCGTACTGTCCGCGGACCACGTGCGCGGGGTCGAGGGGGCGCAGGCTCTGGAAGACCTTGTCCTTCTCGGCGCGCAGGGAGGGGGCGTCCAGTGTGGCGGGGGGTTCCATGGCGATGAAGCCGAGGAGCTGGAACAGGTGGGTGACGATCATGTCGCGGAAGGTGCCGGTGCCTTCGAAGAAGTGGGCGCGACCCTGGATGTCGATGTGTTCGGGGACGTCGATCTGTACGTGGCTGATGTGATCGCGGTTCCAGACCGGTTCGAGGAGTCCGTTGGCGAAGCGCAGGGCCAGGATGTTGTCGACGGATTCCTTGCCCAGGAAATGATCGATGCGGAAGACGCGGGATTCGTCGAAGACGGTGTGGATGGCCTGGTTGAGGGCGCGGGCGGAGGCGAGGTCGGTGCCGAA
Organism: Streptomyces sp. NPDC014861; assembly: GCF_043081625.1. Lineage (NCBI taxonomy): Bacteria > Bacillati > Actinomycetota > Actinomycetes > Kitasatosporales > Streptomycetaceae > Streptomyces > Streptomyces sp. NPDC014861. The sequence continues at coordinate 55,518 of NZ_JBIBWV010000009.1, forward strand.
CGGCTTCTCGACGATGACCCGCGCGTGGTGGGCGAGGCCGCAGTCCCCGAGCATGCGGACGACCGAGGCGCATGCCTGCGGGGGTACGGCGAGGTGGTGGAGGCGCTGGGGGCTGCCTCCGATCTCCCGCTCGGCCTGCTGGACGGCTTCCACGAGGGGGTGGGGGTTCTCGGGGTCGGCGGCGCCGAAAGTGAGGCGGTCGGCGAACTCCTGCCATGCTCCGCCCTCGGGTGCGGCCCGTCCGAACTCGGCCACCGCCCGGCGCGCGTGCTCGCGGAAGGCGGCGTCGGTGAGCGCGTCCGCCGCGGGGGCCGAGCCGATGACGCGGAAGCGGTCGGGCAGGAGGCCCGCCCGGAAGAGGTGGTAGAGGCCGGGCAGGAGTTTCCTGCGGGCCAGGTCACCGGTGGCGCCGGAGATGACGATGACGTGGTCGCCCGGGACGGGTCCCTGGGTGGTGGCGGAGGGCGTGGCCACTCAGTTCCTTCTTTCGACGTGGCCGCCGCGCTCGCTGCGCGTGGCGGAGAGGGGCTTGCCGGTGGAGTCGACGGGGCTGCGTGGGTGGGAGAGGCGAGCCGGGGCGGGCTCGGGTGGACGCCGGACAGGAGCTGTCACCGGAACGGTCGGTGGGTCAGGCCCCCTGCGCGAGTCGGCCGTGAGGAGGCGGCTCAGGCGTGGGGGACCACGGCCACGGGGCAGGCGGCATGGTGGAGGGCGGTCTGGGTCGTGGCACCGATACGGGTGCCTGCCGGCGCGTGCCGGACGCGGCGGCCGACGACGAGGAGCCCGGCGTCCGAGGCGGCGGCGAGGAGGGCGTGGGCGGGCCGCTCGTGAACGACGTCCTCGCTGATGTCGAGATGTGCGTGGCGCGTCCGGTGGCGGCTGACGGCGGCCGAGACGGCGGCTCGCATCCGGTCCCGCGCTTCGGACACGTCGCTGTCGGTGTGGTGGTGGGGGAAGACGGAGTGCCAGGCGGAGACGATGCGCAGGGGGAGCTCGCGGCGTGCCGCGAAGTCGAAGGCGAAGTCCAGGACCTCGTCGGCGGGGCGCTCGACGTCGAGGCCGACGACGACGGGCCCGGTGGCGTCGGCGCCGTCGTCCTCGCGGACCAGGACCACGGGACGTTCGGCCGCGGCCAGGACCTCCTGGGCCACGTGTCCGGAGAGGAAACCGGATCCGTCGGCCGTGCGGTGGGACCCCAGGACCAGCAGTTCGGCGTCGGCGGCACGGGCCAGCAGGAGCCGGGACGGCGCGTCCACGGTCTCCTCCACGGAGGTGTCGACCTCCGGGTGCGCCGTGCGGGCGCGGTCGCGGGCCTGCTCCAGGATGTCCCGCGCCAGCTCGGCCATGACGTCATGTGGCCGGCGTACGGCGGCGACCTGGTGCTCCTGCCACAAGGACGCGTTCACCAGCTGCAAGGCCGCTCCCCGTGACGCGGCCTCCTTCACCGCCCAGTCGACCGCCGCCAGGCTTCCACCCGTACCGTTCACTCCTACCGCGATCTGCTTCATGGGGTTCACTGTGATCCCGCGTCCGCGCCCAGGCACGCCTGACGGGCCGTCCGGGCGACCATCGCCGCCCCTACCCCCCCGTAGGGACACCCCCGGCCCGGCCGGGTACGCGCTGCCGGTCCGGCGCCTTTCGGTCGACCTCACGGTACGGACCGAGCTTCCCGACCTTCGGTGAGGGTCGCGCACCGGGGGTGACGGTCGGAGCCGTTCCCTCGCGGCCGGGGGGCCGGTCCCCCCACCCTGTTCCGGTGTCACCTTCGGCGCAGTGTCGAGGCTCGCTCAGTGCGGCCCAGCGGGTTTCGTTCGCGCACGGCGCTTGTCGTAGAGCCAGGGCCAGCGGGCCACCGCGGCCAGTGCCCACACCAGCGCGGCCGGATGGACGTGGTGGGAGACGGCGGCCAGGACGATGGGCGCGGCGGCGACGGGTACGCCGACCGCCAGGATCCAGCGAACGCCACGCCCTGACAGCGCGCCTCCCAGCAGCCCGACGGTCAGGAACACGGCGACGCTGCCGCACAGCAGCCATTCGACATCCGCCGGCAGCGGTTCCCCGGCGTCCTCGATGGCTCCGCCCAGGGAAGCGGCGAGAGCGGCGAGAGCGGCGGTCGCCACGCAGTGGAGCGGCAGCGCGAAGCGCGGGGCGAGCGCGCCGAAGGCGAGCAGGGGCACGCCGCACGCACGGCGTACCGCGAGTGACCACAGGGCGAGGAGGAGGACGAAGGCTCCCACGGCCAGGGCGCCCAGCGGGGCGTCCCACTCCGTCTGCGACGCGGCCTCGATCGCCACCGCCACGCTTTCGCCGATGACGATCAGGGTGAACAGACCGAGCCTCTCGTCGAGGTGCCGCGCGTCGAGACGGGCGGCTACGGGCGGCGTATGCGAAGGGCGCTCGCGGCCCTCGTACCGCTCGCGGCCCTCGTACCGCTCGCGCCACTCCTCCTGAGCCCGGGTCAGGAGCCGGTTGCGCGACAGGACGAACGTGAGCCCCAGGTCGATACCGAGCCCGAGTGCCCACAGCCAGTACCGTGTCGGGGCCTCGGCCCAGATCGAGACGAGCCATGGGACGACACCCGCCGACAGCTGCGCGGTCGGCCAGTCGACGACGACTTCTCCGCGCCCCTGCCAGATGCGCGAGGCGAGGAAGCGCACCGCCACGAAGGCGATCGCGAAAGCGCGGCCGTGGTCGGACTCGATGCCGGGGACGGCCGCGGCCATGACGGCCAGCCCGAGCATGCCGAGCAGGATCGTACGGGTGCGCGCCTTGTCCGCGGCGACGTTGCCGTAGGTGGTGAAGCACATCCAGGCCGTCCAGAAGGCCAGATACAGCAGGCAGTAGAGGGCGAGATCGCCCCGGGTCGGATCCTCGCGCAGGAGGTGCGCCAGCTGGGCGATGCCGGCGACGGCGACCAGATCGAAGAACAGCTCCAGCCAGGACGCGTGTCGCTCTGACTCGACCGTCGATCCGACGGGCCTCGCGGAAGGGGCGGGGGATTCGGGAGACATACCCGTGACATCGGCCGGTACGGGCCTCTCCTCCAGACCCTGGCCCACCGCCACCAGCACGCCACCGTCACCGGTGTCGGCGCCCTCGCCGGTGCCGGTGCCTGCACCGGCGAGGGTTCGCCCGCTTCCCGGTACGGGAGACCCGTCGGATCGGGCATCGCCCCGTACGAGTGAGGTCAGTATCCGAGACCCCTTCAGCCACCCGAACGAGCAGGAGTGGCGGGCCTCTTGACGCATACGTTCGAAGAGCTACTGATCATCGATACGGAAGGCACTCCAGTGAGGAAAGCCGCAGAGTCCCTGGCGCGCAAGGCGGCGCGTCAGGTCCGGGTTCCCAACGTCCTGCCCCGCAAGCAGCCGGACGGGAGGCCGCCGGTGACCACGGTCTCCGTCCCCCCGCCGCCCCGGGTGCCCACCCTGGGAGCGCGGACCGCTGTGACGGCGGCACGTGGCCTGTCGGTCTACAACAAGGCGACCGGCAAGGCGGCGGAGGCGCTTCTTTCCCACGACCGGGATCTCGAGGGGATCTCGGAGGAGGACATGCCGCAGCGGCCGAAGGGCGGTGCGACGGAAGGACAGCGGCGGAAGGCCGTGCGCGTCCTCAAGGAGATCGCCGCGACCGCGCCCTTCACGTGCGCGGGAGTGGCGCTGGGAGCGGTCGAGCCGCTCTTCGAGGCCGCGGGCGACGTCGTCGCCGGTCAGATCGGTGACCACTACGAGCGGGAGGCCCGGGCTCTTCTGGAGACCTTCCCCACGGAGGTCTCGCTCTGGGATCTCGCCTACGTGGAGACGAAGGAGTTCTGGAACCGGGAACCGGGCATGGCCGGTAAGGCCGGGAGCCGGATGAGTGCCGAGGGCCGCTACGCCGTCCTGATGGACCAGCTTCGGACCATGCTGCTGGATCCGCGGGTCCGTGCCGCGTACGAGCAGGCGCTGGCACAGCACCAGCGTGAGGAGGCCGAGGCATCGGCGGCCGCCGACGGCCGGCTCATGGAGCAGTTGAGCGTGGTCGTGCAGACGATCGCCGCTCAGGCGGACAACCGCGTGCCCGACGGGCCTGCGGGGCACCTCGCCGTCTGGGCCCGCCCTGACGGCGAGGTCAGCGTCTTCCCGCCCATGGGCTACGACATCGGTGAACTCACCACGTTCATGCACCTCGACAACGAGTCGACCCTCTACCTCCTCACACAGCGGACGTCCGACGGTGTGTGCGAGTGGTTCAGCCACGTGCGGGTCTCCGACGTCGGGCTGGTGGAGTGGGACCACGCCACGCCGTGCTGACCCGCTCCCCCGGCGGCGCCCGGCCTGCCGGCCGCGTGTCGCCGGGGGCACGCCGTTCAGGTTCGAGGAGGGGCGTTCCGCACGGTGTCGGTTCGGTGGTGCGGGTCTACGCGTCGTCGCCGGGCCGTTCGGTGAGGTCTTTCAGGCGGGCCACGAGCGCGTCACGGACGGCGGGAGGGAGCCGGGTGTTCGAGGTGGCGCGGAGCATCCAGAGCCCGTCGGCCGCCATGCGGGCGAGCAGGAGGTCGATGTCGTGAGGGTCGGGGGTGGTGGGGGTGGGGACCCACCGGTCCAGGAGGTCGTTCCAGACCGCTTCCACCTCGGGGTCGTGCTCGACCATGAAGGCGAGCTCGGCCCGGCTGGCGTCGAGGTGCGAGCCCACGTGCACGTAGGCGGCGAGCTTCTCCTGGTCCGTGGCCGTCTCTGGGGGCTTGCCCAGCCGCTCGGCCAGGAGGCTCTCCCAGCGGGCGGTGAGGTGCTGCTGGATGGCGACGAGAAGTGCCTGACGGGTGGGGAAGTGGTACATCAGGCCCGGCTTGGTCACTCCCGCCTCTTCGGCGGCGGACTGAAGGGTCAGGGCGGTGATGCCGTCACGTTCGGTGACACGGACGGCGGCTTCCAGGATCCGGGTCCTGGCGCTGGGGCGCATGTCTCTCCTCGGGGAGTTGCCTGGGCCCCCTCTCGCCGGGGTGGCCCATCCCCACTCACTTTACCATCCGGTAAGTAAAGTAACCGCGTCCATGACGTTCACCTCGGATCGACGCACGCGTTTGTAACTTTACCTTCCGGAAGGCTAAGTTAGAGCGATCGGGGCAGACGTACTCCCTGAAGGTTCGCGGAAAGGCACAGGCAGATGGTGCGCAAGACGGGCAGGCGTTGGCTCGTGCTCATGGTGGTGAGCGCGGGACTACTGCTGATCACCCTGGACAACTCGATCCTGTACTCGGCGCTGCCCACTCTCGTGGAGGACCTCGGCGCGAGCGCGTCGGAGAGTCTGTGGATCATCAACGCCTACCCGGTGGTGATGGCCGGACTGCTGCTCGGAAGCGGCACGCTCGGTGACCGGGTGGGCCATCGCAGGATGTTCGTGATCGGCCTGGTGGTCTTCGGGCTCGCCTCGCTGGCCGCCGCATTCTCCTCCTCGCCCGAGGCCCTGATCGCCTCCCGCGCGCTCCTCGCGGTCGGAGCGGCGGCGATGATGCCGGCGACGCTGGCGCTGATCCGCGTCACGTTCGAGGACCAGCGCGAGCGCAACGTCGCCATCGCGATCTGGGGAAGCCTCGCCGTCGTCGGCAGCGCCCTCGGGCCCATCGTCGGCGGCGTCCTGCTGAGCAGCTTCTGGTGGGGGTCGGTCTTCCTCGTCAACGTCCCCGTCGTCGCCGTGGCGCTCGTCGCCACGCTGGTGCTCGCACCGCCCAACCAGGCGGACCCCTCCAAGCGGTGGGACCTGCCCTCCTCGCTCCTCGCGCTCGTCGCCCTGGTCGGCCTCGTGATGGCGATCAAGGAGATCGCGAAGACCGAACCGGAACCCTGGTCCGTCGCGGCCTCGGGTGTCGCCGCGCTCGCCGGGGGGTGGGCGTTCGCCCACCGCCAGCGCCGACTGGCCGAACCGCTTCTGGAGTTCTCGATCTTCCGCAACCGCGCGTTCCTCGCGGGGGTCCTGGCCGCCGGGTTCTCGCTGTTCGCCATCGCCGGCCTCCAGCTCGTCACCACCCAGCGCTTCCAGCTGGTGGAGGGCCTCACGCCGCTGGGCGCCGGACTCCTCGTGGCCGCCGTCGCGGCCGGCGCCCTGCCGACGGCCCTGGCGGGCGGTGCCGTGCTGCACCGGGTCGGCCTGCTCCCCCTCATCGCGGGTGGCCTGGCCCTCGGCACCGCCGGAACCCTGCTCTTCCTGGCGAACTTCGACACCAGCACGGGCCTGCTCGTCACCGGCCTGCTCGTCACCGGCGCGGGTCTCGGCGCGGCCATGTCCGTGGCCTCCAGCGCGATCATGGGCAACGCGCCCGCGAGCCGGGCGGGCATGGCCTCCTCCGTGGAGGAGGTCTCCTACGAGTTCGGCAGCCTCATCGCCGTCGCGATGCTCGGCAGCCTCATGACCGCCCTCTACACCGCGACCGTCGACCTGCCCGCCGGAGCACCGCAGTCGGCTCGGGACAGCATCGACGCGGCCCTCGCGCTCGCCGGCGACGACAACCCGGCACTCGTCACCGCGGCCTCGCACGCGTTCGACAGCGCCTACGCCACCGTCGTGACCGTCGTCGCTGTCGTCATGGCCGCAGGCACGCTCGTCACCGGCCTCCTCCTGCGCCGCCACGGACCCGGCTCGGCCCTGTCGGCCGACACGCATCACTGAGCGACGCGGCGGGACCGTGCCGGGCGCGGTCAGTCGAACGACGCGGGCGGCCGCCGGCCGCGGTCACCTGAACGACCCGGCGGGACCGCCAGGCGCGGCCTACTGAACGACGCGGCGAGACCGCCGGGCGCGGTCAGTCGAACAGCACGTCCAAATTCCTCGTCAGGGCCTGGAGCTCGCCCCGTCGGTCGTCCTCGGTCGCGAGGCCGGCCCGAGCGCGGGACACGTACCGCGCCGGTGTCAGCTCGTACCGGTGACGCCGTACGGCCTCCATCCCGACGGAGACGCAGAAGCCGGGCTCGTCGCGGTACGGAGCCCGCTCCGCCCGGGCCGAAAGCGTGCCGCGCCAGGGCACCACACCCGGCTTCTCCACCAGTGAACTGGCCAACAACACCGTCTAAGGGCTGTCCCGTAAATGATCTTTGAGCCGCCTCGGGCATGACGGGCCGCAGTGCGGACCGACCGCTCGCCCATCCCGCGAGGGCGAGGTTGTGCATCCGGGCGATGCCGAACATGGTGTGGTGAACGCCGTCGCCCTTGAGGCGGCAGTCGCGGAGGATCTTCCAGGTCTTCATGCGGGCGAAGACGTGCTCGACGCGGGCCCGGACCTGCTTATGGGACTTGTTGTGCTCCTCTTTCCAGTCCGGAAGTTCGGTCTGGCCGCGCTGTCGGCGGTGGAGGATCACGAGTCCGGTGCCCGGGTAGCCGCCGTCGGCGATCGTGGTGGTCTTACCGACGGCGGCTTTGGCTCCGGATTCCTCCCACGCCTTGCAGTCGTTGCGGTTCCCGGCGAGCGGCCGGCCGACCACGACGACCAGGCGGGTGTCGGCGTCGATGACGACCTGCTGGTTGGTGGAGTACCGGTAGTTCTTCGACCGCTCGGCGATGGTGTGGTCGCGGGTGGGGACCAGGGTGCCGTCCACAATGAGCACGGCGTCCTTGGCGAACCTCTTGCGGGGCTGGAGCGCGAGCATCGGTCCGAGGTGGTCGATGATGCGGTCCGCCGCCGGCTTCGACACCCCGAACAACGGCGCGAGCTGCCGCATGGCCAAGCTCGTTCGCCAGTACACCGCGACCAGCAGTGCCCGGTCCTCCAGCGGAAGGCTCCACGGCCGGCCCTTGCGGACCGCGTCCGCACCCTCACGACGCAGAACCGTCACCAGCTTTCCGAACTGCCTCGGGCTCAGCCCGGTAAACGGGGTTATCCAGGACGGCTCCGACGCTGTGATCACAGCAGCCACGGCGAGATCGTCTCACCTTGATCACGCTCCAGGGCCCGCCAGCCTCTGGCGGGACACATCTCAGTCGCCCGCACGGATTCGGCATGAGAGCCTCACTCCCGTGGCTACTGAAACCCAGGTAGGGGAGCTGTTGCACGAGCGCGGCTGGCGGACGGCATTTACGGTCGCTGAGAGAGTGAACGCGTGGGCCGCGCTGGTGAGCGCCATCGAGCACGGCTACGGCGACGACATCCACGAGTACACCAACGACCTCTACTGCCGAAACTGGCTGCACGAGGCGTGGCTCCTGCTGGACGAACACATCGTCCAGCTCTGGACCCCGCAGATCAAAGTTCTGGACGACCGGTACAAGGCCGCGACCATCGACGACGACGGCCAAGCTCTCGACCAGTTCCACAGGCTGCCCGGCCCCGACCTGTGGTGGTGGCGGCGACACCCCCGCATCCTCACCGGAGACCTCGGGCGTTCGCTTCACTCGGCCGGTGCCGTCAGCGCCGACCCGGACACCGCATGACCCTCAGCCTCGCGGGATTACGGGACAACTCTTAGCAAACGCACCGGAGGACGGCCGCACACCCGCGACCGTCCTCCGGTGCACCTCAGACCGCGTAGGCGCGAAGGCATGTACGGGCCGTTACGGCCCTTCGCTCCCCCCACAGGTCTCACCTCCCGCGCGCCCTGATGGGCCCACACTCCTCGGACAGGGAACGCGACGCACAGGACCGGTTCCTACGACACCGTCCGGCCACACCGCCTCCGTCACCCACCAGCTGAAGCCGTGGGGGCGACGCGGCGGCGGGGCGACCTCGAGAGGCACCCAACGCAGGAGTGGACATCGCGATCAGCTCGTGTTCCGCTGCGCCCTGCACCGCCCGCAGCAGATGACATCCCACCCACCAGGAGATGAGTACAGCACCCACTCCTCACACATCGACCAAGCAAAAAGCAATTCACTGCTGCGAGCGGTCGCCAAGAAGAAACCGACCAGAACACATTGGAGCCTACGTTGACGCACCACTGGAGAGCACGGAAGAACCGGCAAGGCAGCCGACGAAGGGGGATTGCCGCTGCTGCCTGCTTGCTGTTGCCGTGGTCGGCGATAGCCTGCACAGAAACCGCGCCCCGCCCCGGTGACAGACCTGTAGCTACCGCAACAGCGACGCCATCGCCCACCAACAAGTTCGGCTGGACCCACGACGAAAAATACAGGGGCGTGGAGAAGGGCGTAGAAGCGGCGCTGGAAGCAACGCACGGCCCCCGATGGCGGCAGGACGTCGACGACGTCGCTGTCTACGACGCACTCGTCATGGTGTTCACGACATGGAACCCCGGCCCAGAAGCACGCCGAAACGGAATCGCCCTGTGCGAAACTATCGCCGCTCACATCAAGAAGCCCGCACAAAATGAGCACTTCCCCCAGGCAACCGAAATCAAAATTCAGACCGAGAAGAGCGACTCCACCGACATCATGGCCTACCTCGACGTCACGGAAAACAAATGCAAGGCGACCTCCATATTCATAGGATGAACCTGCCCCACAAGCAGTGCCCATCACGGTAGACCCGTGACTGGAAGCAGGCCGCGGCGACGCCATCGTTCAAGCTGCCCTGCACTGCCCAGGCAGCCATGCATACAGACTTGCCGGATCAGTTGGGTCTGCCAAGGGCATCCCCGCTCTCGGCGCCGGAGCCGTCCACGGGCGGACCGGCCCCCGGCTAGCCTTCGACGGCCTCGACCTCATCGGCAGGACCGTCAGCGAGATCGACGCCGCTCTGGAACGGCGCGCCAAGAACGACGAGTTCGGCCTGCTCATCGGGTGCGGCGGCGATCTCGGACCGGACGGGCTCGGCATGTACGTCCGGGCCGCGCGGGCCGGAGACACGGTGATCAGCGGAGCCCGGTTCTGCGCCGAGGGATGGGAAGACCACGGCTGACAAACGCCCCATCCGGGCTGGGGGGCATCGGCGGCCCCACGCGCCACGTGGGGCCGCGGTAGTCGGTGATCATGCGGTCCTTTAGCAGCGTCAGGAGGCGTGCCGGTAGGCGGCCGCGGGGTTGGCCACGGGGCGGCCCCAGCGAGTGTTGAGCCGGTCGAGGACGGGTTCGATGCGGAGCCTGGCTTCCCGTTCGGGGTCGAGGGACAACTGGGCGCCGGGTCCGGCTTCGGCGGCTGTGAGGGCTTCGGCGGGGAGGACGAGCCGTCGTATCCGGCGCGCTGGAGGGCCATGCCGTCGAGGATCGGGTACGCCGCCGACCGCAGGTCCTCGGTGTGCCCGGAGGCGCCAGGCAGGGCCCGGGTGCGGGTGACGCTCGCGCCGCCGGCGAGCCCGACGGTCAGCGTCACCTTCCGGGCGACCTGGTCGCGGCGCCGGATCCGCTCGCCGACGGTGACGACGAGATCGAGCACGGCGGCGCGCACCTCGGGCTCGTACGAGGGCACCCATGCGGTGAAGGCAACAGGCAGGGGCTCGGCTGTTTCCAGCCGAGCCCCTGCCCGCACGTTGGTCGTCCGCACGCGGCGCAGCATCACGGGTCTCGCAGTCAAGTCACTCACCTGCGCATCCGGTGATCTGCAGCTCGCTCGGTTCCCCATCACCACATGCCGAACACCCACCGGGAACCCGGGGTAGTGCGGGGCATGAGCCTGGCCCGAGCCGACTGCCCGCAGCCCTGCCTACGGAGCCGTACAACCTTGAACGGTTGTTACGAGTCTGGTGTGAGTGATGTGAACGTCCCTCACACCGCAGCACAGGAGGTCCCACCTTTGAAGCACCTCAGCCCGGCCATTGTCCTCGTTGCCGCCTTGAGCGCAGGCGCCTTGAGCACTCCGGCGTTCGCGGCCCCTACGGCCGAGTCGGGACCCGTGATGACGGCGGACGCGGTCACGCCGCTGGCCATACCCGTCGATTCCGCACTCCTCAGTGCCGGGAAGACGGGCATGCTCAGCCGGACCGGGACCGGCGCCAGTGCCATCCATCGGTGGACGCGTCTGTCGGACGGGGTCACCACCGTGCTCCCGGCCGGGTCCTACTGGGGGAGCGCGGGCACCGATGTGGTCGTGTCCCAGAAGGGGGCCGTGTTCACGCTCACGGACATGAGCGGGACGGCCGGGCCGGTGGTGATCGACACCTCGGCGTTCGCCACCACCGCCTCCCGGTACACCCTGGACCGCGTCGTGGGCGAGTCGCTGCTGATGACAGCGACTGTGGGCGGCGCCGAGGAGTTCCACCTCGTCTCCCGGGACGAGAACGGCCACGTCAAGGACCGCAAGCTCGACCTGGCCCAGGGTTCGAGGCCGATGTCCAGCCACTCCTCAGGCCCGGACAGCCTCGCCGTCTCCTACGGGGAACCGATACAGAACGGCTACTACCGGGCCCGTCTCAGCACGGTGGACGTGGACACCGGGGCGATCACCGCGTCCCACGACTTCCTCCCCGAGGCGCACGACACCGCGATCGCCGTGACGCCCAACCACCTGACCTGGGTGCTCGATCCGTACGGGAGGAACCCGCGGCTCCAGGTGCTCTCCCGCGCCACGGACACGCCGGTGGCCACCACGCCGCTGCTGCCCCGGCAGCTGAACGGCCTGACGGTGCACCAGGTGGGCGACTGGGTGGCGCTGGTCAAGCCGGGCGGCGGCACCGCGACCTCCCCTCACCCGTACACCCCGCTCACCGCGAGGTCACTGAACGGCGCGGCGGACGTCCCGCTGCTGGACCACGCGGGCTCGGTGGCGAACAGCCCCGACGGGAGCCTGCTCGTCCTCGGCGGCACCCTCGCACACGGCGAGGGCCTCTACCGGATCGCCCAGAACCCCGCCACCGGCAAGCCCACCGCCACACTCCTGCGCTCCTTCGACCGGCCCACCGCCCTCGCCGTGGTGAAGGAGAACCTGCCGCCGACCGGCACGTTCGACTTCGACCGCGCCGGCGGGAAGCTGAAGGCCACCTGGGCCCTCAGTCGCTCCAACGCCAGGACGACCCTCACCCTGACGCACACGGCGTCCGGCAGGACCGTCAAGATCACCCAGGAACCGCGCGACGGCATCACTGTTCACGCCCTCACCTGGGACGGGCTGTACAAGGACGGCCTTCCTGCGTTCAACGGCGCCTACACCTGGACGATGACGGCCACCCCCGCCAACGGCATCGGCCCGTCCATCGAGCGCAAGGGGTCCTTCACCCTCACCCGCGCCCCGCGCCCGCACGACTTCGACGACAACGGCTCCCCCGACGTCCTCGCCCGACGCCGGGACGGCACCCTCTCGTCGTACGACATCCGGCAGATATGGAGCCTCGGCCCGTACGAGTCGCCCTACGAGCTCCCGATCGGCGGCGGCTGGAACGCCTACGACCGGATCCTCGCCGCCGGCGACCTCGGCGGGACCCGCAACGGCGACACCGTCGCCCGTGACAAGAGCGGCGTCTTGTGGCTGTACCAGGGCAGGAGCGAACACAAGACGCCCTTCGCCCCGCGCACCCGGATCGGCAGCGGCTGGGGCATCTACGACCAGCTGGCGGCCGGCTCCGACGTCACCGGCGACGGACGCCCCGACCTCCTGGCCACCGACAGGACCGGCGTGCTGTGGCTCTACCGCTCCACCGGCAACCCTCAGTCCCCCTTCACGGCCCGAAAGAAGATCGGTGCCGGGTGGGGCGTCTACAACCAGATCACCGCCACCGGCAACCTCGCCGGCGCCGGCGAGGGCGATCTCGTCGCCCGCGACAAGGCCGGCGTCCTGTGGCTCTACCTCGGAAAGGGCGACGGCACCTTCGCCGCCCGGACACGCATCGGCGGCGGCTGGAACACCTACGACGAGATCATCGGCATCGGCGACATCGATGCGGACGGCCGCAACGACCTCCTCGCCTCGACCGGCTCCATCGCGGACGACACGGTCCTGTACGTCTACCGCGGCACCGGCCAGTGGAAGACGCCCCTCACCCCACGGCAGTCCAACTCGGTCGAACAGCGAGCCTGGCTCGGCAACCTCTTCTGACGCCGGTGAGCGTCTGGTGGGTTCCACTGTGTGCCCGCAGCGGAACCCACTGCCGCTCGACGACATCACCGCCCCGGCGGCCGCTGTGCGGCAGTCGTCGAGTGCGGGGGGGTGCAGGCCGCATACGTCGGCCAGGCGGCCGATCGTGGCTTCGTCCAGAGGTGGTGCGGCCGTGGCGGGGGCCATGGCCGCCGCCACGGCAGGGGGTCGCCGGTAGGAGGGCGTTGCTGGGACGGGGCTCTCCGCGGAACGTCCCTGGGCGGCACGGCACCGGGACAGGTGGACTCCCTGACGACGTGCCGTGTGGCCCGCGCTCAGGACCGGGCTCCCGGCCGGGAACCGGGCCACGGGCGGTCCGGGATGGGTCAGAACCTGAGGACGAAGTTGTGGACGGTACCGGTGTTGCCGGGCATGACGTCGTCGACGCGGAGCTTCCACGTGCCGTTGGCGGACTTTCCGCTCGTGTCCACGGTGTACGTCTTCTTGATCACGCCACCCCCCTCGGGTGATCCGGAGCCTTTGAGGAGGAACAGCGAGCCGTCCGGGGCGACGAGGTCGATCTTGAGGTTGGCGAGATTGGCGTGCTCGACGTGGACGTAGACCTGGGTGCGGGCCGAGCCGGTGCCGGTCAGGCCGGTGATCGTGGTCCAGATCTGCTCGTAGTCGTCGTCGGGGATCTGCTTGACGGTCTGGTTCTCGTACGAGGGGAATCCGAGCGACCAGGCGTTGAGCTGCCCTGTCGAGCCGCCCGCCGAGTCGGTGACCTTCAGGGTCCAGGTGCCGGTGGCCTTCGCGGTGGTGGCGTCGACGCCGTACGTGGTCTTCAGGGCCCCACCGGGCTCGGAGCCGTAGGGCTTGAGAGTGAAGGTCTTGTTGTCGGGGCCGGTCAGGGTCAGGCCCAGGTCGCCGATCCTGGTGTGGGTGAGGTCGACGTACACCTGCGAGGGCCCGGAGCCGTAGCCGCCGACGCCTGCTACGGCGAGCGCGGAGGAGGCGGTTCCCGTGTCGGGAATCGTCGTCATGGTCGTGCTCCGGAACGGGGTCGGGAAGTGCAGGGACCAGGTGTTGAGGCTTCCGGTGGAACCGTTGTCGACGTCGGTGGCGCGCACGCGCCACTCACCGTCGGAGGGCTGGCCGGTGGCATCGACGGTGAAGGTGTTCGTGTAGGTGGTGCCACCGGCGTTCAGGTTCGCGCTCTTGAGCAGGAAGGTCCTGCCGGTGGGCGAGAGGAGTTCGAGGCGGACGTCGCCGATCCAGGCGTGGCTGTAGCTCACCTTGACGGCGAGGTCCTTCGGTGCGCCTTCCGGGTGTCCGGTGACTGTGATCGGGGAGTGGGCGGGCGCGCCCGGGACGTTGGTGCCCACGCTGTCGGGGATGATCACCGGCACGTCGTTGGAGTAGCGGAGGGCGAGCGGCTTGCCGCTGCCGTCCCCCGGTTCGGGCGTGAGGTCGCCGGCGGCGGCCTGGACGTCGAGACGGGGGGTGGTGGCGCCGGTGTACGTGACCGGGGTGCCGCTGCTCACGAGGCGTGCGACGAGATCGTCGATGTCCTCGGACGGGTGGGCCTGTCTGAGGACCGCGAGGGCGCCGGCGACGTGCGGGGCTGCCATCGAGGTGCCGTTCTTGCTGCCGTAGGTGCGGCCGGGCAGCGAGGAGACGATGCCGGTGCCGGGGGCCAGCAGGTCGAGCAGTGGGCCGCGGTTGGAGAAGGTGGAGACCTGATCGTCGTCGGTGGTGGAACCGACGGTCACGGCCGTGGACACGCAGCCCGGGTTGCTGACGGCATCGGCGAAGCTGTTGTTCCCGGCGGCGATGACGGTGGCGACGCCTTCGGCGAGCAGGTTGTCGATGAGCGCCTTGCGGGGGTCGCTGTCGCAGGCCATGGTGTGGCGTCCGGCGCCGAGGCTCAGGTTCGCGGCGACGACGGGGGTTCCGGCCTTCTTCAGTGCGAGGACCTTCTCCAGTCCCTTGGCTTGGGAGCTGGCATAGCTGAGGACGCACGGGCTCGCGCCGGCACCGCAGTACTTGTCGTTGTCGAACTTGGTGAACACCTGGATGGCGGCGATGTGCGCCCCGGGTGCGACGCCGTGCGCGGGGGCGCCGCTGATGCCGGTGCCGTCACCGGCGACGATCCCGGCCACGTGGGTGCCATGGGCGCATACGGAGGACGCCATGGCGGCGCAGGGGCCGGCGTCTGTGTCCGCCGTGCCGGAGCCTTCCTCCTCGGCGCCTCCGCCGGGGCAGAGGCTGGTGGCCCCGATGACGGGGTCGTTGACGGAGAAGCATGCCTCGGTCGTGACGCGTCCCGAGAGGAAGGGGTGTCCCGCGGAAACCCCGGTGTCGAGGACGGCGATGGTGGAGCCGGCTCCGGTCATACCGGCGGCGGTGGTCGTGTCGCTGCCGATGACGGTGGTGGACTGGTCGAGCGTGGGGGGTGCGGGGATGTCCTCGGTCACACTGACGACACCCGGTGCGGTGGCGAGTTCGGTCAGTCCCGCGTGGTCGACGCGCAGCGTGAGCAGGGGGAGGACGTCGTAGGAGACGAGGGTCTCGCCCGCCTGGGCGGCGGAGGCGAGGTCCGTCCGCTGGTCGGTGACGACGTTGACGCGGACGGTGGAGCCGTCCTGGGTCGCGTCGAAGAGCGGCGGGTCGACGGGACCGGTGCCGTCGGCGCTGGGGACGGGGACGTCGGACAGCGCGGTGCTGTGCGCGGGGGCGGGTATCGCGGTGAACAGCAGGGCCGCTGACACGGCCGTCACCAGAGCCCATGTGGGTCTCTTCACTGGTACTCCATCGGATCGGAGGATCGGGTGCAGCTCATCGGGGTGCAGGTGGGTCGGCGTGGACACGGAGGGGCCGGGCAGCAGAAGCGCTGCCCGGCCCTTCTCAGCCCCGAGCGGTGTGCCGCTTCGTCAGTTGGTGGCGTTCGCGCCGTTCTTGGGGTTGCCCTCCTTCTTGACCGCCTGGTAGTAGGTCCAGGCGTAGCCGCGGCAGATGGTCTTGAGCCGGTAGTCGCTGCACACGTCGTCCTTGAGGGTGTTGTAGAAGACCGTGTCCACCGCGCTCTTCTTCGACGTGTCGAGGTAGTGGCTGTGGCTCGTGTACGAATTTCCGATCACGCCGTAGCCGTAGTCGTGCATGTCACAGGCGGCACGGAAGTCGAAGTTGTCGGGCTTGTCCGGGCTCTTGGTGCAGTGGTCCTTGTAGATGCCCCGGACCTTCCGGCCGCTGGGCGTCGTCTTCCACGCGGGCCACCGCCAGCCGTAGTGGGCGACCTTCGTCGTGCAGCCGCTCTTCGTGTAGCGCATCCAGTGGTTGGCCGCCGAGCACTTCGGCGGATAGGCGGAGGCACCGATGGGCTCCTCCGCGGGCGAGATGACGCCCTCTCCCGGGCCGGTGTCGACCTCGGTGCCGGGTACGGGGCTGCCGGCGGTCTCCTGGGCCTGCGGGACGGCTTCGTCGCCCGGGAAGGAAAGCTCCCATCGCGTTCCGTCATCGCTGGTCCTGGTGGCGAGGCGGTCGCCGTCGTCGTAGGTGTAACCGGCCAGGTCGCTGCCCGCGGCGGGGTTGGTGACCTGCTTCAGCAGACCCGAACCGTCGTAGTAATAGCGGGCCAGGGTCTGCACGGTGGAGCCGGAGGTGACGGTGATGTCCTTGACCTGCCCGGCGATGTCACCGAGGGCGCCGCCGACGGCGGTGCTGGTGCCGGCGTAGGTGACACGTACGGTCTGGGCCGTTCCCGTGGAGGTCGCGGGCTCCGTCACCGTAGAGACGCGGCCCACGCCGTCGTAGGAGACGGTGGTGTCGCCGTACGCCTTGCTTCCCACGGACGCCACACGCCATCCGTCGCCGCTGACGGGCAGGCGGGTCCACGTGTAGGACGGCCGCAGGTCGGACGCCGGAAGGGGACGGCCCTGCTCGTCGGTGAAGGTGTCGTCATCGGCGGTCGTGGTGGCCGGATCAAGGCCGAGGGTCTCCACGACGGTGGTCGTCATCTCACCGGCCTGGTCGTCCCACGCCACGGTCTCGACGACGGTGGAGCCGTCGGCGGCTGTGTAGTCGCTGACACTGCCGCCGTCGGGACGTGCGAACGTGCCGGTGAGTTCGTACTGGGTGGCCTCCCCCGTGTCCAGGTCCGTGGTCGTGATCTGCCCGGCGCCCTGGGTGAGGGTACGGTTCAGCTGACCGCCCACGAACTCGGCTTCCCAGCCGGGGCCGAACACGGCCAGGTCGGAACGCCCGGCGGTGGCGTCCTGGGCCAGGGCAAGGCCCTGGGGCTGTCCGACAATGGTGTGGGATCGGGCCATGAGGCCGCTGTCCACGTCGTTCTCGTAGATCTGGTAGGTATCGCTCGCGGAGAGGTAGAGACCGGGGCCTACCGGCTGTACCTCGCCCAGGGCGAGTGGCTGTCCGGGAACCTCGGAAGCCGTCGACGCCGACGAGAACTGCTGCGGAAGCAGCAGCGCTGTCGAGACGACGGTCACGAGGGAGAGCGCGGCCTTGCGTCGCACGGTGTCACTCCCGTTCGGGTCGATCCTTGGTGATCAACGGCCGCGGGCTCAAGGGGAATCAGCATGCGTGCGGCGGGACATCAACCGTCCCCGGCTCCCCCCGGCTCCGGGCCGGCGCTCCCCGGTGGGAGCGCCGGTATGAGTCTGCTCAGGTGACGGGGCTGCCGGGAACCTCGAATGTTCCAGGTAGCCGTCCGCTCACCAGCGGGTGAGGGTGGTGTCGATGATCGCGGTGAGGACGGAGGCAGTCGGAGACGGCGGGAACGTGGACCGTAGACACCGCTGAGGTTTGCCCATGCTGTTGACGGTCGCGCAGCCGGTGCGCTGAACGGGGCGGCGGCCGGCGCCTGCGGCCTGAGGTCGGTGCCGCGGAAGTAGGCCTCCCGGTCGGGGGCGGTGCTGATGTACACGGACCGGAACGGTTGACCTCCGCCCCATAGGCACGTGTCCCCGCCCGAGAGCCATTCGGTGTTGTCTCCGCGCCAACTGCCCATCTCGACGATGCCGTTGTGTTCGCTGAAGAAGCGGACGGAGGTCTCGGAACACGGGGGTGGCCGTGGACGACGTCGCCGGCCCGGACTGCCGCGCGGTGCGCGCCTTCGGCCGCCAGTCCCTGCTGGACCGCCGGTCCTCGCCTGACTTCCCTTCGACGGCGCGGACAACACCGCCGCCTACCGTGCCTGGATCACCACCAAGACCGGCATCTGAACAATCGGGTCGCACAAAGCCGCCGGTGAAACTCTCCCCGTACGTCACGAGCAAGTCCGTACGGCACTCCCCCGCGATCCCGACAGGCACCCACCACCAAAATCACCACATCGGCGGCGCAGAATCCTGCTCATTCAGAAACGAACAATGACTGGCACGCCGTTGACCAGCATGGACGTGAGGTTGTAATGGGCCCTCCGGGCCTGGGGGAAGCCGACGCTCAAGCCCCCGCATCGACGATCCGTCGATGCCTCCGAGCCGGGGACATCGCCCCTGGATCATGAGCGGCGAGGGAGAAGTCAGGGCAGGCGGGAGCGGAGGGAGGCGGTCGCGGCTGCCAGTTGCGCGGGAGGGACGGGGAAGACGGCGAGGGCTGCTCTCACGTGCTCGGCTCTGGCGCAGGGGTCGCCGTGTACGGCGAGGAGAGCACCCTCAGGGGGCATCGGCACGAGGGCGCGGTGCCAGGCATGTCGGGCGGCACCGGTGGCGTAGCGGGCCGTCAGGCGCTCCAGTGGGGACAGGTCGAGTCGGTGTGCGAGGCGACCCAGGCCCGAGGCGACCAGGTCGCATATGTCCGTGTGGCGGGCCGTGTTGCTGCGGCGATCGTCACGGACCTCGTAGACCACCGCGTAGACCAGGTCCCTCTCCCGCTGGGTGGTGGGCGTGGGGAGGGTGGTGTTCCGCCAGAAGGCGTGGACGGCCCCCGGGGCGATACCACCACCGGGTACGGGTGCCTTGCCGACCACCATGCGGACGGCGCCCAGGGCGACCGCTGAGGCGGAGAGTTCGCGCCGGAGACCAAGGCAGGGATCGGCTGCTCCGGGCTCCTCGGCCGCTACCAGGCCGACTGCCTCCACGGTCGGTCCATCGGTCCAGACGACGCCGAGGCCGTCTGCCTCCGCGCGGAACTCATGGCCCAGCTGTCTGCCCAGTGCTTCCGCTGCACGCCGTGCATGGCTCCCTTCGGTACCGTCCTCCGCCGGCGTCGGGTATCCGGTGGAGGCCACGGCCGCATTCCACTGCTCGCGCGTGATGTGAGGGTTCAGCGCCGTCACGACCTCGTGGGTCAGAGGTCTGGAGGCGAAGACGTGACGGACCGCGCCGAGGTCGACCCCGGTCGAGTAGTACCGCTCCAGCCAGCGCTGGAACACCTCGGGAGTGCCGTCGGTGAGAAGACGGAAGAGGTGAATCGCCCCGTCGTCGTGGCCGTCGTACTCGATATCGCCGACCTGCCACCGGTCGTCCGCCGACTCCCGCCACAGGCAAGCCGTCACAGGCAGGATCCCCTCCCGCACGGACGAATCCAGAAACGGTCGAAAAGCCTGAGGCACCGCATCGACCACTCCGGGCCACACTGTCCCGTCACCGAGAAACGGGCTCATCGGCGACAGGTGGTCAATGCCCTGGGCACAGACACCGGCGTCGGTGAAGAGAACGGTGTAGGTGTCTCCGCTCCCGTTGTCCATCCAGGCCAGCTCCTGTCCGGACGCGCGCCGCGCGTCGTGCCTGTGGAGGCGGTAGGGGTCGTCCGGCCGCAGGATCTCCTCCACCAGCGCCATCGCGCGGCACAGGTCACGCAGTACTGGAACCTCCGGGAACAGTCGGGCCACGTCATGAACAGTCATAGGGCCATTTCAGCAGGCGTCTCGGACAACAGGCAGCGGTCAGTTCACCGACCTCGTCGAGCCCGATTCGTGACGCCCTCCGAGCAAGCCGTTGACCTGCCGGGTTCCCCCGACCTGCCGGCCTCCGTCGGTGGGGCCTGCTCGGTTCACGGACGTTGCTGAGCCAGAGCCGGAAGTCGTGAACGCGCCGCCAGCCCCTCCATGGCCTCTCAGTACTGTCGCCGCAGTCGTTCGCTCACCTCGGCCACCACGTCGCCGAACCACTCGTCGTCCTCATCGGCCGAAAGCCGTGCGACCGACTCCGCCGTCAGCTCCCGCCCGAAGGCGTACGGGAACAGCGGGTCCTGGAAGCACGAGTTCACCAACGGGTCGTAGCCCTCCTCCTCACAGAAGTCGAGGAAGCCTTCCGAGATCCACCAGGTGCTGCCATCGCACCAGAACACGCTGCTGGCCCAGTGAAGGGTCTCGCCGCTCTCCTTGTCCATGACGGTCGTGCACAGTTCGCCGTCGTTGCGCACGAGAGCGACGAGGTCGTCGGGGACGTCCCGATAGAACATCTCCATCGTGGGGTAATCGTCCGAGGAGGGTGTGGTGTCCGCGAGCCCCTCATAGGTCAACAACAGGACCTGCCGATCCGGGGCGAAATACCACACCGCCCACTGCCCGATGCCCTGGTTGAACTCGTAGCGCCACCCGCCACGCACCTCTCGGACGAAACGGGAGCCGAGCGTCTCGCTGACGGCCGCCACACGTCTGCGTATCTCGCCAGGCGGAGTGCCTCGCAGGGCCTCCCATGTCTCATCTGCCATGACCCAAGAGTAAGAAGTCGTGCACGATGGCTCCAGCTCGTCACCACCCAGCGCTTCCAGCTGGTGGAGGGCTTCACGCCGCTGAGCGCGAGACTCCTCGTGGCCGCCGTCGCGGCCGGCGCCCTGCCGACGGCCCTGGCGGGCGGTGCCGTACTGCACCGGGTCGGCCTGCTCCCCCTCATCGCGGGCGGCCTGGCCCTCGGCACCGCCGGAACCCTGCTGACCGCCGGGCGGGGTCAGTCGAACAGCACGTCCAGGTTCCTCGTCAGGGCCTGGAGATCGCCCCGTCGGTCGTCCTCGGTCGCGAGGCCGGCCCGAGCGCGGGACACGTACCGGGACGGTGTCAGCTCGTACCGGTGACGCCGTACGGCCTCCATGCCGACGGAGACGCAGAAGCCGGGCTCGTCGCGGTACGGAGCCCACTCCGCCCGGGCCGGGAGCGTGCCGCGCCAGGCGTGATAGGTCCCGGCGATCCTCATGATGTCGGTCTCGGTGAGGACCCGATTCGTCCGGCCACCGATGAGCATGCCCGCCTCGCGGGCGTCGACGAACAGGATCTCGCCCCGCCGGTCCACCGGCCCCCGCCGGCCCTTGTTTTTGGTCAGGATCCAGAGGCACGACGGGATCCGGGTCGTACGGAAGAGATGGGGCGGCAGCGCGACCACACAGGCCACGACGTCGTTCTCCAGCATCGCCCGGCGGATCCTCTCCCCGCTCCTCGCGCGCAGTGAGCCTTCGGCGAGGACGATGCCCGCCGTCCCGTACGGTCCCAGCTTGGCCAGGGCGTGTTGCAGCCAGGCGTAGCCGGGGTCGTCACTCGGCGGGACGCCGTAGCGCCATCTCGGGTCGCTCTCGTTCCGCGCCCGGTCCGAGATACCGAGGGGCGGGGCGCTCATCACGAAGTCGGCCTGAAGGCCGGGGTTCCGGTCCTCGGTGAGCGTGTCGCCCCAGCGGACGCCCAGGTCTCCCCCGACCCCGTGCACGGCGAGGTTCATCTTGGCGAGGCGCCAGGTCCGCTCGTCGGTCTCCTCGCCGTGGAGCGCGAGGTCGTCCAGATGCGCCGTGCCCCGCCGGTTCTCGACGAAGCGGGCCGCCTCGACGAGCATGCCCGCCGCGCCGCACGCGGGGTCGTACACCCGTCCCTCGTACGGCTCCAGGAGCTCCACCATCAGCCGGGTCACCGACCGCGGTGTGACGAACTCGCCGCCGTACCGGACCCCAGTGAACGCGAAGCGGTCGAGAAAGTCCTCGTACACCTCGGCGAGCTCCTCCCCCGTCGACCGGCCCCGGGTCTCGGGGAAACGCGCCTCGTCCACCACTCGGACGAGTCCCGCCAGGCCCCTCGCGTCGACACCGCCGTGGAAGACCCGAGGCAGGGCCCCCTCCAAGGACGCGTTCTCCCGCATGAGCGCCGCCATCGCCCCGTCGAGAACCGCGGGGAGGTTCCCGCTGCCGGTGTGGGAGGTGATCCACTCCCAGCGGGCCGCCTCCGGAACCCACAGGACCCGGGCGCTCGTGTACGCGCCGGGGTCGTCGAGGAACCCGCCGAACCGGTCCTCGGAGACGCCGTCCGCCGCGAGTTCGCGGGTCAGCTCCGCACGCCGCCGGTCGAACGCGTCGGAGACGCACCGGAGGAAGAAGACCCCGAGGACGAACTCCTGGTAGTCGGCGGCGTCGACGGACCCCCGCAGCTCGTCGGCTGCCATCCAGAGCACTTCCCGGAGCAGGCCCGCGGCGCCTGGGGTGTCGCGCGGCCCCGTCCCTCCGCCGGGCGTCGAGTCTCGCAGTGTCACAGGAGTTGCCCCCTCCCTCCGACCGTCGTCGGCCCGGTGGCCGCGCCCCCCGCCGGTACGGCGGCCCACCCGCCCGATTCTCCACGACCCGGCTTGGAGGTGTCCTGGGGTCGCTGTAACGTAGCCGCCACCCAGGGTGCGGGACCCGGGGGGCGGGGGGAGACCAGATGTCGGCGATCAGACTGGCCGAGGCCATCGAAGACTTGCGGCAGGAGCTGTACGCGGCGCAGGACCTCGGGAAGGACCAGCAGTTCGCCTTCACCGTCGAGGAAGCGGAGCTGGAGCTCCTGCTCGAACTGCGGGACAGCGGCAAGGCGGACGGCCGGCTCACCTTCGGCGTGGCCACCGTCGGCGCGGGCGGCGAGCGCGCGGCCGTCCGGACCCACCGGCTGACGCTGAAGCTGGCGATCCGGGACCGGGCCGCCGGCGGCACCAGCCCCGAGATCAGCGACGACGAATCCGGTTCCTGGGACGAGTGACGTGGATCCGCGCAGACTGGCGCTGATCCACGGCGGCACCACCGGCGCGCGCCACAGCGTCGGCACCGGCTATCTGATCGCCCCCCGGCTCGTGCTCACCGCGCGCCACGTCCTCGTGAACCGGGCCACCGATGAGCCCTGGCCCGAGATCCGCATCCGTGTGGGACATCCCTGCGGCGGCCAGGCACCCACCCTGAGGGCGGAGTTGCTGTGGCACCACCCGCGGGGGCTGGACGTCGCGCTCCTGTACGTCGAGGATGCGGCGGACGTCGGCCAGCCGGTCCGCTGGGGCCGGCCCGTGGGCAGGGCGCCGCTGCGCTACGAAGGGCTCGGCTTCCCCCGGGCCGCCGCGGGCACCACCCGCGACCCCGAGCACCTGCGCGGCGTCCTGCCGCCCCTCTCCGGTTCCGGGGAGTACTACGTCCTCGACCAGGAGCCCGCCCCGGCCGCCGGAGCCGACGGCGAGAAGCCCTGGGGAGGAGCTTCCGGAGCGGCCGTCTTCTGCGACGACCACCTCGTCGGAGTTGTCGTCCACGACGACCGGGCCTTCGCCAACCGCCGCCTGCGCGCGGTCCCCGCGCACGCCTTCGTCGACGACAGCGGCTTCACGGCCCACCTCGCCGGACGCCCCGAGGGCCCGCCCCGCCTGATCGACATCGGCGCGGCCCCGCCGAAAGCCGGACCCGCCGACGGGTGCCCACCCACCGAACGCGCACTGGCCAATCTCCTCAGGCCCCTGCTCGCCGACCCGGTCGCCCGCTGGGCCCACGCACGGGAACTCGCGCGGGAACTCGGCTACGAGACCATCCGGTACGAACCCAGCGTCGCGGACCTCGCCGCCCTCGTCGCGGCGCACCCCCGCGCGCTCGCCACGCTCTGCGGCGGCCTCGCCGCCGCCGACGAACGGGCTCGGGCCGGCCTCACCGGCCTCCTCGTACGGGCGCGCCTCCTCGACGGCGTGTCCCTGCTGTCCCCGCACGAGTACGACGGCCTGCTCGACCTGCTGCGGACCGTCTGCAAGGAACACCCCACGCTGCTGCCCCGAGCCGCCCGCGAGGCGCTGCGATACGCCGTCCTGCCGGAGATCCTCACCCGCCCCACCGTCTCCGAACAGGACCTCGGCGGTCTGGTCGAGGAACTGGAGGCGCTCTCCGACAGCGAGCGCGTCCCGGAGGGCACCCCACCGGTACCGGCGCTCCTCCGCCTCGTCGAGTACGTGGCGGCCGCCGCCGCCGACGAGGTCGCGGCCGGGCTCCGCTCCTGGTCCGAGGAGACGGCCCGGCGGCTCGGCATCCACCCCGACGCCCTGCGCGAGAGGCGGGTCGACGCCTCCGCCTGGGCGCACCGGCCGACAGCGCCGGTGGCGCGGGTGGTGATGGAGCTGAAGAGGGACGACTCCACGGACCAGGAGCTGTACCGCTGCCGGATCCTGCTGGCCGGCGAGGACGGGTCGCGGACCGTGCTCCACGACGCCAGGACCGTGCCGAAGACCCCCGAGGAGGCGGCCCGCTGCCTGGCGGACACGGTCGCCGCCACCGCCGCGGAACCCGGGCAGGAGGACCACGTGCCGTGGGTGACGGTCGTCGTCGACCGCACGGACCTCCACCTCGCGGTCGACGAATGGGAGCCGGACACGTCCGACGACATCATGGGCGGGCAGCCCCTCGGCGTGGAGTACCGCGTCACCCTGAGCTGCCCCGACATGACCGACTACCGGCCCCAGCGGGCTCAGGACCAGCGACGCCGCTGGCAGCACGGCCCGGCGCAGGCCCTCGTCACCGACCCGGCCTGCCGCGACGGACGCCAGCTGAGGCACCTCCTGGGCGGCGAGCACCGTGACGCCGCCCAGGTGGTCCTCAACGGCCCCGCCGGGGAACGGGCGACCTGGCTGCAGATCTGCCTCGCCATGGGGGTCCCCGTCGTCCTCTGGGACCGCGCCGCCGCCTCGTACGAGGACAGCGAACGGCTCCACACCCTCCGCCCCGCCGGCCGGCCCGACGAACTCCCCGAGCGCGTCCGGGACTTCAGGAGCCGCACCTTCGCCTACCCGGGCGAGCGGGCGGCCCGCCCCTCCCTCGTCTGGGAACAGGACGGCCGGCACCCCGCGCCCGCCCCGCTGCTCTTCAGCGATCCACCGAAAGGAACCCACGCGCCATGACGACCCCGGAGCCCGCGGCCGACCCGGAGGCCCGCACCCGGCCCGAGGACGCCGACTGGCGCCTCTTCAGCGGTGACGGCACTCCGCGGCGCACGCCGTTCCCTCCCGCGCCGCCGTGGCGGCGGTTCGACCGGGAGGACCCGGCCGAGGGACACACCACCGCCGCGTCCCGGCCCTACCTCATCGGCCCCGAGGAGGCCGAGGTCGTGAACGCCGCGCTCCACCTGCGCCGGCCGCTCCTGGTGACGGGACACCCCGGCACCGGCAAGTCCTCGCTGGCCCACGCCATCGCCCATGAACTGACCCTCGGCCCCGTCCTGCAATGGCCCGTCAACAGCCGCTCCTCCCTACAAGAGGCGCTGTACGAGTACGACGCCGTCGGCCGGCTGCGCGAGGCCAACCTGCGGCGCGACGCCGACGGCGGGGAACCCGACATCGGCCACTACGTCCGGCTCGGCCCGCTGGGCAACGCCCTCGTCCCCCGGGAACGCCCCCGGGTGCTGCTCGTGGACGAGCTGGACAAGGGGGACATCGACCTGCCCCACGACCTCCTCACGGTCTTCGAGGAGGGCTGGTTCGTGATCCCCGAACTCGCCCGCCTCCCGGAGGACCACGCGCCGGTGTACGTCCAGACCGACGACCCCGACCGTCCCGCCGCCGTCCCCCGCGGCCGGGTCCGGTGCCGTGAGTTCCCCGTCGTGATCATCACGAGCAACGGCGAACGCGAGTTCCCGGCCGCGTTCCTCCGACGTTGTGTCCGCCTCGAACTGCCCGAACCCGACGAGCAGCGCCTCCGGGACATCGTCTCCGCCCACTTCGGCGCCGGCGCCCTCGACGGCGTCGACGACCTGCTGGAGGAGTTCCTGGACCGCCGCGCCTCCGGTGAACTCGCCACCGACCAGCTCCTCAACGCCGTGTTCCTCCGCAAGGGCGGCATCGGCCTCGACGCCGGCTCCCTCCTCGAAGCGGTCCTGCACCGGCTCGGCGGGGCCGTGTGACGCCGTGATCACACGCGTGACGCAGGTCCTCGCCGAGAGCGGCGCCGAGCTGTCCCGGGAGGAACTCCTCGACGCCCTCTGGCTGGCCGGGAGAATGCCCCGGGGCTCAGGTCCGCTGGCCCGGCTCGCCGCCGCACCGGAGTCCCCGTACGGGCCGGCCGAGGCCCAGGCGGCCGACGCCCCGTCCCCGGCCGGGCCCGGCGCCGAAGGCGCCGGGGAACCCCGCGAGCCGGCGACGGCCGGCCCGCCCGACCCGGGTCCCGCCCGCCCGGTCCTGGCGACGGCCGAACCGGCGCGGAACACCGCCGCGCCACAGGTCGCGGCACTCCCCGTCCGCGCCCCCGACGGCCGTGCCGCCGCCGGCGAACTCCGGCTCGGGAAGTCCCTGCGCCCGCTGCGGCAACGGTTCCCCGACCATCGGCGCCACGAGCTCGACATCGCGCGCACGGTGACGGCCCTGGCCGACACCGGCATGCCGGAGACCGTCACCCGCCCGGTCAGGAGCCGCTGGCTCTCCCTCGCCCTCATCGTCGACGACGGTGTCTCCATGGTCCTCTGGCAGCGCCTCGCCGCCGAGCTCCGGGCGCTGATGGAACGCGCCGGCGCCTTCCGCGACGTACGCGTCCACGGACTCGACACCCGCGGCGCGACACCACTGCTCCGTACCCGCCCGTACACCGGCAGCGGGAGGCTCCGGGCGCCCGAGACCCTGAGCGACCCGACGGGGAGCACGCTCGTGCTCGTCGTCAGCGACGGGGTGGGCGAGGCATGGCGGGACGGCCGCATGCGGCGGGTCATGGAGCTCTGGGCGCGGTGCGGCCCCACCGCCGTCGTCCAGGCACTGCCCACCCGGCTCTGGGACGGCTCCGGCATCGCCGCGCGGCCCTGGCGGGTCACCACCCGGCGCCGCGGCGGGCCCACCCGCGCCTGGCACGTCACCGACCCGGTGCTCCCGCCGGACCTCGTCCACTTCGACTCCGTGCCCGTCCCGGTCCTCGAACCGACCCCCGCCGCCGTCGGCGACTGGGCGCGGCTCATCGCCTCACCCGGCGGCACCGCCGTCCTGCCCCTGTGGATCCCCGGCCGCAACCGGCCGGGCCGGCCCGCCGCCGGGACCGGCCCCGCTGACGGCGCCGACGCCGTCCTGCGGTTCCGGGACGCCGCCTCGCCCGAGGCCTACCGGCTCGCGGCCCACCTCGCCGCCGTCTCACCCGTCACCCCGCCCGTCATGCGCCTGGTGCAGACCGCGCTCGGGCCGCCCACCGACCCCGGCCACCTCTCGGAGGTGTTCCTGGGCGGCCTGATGCACCAGCTCACGACCGACTCCCCGGACCGCCTGCCCCATCACCGGCGATACGACTTCCCCGGCGACGCCCGCCGCCTCCTCCTCACCGCCGTCTCGCCGAAGGAACTGCTCCGCACCACCCGGGCGGTCACCGCGCACATCGAGGCCGCCGTCGGCCGCTCCCCCGTCTTCCCCGCCTGGGTCGGGCACCCGGACGGCTCCGCCGTGATCGGGGACGCCGGACGCTCCTTCGGCTGGCTGAAGGAGGAACTGCTGCGCCGGCTGGGGATCGCGCCGTGGGGAGCCGGCGGCCCGGTGCCCGGTCCCGGGCCGCGCACGGCGGGGACGGCGCCGGAGCCCGCCGTGCCCGGTCCCGGGCCGAGCACAGCGGTGGCGGGGCCGGAACCCGTCGTGCCCGTCGGCGCGGAGTCCGGCGGCCACGGCACCGTGACCGAGCCGCCCCTCCCCCGTCCCGACCAGCTGCCGCCGGGCTGGGAACCGCTCCTGACGGACGATCCGGTGAGGTTCGGCCGGTTCCGGCCGTACGCCCGCAGCGCCCAGGGCTGGTTCCACGTGGTGATGTACCTGGCCCTGGACGAGGACGGGACCGCCGTCACGGTCCGCGCGCCCGCGCCGGAGTACGACCGGGGACCGGAGGCGGCCGGGGAGCTCGTACGGACCGAGTCCGAGTGCCTGCTCCGCATGGCCGGCACGTACGCGCCCCAGCTGCTCGACGTACGGACCTCCCCCGCCCCCGTGCGGCCGTGGGTCGCGGCGGCCCTGGTGCACCGGCGCGCGGACGACCCGTCCTCCG
Source organism: Streptomyces sp. NPDC014861 (assembly GCF_043081625.1). Classification (NCBI taxonomy): domain Bacteria; kingdom Bacillati; phylum Actinomycetota; class Actinomycetes; order Kitasatosporales; family Streptomycetaceae; genus Streptomyces; species Streptomyces sp. NPDC014861. The sequence continues at coordinate 83,583 of NZ_JBIBWV010000009.1, forward strand.
GTCCCGCGCCGAACCTGCGCGCGTTCCTGGAGGAGTACGGGGGTTCGGTCCCGGAAGCGGTCTTCCTGCGGATCGGCCTGGACGTGGCCCGCGCGGTCGGCCGCGCCCATGATCTCGGAATCGTCCACGGCGGGCTCGCGCCGAGGGCCGTCCTGGTGACCGACCGCGATGTCCGGCTGGTCGGCTGGATGGCGGCGAGCGTCGACGGCGCCGACAACGACCACGGTGCCGGTTTCCCGCGCAGCGACGCGTATCTCGGGCCGGACGACGACGGCTCCTCACTCACCTCGCAGGGCGATGTGGCGGCCGCCGGCGCCCTGCTCCTGTCCCTCCTCACGGGAAGGTGGTCCGACGCCAGGACCCCCGACGGCCGGCGCGCGGTGGCGACGTCGGGAATCGCCCCGAAGCTCGCGGACACGCTCTGGAGGTGCCTGGACAAGGACCCGGCTCGCCGGCCCTCCGCCGCCACGCTCGCGGCGGCCTTCGCCCGGGCGTCCGCTCGACCGGCCGTCCCCGGGGCGGGCCGGGGTGCAGTGGGCACGGCGGGGATGGAGGGGCCGGAGGGGCTGGAACCGGAGGGAGCCGCGCGGAAGGGGGCGGATGTTTCCGTCGCCGCCGACAACGTCCGGCGCTACCGCGCGCTCGCGCGGCAGGATCCGGACGGGCATTCCTTCCACCTCGCGCGCAGTCTTCGGGTCCTGTCGAACCGGCTGGCCGACGACGGGCGCCTGGACGAGGCGCTCGCGACCGTCGACGAAGCGGTGGAGCTCTTCCGTCAGCAGTACGCGAGCAGCCCCGAGACCGCCGCCCCCGACCTCGCCCGGACGCTCGGCAACCACTCCGTGCGGCTGGCCGAGACCGGCCGGACCGCGGAAGCACTCGCCACCGGCTCCGAGGCGGTGTCGCTGTACCGGCCACTGGCGCGGCGGGAACCGGAGACGTACGGCCCCGGCCTCGCCGCCCTCCTGAGCAACCTGTCCAACCGCCTGGCCGACGCGGACCGCCCGGGCGAGGCCCTCGACTCGATCGAGGAGGCCGTCCGGATCAACCGCGAACTGGCCGGCCCGGACACCCGGCCCGGCCCAGGGCCCCACGACGAGGCCCTGGCGAGGAGCCTGACCAACCTGAGCAACCGGCTCGGCGGCCTCGGCCGGCGGGAGGAAGGACTGCGAGCCGCCGAGGAAGCCGTCCGGCTCTACGGCCAACTGGCCGCACACCGATCCCCCGAAGTCCGTGTGGACCTCGCCATGAGTCTGAACAACCTCGCCGTCCGGCTGGCCGACACGGGGCGCCGCCAAGAGGCCCTCAACGCCCTCGCGGAGGCCGCGGGGGTCGGGCGGGCCTTCGCCGGCGCGAGGTCGGCAGCCTTCCGCGAGGCCGACCGGCAGGGGGAGAAGATCAGGTCCTGGATCCTTGAGACCCCGGAGCGAGGGCAGCGGTGATCCCCGCCTGTGGTTCGTCCCCGGGATGCCATCGGGGCAGCGGGGACCAACCCGCGACCGGGGCAGCGACCAGGCTTCCGTGTTCCGGAAGGCCGCCAGCGGTCTCCCGGAAGGCAAGCCGTCCCCGCTGCGCGACCACGCCAGGCTCGCGCCCACCCGCGCCGCCGCGGTGAAGGCCTTCCGCCAGGACCTCGCCGACCGCCACCGTACGACCGTGTGAGCCCGGCACTCCCCTCCACTCCGACGGGTGGGAGCTCGACCGCGCCCTCACCGAGGACGGCCCGACCAAGGACACGGTCACCCTCGCACTCGCAGCCGATCCGGCCGACCGTTCCTACGCCGGGGCGGAGCCCGCACCGGAACCCCCTCGCGGCCGCCGACGCCCGAACACCCCACGATCCTCGGCCTCAGCCCGGCTTCCGACCTCTTGACTTCAGCATTGGTCTAGTCCAAGTTGTGGGTGCGCAGGCCCAGATCCGCTCTCCCCCCGCATCGGAGCGCCCCCTCATGACACACCACGGACGCCGCCTCCCCCGTGTTCTCGGCGCCGCCGGAGCCCTCTGCCTCGGCTCCGCCCTGCTCACCCTGCTCCCCGCCCAGGCGAGAGCGGCCGGCGAACTGCTCGGCAATCCAGGGTTCGAGGCCCCCGGCCTCGCCCCCTGGACCTGTACCGGCACGGCCGCCCCCACGGCCACCGCCCCCCGCTCCGGCGGCTCCGCGCTGAGTGCCACCCCCGGCGCGGGCGACCTCGGGGCCTGCACGCAGACCGTGACCGTGCAGCCGAACACCGCCTACACCCTGACCGCCTGGGTCAAGGGCTCGTACGTGACCCTCGGCGCCTCCGGCACCGGCGTCTCCACCTCCACCTGGGCCAACGCCCCGGCCTGGACCCAGCTCACCCGCACCTTCACCACCGGCCCGGACACCACCCAGGTCACCGTCGCACTCAGCGGCTGGTACGGCAGCCCCTACCAGGCCGACGACGTCTCCCTGAGCCCGGGGGGCACCACGCCGTCTCCGTCCCAGCCGACTTCGCACTCGCCGTCCCCGACACCGACGCCGACCCCGACACCTACGGCCAGCGCCACTCCGACGCCCACGCCGACGCCGACCGCGACGCCCGGCAACACGGTCAGGGTCACCAACGCCAAGGATCTGCAGAGCGCGCTGACCGCCGCCGTCCCGGGCAGGACCATCCAGCTGGCCGACGGCACCTACAAGGGCAACTTCAAGATCACCACGGCAGGCAGGGCCACGGCCCGGATCACCCTGATCGGCACGTCCCGCGCCGTCCTCACCACCACGACCGGCGGCGGCTACGGCCTGTCCCTGGCCAACGCCCCCTACTGGACCGTGCAGGGCATCACGGTGACCGGGGCGCAGAAGGGCATCATGGTCGACGCCTCCGACCACGTCGTGCTCGACTCGGTGACGGTGAACCACATGAAGATGGAGGGCGTCCACTTCCGCCAGTCCTCCAGTTACGGGGTGCTGCGCAACTCCACCGTGCACGACACCGGTACCGCGCGGGACGGCAAGGGCGAAGGCGTCTACGTCGGCACCGCCAACACGCTCTCCGACAAGAGCGACCACGTACAGATCCTGAACAACGTGATCGGTCCGAACATCGGCGGCGAGAACATCGACCTGAAGGAAGGCACCACCGGAGGTCTGGTCTCCGGGAACCGCTTCGACGGCAACGGTCTGACCAACGCCAACTACGACGACTCCTGGATCGACGTGAAGGGCAACAACTACGTCATCGAGAACAACATCGGCGTCCGCACGATGAACCACGGGTTCGAGACCCACACCCAGGACCCGGGCTGGGGCTGCGGCACCGTCTTCCGCAACAACCGCTCCGACCTCACGGGGGCGAGCGGCAGCGCCGCCGCGAAGTACGCCATCAACGTCACCAACCGGACGGGCTCCTGCCCGGTCACCATCACCTCCGACAACACCGTCATCGGAGGCACCGCGCTCACCAACCCCGGCATCCCCGTCAGCTGACGACCGAAGCCCGCGCCGGCCCGCGTCTCGCCGGAGGCGGGCCGGCGCGGGCTTCGGTGTCTCCTGAGCCTCACGTCCTATGTCCGCCCGACCCGGGCCCTCGGGCCCGCCCCGGGGGCCACGTGGAAGCGGGAGGCGTCCGGGAGGGGGCGGCGGTCGTGGGGTTGCAGCATGTCTCTGCGCTCGAACCATTCGGTCAGGCGGGTGCGGGCCTGTTCGTCACGCTTGCGGAAGCGGTCGTCCGTGGGGTCGGTCTCCGCAGGGGAGATCTCGCGGAGCAGGACGCGGATCGGCGCCGTGTCGTCCTCCGGCAGGTGAAGGGCCAGGACGGAGAAGGCCGTGCCCGGGGGGAACACCACCTCCGCCTCGTCGTCCGTGCCGAGGAAGACCGACGTGCGCCGGCCGGTGGTGGACCAGATCCCGAACTCCACCGCGCCCTCCAGTTCCGCGTCGCACGCCGGGACGGCCGCCACCGCCGCGGGCTCGACGAGGACCGAGCCCCGCGCGTACCGGTCCAGCGGCACCTCCTCCACCGGAGCCGCGAGCATGACGGCCCCGTAGTGCCCCGGCAGGCGGCGCAGACCCGAGTCCAGGCAGCGCAGCAGCGGAGTGAAGGGGCCGGGCCCGGCCGCCCTCGCCGCCTCGGCCAGCCCCGCTCGGGACACCAGGTCGGGGACATCGGCCTGATGCAGGGCGATGGCCACCAGATCCGCTTTGAGGCCGTCCTGCGCGAGGGAGCGCAGTGACGGCAGCCGGGAGGCCAGGAGCTCCGCCTTGCTGGCGAGAATGTGGTACTTCTCGCCCAGAAGGTCCCGGAGGGCCGCCCGGTCGCCCGGGGCGCTGCGGCCGCCCGGTGCGGCCGGGACGGTGGAGGGCTCCGGTGCCGCGACGGTGGAGGGTCGCAGGGGCGGGGTGACCGGTGCCGGCTGTGCCTCCTGCGTCTGCGCCTGTGTCTGTGCCTCCTGCGCCTGTGCTGGTGCTTGCGCTGGTACGTGCTCCGGCGCTGGTGCCTGCTCCTGCTCCTGCTCCTGCTCCTGCTCCTGCTCCTGCTGAGGTGCGCTCACGGCGGTGGATCCCAGCCAGCGCAGGTTCAGTTCCTCCGCCCATGCGCGTGCCTGGGCCTCGTCCGACGCGGTGCCGTGGGACAGCAGGCCGTACGGTTCCGTGCCCCCCAGGTCGGGAAGCGTGGCCAGGACGGCGGGCAGGGCACGCAGGAGTTCGGGCGGCAACGGGTGGGCGCCGTCGCCCACGATCAGGGCCGGGCGGGCCGGGTCGGGGTGTCTCGTACGCGGCGCCGGGTCGGGCCGCCGGTCGGCCGGGCGCAGCCAGACGCCCGCCGGGACGAGTTCGAGGAGCCAGCCTTCCGGTTCCGCGCACGCGTACAGGGCCGGTGCCTTCGCCTCCGGTCCGGACGGCCGCAGCCATGCGGACGGCACCACGCGGTGGTGCGCGGGGGAAGCGGCGAGTTCGAGCAGGAGGGGCTGCCAGGTGGGTGCGCCCCGTTCGTCGAGGAAGGTGGTGGCGTGGTCGTCGGCCGTCCGTACGGGAAGGCCGATCGCGGCCCGTACCGTACGGTCGAGACCGTCCGCGAGAGCCGCCGCCATGTCGACGAGGTCGGACGGCTCGGCCCACGGCGCGGACAGCAGGAGGTGCCGCGCGTCCGCCGTCGCCGCCGGCGCCCGGGCGAGGAGTTCGGCGGTGGGCAGGGCGGGGCGGGCGGGTGAGCCGACGCCCAGGAGGTACGTGTCCGGGGGGACGCCGATCAGTGGCGCGGCCGCATCGGGCAGTGCTCCGAGCCAGGTTCCGCCCAGAACCGTACGGACGTCCTCCTCCGGTTTCTCCGGCGCCGTGAGGCGGAGTCCGTGCGTGCCCCCCTGAGACTCCGCCACCACGGGGACGGGAGGGGCAGGAGGCGGCAGCGACTCGGTCCCGTCGTGTGCGGTCTCCGGCTCCGGGGTGTCCGCCGCCTCCGGGGGCCAGCCCGGGCCCAGTTCGCGGGGCTCCTCCCCCGGTTCGGCCAGCCACCAGGTGCCCGGTTCCGCGAGGCGCAGCGAACCGTCCGGTTCGACGCTGGCCACACCGTCCGGGGCGATCACGGTGAAGTCCGCCGCCGTGGCGACGGCGCGTACGGGGCGGGCGCCGTCCGGGCCGGGGGCCGCGAGGCCCGAGGCGGCGAGGAGGAGACGGGTCGCACCGCGCTCCCGGGCGAGGAGTACCAGATCGGGCAGGGTGCGGCGGAGGAACGGGGCCGCATCCGGGGCGGCGGCCAGCACCAGGAGCGTGCCGGGCAGCGGGGGCAGGCCGTCCAGGACGGGGGCCAGGGCGGCGGCGGTCTCCGTGGAGGAGATCACCAGGTGCGGGCCGACGGGGTGGGTGCCCGTCCCGGAGACAGGGGCGGGGGCGGAGGCGGGAGCGGGGCCGGAGACGGGGGCGGGGGCGGAGGCGGTCATCCGGGGTGTCCGTTCTGCGGGGTCCGGGCGTCGGGGTCGAGCAGCGGAGTCTGCAGCTGCACCGTGCGGCGGCGGGTGATGTGCTGTGCGCGTCCGGCGGGCAGCACCTTCGGCTTCGTGCCGCCGAAGAGGTGGCCTTCGGTGGTCGGGCAGGAGAGCAGGACGGCCGGGGTGTTGACGTCCTGGAGCCTGCGCAGGAGGGGGTCGGACAGGCCGCGGCCGGCGCCGTTGGCGGAGCGGGCGACGATGATGTGGAGGCCGATCTCCGCCCCTTGGGCGAGGTTGTCGAGGACGGCGGCGAAGGGGTGGGAGGTCATCGAGCCGTTGACGAGGTCGTAGTCGTCGACGAGGACGAAGAGCTCGGGTCCGCTCCACCAGTCGCGCCGCCGCAGCCGGTCCGGGGTGATGTCGGCGGCCGGGATCCGGTTGGCGATGGCCTTGCCCGCGCCGGTGATCATCTGGCGGAGCGGGTCGACGGAGACGGCGTAGCCGAGGCGGTACTCCTCGGGCACGGTCTCGTACATCTCGCGGCGGAAGTCGACCAGCATCAGGCGGCCCTGGTCGGGGGTGTAGGCGCGCATGATCTGGGTGGCGACGTGCTTGAGCAGGTTGGTCTTGCCGGTCTCGCTGTCGCCGACGACGATCAGGTGCGGGTCGCGGGAGAAGTCGTGCCACAGCGGCTGGACCTCGGTGTCCTCCAGGCCGAGCGGAATCCGCAGGGAGCCGTGGGGCGCGGGGAGGTCGGCGGGGTCGAGGACGAGGGGGAGCATCCGGACCTCGGGGGCGCGAGGTCCGGTCCAGTGGTCGGCGACGACGTCGATCAGGTCGGCGACGCCCTCGCCGAGGTCGTGGGCGGTGCCGATGCCGTCCATGCGGGGCAGCGCGCACAGGAAGTGCATCTGGTCGGCGGTGAGGCCGCGGCCGGGGATCTTGGGGACCTTGCCCGCCGCCCGCATGTTGACGACGGAGTCGACGGGGTCGCCCAGGCGCAGTTCGAAGCGGGTCTGGAGCTGGTCGCGGAGGGCGCCGGTGACCTCGCCCCAGCGGGTGGTGCCGACGAGGAGGTGGACGCCGTAGTTGAGGCCCCGCTGAGAGATGAGGGTGAGGGGCTGGACCAGATCCATGAACTCCTGGCGCAGGGTGTTCCAGCCGTCGATGACCAGGAACACGTCGCCGTGCGGGTCGTCGGGCAGTTCACCGGCGGCCTTCTTGCGGCGGAAGGCGGCGACGGAGTCGATGCCCTGCTCGGCGAAGTACTTCTCGCGGCGGGTGACGACGGCGTTGACCTCGGCGATGGTGCGCAGGACCCGGTCGGGGTCGTGCCGGCCGGTGACACCGCCGACGTGCGGCAGACCGCGCAGGCTCGACAGGGCGCCGCCGCCGAAGTCCAGGCAGTAGAACTGCACTTCGGCGGGGGTGTGGGTGAGGGCGAGCGAGGTCATCAGGGTGCGGATGAGGGTGGACTTGCCGGACTGGGGAGCGCCGGCGATGCCGATGTGGCCGTCGGCGCCGCCCAGGTCGGCCACGAGCAGGTCGCGGACCTGCTGGAAGGGCTTGTCGACGACGCCGACGGGCACCTTGAGGCCGCCGCGGACCTCGCCCTCGGCGGTGAAGCCGTGTTCGGGGTCGGGGCCGATCGGGGGCAGGAGTTCGTCCAGGGTGGGCGGCACGTCGAGCGGGGGCAGCCACACCTGGTAGGCGGGGGGACCGGCGTCGACCAGGCGTTCGGCGGCGATGTCGAGGAGGGTGCCGGTCTCCTCGGCGGGCGTCTCCTCCTGGGGGTCGGGGGTGGCGGGCAGCACGTGCGGGGCCACGTACTCGGTGCCGAGGGCGACGACCTGGCTCTCGATGACCGAGCGGCGGGCGGCCGGGCGCCGCTTGGGCCGGTAGGTGCCGGAGACGTAGGCGGCCTTGAAGCGGCTGAGGGTGGAGATGTCGCTGCGCAGGTAGCCGTTTCCGGGCTGGGAGGGCAGCTGGTAGGCGTCGGGGACGCCCAGGACGCCCCGGGACTCCATGGCGGAGAAGGTGCGCAGGCCGATCCGGTACGAAAGGTGGGACTCCAGCTGGTGCACGCGGCCCTCGTCGAGGCGCTGGGAGGCGAGCAGCAGGTGGACGCCGAGGGACCGGCCGAGGCGGCCGATCATGACGAAGAGGTCCATGAAGTCGCGGTGGGCGGCGAGCAGCTCGGAGAACTCGTCGACGACGACGAAGAGGGTGGGCAGCGGGTCGAGCGGGGTGCCGGCGGCGCGGGCGGTCTCGTACTCCAGGAGGGAGGCGTAGTTCCCGGCGGCGCGCAGGAGCTCCTGGCGGCGGATCATCTCGCCGTGCAGGGCGTCGCGCATGCGGTCGACGAGGTCGGCCTCGTCGGCGAGGTTGGTGATGACGGCCGAGGTGTGGGGCAGGCCGTCCAGGCCGAGGAAGGTGGCGCCGCCCTTGAAGTCGACGAGGACGAAGTTGAGGATCTCCGAGGAGTGGGTGAGGGCCAGGGCGAGGACCAGGGTGCGCAGCAGTTCGGACTTGCCCGAGCCGGTGGCGCCGATGAGCATGCCGTGGGGGCCCATCCCGCCCTGGGCGGACTCCTTGATGTCGAGGTCGATGGGGGTGCCGTCGGGGCCGAGGCCGAGCGGGACGCGGAGCTTGTTGGACTGGTTGCGCCGCGCCCACTGTTCCTTGACGTCGAAGCGGTGCAGGTCGGGGATGCCGAGCAGGCCCGCGAGGTCGAAGTCGGTCTCCAGGGGTTCGCCCGCGTCGAAGCTGTCGCCGAGGCGGTACGGGGCCATGGCGGTGGCCAGCCGGACGGCGGCGGCGAGGGGCAGGGCGTCGGGGACGCCGAGGGGGGTGGTCTGGTCCTTTCGGTTGCGGTCCGCGCCGATCATCTCCAGGGTTCCGGGGGTGTCGGGGGCTCCGGTGATCCGCAGCCGGAGGGTGAGGCGACCGTGGTTCCAGTCCAGGGTGGAGCCGATGTCGACGACGGTGGCGTTGCGGTAGCCGCCGAGCGCGGCCCGGTGGGGGCCTGCGAGGACGGCGCCGTCGAGGACGACGACGGTGTAGGGCTCGTCGCGGCTGGGTGTGGCGTCGGGCTCGTACGGGGGCCGGGCGCCGAACTCCTCGCCGAGCAGCTGCTCCAGTTCGCCGATGCTGCCGGCGACGAGCCGCAGCGGTCCGGCGCCGTCCGTCTCGTGGGGGTGCAGAGCGTGCGGGAGCCACTTGGTCCACTCCCAGTGGGTTCGCCGGTCCGGGGCGGTGACGACGGCGACGCGCAGCTCGTCGGGGGCGTGGAAGGTGGCCAGCTGGGTGAGGATGGCGCGGACCAGGGAGCGGGCCCGGTCGTCCTCCGGCGGGGCGTCCGTCCCGGGCTCGGTGCCGGGGTCGGCGGTGCGGATCAGGACGTGGGCGAAGCCGCGCAGGTGGATGGCGACGGGCTGGTCGGCGATGGATCCGTACGCGTGGATGAAGCGGCGCAGCGCGTGGGCGCTGAGCGGTTCGAGGTCCTCGACCGGCTTGGTGGCGAGGGGGGCGAGACGGACGGCGAGCCGCTGGGATCCCAGCGCGATCCGTACGTCGCTGAAGTCGGGGTGGGAGGAGCGGCGTTCCCAGAGGCGTGAGGTCCGCACCAGGAAGGGCAGTTCGGCCGGGTCGGGGTGGCGCCAGGCGAGGGCCTCCTGCTGGCGGTGGATCTCCTTGCGGACCTGCCGCCGCATCTGTGCGAGATAGCGCAGGTAGTCGCGGCGTTCGCCGGTGAGTTCCTGTTTGCGGTCGGCGTTGCCGCGCATGATCTGGGTGACGACCATGCCGATCGCGGACACGGCCATGGTGCCCATGGCGATGTACGTCATGATGCCGCCGTTGGGGCGCAGGAAGATGAAGACCATGGAGAGCGAGGACAGCGCCATCGGCACTATCGTGATGATGGTGCCCACGCCGCTCTGCTTCTCGGGCAGGCCGGGCGGCTCCTGGAGCTGGATCTCGCCGTCGGGCATCTCGGGACCCGGCCGCCGCGGCGGGCGGTTGACTTGCACCACGCTCAACGAACAACGCTCCTCACGCCTGGCGCAACGCCGGGCGGCCGACTTCGTGCGGTTTCCTCGTCAGTCGGGAACGGACGGCGGGTGCGGGGTGGTTCAACCCGGTTGGGGGGCGCCGACGGATGAACCCGGCGGCGAGGAGGATCGTTGACCACTGCAACGGGGAGGGAGCGAAGGATCAGAGGAGAGCGGGCGCGCGTACGGACGCGCGCCGTCCCGCCCGGAACGCCGGTCCGGCCGGTCGCGCGGGTGGTCGAGGCAGTGGGCGTGCGCCCGCCAGGGCGGCGTCGGGAGGAGAGCGGTGGACGGTCACGATGAAGGCGCCGGGGCCCGGGACGGGGCCGGGGACGGCGGCACCGGGACGCGGGACGGGCTCGGGTTCAGCGGGGTGGACGAGGCGGGGGGCCAGGCGGGGGATGAGGCAGGGGCTCTCCCCCGCGCGTGGCTGCCGGACGTCGGGCCGGAGGACGAGGACCCGACCGGCGGGACCGTGACCGGTCTCGACGTGCCGGAGGCCACCGCCGCCGAGGTGACGGCCGCGCTCGTCCGGCTGCTCGGGACCGCGGCCCCGGCCGGGCCGCCGGATCCGGAGGCCCTGCTGATCGCGCGCGTGTTCGTGGTCGACGAGCATCCGTCGGCGGCACGCTGGAGCGAGGGCGAGCGGCGGTCGGTGGCCGGGGCGGCGGCGGTCCTGGTGGCCCGCCGCGGTGAGGAGGGCGTCGAGGCGCTCGTACGGGAGCTGCGGGGCGCGGGGCGCGGGGACGACTGAGTCTCCCCCGCCTCCTCGTACGGGGGACGACTGAGGCTCCCGGCCTGTTCCGTACGGGGGACGGCTCAGCCCCCGCCTCCTCGCGCGGGCAAGCGGCTCAGCTCCCGTCCCCTCGCACGGGCGAACGGCTCAGCCTCCGTCCCCTCGCGCGGGCAAGCGGCTCAGTCCCCGTCCCCTCGCGCGGGCGGGCGGCAGGCCCTGTCGCCGCCCCGGGCGGGAGGGACTGAACCCGGCGGCGCGGTGTTTCCGTTCCTCTGTCCGCCGAGGGATTTCCGGCCTCGGCTGGACAGCGGGAAGGACACGCGGGCAGTGAGCGGTAGCGCGGTGGCGGGGCTGTGCCGGTTGAGGTTCCACGGGCCGCAGAAGGTGGTCGAGCTCTCCGTACCGGCCGACGTCCCCCTGGCGGACCTGTTGCCGACCATCATCGGCTACTCCGGGGACGACCTCGACGAGCAGGCGGTCGAGGCGGGCGGCTGGGTGCTCCAGCGGCTCGGTGAGGAACCGCTGGACGAGGAGCGGACCGCGGAGGCCCTGGGGCTGCGCGACGGTGAGCGGCTCCACCTGCGGCTGCGCCGTGAGGCGCTGCCGGAGGCGCACTTCGACGATGTCGTGGACGGTGTCGCGGCCGGTCTCGAACGGCGCGGCGACGGCTGGACCCCCGCCCTCACCCACCATGTGGCGCTCGGCGTCGCGCTGCTCGCGCTGGCGGGCGGTTTCGTGCTGCTCGCGCTCTCCGGCGACCTCGGCCCGCTGCGGGTGGTCGCGTCGGCGTGCACCGGGGTCCTGCTGCTGATCGGCGCGGGCAGCGCCGCGCGGGCGGTGGGGGACGCGGGGGCCGGCACGGCGCTCGGCGCGACGGCGGTGCCCTACCTGGCCCTGGCCGGGGCGCTGCTGCCGGCGGGCGAGAGCGACCTGGCGGCCGCCCGGCTGCTCGCGGGCGGTTCGGCGGCGGCGGGCGCCTCGGTCCTGGCACTGGCGTCGGTGGCCTGCTCCGCGCCCCTGTTCCTGGGGCTGCTCGTGATCTCGGTCGCCGCGTCCGCGGCGGGGGCGCTCGTGCTGGCGGGGTTGTCGTCGTCGGAGACGGCCGGGGCCCTGGCGGTGCTGGTGGTGGCGTTCGGGACGTTCCTGCCCGGTTTCGCCTTCCGGTTGTCGGGGATGAGGCTGCCCGCGCTGCCGCGCCGGGCGGAGGAGCTCCAGGAGGACATCGAGCCGTATCCGGCGCGGGAGGTCGTGGACCGCAGCGCCGTGGCCGACGGCTATCTGACCGCCTTCCACGTGGTGACCGGCGCCCTGCTCGCGGTGTGCCTCACGCTGATGTCGGGCGCGCCCGGGTGGGCGCCGGTGACGCTGGCGGCGGTCCTGTCCCTGCTGCTGGTCCTGCACGTGCGCGAGGTCGGTTCCCGGTGGCAGCGGCTGGCCCTGATCCTGCCGGGCGTGTACGGGCTGGCGCTGCTCGCGACCGGGTGGGCGCTGTCGCTCGGACCGGCGGGCCGGCTGGGCCTGCTGACGGGCCTGACGGCCACCGCCGCGGCGTTCGCGATCTTCTCGTGGACGGTACCGGGGCGGCGACTGCTGCCGTACTGGGGGCGGGCCGCCGACCTGCTGCACAGCACGCTGGCGCTGAGCCTGATCCCGCTGGCGCTGACCGAGGCCGGGGTCTTCGCGTGGGTGCGCGGGCTCACCGGCTGAGCCGCCCGCCCCGAGACCTTCCGATCCCCGACACCTACTTCCCACCCAGGAGTTCACATGCAGTCCAGGCGCGACCAGGTGCAGGCCCACCTGTTCGTGATGAGCAGGCTCGGGGCCGGGATGCTGCGGGGTGAGCCCGACGCGCTGGACCTCCCGCCCCGGCGGACCACCCGCGGGGTGCGGACCGGACTGTTCATCGCCGTGGTCATCGCCCTGGTGATGGCCCTGTACGGGGCGATCAAGCCGGGCGGTGCGACGGGCTGGGCGAAGCCGGGCACCCTGGTGGTGGTCAAGGAGACCGGCGCCCGGTATCTGTTCGTCGGGGGTGAGCTGCGGCCGGTCCTCAACCAGGCCAGTGCCCGGCTGGTGGCCGGGGAGCGGATGACCGTGACGCAGGTCGGTCTGAGCTCGCTGAGCTCGGTGCCGCGCGGCGGCCCGCTGGGGATCGTGGGTGCGCCGGACGGGCTGCCGGCCGCGTCCGCGCTGGCACGGGGCGACTGGCTGGTGTGCGGGCTGGTGGCGGCCGGCGCGTCGGGGCGGCCCGGCCCGGTGGTGTCGGTGGCCGTCGGCGCGGCGGGCACGGGCCGGGCTCTGGGTCCCGGGCAGGCGGTGCTGGTGGCCGCCTCGGACGGGACCGGGCACGTGTTGTGGCAGGGACGGCGGCTGCGGCTCGGCGCGGGGGCGGGGGCGGCGCTCGGCTACGGCGCTGCGGCCTCGTTCCCGGTGACGGCGGCCTACCTCAACTCCCTGCCGGCGGGGCCGGACCTGACCCTGCCGGAGATCGCGGGGCGGGGCGCGCCCGGCCCCGCCCTGGCCGGGCGGGAGACCCGGGTCGGCCAGCTCTTCACGGGCCCGGGCGGTGAACCGTACGTGCTGACGGCGAAGGGGCTGGCGCCGCTCGACCGGACCTCCTTCGAGCTGCTGCGCGGTGACCCGCGCACGCAGCGGCAGGCGTACGCGGGGGCTCCGGCGGTCGCCGTCGCGGTGGGCGCCGCCGATCTGGCGGCCCATCCGGCGCCGGCCGGGACGCTGCCGGGCGGGGGCCTTCCGGAGACGCCGCCGGAGCTGGTGGAACCGGCACCCGGACAGGGCGTGTGCACGACCGTACGGCCCTCGGTCGAGGGCGGGGCGTCCACCCTGGTGGTGGTGGCCGACGCGGCGGTGGTGGCGGGCCGTCCGGTGACGCCCCAGCCGGGCGTGACACCGGCGTGCGGCGCGGCGGACCTGATCTCCGTACGGCCCGGCGGCGGCGCGCTGGTCCGGGCGCTGTCCGGGGCGGGCGCGGCCGGGGCGACGTATCTGGTCGCGGACAACGGCGTGAAGTACCCGCTGCCGACGGCGGAGTCGGCGAAAGCCCTCGGCTACGCGGGCGCGGCGGGCGTGGGCGTGCCGGCGACGCTGCTGACCCTGCTGCCGTCGGGCCCGGCCCTGGACCCGTCGGCGCTGACGGCGGCGGGTGTCGTCGACACGACGGCGGGCGTGCCGGCACCGGTCTGTTCCGGGGAGCAGGTGAAGGACGGGAAGCCCCTGGAGGCCGTACGGGCGGCGAAGGGGTCGGCCGTCGACGGCGAGCGGGTGGTGAACCCGGTTCCCTGAGGCGCCCGTTCTCCCTGCCGGGAACCTCCCGGCCCGTACGACAAAGGAGTTCAGGTGACCGACGCGCCCAACGCCAACCTCAAGGTCTCGTCAGCGGTACTCACCCAGACCCTCAACGAGCTGGAGGAGCACCTCCAGACGATGGAGCGGTCCTATGCCCAGTCCGAGGACATCGCCCGGCAGGTCGCGGACAGCATGAAGTCCGCCGCGGGGACCAAGTTCATCGCGAAGATCGAGAACTGGCAGCGCGGCTACCGCACGGTGATGGCCGAGTACAAGGACCTCGTGGACGCCGTCGGCATGACCAGCAAGGTCATGGCGGACACCGCCGGTGAGGCCGAGTCGAACATGGACCTGTGGGGCGGCGACGTCTACGACATCCTCAGCAAGTGAGCGGGGCGGAGCGCCCCCGCCGCCTCCGCTCCCCCACCCCCTCCTCTTCCCCTCCCTTCTGTCGTAAGGAACGCGCATGGACCCCATGGACATGGACATCAAGCACGGCGCCCTCCAGGACGCCAACGACCAGATGAAGCAGGTCGCGGCCGCCATGAGCTCGGCCGTGATGACCATCGTGCAGCGCCTCGGTGCCATCGAGTCGGAGTTCACCGGTGAGGCGGCCAAGGAGTTCGACGAGTTCCGGCAGGTCGTGAACAACCTGGACTCCACGCTGTCGCGCCAGTTCGACCAGGGCGCGAACCTGCTGACGGACGCCCACGGCATCATCCGCAACGGCGACCGCAAGAGCGCCTATCTGTTCCAGCGCTGAGCCCCACCCCGCCAGGAACCCGGCCCACCCTTCGCGGGCGCGCCGGGTTCCGCCGTTCCCGGGCCCGGCTGAACCCCGCGGCGGGGGCCCTCCGTTCTCCGTGCCGGACCGCGTACGGCGGGGACGGCACAGGACAGGAGAGGGACCATGGCGACCAGCGAACCCGACGACAACGAGGACGGCGGCGGCTCCACCACGGTGTCCATGGACGTCCTGCTCGCCAAGCAGAAGGCGTTCGAGAGCCTGATGAACGAGTTCATCTCGGACCCGTACCTGAAGAGGCTCGCCGAGTGGAAGAACCAGACCCTCGTCGGCGACTACGGCAAGCTCGTGCCGGGCAACACGACGGCCCTGGCCAGCGCCGATCAGGTGCAGAAGCTGTTCGCCAAGGTGGCCGGAGAGCTGGACACGGCGCTCGGCAAGCTCAACGCCATCGCCAACAGCGGCTACATCAACCTGGGCAGCGTCAAGCAGATCCTCGGCGAGGCGGTCGGGGAATCCCTCGACACGGCCGAGATGTGGGAGCTCCTCGGCTACATCCAGCGGGACGGCCAGAACACCGGCAAGTCCTGAACCACCTCCTCCCCGTGACCCCGCACCCCACCGGAGAAAGGAACCGGATGTGACCGAACAGCCGATCGTCCCGAAGCCGCCGACGCGCAAGCGGACCTGGGAAGAGGCCGTCAAGATCTTCCTGGACAGCACCGGGACACTGACGACCCGGAACGCCGTGGCCGGTCCCGGCTCCAAGGACTGGTCCGACTTCGGAACCTTCCGGATCGAGAAGGACGTGCCCTTCAGCAGGGACTACTCGAAGGTCTTCGACTTCTGGTGGGAGTTCGTCTCCACCTACGGCGACCGGAAGGCCCGGTACGTGGTGGGCTTCAGCGCCAACTGGGCGGGCTACTTCGACGACACCAAATCGCCGTACAACCTGTTCCTGAACGAGCCGGACAAGGGACTCCTCCCCCTGGTGAGCGGGACGTCGACGGCAAAGACGGACGTCGTCAACCCCTACACGTTCGAGAACGCGAAGAACCAGGTGGACGGGGTCGTCAAGTGGATGGAGAAGTGGAACCCCATCATCAAGGGCTGGGGCGACGACTTGGAGTCCGAGGGGAGTGAGTGGCGGGGCAGCGCCGCCGGTTCGTTCAAGAAGTTCGTCAACGTCATCTACGGCGAGATGTACAAGGTCTGGCTGGACCTCACCACGCCCAAGAACCTGGTGACCCTCCTGGGCGACGCCAGGACCGCACTCGTCGACTCCTCCTGGGGCATGCACAAGGGCTTCGAGGACTGGAAGAAGCACCAGAGCCACCTGGTCAGGACGGACGGTTCGACCCTCCACTACCGGATCCACAACGGTGTGGAGCTGCTGCGCGCCAACTTCTACGCCCTCATGCAGGGCGCGACGCTCCACACCACCTGGTCGACCACCTCGACCGTCACCACGGCGGGCGGTGGCGGCACAGCCAACACCACCAGTTCCACCTTCGTCGCCCTCTACGACAGGGACGGGAAGGACGTCAGTTCCCCCGACTGGGTCAGGATGGTCGAGCGGCACGCGAAGACCGAGTGGATGGAGGCGCTCAGCTTCCTCGACGGCACCGCGACGACCCACATCAACCCCCTGGACGACGCCTATCTCCAGCTGGCGGCCGCGCTCGCCCCGGTGCTCCACCAGCCGAACTTCGCCCTTCCCGGCGGCACGGGCGGGGCGGGCGGGCCCGGCGGGGCCGGTGGCGGCGGGGCCGGCGGCGGATCCGGGCTGCCGGACGGGATGGGCGGGAACGGCGACGGCGCGGGCGGCTCCGGCTCCGGGGGCTCCGGGGGAGGCATCGGCGGAGGCGGTATCGGCGGCGGGGGCGGGGGCGGGGGCGGCATCAAGGTGCCCGACACGACCACCGGCAAGGAGGGCGGCGGGAACGGAAAGGGCGGGAGCGGGGACGGCAAGAACCCCGGCGGGCTCCCGGACATCCCCAAGGTCCCCCCGATCACCATCCCCGACGTCACGACGGGCGGGCCGGGCGCGGGGGGCTCCGGGGGCTCGGGGGCGAACGGGGGCAGGACCGTCCCGCTGCTCGACAAGAACGGCAAGCCGGTCATCGGCGCCGACGGCAAGCCCGTCATGCTGCCGCCCGGGTCCCGCGTCGGCAAGGACGGCAAGGTCTACGACGCGAAGGGCAACCCGGTCCTCGGGTCCAACGGCAAGCAGATCGTCGCGCCCCCCGGCGGCAGGACGGGTACGCCGCAGCCGCAGCAGCCGCCCCGCGAGGAGAACCAGACGGGCGGCACGCCGGGTGCCGGCTACGACCGGATCCGGCTCCCGGAGGGTGCGAAGGTCCTGCCGGACGGCAGTGTGGTGGACGCCAAGGGCAAGCCGCTGCTCGACTCCAACGGCAACCCCTACGTGCTGCCGAAGGGCGCCACCCTCAAGGACGGCGTCGTCGTCGACTCCGGCGGCAACCCGATCAGCCGCAGCCACCAGCTGCTCACCAACGCCGAGTACGCCCTCTCCTCCCGCCCGGAGCAGAAGAACCCCACCACCGGTGGGAGGGACGTCTTCGAGCGGATCGACACCGGTGGCGGCGGCAGCGGCCGCAGGTTCGATCCGAACGACCTCCGTTCGGGCGGTTCCGGCGGTACGGGCGGCACCGGCATCGGCGGCAGCGGGACGAAGGCCGTCTCGTCGGTCGTCGGCGGCGGCGTCGGCGGCACCGGCGAGCGGGTCGCCCGGATGCTCGGCGAACCGAGCGGCACGCACGCCACCGCCTCCGCCGGCGGCACGGGCGGCGGAACCGGTTCCGGCCACGGAACCGGCAGCGGTACGGGGACGGGCACCGGGGGCGGCACCGGCGCGGGCGGTCCCCAGACCACGCAGTCCCCGATGATGCCGCCGATGAGCCCCGGCGCGGCCGGCGCCGGCGGCCAGCCCAACCAGGGCAAGGACCGGCAACGCACCACCTGGCTCACCGAGGACGAGGACACCTGGGGCACCGACACCGGCTCCGTCAGCGGGGTCATCGGCCGCTGACGGAGCCCGCCCGCGACGAACGACCCCTCCTCCCCCTGTCTTCCCCCATGAAAGGCGGCCCCATGACCATGGACTTCGACAGCATCCTCAAGGACGCGATGTCCGCCCTGCACGAGCAGCGGGACAAGATGCTGGAGGCCAAGCGCGAACTGGACGCGGCGACCGCGTCCGTCACCTCCAAGGACCGCATGGTGTCCGTGACGGTCGGCCCCCAGGGGCAGGTGGTCTCGATGACCTTCCACACCAGGGCGTACCAGTCGATGGCGCCCGCCGAACTGGCCGCCGCACTCGTCACCGTCCTCAACGAGGCACGGGCCCGGATGGGCAGCGAGGTCATCGAGCGCATCAAGGGTTTCCAGGACTTCGGCGGCCACCTGCGCAGCGTGACGGGGCTCGCCGGGACGCCGGTCGAGATGGACGAACTCCTCAAGCCGCTCCGGGCGATGGCCCCGGCCTTCGGCCAGGAGGAGGCCCTGGAGGAGCTGAGGGCCGCGCGGCAGGAGGAGTTCGCCGCGGAGGAGGAGGCCGCTCGTCTGGCCTCCGAACAGAAGGCGAAGCAGGAGGAGTTCGAGGCCGAGGCCGAGAGCCGCATCCCCACCGGGAAGCAGGAGGAGTTCAGTGGCTGAGGAGCTGAAGGTCCTCAGTGACCTCAAGGGCAAGTTCGCCCACTACGAGGAGTATCAGCGCTGTCTCTCCGACCTGAGCAGGACGATCCTGGAGATCAACCGGATCAACAAGGAGTCGGCGGGCCAGGACGAGATCGGGAAGGTGTATCACAAGCAGGTGGACAAGCCCACCGAGAACCTGACCGAGACCCTCGCGTACGTCACCAAGCGACTGGGCGCGGTGACGGACGCGGGCAAGGAGACCACCGACACGATGGCGAAGTCGGACGAGGAGGCCGGCGACCGGGCGGCCGGCTTCTGAAACGCGGGGACGGCCGCTTCCGAACTGGGGGACGGCCACTGCCGAACCGCGGGGGCGGCCGTTCCTGCGCCTCGGGGACGGCCGTCCTTGAACCGTCGGGACGATCCTGAACCGCGGGGACGAGCGTTCCTGAACCGCGGGGACGGCCGTCGCCGTTCTCCCGGGTGCAGCCGTCCGCCGATCAGAGGACCTCCGCCCATGGCCATCAACCCGCCCGAGGGGATCGCCGACTTCCTCGCCTTCGTGTCGGGCATGGACTGGCCCGAGGCCGACGAGGACCTCATGCGGCGGGTGGCCGAGCACTACCACTCCATCGCGGACGACCTGGAGACGCTCTCCGGATACGTCATCGAGCTCATCCCGATCGTCAAGAACGACTTCGAGGGCGAGGCCGCCGAGTCGTTCCTGCTCTCGATGCGGGACCTGACGGGCCAGACCGCGGGCGCGAACCAGCTGGAGCAGACGGCGGAGCTGTCCCGTCAGCTGTCCGAGGTGGCGCTGAAGGTCGCCAACCAGGTCGAGTACACGAAGATCATGGCGATCCTCCAGCTCGTGCAGCTGCTGGCCGAGATCCTGTTCGCCACCCTCTTCTCCGCCTTCACCTTCGGCGCGGTGTGGGGCCCGGTGTCGGCGCTGTTCGCGGCGACCCGTGAAGGCCTCCACCAGCTCTTCCGCTGGCTGCTCCAGACGATCCTCAGCCAGACCTTCATCGGCATCATGGGCGGCGTCTTCCAGGACACGGTGATCCAGCTCTACCAGCTCACCTCGGGCCACACGTCGAGGTGGAACACGGAGTCGCTGCTCGACTCCGTCAAGCAGGGCGCGCTGAGCGGCGTGATCGCCGGCCCGCTGGAGATCCTGTCCCACTACGGCGGCAAGCTGCTCGGCCGGATCCTCGGCGGCAAGCCGCCGGCCTCGATCATCAGCAAGCGCGTCGACGACGTCCTCAACAAGATCGACGACAAGCTGGACGACGTCGCACCGAACCCCAAGCCCGACGTACCGCCGGGCGGGGCGGGCAAGCCGGGTGGTCCGGAGGGCGTGAAGACGAAGGAGGACCTGCCTCCGTCGCCGCCCAACACGCCGCCGACGGAGGTGACCCCGCCGCCGGTCCCGCCGAAGAGGACCGAGGGGACCCCGCCGCCCGTCCCGCCCAAGGACGACGTGGCCCCTCCGGTGCCGCCCAAGAACGACGTGGCCCCGCCGCCGGTCCCCCCGAAGTCCGACGTGGCCCCGCCGGTGCCGGCCAGGACCGAGGGCGGCGGCCTCGTATCCCCTCCCCCCGCCGGTCGGCCGAAGGCGGAGACGCCGGTCGGCGCCGGGGCCAGGGACAAGCCGACCGCTCCCGCGACGGGGAGCGCGGGCGCTCCGGCCGCCGGCAAGGGCAGCGCCCCGACGACCGGCCGGGGCGACGTCCCGGCCGCCCCGCCCAAGGCGGACGTGCCGACGACCGGCAAGGGCGAGGTCCCCGGCACGGGGAGGCCGGACACCCCGCACGTCGGAAAGGGCGACGTCCCGACCGCAGGCAAGGGCGAGGTGCCGACCACAGGCAAGAGCGACGGTCCGACCGCAGGCAAGGGCGAGGTGCCGGGCGCGGACAAGCCCGAGGTACCGACCGCGCAGAGGACGGAGGGCGGCGGCGACACGGCCGGCGCCGGCGCCGGCAGGACGGGCTCCGGGGACGTGCCGACGACGGGCACGGGTTCCGACGTGCCCGGCACGCCGGGGTCCCCGGGCCGCGTCGCGGGCGACGCGGAGAACCCGCTGGACGGGCTCCTGTCCACCCCTGAGGCCCGTTCGGCCTTCGCCAAGGACATCGGCGAGCTCTTCGGCGGGGTCACCCGCAACCTGGAGACCGGATTCCTGCGGCACGGCGAGGGCAGCATCGCCCACTCGTTCGCCGAGAAGATGGGGGAGGTGTTCAAGAAGCACCTCGCACACGACGGCGCCCAGGAGGCGGGCGAGGAGTTCGGCCGGATGCTGACCCAGAAGTGGGGGCGGGCCGGGGCCGACCACGCCGACCTGCCCGACGTCCTCACCAGGGCCATGGGCGATCTGGGCAACCTGGCGCCGCTCAAGAACCTCGCCGACTCGATGCCGACGCTGTTCGCCCGCTCCGAGCACAGCAACGCCCTGGCTCGTGTCTTCAAGCAGGAGAACCCGCTCCAGGGCAGTCCGATGTACCAGCTCGGCGGCGCGGTCTCGTCCCTCCTCAACGAGGGCACCAACGAGATGCTGAGCGAGGGCTTCTACAACATGATCTTCGGCGACGGCACGTTCGAGGTCAGCGGGGGCCCGTTCGCCTCGGGCGTGGCCATGGGCGCGCTGAGCGCCGGTCTGCACCGGGCGTTCGAGCCGGTCATGGTGAAGTACCAGAACTGGGTCCTCACCCACCAGCACGCCGACAACCCCACCGACAGCAAGTACTTCGGGCTGCTGCACCCCCTCAACATCGCCTCGTTCGTGTCGAACATGACGGGCAACCCGGCTCCGTGGCCGGTCCCCCGCCCCACCTCCGAGCAGCAGGAGACCAGCTTCAGGCAGGACATGAAGGACATGGTGAAGTGGGTCTTCTCCCACCCCATCACTGGCACTCCCTTCTTCACGGACCTGCCCGTG
This sequence comes from Streptomyces sp. NPDC014861, assembly GCF_043081625.1. Classification (NCBI taxonomy): domain Bacteria; kingdom Bacillati; phylum Actinomycetota; class Actinomycetes; order Kitasatosporales; family Streptomycetaceae; genus Streptomyces; species Streptomyces sp. NPDC014861. The sequence goes on from NZ_JBIBWV010000009.1 coordinate 104,910, forward strand.
CGGCCGGACGCCCCGTCCGACGGCGACGCCTTCACGCCGCTCGACCTGGACCTCGGGCCGTCGTTCGGCGACGAGATCGCCAAGGACCCGCTGTTCCGCACCGAGTCGGACGGCGACCTGACACCGGACGGAGGGGCCGACGACGGCCCGACCGACGGAAGGACCGACGACGGCCCGACCGGCGGGAGGACCGAACACGGCCCGACCACGGAGGGGGACACCGGCGACAGACCGGCCACCGCGCCGCCCCGGGCCACCGTCTCCTCGGGCCTCTCCTCCCTGCTGGGCGAGGCCACGGAGGTCCCCGGCCCCGGACCGACGGAACGCCCGGTCACCCTGAGCGGCGACGACCGGTTCAGCACCCCACCGCACGGGGACACCGACGCCCCGGCCCCGGCTCCCGCGCGGGCTCCGGTGACGCCCGAGGCGCCCTCCCCGTACGACTGGGAGCACCTCGAGACGCCGAGCGACGACCGGCTCATGTACCTCCCCGTCGACGACGCCCCGCGCCCGGACGGCGCCGACACCCGCGCCGAGGACGACAGCGTCCGTACCCCGTCGGACGACAGCGTCCGTACCCCGTCCGGCGACCGGTCCGACCACGGGAACGGGAACGCCGTCGAGGGCGGGAGCACCGTCGTGGACGGCGGCGGCGACGGGGACGGCGGGCGCGACGGTGACACCCCGTCCGGCCCGCCCGTCCGGGACATCCCCTCCGGCATCGCCCTGGGCGTCCTCAGCCCCGCCCAGAGCACTGCCCTCCAGGCGGTGCCGAAGCTCCCGGGCGTCTTCGTCGTCGGCATGCACACCGACCCGGACGCCCCGAACGACCCGGCCACCGTCCTCAAGGCGCTCACCGACGCCCACGACGAGGGCCGGCTCGACGACGTCACCGAGATCCGCTTCACCGCCTGCCACCTCGCCGCGCCCGTGCACGAGGGAACGGTCAGGACCGTCATGAGCGGCCTGTGGAAGCACCGCGCCGCGACCGGCACCGCCTCCCCCGACCCGCTCACCGCCCGCGCCGCCGACGCCCCCGTCTGGTACGTGCCCACGACCGGCGGCGAAGCGGCGGGCGGCCACCTCCTCACCGCCCGGCACATCGGCCTCACCCCCGACGGGAAGATCGCCGTCGTCGACCGGGGCGCCTGGCACGTGTACGGCGACAGCGGCGATGCGGAGCACACCCCCGTCCGGACGACCCCCGACCCGGACACCCTCCCCGACGACGCGGTCGCCTTCCTCTTCCGCACGCCCAAGGTCGACGCGGTGCACCCGGACGCGGTCAAGTTCGGTGACGGCGACGACCGCTCGCCGGTCGACAAGGGCAAGGGCCGGGCCGAGGACGACGACGATCCCCCGCCGACCGGCAACGGCGAGGGGCCCAGCACCCGCCGGCCCCGGCGGACCCGCGACGACCAGGAGGACCCGCCCTCCTGGGCCCCGGACGCCTCGCTCGACGACATGGACCGCATCTACTACACGGAAGCCTCGGTCCAGTACGAGAAGAACCTCGCCGCCTATCTGGCCCGGCGGCGGGACGTCCAGGAACTCGCCGGGCAGTTGTCCGGCGTCCTGTGGGACAAGCTCCAGCACATGGAGGGCATCCACAAGCGGCTGGGGACGCAGAGCAACGAGTCGCCCGGCGCCGTGGGCACCAGGCCGACGGTCCTGGAGGAGGTCGCGAGGAAGGGAAACCTGCGGGAACGCATGGCGATGTTCTTCAACGCCATCTCCACGAAGGCCCTCGGCGAGAGGATCGGCTCCTTCCCGCCCCCGCCGTCCTCCCTCGTGGAGGAGCGCAAGTTCCGTGTCGACAACCACGAGTTCGTCGAGTACCGCGACCTCACCCGGCTGGTGCCCGGCCTGCGGACGAAGCTCTCCGCCATGCCGGAGAGGACCGACGAGGAGAGGCGGAGCAAGCAGGAGGCACGGGAGGACTTCGAGAAGCGCGACCACCGATGGAAGCAGCTGTCCGCCGAGCTCAGGAGCTTCGAGCAAGCGGACATCGTGCCCCACCTGAGCGCGCGGGAGAGGCCGCTCGCCCTGAACACGGAGGAGAAGGTGCGGTGGATCCCCGGCGGGGCCCGCTACCTCCTGAAGACGGAACTGCTGTACCTGAAGCAGACCCATGGGCATCTGGCCACGGCCGGCACGTCGGGTTCGGGCTTCATGTTCCACCGGTACGCCGAACTGATGGCCGAACGCGGGTGGTTCCGCAGGATCAACCACAGGACGCTGCGGCTCGCGATCATCGCCGCCTTCCTCAACCAGGGGCACCACTCCCTGCCCGAGGTCATGGCGGGCTCCGCCGCCTTCGCCGCGCACTACCGTGAGGAGCACCCGGACCGGCCGCTGCCGGACGACATCGCGGCCTTGCGGGCCCCCCTCTCGGAGCCGGGCCGGGACTACTACCGCACCCTGGACCTCGTGCCCGAGGCCGATCTGCGCAGACACGTCGCGCACCAGGGGAAGTTCCCCGACGAGATCGCCGCCGAGCGGATGGAGGAACTGCGGCGGACGTACGCGGCGCGGGAGGACGAGAGCTCTCCCGTCGAAGGCACCTCGACGGGCATGGACGTCGACGAGCCCGGTCCCCCTCCGTCCTCCTCCCGGAGGAAGAGAGGGAACCCCGACGACAGGGACGCGGACGGCGACATCCTGATGCAGGACCCCAAGCGCCCCCGTCAGGGCGACGACGACGGCGACACGGCCGCGCACGTCCCCGAGAGCTCCCCTCACACCCTGCCGGGACGGATGCGGCCCGAGGAGGTCTCCCCGGTCGCGCGGCCGGTCACGGCCGACCGGTGGGCGTCGTGGCGGTGGGCGCCGGGCCGGCAGGACGTGCCGCCGCCCGCGCGGGTCCGCACCGAGCGCTTCGACCCGGCGGCCGACCCGGACGCCACCGGTCCCTTCCCGGGGACGGCGGACCGGCGGAACGAGGACGGGACGCTCGCGGGCCGGCGGACTCTGATCCGCGCGGACGTCGAGCGGTTCGTCGTGCCCGAGGACGGGGACGGCGCGCCGGGCGGGCCCGTGCGGCTGGTGCGGGTGACGCTGCCGGTGGCCGTCGGCGACTCCTTCTCGGCGGCGGACGCGGCCGCGCTGCGTACCCGGATGCAGGGACTGCTGGACAGCCACGTCAACCTGGGCTTCCGGCTGCCGCGCACCGGCGACCAGCTCCACACGGAGGTGGACGTGGTCCCGGCCCCCGAGGGGGGCGCGGGCCTGGTGCGGGTGACCCGGGACGGCGGACCCGGCACCCGGTCCGACCAGTTGAACCTGCGTCTGCACGCCGACGACTCGGATCCGGACGTGCGCGGCCGCGACGACGCCATGCTCCTGCACGAGCTGCTGCACTACGCGGGGCTGCCGGACCGGTACCACGACGCGGAGGCGCTGTTCCGGCGCACGCCCGACCGGGCCGACGCGTCCGGGGTCATGGCGACGTCCGTCCTTCCCGGCGGGACGCTGCCCCACCGCTATCTGGAGGCCGTCGAGGACGCCACGGAGTCCGGCTCCGTGCTGCACGACAACGAGGGTCCGGGTTCCTGGACCGCAGCGTCGCCCGCTCCCGTACGGGACATCCCGGCCGGGATCGCCGTCGGCGCCCTCTCCCCCGCCCAGGCCGCCGCCCTGCGGGCGCTCCCCGCGCGCGCCGGCGTGTTCGTCGTCGGCACCCACACCGACCCGAACGCCCCGCTCGACCCGGCCGTCCTCCTCAAGGCGCTCACCGACGCCCACGACGAGGGCCGGCTCGACGGCGTCACCGAGATCCGCTTCACCGGCTGCGACCTGGCCTCCCGCGTCCACGGCGCGACCGTGAGGACGGTGATGAGCGGTCTGTGGAAGCACCGCGCCGAGACCGGCGCGGACGGCCCGCTCACGGCGCTCGCCGCCGACGCGCCGGTCTGGTACGTGCCCGGCGGGGATCAGGTGTTCACCGCCCGCCACGTCGGCGTGACCGCCGACGGCCGGATGACCGTCCTCGGCCGCGCGGACTGGCACCGCTTCACCGACACCGGCGCCCCCGACCACACTCCCGAGACGACCCCCGCCGGTGACGACGGGGCTCCCGTCGACGCGGTGCGTCTCACGGACGGCGACGAGGCCGGCCCGGAACACGCGGAAGCGGTGCGTTTCGGCGACGGCACCGACGACGAGGACGTGGTCGGGGCAGGCGAGGGGAACGAGGACACGAGCGGCGACGGCGAGGACGGGGCCGTCGCGGTCAGCATGCTGGTGGACGGCCTGCCCGCCCTCAAGAAGCGGACCGTCGCCTTCGGCAAGGGGGAGAAGACCCTCGGCCCCCAGGACGAGACGGAGCTCCGGGAACTCGCGACGGAGCTGCTGCCCGAGCTGATCCGCCGCGCCGCCGACCCCTCCCGGGGCGCGCTGCGCGTCGAGGTCGTCGCGGCGGGCAACAGCCTGTGGCCCGGCGCCGCGCAGCGGACCGGCTGGAAGCGCGCCCAGGCCGTCTCCTCGCTGCTGAAGGAGGAGATCCGCCTGCTGGCGCACGGCCTGGAGCGGGAGGGCGAGATCGACCAGGCCCGGGCGACGGAGCTGCCCAGCCTGGCGAGCTTCGAGCTCCAGTCCCGGGGCCTCACCGGTGTCAAGGGGCTCGACCTGTCGGGCGACGGGCCCCGGACGGACCAGCGCCGCCGGGCCACCGCCTCCGCGGAGGTCACGTACGAGAGCGCGTACCGTCCCCGGCTGTCGCTGTCCGTGGAGACGACCGCCCAGGCGGTGGACCTGTTCCGGCGGATGGCCGACCGTCCCGTGGCCGAGCGCACGGCGGTCTCCCTCGACGAGCTGACCGGTCCGCGGATCTTCTGGAAGTCGTCGTCCGACCTGCCGGACACCCACAATCTGGTCATCCAGGTGCAGACGGCGCAGGGCGGCGGCCAGCGCCACCTGACGGGGAACATGTCGATCTTCACCCCCGGCACGCGCGTCCACGTGGCCTCGTTCGAGCGGACGGACTCCGGCCGCTCCCTGGTGACCCTGCTGGAGGCCGGCCCGGACACCGTGTGGCCGCCCGGGGGCCCGGAGCGGGGCGAGCCGGTCCTCGGCCTGCCCGGTGTCGGCTACCCGGGTCCGAACCGGCCCTTCGACTCGACCCTGAAGTACGTCAAGGAGGAAACGAAGCCGAAGGACGGCGAGGGCAGGGGAAGGAAGAAGGCCGAGGAGAGGAACCCGCGGACGACGGCCGGGGAGAACCCTCCGCCCGGGACGGAACCCGAGTCGAGCGCGAGGGCGGGAGCGCGACCGGATCCGGCCGCGCTCCCGAACGCCGCGCAGCAGACCTCGGGCCACTACGAGTTCCAGCAGGCGTACTACATCCACCGCGGTGAGGTGGACGTGGAGATGGAGGACGGGGAACCGTACGTCCGCTTCTACACCGCGGTGGTCAGCCGGGACACGGTCACGGCCCACGAGACGCCCCACGAGTACACCGCCGAGCACAAGGACGTCCAGCAGCACAAGGACACCGGCGAGGTCGTCGTGGCCACGGGGGACAAGCCGGGCGGAACCCTGTGGGTCGGCATGGGCACCCCCGCGCGGGCGATCGGCTGGGCCATGAAGTACCAGGCGCAGTTCCCGGACAAGAAGCCGCTCATCCGTTCCTTCCTCGTCCCCCTGCACGTCTACCAGCGGATCACGGCGGCCTCGGTACCGGAGCACGACGCCGGTTCGCTCGGGCACCCCTACCGGGGCAGCGCGTCCCTCACGCCCGGCGGGCTGCGCGACCCCGAGGAGAATCCCGAGAGCGAGATCGAGAGCATCTACCGGGACCGGTGGAAGAGCCAGGCGCCCGGCTCGGCTCGGGCGCCGATCCCCGAACCCAAGGAGACCGACAGGTCCCAGAACCCCGACGAGGACGCCGAGACCACCCCCGACCGCCCCCTCGCGGGACGGCCCGTCAACACCGACCAGTCGGGCGAGCGCAACCAGTTCGGCGTGCGGGGCGAGAGCCTCGTGCTCCTGCGCAGGAGCATCCGGCCGAACTCCCTGATCACCTACTACGGCGACAAGGACAGGGGCGGCCTCGCCCCCGACGAGGACACGGGCGACTACCGGGACGGCGCGACGGTCCACGTCGACGTGCTGCGCGACCGCCTCGGCATCCCGCCCGTCGACGCTCCGCAGCTGAAGGACCGGTACAACCCCTGGGTCCAGAACGCGGGGCACGTCAACTCCCCTGACGTCCTCCGGGGGATCTCCAGCCAGCTGCGGCAGTTCCACGAGACGTGGAAGCAGTCCCGGCAGCGGCCCGCCGACCGCAGGGTGGGACACCTGCTGGAGCCCGACATGCCTCCGGAGCCCTACGGAAACCGGCCCAACCTGTCCTTCGACAGGCGGCTCGACGACCTCGGGAAGTTCCTGAAGGACCACGAGAAGCAGCTGCGGGTCCAGCCGGACAACCCGGTCCCGCTGGACTTCCTCGGCAAGCCCGACGCGGACCTGGAGTCCGCCGACCTCGACGCCCGTGCCGCCGTGGAGACGTTCATGAGGAACACGGTCCTGCCCTGGGCCTCCCACGCCGAGATCGGACTCGTCCTCTCCCTGCAGAGCCAGGAGGTCAAGGCCGACCTGAACGTCACCGACTCGCCCTTCGTCCACGACTTCGACGACATGCGACGACGGCAGCCGGAGGAGGTCCACCTCCAGCGCCAGGTCGGCAGGGAGCTCACCCAGCTGTGGCGGGAGGGCACGGCCCTGCACCGGGTGATCGACCGCCTGATCCGCGACTACCCCGAACTCGGCCTCCTCTACAAGGAGATCTGCGCGCCGAGCGAGGGATACACCTTCTTCCAGCACGCGCAGATGGTGCTGGGCCAGTACCTCAAACTCGCCCACCGCGACCGGGACAGCGCGGACCGGCTGGTGCCGGTGGACGCGGTCGTGAAGGCGATCCTCTTCCACGACATCGAGAAGGCCAACTCGAAGCTGATGTACGGGGGCGACGGAAAGTCCAAGGTCAGGAGGGCGGAGCTGCACGACCACGAGGCCGAGCACCGGGGAGCCGTCGAGGTCATGAACCGGTACCGCCACCTGTGGGGCGACGTCGACAAGGACCCGATCGCCGGGTTCGCCTACCGGGCGGCCGTCCTGATGGTCGACTCCGACCCCTTCGGCTTCTACTACCGGGACAAGCACCGCTTCCTCCGGCCGAAGGGCTCCGACGCCGAGGCGAGGACCGCGAGCGCCGGGCTCAACCGCGACGTGACCTTCCACTGGATCGTGGAGTCGTACATGAGGCTGCGGGGGCGGGATCCGGTGACGACCGACGGCGACGTGCGCCGCCTGGCCGAGCTGAGCACGGAGGACACCGAGGAAATCCGCCGGCTGTTCCACGAGTTCCACCAGTACTACCAGGCGGACTTCTCCTCCTACACGACGTACAGCACGTACGTCGACTACAAAGAGCCCCGGGCCACCCCGGAGGAACGGGCGATGGCCGCGGAGAACGCCCGGAGCACCCGGCAGCGGGCCGAGGCGAACGAGGAGCGCGAGAAGAAGGGGCTCGGCCCCCTGCCGAAGCAGCCCGCCGCGCCCTCCTTCGGCGTCTCGTCCCGCGAGCTCGACGCGGTGAAGCACGGCGAGAAGACCTTCACCAGGCTCTTCGCCCCCGTGCCGGAGGAGAAGGACCTCGTGCTGAACTCGGACAACCCCTACGGGACAGGCCCGAAGACGACCGAGACGTCCCCGGTGCGGGGGAAGTCCTCGCTGCGGTTCGTCTTCGCGGACATGGAGCGGCAGGACGGCGCCTCCACGCACCGGGACTACGAGGGCATGTACGGCGAGCTCGCGAGGATGTTCGAGAGCGAGAAGAGTTTCAGGGAGCACTACCTGCGCGTCGGCGGGGAGCGGATGCGCCAGGAGGCCAAGTACCTCGGCGACGAGAAGAACGCGAAGGACCACTCCGCACCGCCCGCCCCGAAGAAGGCGAAGCAGGTCACCGACCTGCTGGACCAGGAGGACACGGGAGACCTCTTCATCGAGTTCGGGAATGAGCGGTCCTCCCCCCTCACCCCCGCACCCACCTCTGTCGACGCCCCCGCCACGGTCCGGACCTCCGCCGAGCGGATCGGCGAACTCGTCAGGGCCCTCACCCTCTCCCACCAGGACAACGGCACCCGCCACCTCGTCGACCCCGACGCCGGCGAGGCCGAGGCGGACCGGATCCGCGGTGTCGTCGGACGTTTTCCCCGGGACGACCGGTTCCTCACGCTCGCCAGTCACATCACGGGGGACGACGGGGCACCCGTCTGGCGAGGGCAGCGGGTCACGCCCGGCGAACTGGCCGTCGTGCTCTCCCGGCTGGCCGACGAGGGGGCGTGGGACACCGCCACGCCCCTGCGGTTCGCCGCCTGCGGCCTGGGCGGGGACCTGGAGCGCTCGTACGCCGCGGACACGCTGCGGGAACTGCGGAGCCTGCGGCCCGACCTGCCGCTCACCGCGTACGCCCCCCGGTCCACGTTGTGGTTCGTCCCCTCAGTGACCGACCCGGACCCGGCGGGCACCGGGCACACGGTGGTGGCCCGGCAGGTCAGCTGGGGGCCGGACGGAAGACCCCGGCTCACCCCCGACCACTGGGTGAAGCTGTCCCTGCCGGCGGACGGGGACGGCACGGTCGAGACCACCCTTCTCGGTGCCCACATGCCACCGGACGGCCTGCTGTCCCCCGACGACGTGCCGGTGACGACTCCGGCGCCCGAGGGCTATCGCGTCGACGACGCCTTCTTCGACGAGAGGCCGCTCGGGGACGACGACCAGCGGCGAAGCCCCGGCCCGAAGCCGACCCCGGAGGCGGAGGGGACGGACGAGAGGGATGGGCCGGACGAGGCGGAAGGGACGGACGAAACGGGAGCGACGAAGGGGACGGACGAGAAGGCAGGGGCAGACAAGGCGGAGGGGACGAATGAAACGGGAGCGACGGAGAGGGTGGGCGAGGTGGAAGGCGTGACGGAGTCCCCGGAGACGGCCCCGTCCCCGACCCCCGGTTCCTTCGTCCTGTCCTCGTGGACGTGACCGCTCCGACAGAACGGAGATCTGAACCGGTCCCGGTGCTCCGTACGTTCCCCCGGGAGCGCACGGAACACCGGGCCGCCCCGGCCCGCCCAGTACCGGAGGACAGGAACCCGCCATGACCGACCCCGAGCCCCGGCCTGAGTTCCGGCTCGCCTCCGTCTTCGACCACGCCGACCCGGTGACGGGTCCCGGCTTCGCCACGGACCACCCGGTGGTCGAGGACCCCGAGCTGCACGCGCTGCTCCTGGAGCGGCTGGCGGCCGGGACGCCCGTGCTGGCGACGCCCGTCCTGATGGACGACGTGCTGGACGCCTCCCGGGTCGCGGTGGTGCCCCTCACCTTCCGTACGGACGGGCGGTGGGTGTGGACGGACACCGTCACGTACTACCTGGAGCATTACGCGCTCGCCCCCGACCCGGAGCTGCTGGCGTACCTGGGCGACCCCGGCTACACGGCGCCCGGCCCCCTCGGGCGGGACGTCGTCGAGCGGGCCGCCGCCTTCGTCCTGACCCCGGCGCCGGAGGGGACCGAGGTCCATCCGCTGGGCTGACCGGGGGTGGTGAACCACGGGGCGGCGCCCGCCCGTTCGTACGTGCGCGGAGGGTTCGCGACGACCGAGGGGAATGACGGTGGACGACAACGAGGTGCGGGCCGCGAGAGCCGCCGGGCAGGACGCGGCATCCATCAGCCTGCCCGCGGTCGCCTGGCAGCAGGCGGGCGAGGATCCGGGGGGCGAGCCCGGGCGGAAGCCGGAAGCGGGAACCGGCGGCGAGCGGGACGGCGAGGGCGGCGGCGGGGCGGTCACGGGGGCCGTGGCCCCGGCGGGCGAGCCCGGGCGGAGGCCTGAGGCGGAATCCGGTGGGAAGCCGGACGGCGAGAGCGGCGGCGGGGCGGTCGCGGGAACCGTGACCCCGGAACCGGTCGCGGGAGCCGTGGCCCCGGAACCGGTCGCGGAGGCCGGCGACGAGCCGGAGTCCCCGGCCACGCCCCCGGCCGCCTCCTCCGGCGCCGCCTCCTCAGGCGCAGCCCCGGACGTCCCCGCCACCGGCGTGGCCGGCGACGACGCCGAGGCCGGCACCGGGACGACCGGCAGCGGCACGATCGGAGCTGAGGACGCTCCGGAAGGCGCCTCCGCAGCCGCCGCGCAGGCCGCGGGAGCGGCCGGGGAGGGGGCGCGGGACCGGTCCCGGCCGACCCGGCGCCTGTCGAAGCCGATGATCGCGGCGGCGGCCACCTCGGGCGTGGTCCTGCTGGGCGTGCCGCTGTTGCTCTCGCAGGTCGGCGGCGGCAGCGGTTCGGGGCCGGGTTCCCTGCCTCCGCGCCCCACCGGGTACAGCCAGGCCGACGGCGGCCCCGGCGGCTTCGTGCCGCGGGCCGACGCTCCGGAGAAGGGCTCCGTCCTGCCCGGCAAGGGCCTCGCGCCGGGGACGACGAGCGCCCCCGGGAAGACGTCCCCGGTCGCCGGAAAAGCCCCCCTGGCCACGAGTGTCGCCGGGGTCGGTGTGGGGGTCGGCGCGGGCCCCGCGCCGACCTCCTCCGAGGCTCCCACCGACTCCCGGGCGCCTGCCTCCGCCGGGGCTCCCGGCTCCTCCCGGGCGCCCGCCTCCTCGCGGGCGCCCGGAGCCGGACAGAGCCCGCGCCCGACCTCCGCCGGCGGCGGATCCGCGCCCACCACGGCACCCGCCGCGCCCCGGGAGACCACCGCCCCGCCGCGGAAGCCGGCCACCCAGGCGCCCCCGCCCCCTCCGGCGAAGGAGCGGTACTCGGCCCTGGCGGGGCCGAACTGCGCCGGCGGCGGCGCGAGTTTCACGTACAGCGGCTGGTACACGGACGGCAAGGAGGGCTGGCAGAAGTACGGCTCCGGCGGCCACACGGGCGACGGCTGCGACGGCAGCTTCCTCTCGCTGCCGATGTCCGGAAAGGCGGGCTCGGACGCCGGGAACGCGCTGCGCTGGACCTTCCGCACCGGCGGCGTCACCTCCGGCACCTGCCAGGTCTCGGTGCACATCCCGAACAACGGCGACATCAAGGCGGTCGGCGGCAAGCCGGCGTACTACACGGTGCACGCGGGAGCCACGGGCAGCGATCCGATCCTGCGGTCCTTCAACGTCGACCAGCCGTCCCGGCGGGGCCAGTGGGTGAGCGCGGGCGATGTCCGCGTCACCGGCGGCGTGCTGACGGTGAAGCTGCACGACCGGGGCCTGGACTGGTCCGGTTCGCAGAAGACCTACGCCCATCACGCGGGCGACGCCGCCCGTGTCCAGTGCACCTCCGCCTGAAAGGGATCATCCACGCATGTCGCGCCATGTGCTGACCGTGAGCGCCGAGGCGCAGCACGACCGCCCGTCCGCGGACGGGCCGTACCGCACGATCGGAGCCGCCCTGGAGGCCGCGCGCAGCGGCGCGGTGATCTCGGTGCGTCCGGGCCGGTACGAGGAGAACCTGGTCGTCACGAAGATGGTGACGATCACCGCCGAGGACCCGAACGGGACTGTGCGGATCGTGCCGCCCCGGGGGACGGTGGTGCAGGTGGTGGCCGAGGCGGTGCAGCTGACGGGGCTGCTGCTCCAGGGCCTGGACGACGAGCTGCCCGTCGTGGACGTGCCGCGCGGGCAGGCGGCGCTCCAGGACTGCGAGGTGGTGGGGAACGCCTGGACGGCCCTGCTGACCCGGCAGCAGGGTTCGCTGGCGATGCGGGGGTGCCGGGTGACCAACCCGGGCGGGGCGGGGATCGTGGAGACGTCCACCGGCACCAGTGTGATCGACGGTTGCGTGGTGGAACACCTGGGGACTTCGGCGGTGGTCATCGGGGAGCGGGCCAATCCGACCTTCCGCAACTGCGTGCTGCGCGACGCCCGGGGCAACGGGGTGTGCGTGAACGGCGAGGGCCGGGGGCTGATCGAGGACTGCGAGATCTCGGCCACCGACAAGCCGGCGATCGCGCTGGAGCAGAACAGCGCCACCCGGGTGGTGCGGACCTCGGTGCGGGACTGCCTGCTCGGCGTGTACATCAGCTCCAAGGAGCGGGTGGTGCTGGAGGACTGCTCGGTGTCCGCGACGAAGGTGCACGGCATCGCGCTCGCCGAGGGCACCGATCCGGTGCTGAGCCGCTGCCGGGTCTCTCGGACCAAGGGCAACGGTGTCCATGTGACGGGGCGTTCGCGGGGCACGTTCGAGGAGTGCGAGGTCACCGCGGCCGAGGGCACCGGCATCTGGGTGGAGGAGTCCTCGGGCCCTTCGTTCAAGCGGTGCGCGGTGCGGGACGCGAAGGACGCCGGGGTCCAGCTGACCGGCGACAGCGCCCCGGATTTCGACCGGCTCACGGTGCGCGGCGGCGCGGCGGCGGGGGTGCGCGTGCTGGAGGGCGCGAACCCGATGCTGCGGCGTCTCGACGTGTCGGACGTGGCCGGGGCGGGGGTGGAGGTGACCCGGGGCGGCCGGGGCCGGCTGGAGGGTTCGGAGATCTCGGCCACCGGGCAGGCGGGTGTGCGGATCGCCGACGGCGGCGACGCGTACGTCGGCACCACCACGGTCCGGGACACCGGTGCGGCCGGCGTGTCGGTCGGCGGGGGCGGGGTGGCGACGCTGCGGGACTGCGAGATCGCCGACGCCCCGCAGGAAGGGGTGCTGGTCGAGGAGGGCGGCGAGCTGACCGCGGCCCGGACCCGGGCGCGGTCCTGCCGTCGGTACGGATTCCGGGTCGCGGCGGGCGGCCGGGCCGTGCTGAACCGCTGCGAGGCGGTGGACAACACCGGGGACGGCATCCGGGTGGACTCCACGGAGGCGGTACGCGTGCACGACTGCACGGTCTCCGGGAACGGCGGCTCGGGGCTGCGTCAGCTCGAACCGTCGACGCGGCTCGCGGTGGAGAACCTGACGAGCACGGAGAACGAGCTGCCGGACTCGTACGGGGAGTCGGCGGCCGGGGCCGGCGGGTCGGCGCCGACGGCCGACGGGCCTCGCGGGGCGGAGGCGCGCGAGGGCGCTCCGGACGGTTCCGCCCGCGAGGGCGGCCGGGCGACGGCACCCGCCGCGTCGTCGCGCAGGGGGGACGGGCCGCTGGAGGCACTGGACGCGCTGGTGGGCCTGGACGGGGTGAAGGAGCAGGTCGCCACCCTGGTCAACCTCAACAAGCTGGCCCGGCGACGGGAGCTGGCGGGGATGCCCGCGCTGCCGATGAGCCGCCACCTGATCTTCGCCGGGCCGCCCGGCACCGGCAAGACGACGGTGGCCCGGCTGTACGGTTCGATCCTCGCCGAGCTGGACGTCCTGCCGTCGGGCCATCTGGTGGAGGTGGCGCGCGCGGACCTGGTGGCGTCGATCATCGGCGGGACGGCGATCAAGACGACGGAGGTCTTCCAGCAGGCGCTGGGGGGCGTGCTGTTCATCGACGAGGCGTACACGCTGTCGCAGGGGACGGGTGGCAGCGGGCCGGACTTCGGCCGGGAGGCCATCGACACGCTGGTGAAGCTGATGGAGGACCACCGCGACGAGGTCGTGGTCATCGTCGCCGGGTACTCGGAGGAGATGCGGGGCTTCCTGGACTCCAACCCGGGCCTGGCGTCCCGGTTCAGCCGCACGGTGGAATTCGAGAACTACGCGGACGACGAGCTGACCACGATCGTGGCGATGTCCGCCGCCTCGCACGGCTACCGGCTCGCCGACGGCACCCGCGAGGCGCTGACACTGCACTTCGAGACCATGGCGAAGGGCGCCGACTTCGGCAACGGCCGGGCTGCGCGCAAGGTGTTCGAGGAGATGGTGGACCGGCAGGCGTCCCGGCTGGCCGCGCAGTCCGAGATCGGCAACGACGATCTGGCGCTGCTCACGCCCGAGGACGTGGGGGCGGAGGCGGCCCGGGCGGTCGCGGCGTCCGGCGCGCCGGCGGAGCGCAGGACGGAGCTCCTCGACGAGCTGCGGGCGATGATCGGTCTGCCCGCCGCCAAGCAGCAGGTCGAGGATCTGGTCCATCTGATCAAGCAGGTCGACCGGCGCAAGGAGGCCGGGCTCCCGACGGCCACGATCAGCCATCACGTGGTCTTCTCGGGCCCGCCGGGCACCGGAAAGACGACGGTGGCACGGCTGTACGGGCAGCTGCTCGCCGAGCTGGGCGTGCTGCCGGGCGGTCAGCTGGTGGAGACGGCGCGGGCGGATCTGGTGGGCCGGTTCGTGGGCCACACCGCGCAGCTGACGAAGGACGCCTTCGACCGGGCGCGCGGCGGCGTGCTGTTCATCGACGAGGCGTACACCCTGACGCCGCGCGGCGGCACGGGCAACGACTTCGGGCAGGAGGCGGTGGACACCCTCATGAAGCTGATGGAGGACCACCGCGACGAGGTCGTGGTCATCGTCGCCGGGTACGCCGACGAGATGCGGGGCTTCCTGGACTCCAACCCGGGCCTGGCGTCCCGCTTCTCCCGGTCTGTCGTCTTCGAGCACTACACCGACGAGGAATTGGTACGGATCGTGGAGGCGTTGTCCGACAAGGCGGGGTACGTGTGCCCGCCGGAGACGCTGGCGACGCTGGGCGAGCTGTTCGCGGCGGTACCGCGCGACCGGAACTTCGGCAACGGCCGCTTCGCCCGCCAGGTCCTGGAGACGATGATCACCCGGCAGGCGGGACGGCTCAGCCGGCTCGACGTCGACGACGTGGCCGAACTGAGCCTGCTGCTGCCCCAGGACGTGCCCGGGGACCGGGTGCCGGACGGTGTCGCGTGAGGCGGGGCACGTCGAGCGGGGCGGCGGTCCTGTCGACGGTCCTGCTGTCCGGGACCGTGGCCCTGCTGCCGGGGAGCGCGGTGGCCGTGCCGGGCCCGGACGGCGGGATCGGCGCCGGGGCGGTGCCCGGGGCGGTGAGCGCAGGGGCGGTGCCTGGGGCGGTGAGCGCAGGGGCGGTGCCCGGCGCGGTCGGCGCCGCAGTGGTGTCCGGTGCTGTCGGCGCAGAGGCGGTGTCCGGCACGGCGCGCCCCGAGGCGGTGCTCGGCACGGTCGGCACGGTCGGCACAGAGGCGGTGCCCGGCGCGGTCGGCACGGTCGGCGGAGAGGCGGTACCTGGCGCGGTCGGCGCCGATCCCGCCTCGCTGCCCGCCGTCACGCAGCGGCTCTCCGACGACTCCTGCCGCAAGGCGTCGGAGCGGAAGGTCGTCGGGCTCCCCTGGCCCCAGGCGCTGCTGCGTCCGGACATGGTCTGGCCGCTGTCCGACGGCGCCGGGGTGACGGTGGCCGTGGTGGGCTCGGGAGTGGACGACACCGCCGGGCTGCTGGGCGACCGGCTGCGGCGGACGCCGCGCCTCTTCGCCGGCGGCGGCCCGGCCGCGGACTGCGTCGGGCACGGCACCTTCACGGCCGGTCTGATCGCGGCGCCCCGCACCCCGGGCGCCGGGTTCGCGGGGATCGCGCCCGAGGCGCGGATCCTCGACGTGCCGGTCACCGACCGACGGGGGAACACCACCCCCGCGCTTCTCGCCCAGGGCATCCGGGCGGCCGTCGGCGGCGGTGCCCGGGTGATCGCCGTGGTGGCGGTGGCGGGCACGGACAGTCCGGCGCTGCGGAGCGCCGTGCGGTACGCGGTCGCCGAGGGCGCGGTCGTGATCGCTCCGGCCGCCCCGGACGGGGCGAAGGGCCCCGCGTATCCCGCGGCCCATCCGGAGGTGGTGGCGGTGGCGGCGACCGGGCCCGGCGGGAAGGCGTCGGGACAGGCCCCCGAGGGCCGGGTGGACCTCACGGCACCGGGCGAGGCCGTGATGGGCCCCGGGCCGGGCGGCCGGGGCAGTTTCACGGCCTCCGGGCCGAGCTACGCGGCCGCGCTGGTGGCCGGGACGGCCGCCCTCGTCCTGGACCGCCGACCGGAGTTGAGCGCCGAGGCCCTGGTCCACCGGCTCCGCGCCACCACCACGGAGCCGGGCCGGCCGATGCGGGACCGGACCCGGGGGTACGGCTCGGTCGACCCGATCGCCGCCGTCACCGCCGTGCTCCCCGAGGAGCGGGGCGGCGCGGCGGCCCGGGCGACCGCCCCCGGAGCGGTGATGCCGGCCGCCCCAGGTCCCTCCGCCGCCGGTTCCGCCGGATGGGTGGCGGCCGGTTGTCTGGCGGTGCTGGCAGGGGTGGCGGGGGCGGCCGCCGTGCTGCCACGGGGCCGCCGGCGGGGGTGGCGGCCTGGCGGCTATCGAGCCCCGGCGTCCGTGAGGGGCAGCGGCCCGGAGCCGCTCCCGCCTTCGTGAGGCCGTCGGGACATTAGGGGGGCGTTACCGGACGGCTCTCGATCACTCCTGAGCATTAGTCAAGCATTAGTCAAGATTGCCAAGGTCGTTCCCACCAGTCCGGCGTGCTCGGAGCCGTCGGCAGACCGGCGCCGCCGTCCGCCACGACCGAGTCGCCGACGCGCGGCAGGGAGGAACGACCGTGGTGACGACCCACGAAGACGGGGCCGACGGCGCCGTCCCCCCGGAGGCGCGGCCCCGCCCCACCATGGACCGCGACACGCTGGCGGAACTCCACCGCCTGCACGCCTCCGCCCTGTTGCGCGCACTGCTCCGCCTCACCAGCGGGGACCGGGGCAGGGCCGAGGACATGCTCCAGGAGACTTTCCTGCGCGCCTGGCAGAACCCCCAGGCGCTCGTCCGGGGTCCCGAGCACGGTCGGCCCTGGCTGTTCACCGTCGCCCGCCGGATCGCCATCGACCACTTCCGGGCGCAGTCCGCCCGGGTGAAGGAGCTGGGCGACGAGACACCGGAGGACCGTGCGGGCCCCGACGACCCCTACGAGGAGATCGTGATCGCGCACGCCGTCGGCGACGCGCTCGCCGAACTTCCCGACCACCAACGGGAGGTGCTGGTGGAACTCCACCTCAACGACCGTTCCACGGCGGACGCGGCGGCCGTGCTCGGCGTCCCGCCCGGCACCGTCAAGTCCCGCAACTTCTACGCGGTGCGGGCGCTGCGTTCCGTCCTCGAGCGGCACGGCCTCGCCCAGGCGGGCCGTCCGCTCCGCCCCGTCTGAACCGGCCGGGCCCGGCGGGCCGTTCTTCCGAGCGACCGACGAGAGGGGGCCGAGGTGGCCACCGTCGTAGCCAGGAACGACATGGACGCGCCCGACCACTGGGCGGACGCGCCGGACTACAGCCCCGGGCACTGGCGCGCGAGGCGGACCGAAGCCCCGCCGGCGGAACCGACCCTGGGGGCGGAGCCGTCACCGGAGCCGGAGTCCGCACCGACTGCCGCGCCCGCCACGGCGGAGCCCGTACCGGCAGAGCCCGCCGCAGCGGAGCCCGTACCGGGAGAGTCCGTATCGCGGGAGCTCCTACCGGCAGAGCCCGTACCGGCGAAGCCCGCCGCAGCGGAGCCTGTACCGGGGGATCCCGTACCGGGAGATCTCCTGTCGGCGGAGCCCGTACCGGCGGCAAAGACCCCGGAGCCCCCTCAGGAGCCGCAGGGGGAGCCCCTACGGGAGCAGTCGCTGGAGGCGGAGCAGATCGTGCCCCCCGCCGGCCCCGCCCCCATCCCCGTCCCTGCGGTGCCGGAGGTTCCGGCCGAGCCCGTGGCGGGGACGCGGCCGGAGCGGCGCGCGTCCCGGCCCCTCCTCCGGATCCGGAGGCGCGGGGGGTCGGGCCATGCCGCTGACGCCCTCCGGGCCCCGTTGCTGCGCAGCCATCGGATCGCGGTGATCGGTCTGAACGGCGGCGCAGGGAAGACGACCACCGCCCTGGCCCTCGGCGCGGTCCTGGCGCGGGAGCGGGCCGACCGGGTGGTCGCCGTGGACGCGAGCCCGGACTCGGGGGCCCTGGGCCGCCGTGTCCGGCGACAGTCGGGGGCCACGGTGCTCGACCTGGTGGCGGCGCTGCCCCGGCTGCGTACCTACATGGACATCCGGGCCTTCACCTCGCAGACGCCCAGCGGTCTGGAGGTCGTGGCGCACGACCCGCACCCAGCGGATCCGCGCGCTTTGGGCGAGCAGGAGTACCGGCAGGTCGTCGAGGCGCTCGCCGGCCAGTACCCGCTGGTCATCACCGATTCCGGGACCGGCATGCCGCACGACGTCCTGGGCGCGGTCCTGGACGTGTCGGACCAGCTGGTCGTCGCGGCCACACCGGGCGAGGACGGGATGAGCGGCGCCCATCTGCTCTTCGACCGACTGGCCGCCTTCGCCCACGAGGAGAAGGCGCGGGAGGCCGTGACCGTCATCTCCGGCGTGCGGTCGCCCTCGGGGCGGTCGGCCCTGGCGGACGAGGGCGTGGCCCGACTCCGGCAGCGGTGCCGGGCCGTCGTGACCGTCCCGTACGACTCCCGGCTGGCCCGGGGCGGCGAGGTGGACCCGGAGGCGATGCGGGGCCGGACCCGGGACGCGTTCCACGAACTCGCGACGCTCGTCGCAGGGAACTTCCCCCACCTCTGACACCACCCCTCCCCCGTCCTCCCTCCTCACACCCGTCCCCGAGCACACTGGAGAGCACCCATGGCCTGGTACGAGGGCCCCTGCCGGATCACCGTCATCGGCCTGGACGCCGACTGGCCGCAGCGCGCGGTGGTCACCGTGTCCGGTGCGCGCGGAGCGCGGATCGAGATCCCCGGCGAGGTGGGGACGGTCCGGCACGTGGACGCGCCGAGCTGGCACCTGGAGGTGGAGCACCTGTACGAAGGCCGGTGGCGGCCCAACGTCCGCGCGGTCAGGACTCGTTGGGAGACGGTGGACGGCGTCCGTACGCAGACGATCACCAGCAAGGACGTGGACTGGCCGGGGCGCGTCCGGCAGGAGCGCAATCTGGTGCTGCGCCTGGAGCGGCTCGGCGAGGTGGACGAGCAGCCGACCGAGGCGGGCAGGGAGGCACCGACCCGGTCGGCGACCCAGTCGACGGCGAGCACCCCGGTCCGCAGGACAGCTGCCGACCCCGTCTCGGTACGCACCGGGTCCGTCTCAGGTGGTCCCGCCCTCGGCACCCCGCCCACGACTTCCGGGGGCGCCTCCGCAGGCACTTCCCGCGGAACTTCCGGCGGCGTGACATCGACGAGCAGCAGCAGCCCCTGGTAACCCCCGGGCCACCTGGCCGGCGGCGCCCGACCCGGTCAAGTCACCGCTCGCGTCACCACGATCGCGGACACCGGCCTGATCCTCTACGCCGACAAGACGCCCGACGGCGGCACCGTCTTGCGACTGCCCTGCATCGAGCACCGCTACCAGCGGAACCCGGACAGCAGCCACTCCGTCTGAATGGCCCATCCCGACGGCGAGGCCACCCTCCCCCTCTGTCGCGGACGATCGGGGAGATCGGGCGCGGGTGAGGCGGGTGCTGGTCCGGGCGGCGCAGCCCAGCCACCGGCGTTGGACCACTTCCGCCGTGTCGTGCACGGTGCCTGTTCACCCTGCCGCACCGGTACTCCCCCCTCGGTTCAGCCGGATATTTCCGGTACGGCGCCGTCTTCGACCTGCCGCGTGTTCGCGCGTTGTCGAGTCAACAAGGCCGCGAGTACGGCCGCTTCCCCCGGCGTCAACTCCAAGTTCAGCCCCACGCGGTTTCCAGGGCGCAGTCGCAGCGGCTTGGGCTGGATCCCTGGATAGCCGGGCCGCATGGTCGCGACGAGCGACCAGGAGCCGTCGGTCGGTACGCGAGCGGCTACGGGCCTGACCAGTGCCACCCGGCTGAGTTCCTCCCACGGGTACGCGATCCGAACGAACCCGTACCGCATCTTCACGCCCCAATCGTTCACCGTGGCCTGCACAGTGATCCTCCGCAGACGGTGCAACCTCTCCATCACCCACACCGGCGGGATCATGCCGACGGCCAGAGCCGGCGGGATCAGCAGAGGCAACCCGTGGCGGAGGCAGGCGAACACGAGGAAGCCGCAGAAATAGCAGGTCAGCAGTAGGGTCAGGAGGCCGTAAGCGGGCCCCACTCGTGGATGGTGCCGACGAGTCTGGGTGAACTCCCCCGTTGCCGAGAGCAGGCTCAGAATGCCTTCAGGGGACGGCCGATTCTCAGGGGTTTTGTCCAGGCACGCCTCGATGAGGGCACGAAGACCGTCCGGGACGCCGTCCATGTCCGGAGTCTCGTAGGCCACCGCCAGCATCGCGGTGGCGCCCTCGCCGGGGAAGGCGAGATGCCCGGTCGCTGCGTAGACGAGGATGGCACCCAGGGAGAACACGTCGCTCGCCGGCGTCACCTCGAGCCCCTTCGCCTGTTCGGGCGACATGTACGCGGGGGTACCCATCGCCTGGGCCGACTTGGTGAGCACGGTGAAGTCGTTTCCCAAGGGCTTGGCGATCCCGAAGTCGATGACACGGGGGCCGACGTCGGTCATCAGGACATTGGAGGGCTTCAGATCACGGTGTATCAGGCCGACTCGGTGCAGGGAGACGAGCGCCATGGCGAGCGCGCCTGCGAGATCACGCAGGGCCAGCTCCTCCAAGGGTCCCGTACCGTCGGACACAAGCGCCTTAAGGTCCGTACCCTCCAGGTATACCGTCGCCAGCCACGGGTGCGCGGCCTCCGGGGCAGCGCCCACCACGGCAGGCGTGCAATCGCCGCTCACGGCACGCGCGGCCTGGACTTCCCGGCGGAACCGGGCCCGATAGACCGGGTCCGCGGCCAGGTCCGCCCGGATCCGCTTGACGACCACCAGGCCGTCTTGCTCGGAACTCGCCAGGAATGCCTCCCCCATCCCCCCGGCACCCAACTTCTTGATCACCTTGTAGGGCCCGATCGTCGAAGGCAGCCGCGTACCCTCGTCCCCGCCATCCGTACGATTCATCCCCCTGCACCCTCCCCGCTCGAGCGCCTCCCGTGGTCAAGCCTGCTGCTTCCGCATCCCCCGCAAACATCCTTTTGCGCATGGAGCACGAGCGCCCTTCGAGCTCCCGCCGCTCGGCGCGGTCCCGTCGACCGGCAGCCCGGCCCGTTCGTCCTCGACACTCCGCACAACCGCGTCCTCGCCGCCTGGCGGAAGGACCCTGGCGCGGGGCCGCCGCCGATCGTCGGCCTTGGACGTCAGCTCCGGCACCGGCACCGACGATGGGGTGGTATTCCCCGCGCGACCCCGCTGACGCCGTACGCGTCGCGTCAACGTACTGGAGGACTCCCGTGGACGGCCGCAGACGATTCCTCGCCGCAGGCTTCGCGCTCGGCGCCTTCACCACGCCCGTCACCCGCTGGCTCGCGAAGCCCGCCACCGCCGCCACCCCGCCCGCCTCGCCCGTCGGCTCCGACGCGGGCCGGGTGGGACGCGCGGACCTGGAGGGGCTGTGGGCCGCGTCGGAAGAGGCCCGCGTGCGGGCCGCCCGACCCGGCGGCGGTCACTGGCAGAACAGCTCGGTCACCCTCTGCGTCCAGACCCAGGCTGCCCCGATGCTCCGCGGCACCTACACCGAGACGGTGGGCCGCGAACTGTTCGCCGCCACCGCCGAACTCGCCCGCGTCGTCGGCTGGGCCGCTTTCGACGCCGGCAACCACGACGTGGGCCCAGCGCCAACCATGCTCCGGGGCTTCCCCGAACAGGCCGCCGACATGGCCGAAGGCGCCTACGAACGCGGCCGAGGCCACGCAGCACCCCGCGTCCTGGCCTTCGCCAAACTCTCGCCGGCAGTCACCTCCACACCGGCGACCTCGACCGCGGCCTCACCGCAGCCGACCACGCCCTCACCATCCTCAGCACCGTGAAGTCCGCCCGCGCCCACACCTACCTCCACGCCGTCACCGCCGACCTCCAGCGATGGCGCCGCGACCCCCGCGTGAGGGACTACGCCGCACGCATGCACGCCCAGGCCGGGTCACGGCAGGCATAGAGCCGCCTGCACCCAAAGAAGCCAATCGCCAGGTCATCGGGGAGGACTTCCGACGTCGTCGAGCCGGGCCAGATACTGCGGATCCAGAAACCCCGCGCAGCCTCCGGACCAGAGAGCACGCCACCCGTCTCGGGCACTGCCCCCGCCGCGTCGGCCGCATACACCCTCGGCTACCAAACCGGAACCGACTTCGCCGCCCCGGCCGGAACACCTGTCACGGCCGTAACCGCCGGCACTGTCGTCGAGAGCGGCGCTTCGTCCGCGTACGGAACCAACGTTCAGATCCGACACGACGACGGAACGTACACGCTCTATGCCCAACTCTCGGGCAAGACCGTCGGGGCGGGAGAGCGCGTGGCAATCGGTGGTCTCATCGGCTACGTCGGATCGACGTGTACGAGTAGCGGCCCTCATCTCCATCTGGAGGGACGCACCACCCCCACT
The DNA here is from genome assembly GCF_043081625.1 of Streptomyces sp. NPDC014861. Taxonomy (NCBI): domain Bacteria; kingdom Bacillati; phylum Actinomycetota; class Actinomycetes; order Kitasatosporales; family Streptomycetaceae; genus Streptomyces; species Streptomyces sp. NPDC014861. Next base: position 127,161 of record NZ_JBIBWV010000009.1, read on the forward strand.
CTCGCGGATGGCAACTTCTTCGACGTAGTGCCGTGGCTTCGTGGGCCATGGGGTGTGGGTCTGACGATGATTCACATCGTCGGTGAGTCACTCAGGAAGCCTGTACGGAACGCGTACGCGGCCACCGGTCCCGAAGCGGGTCGATGACCAGGCCGGCTTCCGAGCGAGCCGAACCGATGCGTCGGGGAGCCGGCGGACGCTTGGTGATGTCACTCATCCTACGGCGAGCCGAAGGACCCTGCTCGGCGATCTCTGGAGACAGGCATCGCTTGCCTGCCGGGCGGGAGAGATGGCGCGTCCACTGTGTCCGGAGAGGCTCAGCCTGCATGGGAGTTGGAGGGCCTGCCTGAAACGGCGGCGCGACAGCCCCGTCCGCAGACCCGGCCGGCGCATCTCTCACTCCCTCGTTCCAGGACGAAGGTGACACAACGCGGTCGGCCGAGGAGCAGCATGGAATCACGAACCAACTGGCCGGCAGCACTCCCTTTGGGTCACTGTCGCGCCTGGGCGTTGAGTGCCGGGCCTCAGCACGGGATCCGGGGCGGTCTCACCTGCGGGGAACAGACCCGGATCCGCCGCGAGATACAAGCACGCCCTTCAGCCGTCTGACTTTCCCTCAGCCAGTTCTTCCGTCGGCGGTGGGCACGCTCCGGAGCCGTCCCCCTGTCGCCGGACCGTCGGTAGCGGTCTCGGGGCAGGTTCACCCATATGGCCTACTCCGGGTGGCGCCGAGCTCGCTGCGATCCGACGTTTAGGAAGGGGCGTTCACCCATCCGGCCTAATCGATCGAGGCGCGCCATGGCTCAGCTTGTCCGCAGAAATCAGGCCCTGCTGTCCGAGGAAGAGAAGAAACAGCTCGTCGCGGCGATCTGGCAGGTGAAGTCCCGGGGCTCCTACGACGACTTCGTCAAATCTCACGTGACCGGCGCGGACGCCTACCACCACGTCCCCACCTTCCTGCCCTGGCACCGGGAGTTCACCCGGCTCTTCGAGGTGGCGCTGCCCACCTCGTCCGGCACGCAGCTCGCCCTTCCGTACTGGGACTGGACGGGCAGCGACAATCCCTGGTCCGAATCCTTCATGGGCGGCAACGGCAGGGAGGAGGACGATCGGGTGATGAGCGGCCCGTTCGCCATAGCCAACGGGTGGAACTGCGTCGATCCCAGCCGGGAGATCCCTTCGTACCTCAGGCGGCAGTTCGGTGCCGGGGCCCCTCACCTGCCCACCGCGACCGACGTGTCCACGTGCCTCGCCATGACGCCGTACGACAGCGAGCCCTGGGAGGGGGTGAGCCAGAGCTTCCGCAAGTCTATGGAAGGCGTGATCACGCCGAACATCCACAACATGGTCCATCGGTGGATCGGCGGCAACATGGATCTCGCCAGCTCGCCCAACGACCCCGTCTTCTGGCTGCATCACGCCAACGTCGACCGGCTCTGGGCCCAGTGGCAGCGGCAGCACCCGGACCAGACGTACCTCCCGCAGAGCGGCGGCCCGCCGGGACAGAACGTCGGCGACCTGATGCCGCCGTGGTCGGGCGTGCGAGTCAGCGCGGTGCTCGACCACCACCGCCTGGGCTACGTCTACGACACCGAGAACCCCACGGCCCAGGGTGACCGCATGTGTCCCGGGGACACCCTGCGCGGCGGCGACTCCATCGGCTCGGGGGACGGCCGGTACCGGCTCGTCTACGAGACCGACGGGAACCTTGTCCTGTACCAGGACGGCGAACGCACTCCGCGGTGGTCGTCGGGGACACAGCGCCGCGCACCCGGCATGTGCGTCATGCAGATGGACGGCGACCTCACCATCGACGACGCCGACGGGCAGAGGGTGTGGAGTCTGGGCACCGACGGCCACGGCAACCGACTCCGGCTCACGGAGGAGGGAGCGCTGGAGGTCAGCGGCCTGTCCGGGGAGGTCGCCTGGCGGTCCACCCATCAGGTCATGGCCTGACGGGACCGGCGACGACGAAGGAGGGCCCCGCCCACTGCGGTAGGGGCCTCCTTCCTGGGGCGGTTCGGTCCCGACCGCCGGGGCGGGCCTTCGAGGTCGAGGGGAGCTGGAACCGGCTCCGCCTCGTCCACGCCGGGTGCAGGGGCTTCCCACCCACGCCCCAGCAGCTCGCGCCGCATACCGCCTCCGACCCCGGTACGCGACCCCGCCTGCCACGGACGGACAGCGGGTGCCGGCCGGTCCGGAACGAGGATCGGCGCGCGGGGGCGTCGAGGTTCTTCGCCGCGCCCTGACAGCGGTAGACCAAGGGACGGCTCGCGTCGGCCGGCTCCGGCGGAATCCACAGCTCGGACTCGAGTGCTTCCGAGGCGACACGAGTGGGTGCCGGCCCCGATACGGGCGCCCGATGTGTACCCCGGTGAAGGACCGGTCCACGGGCACCCGCGTCACCGCCGGTTGGCCGATCCGGCCGTTCCGACCACTTGCGCAGAGCGCGAGCGTCGTCTCCCGTCGGACCGGAGGCGCGGCGCTGGGGGCGGGTCAGACCTCGAAATAGGCGACCACGACTACGGTCCCGAGGACACTGACGTGGTAGATGGTGCGGGTTCTGCCCTCGCTGTATTCGCGCAGCGGCAGTTGGCCGTGGGTGGCCGGCCGTTCGAAGCCGATGGTCGGGTCGACGGAGATGGCGACCAGAGTCCGGTCCAGGCGGACGAGTTCCGCGGGGGTCAGCTTCTCCAGGTAAGGATCGCACTCGGGGGTGAAGACCACGCGTGCGCGCCGGCCGCCGTGCTTAGGCGACACGGGCATCCCCGCCGTCCTCGGTCACGTCGATGCCGTGCCGGGCATACAGGTCGATCCGCAGGCTCTCCCAGTCCCGGGCCAGGTCCAGGCCGTTCTCGGCCATGCCGCGCAGCGAGTCGGCGAGCAGCTGTTCTCCGGCACGCGCGGCCTCGTCGGCCTGGGCCAGGACCGGGGCCTTCTCGTGCTCCTCGTAGATCAGCCGCATGGTCGTCCCTCCGTGGATAGGTGCTCCCCGTACGGTACGCCCCGCCGCATGGTGGTGTCCCACCCTTGAGGGGTCCGGGCCTTCGTCATGCCTTCACCGCGAACCAGGGGAGAGCGGAGGGCCCTCTTGCCGCGGCAAAGGCACCGCTGAGCGAGGCCAACGGCCAGTCGGCCCCCTCCCTTTGCCGCGCACCCCGGCGGACGTCCGCTACCGACATCGCCGGGGCCCTGCCGCCGGGAAGCGAGAAGGAGGCAGGCGCCCAAGGCAGGGAATTGATTCATCGACGGTGAGGGGCAGCGCAACAACCGTCCGGGCCCGAAAGCTGGGATCCGACGTCCCGCCGGCCCCTTGCTCAACGAGGGCCGGCGGCCCGTCCTGACCGTCCGGGCACTTTCGGGAATCGATCCGATTCTTCAAGGGTGCGCTCCGTAGAGGGGATGTCGTGAAAAGAACGAAGCTGAGCGGCCTGGCGGCCGCGCTCTCGCTCGGCACACTACTGACCCTAGGAATCTCTCCCGCCCACGCCATCGAGATCCCGTCACCTACCGGTGTGGGTGCGTTCACCCACGTCCAGAACGGCCGGTCGGGCCTGTGTCTCGCGGTACCCGCCGGCAGCCATGCCCCTGCGGTCCAGGTGAACCAGTTCACCTGCGGCGACTGGGACGACCACTTCTGGCAGCTGACCTATGAGTTCTCCACCGCCAACGGGGCCTACTGGTACACCATCCGGAACTTCGAGAGCCGGCAGTGCCTGTCCGTGGACGCGGCCCGCAAGGACAACAACGCACCGGTCACCCAGTATCCGTGCGGTTCACCGGCGCCCTATCTCGACCAGTACTGGCACCCCGTGGGTGTGGGGATGACGGAGAACGGCAGGCCCATCGAGGGTTTCAACCTGCGCAACTACAACAGCCGCAAGTGTCTCGGGATCCAGGGCGACAGCACGACCAACACGGCTCCCGCCGTACAGGAGGAGTGCGTCTGGGCCGGCGACCAGATCTGGAGCTGACGCCCCGCGAGCCGCCTGCCGCGGCTCCGCGATGAGCCGAGCCTGACGCGCCACGACGGGTACGCCCCCTGCGATCGGCGCAGGGGTCGTACCCGCTCCGGCCGCCCCGCCCCGTCCCGTCCCGTCCTGTCCCCCGTGGGTCGCGACGAAAGGCACTTCGGGGTCGCGGGATGCCTTCATCCGACGGCGACCGTCGTTCTTCCGCCGGGCCACTTATGCCCATGAACAAACTCGTGGCGACCTCCCGGTTGGTGAGTCCACGGCCGATGAGCCGGGCAATGTCGCATTCGCGGTTGGTCAGCTCGGAGATCCGGATTTCGGAGCCGGCGAACTGAGGTGGAGGGGGCCGCTCCGTGAGGTCCTGGCGGTAGCGCATGTGGAACGACCGGGAGCCGAAGGCCGTGCACAGGTCGCGAGCCCCGGTCTCTCCTCACGCGTGGGCGAGTCCGCCCGAGAGCCACGCCACCGCCAGACGGAGCGAGAGTGCCTCCTCGGCCAGGACTGCCATGTCCGCCAGGCCCCGAGCTGCCTCGTCAAGGTCATCACCGGTGATCAGGGCCTCAGGCCGGCGGAAGGTGCGTGGTGAGGTCCTGTCGCGCTGCTGTGCGGAGCGCCGCGATGACGGCTGCGGTCGTCGGGTTGGTCGTTTCGGTGTGGCGGGTCGCGGCGTACAGGAGGCGCTGGATCGGGTTGTCCTCGATGAGGACCGCGCGGATTCCCGGCGTGGCCGGGTCGATGGCCGTCCGGGGGACGAGCGCGGTGGCGAGTCCGGACCGGGCGAGGGTGAGCTGGGCGGCGATGTCAGCGGTGACGTAACGCGCCGTGGGGGTGAAGCCAGCCCGTCGGCAGGCTTGCAGGATGGCCTGTCCGCAGTCCGTGGTCGGCGGTGGCACGACGAGGTGGTCCGTGGCCAGTTCGCGCAGGCCGACAGGCCGTCCGTCGGATCTGCCCACGGCTCCGTCGGCAGCTCCGTCGGCGGCGGTGACGACGAGCAGCGGGTCGTCGAGGAGCGGCGAGACCGCGATGCTCTTGGGCGTGGTCTCGGGCATGTGGTGGTAGTGCTGCCCCAGCACCATGTCGACGGTGCCGAGTGCGAGTTCGCGGAGTTGTGCCTGGTCGGTGACGAGACAGGTCACGGCCAGCTGCGGATGGTCCGTGCCCAGCGCGGTGAGCGCGGGGGCCACGATCCTGGCGACGGTCGACGGCAGCGCGGCGAGCGTGGCGGTGGCGCCGACCGTGCCCTTGATCGCCGCGACGGCGCATTCGGCCTCCTCCATGGCGGCGAGGATCCGATCGGCGTGTTCGAGGAGAACGCGGCCCGCCTCCGTGAGGGCCACGGTGCGCCCGTCAGGACGCAGGAGGTCAACCCCGACGTCGTGTCTCAGCGCGGCCAGTTGCTGGGACACGGCACCGGCGGAGAGCGCCAGCGACTGGGCGGCCGCGGTGATGGAGCCACGGGCAGCGACGGTCCTGAGCATGTGCAGACGTCGGATATCCAGCATGACTAGATAGCTTAGCTAAAGGGTTCCATCAGAAATCATCCTCTTGACCTGCTGAGTCAGGGTGAGCGACCTTCTGCGTATGGAGATCTTCGACTGCATCGCCGCCGTGGCCAGACCGGTCCACGACTTCGGTGACGAGTTCATGTCCGACGAGGCGACCGCCGCCATCGGCCTGCGTGCCGGATTCTCCCCGGGGCGCGGCTTCTACTGCCGCGGCCGGTTCGGGGTGCTCGGCGAGGCGCCGGCCTCGGTGGTCCAGGCGGTGCAGGGATTCCTCGGCCCTGAACTCGTCGCCACCGGCTGGCGGGACGGCCGGCCCGTCATGCCGGCCGAGGAGGCTGCCGCCTGTTACGCGGGGGCCGTCCGGATGTGGGGGCGCGCCCACATTCCCGCGGACGCAGACGTGGAGCACTTCAACCGCCTGGCGCAGCAGCTGATCGACGCCGCCGACGCCGAAGGGCTGCCCCTGTTCGCCGGCTGGCGCGCGCAGCCCGTGCCCGGCGACGACCCGGTCGGAGCGGCGATGCAGCGCATCCACGTCCTGCGCGAACACCGTGGCGCCTGCCATCTCGCGGCGGTACGCCTGTCCGGGCTGAGCGCCCGGCAGGCGATGGTCGTCAACCTCGGCGTCGAGCAGGCGACGCTCTACGGCTGGCGCGAGCCGGGTCCGGCCGCCGCGGCCCTGATCCCCCGTCGGCAGCGCGCCGAGCGGCTCACGGACGAACTGCAGGCGCCGCTCTACGCCGCACTGACCACCCGACAGCGCGCCGAATTCGCCAAGCTGGTCGCCGCGTTGACCGACAACCGGCCCTCGTAACAGTAGATCGCAGACACCGGCAGGCATGCGAAGGAACGCCCGATCGCGGCCATGCTTCTCACTTCCGAGGGCCGTTCGCCCTCCGTTCACCCCAGGACCCATGTCGCTCCGAGCATCACGCAGTGCGGGGACGTGCGCCTGGAAGTCGCGTACCGGATGCCGTTGGGCGCTGTGCTCACCGCCGAGAACGGGCCGAACGCGTCCTGATCCATCGGTGGACGCTGTAGGTCTCCACGGACGGTGCTGTGATGACGACCATGGACGACGTCCTGCGGCAGTGCACGGGCGCTGCCGATCGCATTCTGGACGCTGAGGAGCCCGCGACCGGAGCGGGTCAGACGTCCGTTCAGATCGCGTCCCCTCCGATGGATCGAGGACAAACAATCCAGGCCCGCCGGGGCTGCCGGCCCTGGGCAGGTCGAGGACGGCAGTGAAGTGCCTGGGGTGGGGGACTCGGACTTACGGGTCGAACAGGCAGGGTTTGGGTGTGTTAGTGCAGGAGGAGTCAGGGGCCGGTCAGTCCGAATCGATGGGGCCGGTCCCGTAGTCGGCTCCTGAGTCCGAGCCGTTGCCGTGTGTCTGGCCGCTTTCCAGCTTGCGCCAGATGAGCACACTGGAGACGGCCGTCACGGCCAGACCCACCGCCCAGATGAGACCCCAGGGAAGGTCCTTGCCGGTGGTCAGCAGACTCGCGAACGCGGTGAGACAGCCCGCCACGAAACCAGCCCACGCGGACAGGAACGCAGTCGTTCCCAGCTGCTCCCCGAAACCGTCCGGCACCTCGCCCGCGCCCATGTCCCCGCCCTTCTCGCCCGCCACGGCCTGGAAGGTCCAGTCTTGTGCGCGGAAGGCCCCACGCCAACCCTCGGGAACCCGAACAGCGTCATGCGATTCCGCAGGATCCCTCCCCCCTCGTTCCTGAGCTACGAACTTCAGCTGCTCCAGGAGCGGCTCCAGGCCACGGTGCAGGCGCACCAGTCCGGACACCCGCCGGGCAAACCCCCTGCCACCGCCCCAAAGCCCGCCCGGAGGCCTCGGCGGAGAAGGTCCCCAAAGCTGCAACTGTCGGCGGGAAGACCGCTTTCGACGAGGACGGCGACTCGAAGAGGAAGCGGCCTCTACACCGAGCTGCCCGCCCGGGCGGGCCCCGGCCAGATCACCGAACCGACTGTGCCGTCCGAGGACGAACCCTCGGAAGCGCCGCCGGTGAAGGAGTCGGAGGAAGAGTCAGGCCGCGAGCAGACCTCCAGCGAGGCGGCGGCACGGGACGACGCGGCGACCGCGTTCGATGAGGTGCTGGTGCCTGTCGCCGTTCCTCAGCGTCGACCAGGTGCGCGGGTACGACGGAGCCTGCCCAGCACACGTAGACCTGGGTGGCCTCAGCGAGCGCGAGTCCGAGTGCGAGGGGCACCGGGGGAAGACGCGTGGCAGTTGCTGTTCACCGGCCGGTGATGGGGGTTCACAAAGCCTCACGGGTCCAGCACCGGTGCTGGACCGGCGGATACTGGGGTGGTGATCGACAAAGAGTTGCGTGTGGTACTGGCCGAGGACTCGGTCATTCTGCGTGAGGGCATGGTCGAGTTGCTCGGGGCTCGCGGGTGCGAGGTGGTGGCCACGGCCGGGACCGGTCCCGAGCTGTTGGACGCCGTGGCCGTGCACCGGCCGGACGTGGCCGTAGTGGATGTCCGTATGCCGCCCACCCATACCGATGAGGGCATCTGTGCCGCCCTTGAGATCCGTGCGCGGACTCCTGGGACCGGCATCCTGGTCTTTTCCCAGCACGTCGAGCACGCCTGGGCGTCCAGGCTGCTCGCGGAGGGTGCGGCGGGCATCGGTTACCTGCTGAAGGAACGCGTCGCCCGCACCTCGGAGTTCGTGGACGCATTGCACCGGGTCGCCGGTGGGGGTACCGCCCTCGATCCGGAGGTGGTCACCCAGTTGATGCGTGGTGGGCAGCGCGGCCGGGTGGATGCGTTGACGCCGCGTGAGCGCGAGGTGCTGGAGCTCATGGCGCAGGGCCACTCGAACCGTTCCGTGGCCGCCCTGCTCGTCGTGTCCGAGCGGGCGGTGGAGAAGCACGTGGCCGCGGTCTTCACCAAGTTCGACCTGCCCTCGACGGGGAGCGAGAACCGGCGGGTCAAGGCGGTCCTGGCCTATCTGTCCGAGATGGCGCGGTGATCCGGGACGTCACGGGTGCGTGGGCAGTTCGGCAGTGATCGTGGTGGGCCCGCCGGGCGGGCTGTCGATCCGCAGGGAGCCGTCGACCGCGGCGAGCCGCTCGGCCAGCCCCGCCAGGCCGGTGCCGCCGCCCGCTCTGTCCCCGGTACCGGGCGTCGCGCCGCCGCAGCCGTCGTCCCGCACGGTCAGGCGCACGCGTCCGCCGGTGGTGGCCGCCGTAAGCTCGGCCGAGCGGGCACCGCTGTGCTTGGCAATGTTGGCCAGCAGCTCGGCGGCGCAGAAGTAGAGGGCCTGTTCGACCACGGGGTGGGGACGTGGTGCCGGGTCCAGCCGCATGGTGACCGGGACGGGGCAGACGGCGGCGAGGCCCGGCAGGGCGTGGGCAAGGCCGTGGTCCAGGGCCACCGGGTGCAGGCCCTGGGTCAGTCGGCGCAGTTCGGTGATCGTCTCATCGGTCTGGCCGCGGGCCCGGCCCACCAGGGTGCGCAGCCGTCCGTGGTCCGGGGCGTCGGGTTCGAGGGCGTCGTCGGCCAGGGACAGGGTGATGGCCAGGGCGACGAGCCGCGCCTGGGCACCGTCGTGGAGATCACGCTCCAGACGGCGGAGGCGGTCGGTGTTCTCCATGAGCAGGACGGCGCGGGCGGCCTCCAGTTCCCGGACGCGTCTCTGGGCCCGGGCGGGGCTGAGCAGTTGCCGCGCGAGGTGGCGCTCTGCCCGGCTCAGCACCCGGACGGCACCAGGCACCGCGGCCAGGAGCACCGCGCCGAGTGCCACACTGCTGGGATCCAGCCAGCTGACCGGCTGCGGGCCCGTCTCCAGCAGGCGTTTCCAGAGCGGGAAACCGGCCAGCCAGCAACAGCCGAGGGGAAGGAGTACGGCGCCGGCGAAGCCGAGAACGCCGAGCGGCAACCGCAGCACCAGGTAGAGGAGTGTCCGCCACGCGACCGGGTCGGCCAGCATGGCACGACCGCGGGCGAGGACACCGCCCGTACGGGCAACCCTGGCCGGGGCCTGGACGTACTCGTCCAGCAGCCGGTCCAGGAACCACCGGTGGAGTGTGCCCCAGCCGCGTGCGCCCCGCAGCGCGAGGGCCACGAACGGCAGGCCGAGCACGGTCAGCGAGAGCAGCGCGCCCGCGTACACGACGGCGACCGCGTACACTCCGCCGAGCAGCGCGAGCGGCAGGCCGACCACGGCGAAGGCCCATTCCCCGGCCCGGACGGAGAGATACCCGCGCGGCACGGCACCAGCACCAGCCGGTCCACAGGACGCCGGGGCAGAGCCGGTATCCGCCCCGGGCCCGCACGACGCCGGGGCAGAGCCGGTATCCGTCTCGGGGCCGCAGGACTCCGGGACCGAGCCGGTATCCGCCCCGGGCCCGCAGGACTCCGCGGCCGAGCCGGTATCCGACTCGGTACCCGCCCCCGCGTGCCGCGACGACGCCGAGGTGCCGGCGCGGTCAGTCACGGCTGCCGCCCACCAGCTCCGCCGCCGGACCACGGACCGCCCACACCCCCGTGGCCAGGATGCTCGGAACGGTCAGCAGCAGCGCGCCCGCGACGATCCACGAGCAGTCGGCCGCCGGTATCTGTGGCAGCGCCGAACCGGTCACCGCCACACTGAAAGCTGCCGACGCCGCGCCCGCCACCACCGCGCCGAGCAGCACCCCGACCGCCGCGGTCAGTCCCGCCTCGGCGCTCAGCATGCGCAGCAGCTGCGCCCGCGTCGCGCCGAGGAGCCGCAGCAGTGCGAACTCGCGGCGCCGGTCGGCGGTCACAGCGACCAGGGTGTTGATGGTCGACACCGCGGCAAAGCAGGTCAGCAGCGCCAGCTCCGCCTGGCGCAGCCAGACGTCCGTGGCGGAAGCGACCCCGGTCCCCGTGTGACCCGCGGCGTGCGCGGCGGTGCTCGTCATGACGATCATGGTCCCAGAGAGCCCCACGAGCAGCGCCACAGGGACCACGGCGGAGGCCAACCGCCGTGCATGGCCTCGCAGGTTGGCATCGGCGAGCCAGCCCGCACCGGGCACCACGGCCCGTAGTGGTCCGCCCAGCGCGGCCGTCAGTGCGCGCCCGGCAAGCGGCCCGGCAAGGCCCATCGCGATGAGCAGGACCAGCGAGGCGAGCAGTGCGGCCTGCCCGGCCTTGTCCACCTGCTCAGCCGGCCGCGTCGCGGCCAGCCGCAGCAGCAGGACACCCCCGGTCAGCGCTACGGCACCGACCAGCAGACGTGCGACACCCGTACGGGCGTGCTCGGTCGAACTCGCCGTCAACGCCGCCGCAGGCGCGATCCGCGACACACGGCGGGCCGCGACGGCCGAGGCCGCCAGGCCGACGGCGAGTACGACCGCCACCGCGACCAGAGCCGGCAGGGGCGTCCCCGGCACGCGCAGGCCTGGCGCCGCCATCCCTTGGCGCTGCAAGGCGGCGAGGGCGAGCCGGCCCCCCACCGCCCCGGCAGCCCACCCCGGCAGGGCCATCAGCAGCGTGGTCGCCACCACCTGGCCGCGTACCAGCCTCCGCGCCTGGCGCGGGGTCGCGGCGACGGTCCTCAGTAGGGCCAGCTCACGCAACTGCTGGCGAATCGCGAAGCCCAACGCGTTCACCACCACGAAGAACGCGACCAGGACCGAAATCTCACCGAAGGCCCCGGCGATCACCATCACTCCCGGCCCCGCCACCTGTTCGCGCACCGCGGTGGAGGCCGTCGCCTCCGCCGCGAAGAGCCCGCCGAAGAGCGTCACGGTGGCGATGGCCAGGAACAGCGCGACCGCCAGGCCGACGAAGGAGGCCGGGCGTCGGCGCATCTGCCCGAGGGCGATCGCAGTCATCCGTCTCACCCGCCCAGCCGGCTCAGGCACTCGCTGATCCTGGCCGCGCTCGGCCGCCGCAGCTCCTCCACGAGCAGACCGTCGGCGAGCAGCAGCACCCGATCCGCGTACGCGGCGGCGACCGGATCGTGCGTCACCATCACGCAGGTACCGCCCTCACGGTCCACCCCCTCGCGGAGCAGGGCGAGGATCTCGTGTCCGGTGGCCCGGTCCAGCGCGCCCGTCGGCTCGTCGGCGAACAGCACCCGGGGCCGGGAGACCAGAGCCCGCGCGATCGCCACCCGCTGCTGCTGCCCGCCCGACAACTGACCGGGCCGGTGCCCCGCACGCCCCGCCAGCCCCACCCGCTCCAGTGCCTCCAGCACCCGGCCCCGCTCGGGTCGCTCACCGGCCAGCCGTCCGGGCAGCTCGACGTTCTGTGCCACCGTCATCGCGGGCATCAGGTTGAAGGCCTGGAACACGAACCCGACCCGGCTGCGCCTCAGCACGGCCAGCCGCCGCTCCGGGAGCCGCGACACCTCCGTACCGTCCCACCAGACCGAGCCCCGCGTGGGCCGGTCCATCCCCGCGAGACAGTGCAGCAGCGTGGTCTTGCCGGACCCCGAAGGCCCCATCACCGCCGTGAACGTCCCGGACGCCATGTCCACCGACACTCCGCGCAATGCCCGTACCACGGCGCCCCCGCGCCCGTACTCACGGTGCACGTCCTGCGCCCGGGCGGCGGTCGCCGCCCCGATCTCCGTCATCGTTTCAGCCATGCCCCCATCCTGGGAGGCCGCCGCCCGGAGATCGATGGTGCCCGCACCCGTCCTGAGGGTTCGGAAGACCGAACCCGACCGTGGACCGGGCGGATGCCTGTCGCTGTCTCGACGACGGCATGCCCCCCGTCGTCCCTTAGGGGACCCGGGCCGACGCACAGCGCCGGCCCGCGGCCTTTCACAGCTCGCGGCGGTGGCCTGCCGAAGCTCGCGGTCAGTGACGCAGCGCGCCTGGGCATCGAGGAGGAGGACCGACGCGGCTCGACCGGTTGTTCTGGTCCGACGTCGACCCGTACGGAACCTTCCGTCGCGACATGGACTCCCGGCTCGACCTGGGACTGCCGGTCAGCGTGCCGCCTCCAGGCTCCACCGAACCTACCGCCGCGGCGGCTCACCGCCCCGATCGGTGCGGGATGCGGCGGCCCAGGAATGCGGCGACCTGGTCGAGGGCCGGGGCGTGCTCGGGTACGGGCTGCGCCGAGGCGATGGATCCGCCGGCCGTACGGGGCAGGTCACCGTAGATCTCCCGGACGACCGGCAGGGCGGCACGCGCGATGTCGGGCTCCAGGTCACGGTCGCGGTCGAGCGCGGCCGCGAGGTCCCAGCCATGCACGAGCAGCTCGATGAGGAGTTGCTCGACCAGGCGACGGCCGGGGGCAGGGCCGAAGGAGCGGTCCAGCATGCCCGGTTGCCGGAAGGCGGCGCGAGCGTCGGCGGCGGCGGTCTCGAAGGCGGCGATGTGGTCATGGCCGAGGTGGTCCTCGGCGTGGCCGTCGGTGGGGGGCGTGCCCTGAGCCAGGCCGCCCCAGATGATGTTCTCCCACACCAGATGGTCGAGCAGATCCCGCACGGTCCAGTCCGTGCAGGAGGTCGGTCGGTCGAACTGGTGCGGCGCCGTTGCGCGCACGAGTGCGCCGACGGTGTCCTGGACGCGCGTGAGGGCTTCCAGCACCCCGCCCGGCCAAGGGTCGGAGTCATCCGTGTAGAGGGCTTCGAGCCGGGCGTCGCGCGCGCCGGGCGCGGGATTGGCACGCAGCGCGGTGGTTAGCCACCGTCCTTCCTCGGCGATCCCGACGGGCGCGGGGCGGCCGCCGAGGACGCACAGCAGTTGCCAGAAGCGCTCGACTGCGGGCTCGGCCGCGGCGGTGAGCTGCTCACGCAGGAGTGTGCGGGCTTCGGCGCCGTCGGCGGTCACGGCGAGGACGTTCGCGCGGCTGGGCAGCCAGGCGGCGACGACGGCCGCGACGACCTGGTCGGCAGCCGGGGAGTCCGCCGCGACGCCGGCCCGCATCGCCTCGCGTACGCGTGCGGTCCAGGTCTCGGTGAGGGCGCGCATCTCCTCCCCCGCGCCGGAGTCCTGTGGTCCCCTCTCCTGGCGGGCGGCGTACTCCGCGATCCGCTGCATGGCGGAACGCAGCTCCCCCTCGGCGATCAGCTCACCCAGCTCCAGCCACGCTTCGACCTGCTCATCGGTGGGATCTTCCGGCAGGTCGGCACCGGCCGCGAGAAGGCCCTCGCGGAAGTGGGGAACGTCCAGATCGCCGAGCGTGTCGGTGAGGAAGTCGTGGACCAGCTCGCGGCGTTCGTCGGGGGACAGCTGGGCGGTACGGGTCATCAGGGCAAGTCCTTCGTGGGTGGTGCGACGGGTGACGGTGCGCAGGACGGCCTGGTGGGTCCGCAGGCGGCGGATCTGCGCCTCCAGAGCCTCGACGTGCGCGGCCGCCACCTCCGTCAGCCCGTCCTCGCGATCCAGGGCAGCCCGAATGTCACCGAGCCCCATCCCCAGGTCACGCAGAGTGCGAGCCAGCTGCAACCGGGCCACGCCAGCGGTGTCGTAGCGCCGGTAACCTCCGGCGGTCCGGCCGACCGGTGCCACCACACCCACGTCCGACCAGTGCCTGACGACCTTCACCGGCAGCCCGGTCAGCCGCGCCACGGCCCCGATGCTCCACGTGGAGGGCGAGGAGTCGTCCATGCGCATGTGCTCCATCCTTGACTCTCCCTTCGTGGGAGAGTCAAGCAGCCTCATGGCAGCGCGGGCGGACGAGACGGACGCCGACCCAGGCCCTGGCCGAGCTCGCCCGGCCGCAGGCGCAGACCGCGCATCCGGTCCGCGCGCTGCCGGCCGAGGCTGCCGCTGTTGCGGGACCGGTCGGTGACGGCTGCCCCGCCGCCACCGATGTCGATGTGGACGGGACACCCACCCGCAGCGCGGGGCAACCTCGCGGGTCTCCTCCCCGGCCTCGACACGGACAGAAGCCCGCAACCGGATTCGCTCCCGCGCAGCGCTCTCGGCGTCGGCCGACCCACCGACCCGGGCGTATCTCACTCCCCTGTGACGGAGCCCGTGGTGAGACGCTCCGGCCGTGTGGAACCGGGCGCTCAGGGGCGCCCGTCCCCCCGTACATGCTGACCGCCCTGGGGATACTCTTCGCCGTCGCGCCCACCGTCGTCTGGGGGACGATCGCCCGGACCCGTGCCGTCGGATTCGCGGTCGGTGGCATGCTGCTCGCCGGAGCCAGTCTGCTGATCGGCGTCCAGCAGGGTTGGCTCGACGCTCCCCGACCCGACGCCCATCTCGTGTTCACGGCTCTCGCGCCCCTGCTCATCGCCTGCGGAGCGGGACTGGAGGGACGCCACGAGAACTCTCCTTCGCGTCAATGGAGGTCCCGTCGCAAGGGAGCGACCGGCTTCCTGGGGACGCAGTTCGGCCTCACTCTCGTGGCCGGCCTCCCGTACGCACTGTTGATCAGCGACGGTTCGGAGGCCCCGCCGTCCAAGGCCCTGCCCTCGTTGCCGCCGGGCCTCAGCCTGGTCGACGAGGACGTCAGCTGCGCTTCCGGCGGCTGCTGGCGCGTCGCGACGGTCGCCAGTGAGGACGGCCTGTCCCGCCCGGAGATCATCCGCCGACTGGGCCTCCAGCAGAAGAGCTGCCGTACCAACGGCTGGCTGCTCGACCGACGTGACCTGTGCGTCGGAGCCACCGACGACGGCAGGAACGTCACCATCACCGCAGGCGTGGGATACCCAGGCGCCGCTATCCGGTCGGCCACGGTGCTCCTGCACAAGGATCCGTGACGAGAGCCGCGTGCCTCACCGGTGACCATCCGGGGCTTCGACCGGCCTCCCACCCCGACTGGACCGGCTCCGCGCTTGGTTCGCCGTGGTCGGGCGAGGGGCTGGTGGAGCGCGGATGAGGCCCACTCGGCGCTCCAAGGGGGCCTCTTCCACAGGGTCGGGCTACCGGCGGACCCCGCCTTGAGCCGTCGAGACCCGCGCGGACGGACACCGGCCCGAGTCGGCCGATGACGCGTACACCGAGCTGTGCCCCGGATGACGCGGGCCCGGGCGCGGATGGCGCTGTCCGCGCTCGCCCGCGTCCGCAGGTCCGGCGCCGGAACCGTCGTGCTCGCCGAGACCGTACGTGCCTGCACGAGGGGGGAAAGAAGTCTGTCGCCAAGGGCGAACGTGGTCACTTGGATTCTCGGAAGGGCGCGGAAAGGCGGGCCGGGCCGTGGGTGGAGAGGGGCCGGTCCGCCGGCCGGCCGAGGAGTTCTGGGTGGAGGAAGCGGCCCTTCTGGGCGGGTGGCTTTTCCTCTTCGGGGGTCAGGGGGTGGGCCCTCGCCCAGTGGTCGCAGCGGACTCCGGTCACCTGCCAGCAGACCTCGAGGCCGGGGCCGCCGCCTGCGATGGCGAAGGTGTGGTCGGCGAGGGGGCGGCTGACGTGCAGTTCGGGGGCCGGGGCGCCGATCGCGGTGAGCTGGTAGCGGAAGGACTCGTTGAGCGACTCGAACCAGTCGGGCAGTTCGACGACGGCACGGCCGTCCTCGTCGAGGACGGCCGTGCCGTCGTAGACGTTCTTCAGTTCCGGGGACTCGACGGCCGCGTGGACCAGGAACCGGTTCTCGGGATCGGTCGGGTGGTCGATCCGGATGATGTTCGCGCTGTCGGACACCGTCCCCGTGATGACCACGTCACCGTCCAGGAGCGCCGCCTTCTCCGTCCCCTTCGCGTAGAGGCCGGTGGCGCCGTGGGCTTCGACGCCGTACGACTGGTCGCTGCTGCCTCTGACGCCCGGGCCCAGGGTGCACTCGCCCAGTACGCCGGCGTTCTCGCGGCCGCCCTTGCCCCGCACGCCGTGGCTGTCCGTGCTGGTGCCGAACACGCCGGGGCCGTCGCCTCCGGCGCCCTGGACGCCGGGGTGGTCTCCGCCGCCCTCGCCGGAGACCCCCGCCGCCTCCTCGCTGGTGCCCGTGACACCGACGCCCTGGGTGCTGGACGCGGAGACACCGGCCCCGCGGGTGCTCTCCGCCAGGACGCCCGCGCCGCGGTCGCTGACACCGGAGAGACCCGCTCCGTCGCCTCCGGTGCCGAGGACGCCGGGGCTGGACGCGCCGCCGGTTCCGGAGAGGCCGGGGCCGTCGACGCTGGTCCCCGACACGCCGGGGCCCGAGGCGCTGGTCCCCCGCACGCCTGGTTCGTCCCCGCCGGACTTCCCTTCGACGCCCGCGCCGTCGCCGCTGTCGCCGACGACGCCGGGCCCCTTCTCGCTGGTCCCGGAGACACCCGTTCCGTCGGTGCTCGTGCCGAGCACGCCCGCGCCGTTCGTGGCGATGCCCTCCACACCGGCGGAGTCGGCTCCGCCCGTGCCGCGGAGGCCGACGCCCCGGTCGCTGGTGCCCACGACTCCCGGGCCGGTGGCGGTCGCGTGGCCGTTGACGCCCGCGGCGTCGCCTCCGCCCTCGCCGCTGAGGCCGTCGCCGTTCACGCTGGTGCCCCGGATTCCCGGGCCGCTCGTACTCGTCCCGGTCACGCCCGGGCCGCCCGTACTCGTCCCGGCCACGCCCGGTCCGTCGACCGCCTTCCCCTCCACACCTGTGGCCGTGGTGCCGCGGGTCTCGGCGAGGACGCCCGGGCCCTGCTCGCTCGTACCGGAGACTCCGGCGCCCTCGGTGGCCTCGCCGACGACGCCGGCCCCCAGCCCTCCGCCTGTGCCGGTCACCCCGGCGCCCGCGGCGCTGGTGCCGCGGATCCCGGGGCCGGACCGGCTGTCGCCCGTGACACCCGGGCCGGAGCCTGTGCTGCTCCCGGAGACGCCGGGGCCGTCGGCGCCGGTCCCCGACACGCCGGCGCCGGGGCCTTCGGTGCTGCCGGCCACCCCCGCGTCCTGCGCGCTCGTCCCCCGCACGCCGGGGCCCGCGTCGCCGGTGCCGAGGACGCCCGGGCTCCGGGCGGCTCCCTCTCCGGCCACACCCGGACCGTCGGGGCTCGTCCCCTTCACCCCTGGGCCTCGGGTGCCGGTGCCGAGCACTCCGGGTTCGGTCCCCTTGCCGACGCCCGACACACCGACGCCCGCGAGGCTGGTGCCGAGGACTCCCGTGCCCGCGGAGACGGAGCTGCGGGAGGAGCCCAGGACTCCTACGCCGCCGCCCTTCTTGTGGATGCCGAGCACGGCGCCGACCTCCTTGGTCTCCGTGCTCGTCCTACCGCTCACTCCGACGACACCGCCGCCCGACGCGCTGTCCCCGAAGACGGCGAACTGGACGTCCTCGGCGTTGGGGTCGAAGCCGGTGCCGTCGCCTTCTTGTCCCACGACCTGTCCCAGTTCGGGCATGGCCGCCTCCTTCCGGGTGTGTGCGGATGTCACTCGTAGGCGATCTGGACACAGAACACCCGGGCCGTGCCGTTGGCGGCGCCGGTGATGCCGATCGTCAGGAAGTGGCGATGCGTCAGGTTCTCGATGCGCACGTCCCCCTGCGCGTTCACGGGAGTCCCCAGGACGTTCGACGAAACGAGGGATTCCGCTCCGATCCCCTCGTTGCCGATCTGACGTCGCTTCAGCGTGACCGTCAGAGTGCCGGCCGACTTGTTGCCGGTGGCCAGGAGGGATTTCACCCGTACTCCGTCGGGGAGGACGATGTTCATGAAGCCGTGGGCCTCCGCCGCGGGGTCGGCCTTCTCCACCATGTCCACGCCCTGGGTCCACGCCGGTTTGTCCCCGTCGGGGAACAGCGCGGGCACCAGGGTGAGGTGCCGTGTCTCGGCGGCTCCGCCCAGTGCCTCGATGATCGGGTTGATCTGGTTCCGCGCCAGGTCGGCGAACTCGGTCTCCAGCTGGTGGAAGCGGTTGTTGAGGCCGTCCTCGCCGCCCGCCTGGACGCGGTGCTGGTGGTCGATCCAGTCTTTGTGGCTGAATTTGGGGACGTAGCGCTCAGGCATCACGGCCGTCCTTGCGTAGGCGGATGAAGGGGGACGAGAAGGGGTCCGCGACGTGGTACGTCGGGAAGGTGTGCAGGCTCGGCCGCTCCCTGTCCTCGTCGTCGAGTCCGGCCAGGGTCCGCAGGCGGTCGGTGCGGCACTCGACGCCGACGGGGTGGAACCAGTTGAGGACGTTGAGGATCAGGTCGTACTGCTCCTTGGTGATCTTGGCGCCGGTCGGGGCCGTCCCCTCCTTCAGGTCGACCTCGCACTGGTACGGCAGGAGGCCCTCGGCGGTGAGGTGGGCGGCCCGGAGGAGGACGCGTCCCGGCGTGACTCCCGCGACCGTGCAGAGCGGGGCATGGGGGGTTGTCGGTTCGGCTGTGCCGGGGCCCTCCGGGGTGGTGGACCACACGAGTACCTCGCCGAGGCCGGTGCCCAGCGGTACTTCGGCGGCGAGGCGGGGCGGGGCGGGCGGCTCCGCGGCGAGCGGTGCGGGGTCGGCCAGGAGCACGGTGCCGCTGCGGCGCGGCGCCATGACGAGGCAGGGCGGGTACGGGGCGGCGGCGGGGCTCGCGGCGAGGGCGGGCCCGCCGCGGCCGGGGCTGAACACCTGGGGCAGGCGGACGTCGGCGGTGGTGTCGACGAGGAGGACCCGGCCGGCGGCGGAGGGCGAGCCGGCGGTCGCCACGTACAGCAGCCTCTCGTCGCCGCTGAGGCTCAGCGCCACGGGTTCGGTGCCGGGTGCGAAGTCGGAGAGGACGACCTTCGGGGTCGCGTCCGGCGGTCGGTAGAGCAGGACTCGGCCACCGCCCGAGGTGCCCGGGCCGGGGCTGATCAAGTACAGCTTCGTGCCGTCCGCCGTGACGGCGAGGGAGCGGGCCTTCGGATCGCCGGTGGCGACCTCCTCGCGCAGCGTCAGCGTCGCGCGTTCGACCCGGCACCATCGGCCGTCGGCGAGGAGCACGTACAGGGAGGGACTGTCGGCGGCGACGGCGAGGGACCGGGCGGCGGCGGGCAGGTTCAGCGGGGTGGCCGGCGCACCGGTCGTCAGGGCGAAGGCCCGCAGCGTCGCGTCGCCGCAGCCGACGTACAGGCGGTCGGCATCGGTGGCCAGGGCGGCCGGGCTCGGACAGAGCGGCTCCGGCGGAGCGGCGGCCGGCTCCAGGTCCACCGGATCGAGGACGGTCACGCGGCCGAGCCGTTCGTGGGCGACGAAGAGGCGGCCGCCGCCGAGGGCGAGGGCGCCGGGGAAGGGGGCGACCCTGCGGGAGGCACCCAGCGCGAGGTCGGGACAGGGCTGCCCCTCGGCCTCCGTCAGGGTGACGGAGGTGATCCGGTGCGCGCCCGGATCCGCCAGGAAGAGCAGCGACCCGTCGGCGGCGAAGCAGGCCGCGGCCGGCGCGGCGGCGGGGGCGGCCTCGAACGGGACGGTCTCGTCGACGGTGACCTCGGTGGGGCCGGTGACGGTGAGCTGCTCTCCGGGGCGCACGGCGACCCGGACGGTCTCCGGTCCGCCGGGCGTGGGCGGGTCGACCCGGATGTGGTCGAAGCCCGCCGCGAACGCCCGCGCCGCGAGGGCCGGGGCGGTCAGCGTGGAGTGACGGATCCGCAGGGCGCGGCCCTGTGCGTGCAGGGCGGTGTCGGGGTCGGGGTCCGCGGGGCCCGGGGTCGGCCGGCCGCCTTCCTGGGCGGAGTACGAGGCGAGGACGACGAGCTGTCCGTCGGTGGCGGCCAGCACGTCGAGCAGCCGGTCGAGCGCCTCGCCGGTGACCCTCTGCATCAGCCGGTTGGCGTGCCCGGGGCCGTAGTCGACCGGGCGTGGCGACCGGCTCAGGTCGTCGGTGCGCAGATGCAGCAGGCGCGGGTCGAAGTCGGGGGTGGGCGGGCCCGCCGAGGCGGTCTCCGTGGCGCCGTGGCGGCCGGTGCCGCTGATGCTTCCGCCGGCCGTCAGGGCGGTGTCGCCGAGGCCGATCCGGAGGCGGCGGGTACCGCTGCCGACGTGGCCGTGGTGCGTGACCTCGACGCGTACGGTGACGTCCCCGGCCGTGAGGGCGTGCAGGATCCCCGGTCGGCCCGGCAGGAAGGCGGCGTCTCCGGCTTCCTGGCGGAGCACGGACCAGCGGATCTCGGCGTCCGGGAGGCGGGAGGGGTCGGGCTCGACGCGGAGGGTGAGGGCGTCGCCTTCCACGACATCCGGCAGCCCCGGTCCCGCGTCCGGGCCCGTGCCCGGGTCCCTGTCCGCGTCCGCGTCCGTGTCCGGGCCGGTTCCGGGACCGCCCGTCGTGATGCGGAAGGCGTCCCCGCGCGGCTGGGCCGCGTAGACGTGGCCGTCCCTGGTGTGCTGGACCCAGCCGAAGCCGGCCGCGTGCGCGAGGGCTCCGAGTCGTGCCGCGTCCACGGCCGTCGCCTCGGTGAGGGCGAGGAGGACGGCGCGTCCGACGCCGTGCAGGCCCGTGGCGTCGGGGCCGGGGTCGTACGCCTTGAGGACGCGCAGGGGTCCGGCGTTCGGCCCGAGACGCGCGACGAGGGCGTCGAGGGCGCGGACGACGGTGAGTTGCATCCGGCGGGCGTCCCCGTCGTCGGCGAAGGCCAGACCGGACAGGTCGGGGTGGCGGACCAGCCAGGTGGGGTCGAAGTCCGGTTCGTCCTGGTCGGCGGTGCCGACGGCGGCCTCCTCGGGGGCGCCGAGCGTGCCGTCGGCGGCGATGGACTGGCTCACCGGAAGCGTCCTCGGCAGGACGCGCAGGAGTTGTCCGCCGGTGACCACGGGTTCCGTCTGCTCGCGCACGACGAAGGGGGCGGGGTCGGCCGAGCCGGCGATCGGCCCGGCCACGGCGTTCACGGCGGCCTGGAGCGCGTCGGGGGTGGGCAGGAGCCAGCGGTGGAAGATGGCGAGCCGGCGGCGGTACTGCTCGTCGGCCTCGCCGGTGACCGGGGTGAAGGTGTCCCGGGCCGTGGAGGAGAGGCGTACCTCTTCGAGCAGGCCCTGGTACTGGAGGGTGGTCGGCGTCCCGTCGGCCAGGTTCTTCTTCCCTTGGCCCAGCACGAGCTCGGCGCCGCTGCTCAGTTCGCCGAGCGGGTCGTCCGTGACGTGCCGGGCCGCTTCCCGGCCGTCGAGGTGGAGCACGGCGGTGCTGGTCGTGGCCGTGTGGGCGAGGGTACCGGCGATGTGGTGGAAGGACCCGTCGCCGAGGTCCCGGTCGGCGTAGAGGTCGACCTGCGTGCTGCCGTCGGAGAGGGAGAGGCGGAGATTGCGGTCGATGCCCCGGAAGGCGCCGACGACGAGGGCCCAGCCCTTGCTCCCCGGGTCGTCGAGCCGCCCGCGCTTGGTGGCCACGGGGCCGTAGGCGGTGGCCCGGTCCGGTCGCACGATCGCCTCGACGGTGAAGGGGGCGCCGGCGGGAAGGTCGAAGGCGCCGGCGTGCGCGATGGTGATGGCGCTCCCCGGGCCGAACGCGAAGGCGTGGGCGAAGCGGCCGGTGCGGCCGCTGTGCGCGCCCTGGTTGACCCCCTCGCGGCCGCGCGCGGCGGCGTCGACGACGGTGGCCGGCTCGGCGCCGGGAGTGGGAAGGCCTGCCTCGTCGAGGGGCGGGAGGTCGTCGAGGTGGAAGAGCGCGACGGTGTCGTCGTCGACCGTGTGCGGGCGGGGCGGGAAGCGGGGGGCGCCCAGATCGAGGCCGAGCAGGTCGAGGCTGGCGCCGTGGGCGGTCTCGGTATCCCGTTGAGCCGTCACGTCGCGGAGCCGGGCGGCGAGGGTCTCGTGCTCGGCGCCGATGACCCAGAGCAGCTTGGCCAGGTTCCCGAGGAGGGCGGTGACCTCCCAGGTGACGGTGGTGACGGGGCCGCCGGGGCCGCGGGGGGTGAGCGAGACGAGACGCAGCCGGTCGGTGACGTCGACCGCGCGGCCGGGGATCGGGATCGTGACGGCGCCGTGGGCCGGGTGTCCGGCCGGGACGCGTACCGTCACGCACTCGGCCTCCGTGCCCTCGTCCCGGACGAAGGCGACGTCGACGGCGAGCGGGTCCGAGATGTCCTGACGGGGCGTGAGCAGGTAACGGGGGGAGGCGGGCGGTCTGCCGTAGTGGCGTGTGTAGCCCTGGAAGTCGTACGCGTGGACGGGGATCGTCCCGCCGGTCCCCTGGGGGCCGAGGGGGACGGCCACGCGTTCCATCCCCCGGTCGTACGGGGCGGGGAGGGCGCCTCGCATGACGGCGAGGGCGCCGCCCGGCAGCGGTTCGCGGAAGCGGAGGCGGGCGCGGCGGGCCGTCGTGGTCATGCGATCACGGTCCGGAGGTCGGCCATGGAGGTGTCCACGGAGAAGCGGGCGATCTCGTCGGGGGCGAGGTCCAGGTTCTCCCCCACGGACAGTTCCCGGGCGCCGCCGTAGGTGGCGCCGCCGTAGTGGGTCTGGCCGAAGGCGGGGGCGAAGCGGCGCAGCCTCAGGTTCTGCACGTCGGCCACGCCGGCGGCGGTGCGGGCACTGAGGACGATGTCGGAGTAGAGCACGCCGTGGCCGAGGCGGAGCCGGTCGACGGAGGCGCGCACGGTGTCGAGGATCGCGCCCTTGACGGCTTCCTCGTCGTGGCCCGCCTCGATGACCAGGGTGGCGCGCATCCCGACGTCGACCTGGTTGGCCGCGAGGAGGGCGGGGAACACCGACACCGGCCGCCACTGCCGGACGATGTCGAGGACCTGGCCGTACAGACCGGGGAAGGACGCCTCGTCGTCGGTCCAGGGCCATCCGGGTTCGGGGGCGACGACGATGTCGAAGAAGTAAGGGGATCCGGTCTGGCGGGCGCGGGAGAAGCCGCGGCTGCCGAACCGGAAGGTGCCGAAGGTGCGCCGGGTGGCTTCGACTCCGCCGAGCGGGTCGAAGACGACAGCGTCGCGTACGCCGTTGACGTCGAGAACCTGGGCGAGCAGCGCCTCCTGGGTCCACACGGTACGGGGGACGCCGAGCAGCCGGGCCCGGTAGACGGCGTCGGGCTCGCCGAGGTCGCCGCCCTGGAAGTCCCGGGCGACGACGGCCTTGAGTACGGCGGCGCCCAGGTCGAGGTTGTGCCGGGCCCACGCGGGGTCGAGCGTCAGCTCGGTGCCGAGCAGCACGTTCCCGGCGGCGCCGCGGGCGACGGCCTCGACCTCGACCGTGGCCGACCGCCGTTCCTCGGTGAGGGTGACGGCACCTATGCTGCGGAAGGCCGGCGACGGGACCCCGGGCGACGGCGGCGTCACCAGGACGGTGCCCTGCGGGAGCACGTAGTCGCGGTCGGGGACGGCGTCGGCGAGCGTCAGGGTGACGGGGCCGTGGGCCCGCAGTTCGCGGCGGCGCAGGCCGAGGTCGCGGCCGAGCAGGTCCAGGCTGGGGCCCTGGGCGGTGCTGACGAAGTTGCCGTAGTACTGGGACTCCAGGGCCCGCCACAGCTCGTGGGTGTCGACGGCGGCGGCGTCCAGGACCTTGCGCAGGGCGCTGCCGGAGGACAGGTCGACGTCGTCGCCGAACATGGCCCGGGCGCGCTCCTGCTGGTCGGCGATGATCCGGTCGATGCCCTTGAGGACGAATCCGTCCTCGGTGACGCCGAACCGTTCCTCGGTGGTCATGAGGTCCCCCTTGCTCGGAGGGTGAGAGCGGTGCTCGCGATGGTGTCGACGACGGCGAAGACCGCGTGGACGCGGGCGGCGTGCGCGGCGGCGATCTCCCGGCGATGGGTCTCCTCGTCCAGTCCGGGCCGGAGTTCGAGGTAGCGCGGGTCGTCGTCGAAGAACACCTCGCGCACGTCGGTGACCCGCAGGTCCGAGCTGACGCAGCGGACGAGTTCCATGGTGAGGAACTCCTTGCGGGTGGGCAGGTCGTGGGCGTAGGCGCTGAGGGCGAGGCGGTCGAAACCGAACGGCGTGTTGAGCCGGTCGCTTCCGGTCTGGGTGGCGACGCCCAGCTCCAGCGCCTGGCGCAGCGCCTCGGCGCCGACGACGAGCGTCAGGTCGAGGGAGCGACCGTCGAGGACGAGGTCCCCCTCGTCGAGGGCGAGGCTGCTGCCGAGGCTGGGCGCGCCGTCGCGGGGGCTCTCGGCGGGGAGGTACGGGAGCATGGCGGCGGCCTGCTCCGAGCCGCGCGCCGCCGTAGCCGCGGCGGCGGTCGGGAACGACGCTGCGGCGTGGGGCACGGCGGCGCCAGTGCCGGGGAGCGGGACGGTGTCCGGCGGAGGCGGGGCGGGGCCAGCCCCGAGGGGGTCGCCGGGGCGGCCTCCGCTCGTGGGGTCGCCGTGTCGTCGCTGTGGCGCGTCGCCGGACATCACCGAGTCTCCAGTACGGCCTGGCCGGGGTCGGCGACCGTCCAGCGGTCGGTTCCCAGGCCGCTGACGGCGAGTCCGCCGGCTGTGGCGAGCAGGACCGGGGTGCCGCCGACGGTCAGGCTGGTCGACCAACCCTCGGGGGTGGCCGGGGACATGGTGCAGGGGTGGAATCCGCCGGCCGACGCAGGGGCCGTGCAGGGTGAGACCATGCCCGGTACGGGGGTGCTCGGCGAGCCGAACACCAGACCGCCCTCCTTGCCGGCGAGCACGACCCTCCTGCCCTTGACCGTGACCCGGGGGTCGCCGGTCAGGAGTCTCAGCCGGCCCTGGTGGTTGCATCGGACGATCGCGCCTTCGACGAGTACGAGAGGCATCAGCTGATCGCCACCTTCCCCTTGCCGATCGTGACGGTCACTCCGCCGGACGTGAGCACCACGTCGTGCGATCCGCCGTCGACGGTGACGTTCCCGTCGTCGTCGATCTTGATGGTGGTGCCCGATTTGTGGGTGAGCAGGAAGACCCCGGCGTCCCCTTCCTTCGGCCGCTCGCCGACCTCGGCGCAGAGGTCCCGGCCGATCGCGATCTTGAGGCCGATCGCCTCCACGACCCTTCGGCCGTCCGCGGCTATCAGGTCGTTGACGCCTTTGCCGGTGGGGCGCGCGGTGCCGGAGCCGCTGGTGAGGCCGGTGGGCAGACAGAGCCACCAGTCGCCCTCCTCTGCCTTGGGGCGTTCGGTCTTGGGGTCGTCGGGCCACAGGAAGCCGGTCACCACGGTGTCGTCGGTGTTGTCCCGTACCTGGTTGAGCAGGGCGCGCATGCCCTCGTACACCGGGACCGACAGGCCGACCTTGTGCCAGGCGAACGGCGAGGCGACGGGCTTGTCGCGGCGCTTCGGGTCGCCGCCGGTGATCGGCAGATCGACACTGGGCGAGGCCATCGCCTCGTTGGGCCGCTGGCCGCTCAGCACGGTCGCCACCCGCCGGGCCGGCTCGGCCCGGTCGATGACGCCGACGTCGACGGACGGGTTGACGGCGGCGTGCTCCTGGGCCTTGCCGGAGATCAGGTCGGCGATCGAGTGGGCGGTGGCCTTGCGGGCCAGCTCGCTGCGCCGGTGGTTGCCGCCCTCCATGTCGAACTCCACCGCCCGGCCGCCACAGGTGTATCCGCCGCGCGGCGAGAACGTGTGGGTGAGCTGGAGGATCCGGAAGCCGCGGAAGGGGCTCGCGTACCCCTCCACACCGGCCGCCACCATCATGCCCGCGCGGAGCGAGGGGGCACCGAGCACCGTGAAGTCGAAGGCCTCCACCTTGGCCGGGTCCTTCGGGTCGGTGTCGACGGCCTGTCTGCCGACCGTGCCCAACTGGGCGGGCCGGAACTCGGCGAGCCGGGCGACCGTCATCGTCTTCGGCACGACGAGGCACTCCTCACCGCCGATCGCGGCGGCGAGTGCGGCCACCGGGGGGATGTCGGGGAACCGTCCGGCGGGCGGGTGCACGACGTTCTTGCCGCACTGCAGGGTGCCGTCCTGGACGAGGATCTCGTACGCGTACTGGTCGGCGACCGCCCGGAGCAGCGTGAAGGCGTTCTTGCCGGTCTTGGTGATCTCGCGGAGGTAGGCGCAGGGTTCCGGCAACCCCACGACGTCGACCCCGGCGAGCCCCGCGATGTGCGTCGCCGCGTCGTGGGGGGTCGTCTCGGGCAGCGAGAAGCCGGCCCTGGGCGGATCGCTTCCCGGATCGGTGCGGGCGAGCAGCCGGTAGGCGGCCTCCTCGTAGCCGGTGAGGCGGATGGCCAGCGGGGGGTAGCGGGTCGAGGACCTGATCGCGTCGACCCGGCCGGACAGGACCGTCTCCCGACCGGAGGGGTCGTCCAGGTAGCCGAGGCGGATGTCGACGTCGATCCCGCCCTCGGGACCGGCCTTCTTCTCCCCGAGCGCCCCGGTCAGCTTCTTGTGCAGGTCGAGCGGCAGATCGGCGAAGGTGATGTCGAACGTGCCGGGTTCACCGATCTCGTACTTGACGACGATCTCGGCGTCCGCGAGCACCGACCCGCTCCGGACGTCGTTCGAGACCTTCAGCCGCAGGGTCGGGAAGTCGATCGTGTACCAGAGGATCACGCCCATCGCCGTGCCACCCCGATCACGATCTCGGAGCCGTAGTGGCCGCCGCCGTTGAGGTTGCCGCGGGCCACGACCGCCTGGACCAGCTTGAGCGCGAGCGGGCCCGCCTGGTGGACGAGGTCGGGTTCGGGCACGAGCTTGCCGAGGAAGAGCACCCGCGGCCCCCCGGAACCGGGTCCTGTCACGCGAAGCACCAGGTGACCGGGGGGCGTGGGCTGCAGTCCGGGATCCATCGGCTGCGGGACCCGGCTCCACTCGGCGAGGTCGTACAGCGTCTCCGGCGGATCGTCCTCGCCGTCCTCGAAGTTGGCGTAGAGGGCGAAGTCGAAGGCGGTGTCCCCGACCGGGCAGCGGAACACCTGGGGAAGCCCGGCGTCGGGTTCGACCGGCAGGCGGTGGAAGAGCGGTTCGACGGTCACAGCCCACCTCCCAGCTGGCGGCCCGGCGGGATCATCTCGCTCACGGCGGGGATCGCGGCGGAACCGGCGGCCAGCGCGAGGTCCAGGGCGTCCCCGAGGACGGCGGTCAGGCTGGAGCGCGGCACCTGTTCCAGGTTGATGGTGACGTCCAGGGCGTCCCGCTTCTGGTTCGACTGGGTGAATCGCAGACTGGTGATCTGCATGTCGAGGCTGACCGTCATCCCGCAGACCACCGGCAGTCCGGCCAGCTTCATCAAGGGCGCCGTGGAACCCGCCAGCGCGCGCGAGGTCAGCGCCATCGCCTCCAGGCCCTTCTTGGACAGCAGCCGGGTCCTGCCGACGAGCACGGCCTCGACGCTGATCGTCCGGGTCGTCGGCGAGACCAGCTGCGCCAGGCGGCTGCCCGCGATCCTGGCCACCTGATAGCCCTCGCTGAGGGACAGGCTGGTGACCGTGAACAGCGGTACCGCTCCGATCAGGACGGGAACGTTCACACCGGCGGGCATGGTCCGCGCCTCCGTCGCCTTGTCATCTCTCCCGCGCCTCCTTCGGTACGCTCATCCGCTTGGCGGCCGACCTCGACGGTTCCCCGACGACCTCGTCGAGCTCCTCGCCCAGGTCGACGCGTACGCGGGTGGCGGGCTCCTCGGGCGAACCGGCCGGTTCGGCGGGCACGGCCGGGGTGGCATCCTCCGTGGCCACGCGCTGCCGCACCGGGGGTTCGGGGTCAGGTTCGGGTACGGGTTCCGGCTCGCGTACGGGTACGGGTACGGGTTCCGGCTCGCGTACGGGCTCGGCCTGCGGCTCGGGTGCCGGTTCGCGTACAGGTCCCGATTCCGGCTTCTGTTGCACCGGCTCGGGCTGCGGCTGATGTTCCGCAGGTTCCGCGGGCTGCTTCGGGGCGGGCTTCGGCTTCTGCTGCTGGGGCTTCGGCTGTGCCCCGGACGCGGGCGGGGGCTTCGGTGCCGCCGCACGCGCCGCAGGTTTCGGTTTCGGCTTGGGCTTGGGCTTCGGAGCGGGCGTGAGCCCGGCGTTCGGGGCCGCCTTCCGGGGTGCCGCCGGTACCCTCCGCCTCCGCGGCGGGGCCGTCACGTTCTTGAGGGCCTCCAGCTGCTCCGCCTCCGTCAACCACTCCAGGTTGTGCCGGTTCTCGGCGAACCACTGGGCGAAGTTCTGCTTGTCCGCCCCCCGCGCGGGCCCGGGGTCCTTCCACCCTTGGTTGCTGATGAGTTCTTCCTTGATCCTGGACATCTCGTGGATGACCCCCTCCCGACCGGCCTGCTTCCTGGCCTCGACCAGACGACGGGTCATCTCCTTGTAGTAGTTGTCCGTGTGAAGCGTCTGGTGACGGGTGCCGGCCTCGGCGACGATCTTCGGGTCCATGGAGGTACGGGGCAGATAGACGCCGTTGAGAGGATCGTCGCGCGGGGTGATCCCGGCCCATTCGAGGATCTCCCGCGCCGGCCCGGCGCGCCGGTCGCTGTACGCGAAGATGTGGTGCGCGTCGTGCCCGTACGGCTGGTGCTGTCCGATCTCCTCCATGCGTGCCGCCAGATCCCGCGACGCCCGCTCGGCCTCCCCCGTCTTCGACCTGAGCTCCTCGCGTACGCCGAGCGCTTCCGGCGGCACCTCGTCCGGCTCGTGGTGCAGCGCCTTGGACTCGCGCCCCGCCTTGGCCTCGGCCTCGGCCATCAGCTCGGCGACCTGTCCTTCGACCGTGCCCTGCCTCGCGAGCCCCTCCTCGAACCGTTCCAGGTGCTCCATCGCCCGGGCGGGGTCGGTCTCGGAGATGCGCCGGATCTGCCGCAGCCCCTCCTCCATCCGCCGCCGGTTCTTGAGCCCGGCCTTCGGGAAGCGTCGGCGCAGCTCGTCGATCCGGTCCAGCACGGGGGCCCGTTCGGCGGCCGTGGCCTTGACGCGCGGCGCCCGTGGCGGCGGATCCACCCTCCGCCACGCCCCCTTCTTGCCTCGCGCGAGGTCGTCCAGGAACGTGCTGAACTCCACCGCCCTGCCGCTCGCGAGGTCCTTCTCCCGGATCTTCTGGAGCCGGGACAGCATGGCGTCGAGCGCCTCCGGACCGCCGGCGGCGCGGCCGTGCATCTCGCGGACGATGTCGATCCCGTACTGGTGGACGGCCTCCATGCGCCGGCTCTCGCCGGCGAGCGCCGCCAGGAGATCCGCCTTGACCTCGGCGTTGGCCCCGATCCGGCCGAAGCCGATGCGGTCCAGCATCCTGGTGAACCGGGCGCCCTCGCCTTCCGGGACGGCGTCGACGATCCTGCCGACCTCGGCGATCTCGAAGCCGTCCTTCCCGGCCAGTCGTCCGAAGGCGTGCGCCAGCTCGGGTGTGACACCGCCCGCCTTGGCGCCGAGCCGGTGCAGGACCGCGGCCTTGCGTTCCACGTCGGCGGTGACCGGGCCGAGGCGCGGGTGTTCGAGGAGCCAGGCCAGCGTGCTGCCCTTGGGCACGTCGACCTCGCCGAGGGCCGCTCCGAGGCGGGCTCCGTCCTCTTCCGGCAGCATCAGCAGGAGTTCTGCCAGGGCGTGTTCGTCCTTGAGCCCCTTCAGCGCGGCGCTGCCGGCGTGCAGGGCCTCGGCGACCCGGGTGAACCGGGCCGCGATCTGCTCCCCCTCCAGCGCGCGGAGCACCTTCAGGAAGCGGAGGATGGCGACGAGCCGCTCGATCTTGGCCAGCGCCTCGACGACGGCCTTGATCTCGGAGATCCAGGTCAGCGCCTCGATGATCACGGCCCACTTGATCCTCGTCACCGCGCGCGGGCCGACTCCGAGGAGCGCCGCTCCGCGCAGCCCGTCGACGAGCGCCGTCCCGATGTGGTGGACGAGCGCCTGCAACTCCTTCATCGAGGGCTGATGGCCCCAGCCCGCGAGTTCGCAGATGACGAGGAGTCGCACGAGCTGGAAGAGTCCGGAGAGGACCTTCTCGGGCTGGGTCAGCATCATCTTGAGGGCTTCGAGCGAGGACAGGACGAAGCCCGCCGCCGCGCGGGCCGCCTCCTCGAACTCGATCATCCGCTTGAGGCCGATGACGGCGGTCTCCTCCTGGTCGACCGTCCGCGCGAGCCCGGCGTCGTGCCGCAGCGACAGGCCGAGCGCCTCTTCCAGCAGCCTGACGAACTCCCGCCCGGTGAGCGGCTTGTCGTCGCCGAACCGCTTGCCGACCACCGTGAGCAGCTCCCACAGTTCGGGCCCCATGTCGGCGAAGAGTTGCTCGTACAGACCCGCCTGGATCAGCCGTCCCCGGACGGCCTGCAAGGCGTCGAGCCCTTCCAGCGAGAGCATGATCTGGATGATCGCGTGCCGTTGTTCCTCGAAGGTCCACGCCTTGATGAGGATCTCCAAGTACTTCGCCCTCGTCTCGGTGTCCGCCAGGGCGAACGTCCTGGCGTTCATGTCGCTCAGCTGGGCGGCGGCCTTCGCGGCTGACGCGTCGTCCCCGGCGAGACCGGAGTCCACCAGCCGGTCGAGTTCCTGGAAGGTGTGGACCCGCAGCTGCTCGGGCGTCAGCCACGGCTCCGTCTGCGAGGCGCTGATCCGCAGCCAGCGGCTGCCCTCCTGCTTGCTGCCGTACAGCCAGCCTCGTTCCTTGGTCCAGAGCAGGTTCACCCCGTAGCGGTGGCCGTCCAGGGTGGTGACGGTGGACAGCACGGAGATGCCCTTGAACAGGCTGATCTCCTGCCCTTCCAGTCGCGTCCTCCCCACGGCGTCGCCGATGGTCTCGTCCGTGACGGTCGGCGAGGTGGCGACGGCCCAGTGGAGGCTCTCCCGGGTGCCGAGGGGTCCTTCGAGCACGGCGAAGGAGCGTGCGCCGAACAGGTGGTCACCGAGCTGAACGGCGTGGACGAGGCTGCGCGCACGCGCGTGCCGGGTCGCCTCGCCGAGCATCACGAGCTGCGTGGCGCCGATGACCATGACGGCCCGGCCGTCGACGGGGCTCGGGCCCGGGACGACCTCGCTCGGCGAGCGTTCCTCGTTCACCACGGTCACGTCGGCATCCGCCTCGGGAACCTCCTCGGAGGCGTCCCCGGCATCCTCTGCGTCCGCTGTCCCTCCTGTATCTCCTGTGCCTCCTGTGTCCCTGATGTCCCCGGTGGTCGCCCCGGGGGCAGTCGCCCCGGAGGACGTCTCCACGGGCTCGGCCGTCGCCGGCACGGGCGCCGACCGCGGCACGGTGGAGGAGGGCGGGGCGGGGGGCGTCGGCGGAGGCGCGCCGGTGGGCGACACCGCCGGCACCGACGGCTGCGCGGCGCCCGTCCGCTGTTCGCCCCGGTCCTCCCCCGTACCGGTCTCGGGCGTGGGCTCGGGCTCGGTCCGGGGTCGGGGTTCCGGTTCGGACGCGGCTCCGACGGACCCCTCGGGTTCTCCCTCTCCCGGGTCGGGGACGGCCACCGCGAAGGTGAGGCGGCTGCGACCGTGCGACGTGGTCCCGGCCGGTGCCCCGCGCTCGCCCGGCCCGTCCTCGACGACCCCGTCCCCGGCGGTGTCGTCCGCGCTCGCCTCGCCCTCGACGGGCGCGTCGTCCTCGACGACGAGAGGCGCTTCGACGACGGCCGGCGGTGGCCGCCACGGAGGTCCGGTGGCGGTGGCCAGGTGGTTCGGCGCGTCGTTCAGCCCGCCCTCCGACCGGTCGTCCCGCTGTACCGCCGAGGCGACCGCGCGCAGCAGGAGCGCCGCCAGCCGCCCTTCGTCTGCGCGCAGCCGCGTGTCCCCGGTGAAGGTGACCGAGGTCGGCAGGTGGAGTCGCCGGTACGCCACCCCCCGCACCACCGTCCCTCCGGCGGCGGTGTCCGGTGCGGCCACCACGGGCGGGTTCACGGCGCCCTCCACGAGGAGAACGCGGCCTCGGCCGGGACGATGTCGGGGTATCCCGCTTCGGCGACCGTGGCCCGGGCCAGCCGAAGCCGTGCCGCCAGCGCCTTCTCCAGCACCGGGCCGAGGCGTTCGAGAGCGGCGGGTGTCGGGGTGCCGGTGATTCTCACGGTGATCTCGAAGTGGCAGGTGATCGTGGGCATGGGAACGCTCCTGGCCGCGCGCTCAGCTGAGGGCCTCGTGCAGGGCGTCCCAGACCTCGGCGACGAGGTCGCGGCGGGTCTCCTCGGCGATGTCCCCGGCCACCACCACCTCGATCGGGAAGTGGAAGTGGAGCTCCGCCTCGGGACCGGAGACCACGGCGGGCTCCGGTCGCCCGGCCTCGGGCGGCGTGCCCTGGGGTTCGACGTCCTGCTGCGACATGGGGGCTTCGCCTTCCGGTCAGGCGCTGGTGGGGGTGACTTCCAGGCAGACGCAGTTGAAGGTGGTCGTCGGCACGCCGTCGATGACGATCGTGCTGGCGGCGGAGGTGATGTAGCAGTCGTTGAAGACGATCTGCTGGAACGTCCAGTCGCTGCCCGAGGCCTCCTGGACCCCGATGTTGAAGCTCTTGTGCTCCAGGGCCATCTGGGTCAGCTTGGCGACGACCGGGCCGATCGCCTTCACCGCCATGGAGAAGGTGAAGGCTTTGGGCTGGACGACGTGGGCGACGTTGTCGGCCTCCAGCGAGTGCAGGGGTTGCACCGGGCTGTTGAAGGTCGGGTTGAACGAGTCGATGGGGGTGACCACGGTGGTGTCGATCATCACCGTCAGTCTGGTGTCCCACTTGACCTCGGTCATCACTGCGCTCCTTAACCCTTGAGGGCCAGCTTGACGGCGATCTGGTGGATCACGCCCGCGTAGACGACCGAGACCTCCATGTCGACCTTCCTGGTGCTGCGTCCGGTCCCGATCTGCTCGACCTCCTCGGGGCTGAGCGTGGCGGGTTCCCGCTCCAGCAGCACGAGGAGCGGGATGTGGATGACGTACTCCTCGATGACGTCCCGGCTCACCAGCGGGGAGAGCACGCTCTGGACGAGTGTGACGACCGTGCGCAGCCCCGGGCGGTCGATGCGGATGTCTCCGATGGCCTGGATCAGCGCGGCCTTGATCCGGAAGCTGATGTCGTCGAGGGTGCGCACGATGTCGACGTACTTCTTGTTCCCGGCCGGGCTGGCGGTGAGGCCCTCGCCCATGTAGAGGGCGTGGCCCGGGAGCATGACGGGGCTGGTGACCCAGTTGATGGACTTCTCGTAGTACTCCTCGACCTCGGTGGCCGAGAAGAGGCCGGACATCCCCATGTTGAGGGGCTTGAGCAGCAGGGAGACGTGCGGTTCATGGCCCGCGATCACGCCCGCGACGGCCGCGGCCACGTCGTCCGTGGATTCCTTGTGGGCGATCAGCACCATGCGGTCGGTCTTGATCGCTCCGGTGTTCCGCCCCACCTGCACGGCCTGCGTCTCGGTGGGGTCCAGCGCGGCGACGCCGATGCGTTCCTTGCCGTCCCCACCGGTGTTGGAGACCGCCACGACGTGCTTGGCGAGGAGTTCGACCGGGTGGTCGGTGGCGGGGGTCGCGTTGAGGGGGGTTCTCGCCAGGACGAGGATCTGCACCGGCAGGTCCTCGGCCTGCGTGAACGCGGCGCCCCAGTCCGGGGTGGCCGGGTCCACCTCGATGCCCCAGACGCGGGTCGGGGGCGGTGTCTGCCGGAAGGCGGTGGCGATGGCGAGGGCGACGTCGTTGGGCTTCTCCCACACCAGCGGGTCACCGCTCGGGTGCTCCTCGGCCAGGCCGGCTTCGAGGGTCCAGGTGAAGACGTTCCCTTCTGCCGGGGCGACCGACTTGACGGTGAGGAACTCGGTCTTCTCGCCCTTGCCGATCCTGACGCGGGTGCCGTCCGGGAAGCTCGCGGCCGCGGTGACAGTGGTGGCGGACTTGTCGGCCTTGGCCGTGAGCCTCGTCACTCCCTTCGGGTACGCCGTCGCGGCCTCGCCCGGATAGGTGAAGGACCGGGCGGTGGTGGCGCCCCTCCCGATGGCCCCCTTGCCGAGGACGAGGATGTCCCCGAAGGCTCTGGTGGCGGGTGCGAAGAGTTCACTGCTCGCCGTGACAGTGACGTAGTTGAACGGCATCGACTGCTCCTCACCGTGTGCGCGCCCGGCTCCACGGGGGGGGGCGGGCGGGGCGCGGCCGGTGACCGCGGGCTCTCAGGGTGCCGTCTCGAAGGCGGCGACGTATCCCTGGGTCGCCAGCAGATCTCCGACCAGTTGCTCGGTCGTCCGTGACGGTTCGTCGGTCGCGGTGGCCGGGAAGACCGCGAGCCACGCGCTGGAGGCGAGCGGGGTGCCGGCGTCCTGGGCCGCCGGACGGGGGCTCGCCGCGTCGACCGCCCGCTTGGCCTGGCCGAGCCGGCGCAGCGCGTCGGCGAGGTCGAGGCGGTCGAAGAAGAGCGCCGAGACCCGCAAGGGAAGGCTGCGGGCGGGCGCCGTCGGGTCGAAGGGGGGTGGTTCGGCGTACCGGAGCCCGTAGGGCCGCTCGTACGCGTCCTGGCGTGGCGGGGCACCTTCGGGCGTCGTCCAGGCCGCCTCCGCCTCGACGGAGGCGAGGAGGCTGTCGGCCGGGGCGGCCTTCACCACGACCACGGTCTCCAGGGCCATGTCGATCCAGTGGACCGCGGGGTTCGCCGGGATCTCGACGGTG
This sequence comes from Streptomyces sp. NPDC014861, assembly GCF_043081625.1. Lineage (NCBI taxonomy): Bacteria > Bacillati > Actinomycetota > Actinomycetes > Kitasatosporales > Streptomycetaceae > Streptomyces > Streptomyces sp. NPDC014861. The sequence continues at coordinate 161,815 of NZ_JBIBWV010000009.1, forward strand.
GCGCGGGCCTGTTCGGTGAGGGGAAGGGTCTTGTCCCAGGAGCCGCGCACGGCGATCGAGGCGTGGACGGCGGTCTGGAACTCCTGGTGGACGACCTCGACGGACTCCACCGATCTGATGGCGAGGGAGGCGGGGTCGTAGACGGAGACCAGCAGGGACCGCACCCGGTCGCGCTGGGGGTCCGTGGCGGGGACGAGGAGCGACGTCACGTGGTCCGGCACCAGGTACCGGAGCATCAGGTCGTCCGTGAATCCGCTCGTCGCCGCCATCTCGCAGTCACCTCCTCCAGCCTACGCCGGTCTGCCGATCTCCGCGCGTCTCAGCCGGTGTTGGCGTCGGGGAGGCAGTAGGCGCAGCCGTTGTAGCCGTGGGCCCGCGCCTCCTCCAGCCGGGCGAAGGGGAGCCGGTGCGCGCGGGAGAGCTTCTCGAAGAAGGGGCAGGTCGCGATGTGCAGTTCGTGGCTCTTCGGGTTGCCGAAGAAGTACTCCGAGAGGTCCTTGACCGCGGTGATCTCGATCGTCATGCGTCCGGCCACTTCGTCGTCCTGGATCTGGGTGGCGACGAAGGGGTACCGCTTGAGGTGTTCGGCCTCGTGGGCGAAGTCGATGACGAGGTCGGCCACCACCTCGTCCTCGGCGCCGAGCCGGAAGCCCTCGATGAGCGCCTTGTGTCCGCCCGTCATCCGGAGCGTGGAGCGGAGTTCTCCGGACTCCGTCACAGCGATGTCGGTGAGCTCGGAGGCCTTCACGAGGCTGCTCAGCGTCCGGACGGTGATCTGGGTGTCCGGGGGCATCTCCTTGGCGTCCAGCTCCCAGGCGCCGTCCGTGTCCACCGGCGCGCCGCGGAGCGTGAGGGACAGCCGGGTCTGGCCGCCGAGGACGGACATGCGGGGGGAGACGTTGCGCTGGCCCACGTTGTTGTTCTGGCGCACGAGCTGGTCGTGTGCCAGCAGCTGGCCGGACATGGCGGCGCCGGCGGGGTCGTCCGGGCCGTGCACGATGGCGATCAGGCATTCGTGGCCTGCGGCCTCGGGGACGTAGAGGAAGGGGCCGACCCGCACCGATCCGCCGGGCGGGATCGCCTGGTGGACGACCTGCGAACCGATGGACTTGAAGTGGCTGGGCCAGGTCATGCCGGTTCCCGGCTTGCAGTGGTGGGTGTCGACGCTGAAGCGGTCGGCGCCGGCCGGGGCGGAGCCCCGGTTGTGCACCCGGACGTAGAGGTAGTTCGGCTGGTTGAGGATGGGGTCCTGGTGGCCGGCCGCCGGATCGTCGCCCTCCAGTGCGTTGCGGACCCAGATGTCGGGCGACTGCCAGGTCGGGTCGTCGCCGGTGCCGCTCGGGATGGCGCCGGTGTCTCCGGGCCGATCGGCGATGTACACGTCCACGATCGGCTTCGGCCAGAGGCCCTGGTCGGAGAAGACGTTGTTCATCAGGCTCTCGTACAGGCCGCCGTGGAGCGTGGCGTCCACGGAGATGAGGGTCTCGGCCAGGTGGACGGCGTTCTTCCTGCTGTCCCTGACGTCCTGCCCCAGGCGCGGGATCAGCCCGAGGAGCAGCTTGGTCATCCTGTCGCCGGCCTTCTTCCGCGCGGCCACCTCCTTCTTGTCGCCGCCCATGCCGAGGTAGCACCGCCACAGCCCGGAGGCCAGCATGGAGGTGCGTACGTCCGGTGTGTAGTCGTCGAAGTCGGCGTCGTCGAAGCGCTGGGTCAGGTCGAGCCGTCGTCCCTTGCTCCATTCGTCCTGGAGGTTGTTGTCGAAGGGGAACGTCTCGGTCCTGCGGTGTCCCGCGGGGTTGAACCGGTCCCGGAAGATGCCCGCCATGACGTCGCAGACGCTGTGCTCGTACTCCAGGGGGCCGGGCGGTCCCGAGCGAAGCCACTGGACGACGCCGTGCGTGTACTCGTGCACGATGATGCCGAGGTCGGCGGCGCCGGGCACGTGCTTCATGTCGAAGCGGATCCGCGGGGGCGCGGTCGTGCCGATCCACTCGCTGCGGTCGGTGGACGGAGCACCCTGGGGGTCGATCTCGACCGGGACCATGCGGGCGTTGAGGACGGGGTCGCCGAGGCCGCGGAGGTACTGGGCGAAGGTGTCGGTCCAGTAGTACGCGTTCGCGCTGAGGAACGCCTTGTCCTTGACGTGGCTGCCGAACCGGAAGAGCTTCGTGGTGGACGTCGGCTGGAGGAATCCGGAGGCGTCCCAGTCGCTGCACAGGACCCAGTCCCCCTTCAGGTGGAACTGCCCCTGCGCGTCGGCGTCCGCGATGTCCACCTGCACGTCACGGGCGAACTGCTTCAGGGTGTCGTGGGTCGAGATGGAGCTGAGCGTGCCGTCGTTCGACTGTGTCACCGGGTCGGGCATGTACACATCGAGCGTGGCCGTGACGTACCGTCCGGCGACCTCGATCCAGAGGAGCTTCCCCTCCACGGCGTCGACGACGACCCGGAAGTGCTCGAAGGGTCCGGTGGTCTCGACGATGAGGTCGTGGACGAGGTGCAGCCTGCCGTCCGGACGCCGCCTGCCCTTGCGCAGCAGCGCGAGCGGGGCGGTGGGGCGATCCGTCTCCGGCAGCGGGGGCCGGGCGGTGTCCCGCAGGTAGACGAGGTCGTCACGGACGACCTCGGCCGTCGCGTATCCCTTGCGGAACGGCGTGAGGGCGGCCTTCCCGACGAGGTCGGGATCCTGGGCCGCGCTCACGTCGGGGGCCTCGGAGACGTCGGACTCCGTGGCGTTCTCGACCTGTACGACGGCCGCCTGCCGGGTGTCGGCCACCATCTGGAGCATGGCGCCGCGGATCGGGACGTCCTGGTGATACTGCTGGTAGCGGACGTTCAGGGTCCGGGTGTCCCGGTCGGCCGCGACCTCGCGGAGGTCGGCGCGCTCGGTCCCGAGGTCGCTCGCGCGCTCCCGTACGAAGGTGTTGACGGCCCTGCGATCGGTCGGAGCGCGGAAGAGGGTGGCTCCGGGATCGAGGTAGCGTCGCAGGACGCCGTCGGCGCCTCGGTGCTCGCCGACTCCGGGAAAGAACTTCAGCGGTTCGCCGGGCACCGGGCCCGGGTCGTTCCGGAGTCTGCGCTCCTCGTTGCGGCCCATGACGTACTCCTCGGCGCACACGTGTCCAACCCCCCGGCGGCCCACCCCTCAGCGGACGACGGCGGGTTTCGTCACGGGGCCTCCGCGGGGACGCGGGACGGGAGGGTCGGCAGCACGAGGCGTCGGGGATCGGCGGCGAGGACGCGGCCGGAGCGCGCGGCCGAGAAGAGGTTCGGCAGGACGTATGGCTCGGCGGCGTCCAGGTCGACGGTGTGTCTGAGGTCCTGGAGACTCGCGACCGTCAGCCGGCTCAGGGGGTTGCCGCTGCCGTCGACGCTCGGCGACGTCAGTCCGTGGTCGGAGACGGACTCGCGCCAGCGGCTGCCCGCGCTGCCCGTCCCTCCGTCGTCGGCGACGGGGACGGGTGCGGGCGGTTCACCGACCGGGGTCGGTCCGGCCTGGCCGGGGATGTCCGGGACTTGGCCGGTGCCGTCGACCGGGACGCCCTCGGCGTCGATGCGGACGTCGTCGACGATGACGGTGTCGCTGAAGTCCCTTACGATCGCGGTCTCCAGGTCGCCGACGCTCACCCGCGTCCCCCGCTCGGCGGCCTCGGCGAAGACGGCCTTCTGGCCCGGTGTCAGCCCGCGCACGAAGCGGACCTCGATCCGGAAGGGAGAGGTCGTGGCGGCGATCTCCGACGCGCGGGCCCCGTCGGCGACCGCGGTGCACGTCTCGAAGGTCGCGTAGCTCTGCCTGCCACCCATGGCTTCCATTCCCATCGCGTGCGACCGCGTGGTATCCCCCACGACCAGCTTAGACACGTTCCTGTCGAGGGACCACCGGCCAGGGAAGCCCGAAGGCTGTTGCTCGTTCAATCGTGGCACCGGGTCCGGCCGACAGGGCGACATGCTCACAGGACCGGCGCGGAGTGCGCGGCGACCGGGTGCTGCGGCCCGTCATCGGCCGGGACATGCACGGTGGCCACACCCTCTGGGTCTGACGGCTCCGCCCGCGGCGTCCGAAGGACGGCAGCCTCTTCCGGGTGCCCTGCTGACGCGGCCTCAGGGGGACGATGCCCCGGGCCTCCCCGCCAGGTCGGTCCTGAGTCCCCGTCACGGCGGGGCCTCAGGACCGAGGGCAGCGGCCTTCCTCCGAGGGCAACAGCTCACCTCTGGCGGCAGGGGCAGCGGGAGCACCACCGCGTACCCTCGGCCGCCAACCGAGCCGGCGACGACGTCGCCCTTCCTCGTCGACCTCTGACTGTCCACACGACACCTCATGATCGACGGCGGCCTCACCTGTTGGACGCCACCGGAACCAGTAGTCCAGACCCTCGACCCGGTAGCGGGCCCCTCCATCGAACCGGATTTCGCCCCGCAGCCGCCTCGCGCCGTCCGGCGCCTGCCGACACGGCGCCAGCTGCTCGGCCAACTCGTCGTACCGGGCGTCGATCCCGCCCCGGCCCGGGTGGGTCTCCAACTCGGCGTACACGCGCTCGAAGCCGTCCGCCGTCAACCGCGCTTCGTCCCAGGTCCCAGCACCGGCACAGGCTACCGACGGGCGGCTTCGGCATCCATGATCACGATCCACGGCTGGAGTGCCGCGGCATCTGCCCGGGACCCGGATCACCGGGTGTGGGAGGGGGCGTGACGCGGACGGTGACCGTACCTCGATGGCGATGAGGTGGTAGGGCTGCGGGCGTGCAGAGTGGTCATACCGGATCCCTGGCATCGGAGAGCCGCCGTCGTGGCCACGGTGGTCGCCGACGAGGAGCGCGGCGCAGGGCATCACGCCTTCCGTGTGGAGGGCCACGCCGAAGCCGTCGTCAGGAGCTTCCGCGCGCCTGCTCCTGCCCCTTGTGGTCGCAGAAGGCCGTGGAGCCCTTCGCGGCCGGGCGGGACGTGCCCCGATAGCCGCCTTCGCGCAGGATTCCATCGATCGCGGCGTTGACCGACTCGGCGCAGAAGGCGGCCGCGCGAAGGTTCCGCAGCGCATCCAGCAGGGCCCTGGGGTCGCGTGCTTCCAGTGCCTCGGCGCAACGTCGGCTTCCGGTGGCCGCCCAGGTGGCCATCTGGTGCCAGTCGGCTCGTACAGGTGGTTCGGCGGGCACGCGGAACCACACCGTCTCGAACCAGGCGGCCATCCCCCAGTCGTCACAGACTTCCGGAAGCGACCGGTACAGCTTGTCCCACCGGTCCTTCTCGTCCTTGGCGGCCATGAGAGCGGCAGTCAGTTGCCGGTCGAACATGATCGCTACGTCGATGAGCACGTCGCCTCGAAGGCGGTACCAGGCCCTGATCTGCCTGAGTCGAGTGGCTTGTGACAGTGGCGGGTCCGGGAGCCCCCAGGCCTGCACCAAGTTGCGCTGGGATGTGACGAAGTCGGTTCTGAGGCCGAGCTGGTACCTCCGGACAGCTCCGTCCGTCGCGGTGGCCGCGACCGCCAGGGCGCACAGCAGACTCACCGCGAGGAACCGGGTGCGCGTTCCCCGGGGCCGCGCATCGGCGTGGACGGTCACGGGCGCGTTCGGCCGACGGGAGCGGAGAACACCGGCGGCCAGTCCGGTGATCACGGCGGTGAGTGCGCACAGGACCAGAGCGTTGTTCACGATGAACGTGAAGGGGAACAACGGCCGTCGCCATGCCGGGCGCCAGGCGCAGCTGTCCGACAGCACGTTGAGGGGGGTGACACAGCCGTCGATCGACGCGAGCAGCGTCATGGCGACGAGCCCCGTCAGAGCTGCTGTCTGACCGGCTATCAGGCCTGCGAGCAGGCGGTAGCGTCGGTCCGCGGTGCTCGCAACGGCGGCGGCCATGGTTGCCGGCACGCACAGTGCCAGCAGCAGGAGTGCTGTGTACCGCAGGGCGTAGAAACCGCCCCGCGCGTCCAGCGCCGGCTGTCCGGTGTGGACGTAGGCCTGGATGCCCACGACGGCCAGGCAGGCCAGCACCCCACCGACCAAGCCGGGGCGCAGGACTTTGCGCAGAGCCGCCGCGGGGTCTTCCCTCAGCGCTGTCCGAGTCGGCCCCCAGGCTGGGCTGTCCGCTGCCGGACCTTTCGCCCAGGCGAGCAGCGGCAGTACCCAGAGAAGGGTGATCACCAGGGCACACATCGGCGTTTCGGCAACGCCGCTCAGCTGGGGAAACACCACGGCGATGCCGGGAACTCCGTTCAGGTCCCCGGTCTGAACAGCGGAGGGAAGCCATTGCAGGATGTCGCTGACGACCAGACGGGTGTCGGGACTGCCTCTGTTCATGCTGATGACCCCGGCGAGCAGCCACCATGTGAGCCACGCCATCATGACGACGGAGGAAGCGGCCGCGCAGAGACCCAGCGCGGGACGCAGGGTCCGTCCGCGTGAGGTGCCGATCCAGAGACGTGCGCACTGCGTGACCCACCAACCGAAGGCTGCTCCCGCCGCCACGGGTACGAGAAGGATCAGGGCTTGCTTCGGTAGCCAGGACCAGCCCGCCCCCCAGCCGCTCAGGACCAGGCCTACCGACATGCCCGCTCCCAGCCACGCGCCGGCCCATGCCCCGGAGGGCACCCGGGAACCCGTCAGCAGGGCATACGCGACCGCCCGCCACAAGGCGACGACCATGACACCGGCCACCAGCGCGCCAGGAACGGCGACCACGATCACCATCAGGTTGTTGGTGAAATCGACGTGATACAGCGCGATCTGCCGAATCACCTGGGGTGCGGCCATGACCGGCACGGTCCCGAGGAGGAAGAGGGGGAGCACGGCTGTGCGGAACAGCGGCGCGGGGTCGGCGAAGGCTCCCTGCCGCAGGCCCCAACGCGGATGTGTGCGCCACAGTTGCAGGAACGAGTCGAGAGCGCGGCGCGCGGTACTCCGCTGCGGCACGGTGGTGAGGGACCATCCACGCGGGTCCGCGCCCCAGCGGGCTGCGGTCAGGTCGGCGTAGATCTCTCGGCTCCGTAGGGTGTCGGAGCGGACGAGATACAGCAGCGCGACCATGACGACGGCCGACGCCGCTGCCCTGTCCAGCCGCAGCGTGCCGCCGTCCGCGACGACTCCGTACGCCACATAGCCCCAGCAGAGCACGAACGGCAGCAGCACCAGCGCCAGGAAGACTCGCCACAGGGAGACCGTGAGGTAGGTCAGTGTGATGTCACGGTTGGCGATGTGGGCGAGTTCGTGCAGCAGGACGGCTCGGAACCGTTGTTGATCGCTCTCACGGACGGCGAGCAGGCCGCCGTGAAGACAGATCACGGGACGGCGGGTGCGGCCGAACACCACGGCGCTCACGGAGGTGGCCGCGGGGTCCACCACCACCCGGGGCATCGATGCCACGTCCGTCGCGGCGCACAGCTCTCGGAGTTGGGCACGGACCGTGCCGTCCGGGTCGACGGACTCCAGAGGGATGACACGGCCGCGGCGGGACTTCCAACGCGGCAGCGCGGCGAAGAGCAGCCATGCCATGACCACCAGCAGCAAGGGCCAGCCGGCCATCTGCCACCACGCCGGCGCGGGCGCCCACATGGACATGCAGGACTGAAAGGCCATGCCCTGACCGGTGATGCTGAGTGACGAGTTCCAGTAACTTCCGTCATCGGGGTCCACACCCGCGGCCAAGGTGCATCCGACGACATCCCCGTCGGCCACGACCCTGAAGACCTCCAGGATCATGGACCCACTGGCGGTCAGCATCAGAAGCAACAGGGCGACGAACCTGGGGCCCGTCCCCGCGCCCAGGACCTTCTCGTCGATCCGCAGCCGCTCTTCCGGTCCGAGCCCGGCGGACATCTAGTCCTGCCCGGTAGCCGTGCCCGTGGCGTCTGGATCGGCTGGAGGTTCTGGTGTCGGAGGAGCGGGAGCATCCGATTCGTCGGAGAGGGCCAACCGAGCCACCACCGCATCGGCGATCTCGTCGGCCCGCTCGGCACTGAACCCGCGCTGCTGAGCTGTTGCCAAGATCAGGGCACGGACGTGAACCAGCTGATCGCGGGTCAGCGCCGGGACCGCTGCCACTGAGGCCGGCCGTCGGAACAGTCGACGCGCGATTCCCTTCGCCCTGCGGGAAGTGCGGGTCACCGTCGAGGCCACCATGTGTTGCGCCACTCCATCGAGCACCAGCCACACGACGGGTGTCACCAGGGCGGCAACCTCTCCGATTCCGAACCCCAGCGGCTCGCGACGCCCCTCCTTGCGGCTTAATCGCCTGGTCACCGTGGCGTCGTCGAAGCGGCGCAGCCCGTCCACCATCGGTAGTTCCTCCGGCGCGACGGACGCCACGACCGAACGCACGAGATCCCGGACCAGCTGCGACTGACCATTTCCGGGCTTGTCGGTTTCCGCTTCCACTCGCCCCCCAGACATCCTGTAGCCTCCCTGGCCCGCAGTGACCAGCCAGCCTCTCAGAAGCACTGTGGCAGGGGAAGCGGCAGCAGTACGGCGCTTTGAGGAAGGCGGATCCTGGGGCAGGGACGGCCGGTGGGGGTGCTCAGGGACGGGGCCTGGCAACGGGGTGGACCTCCATCCGCCGGCCGCGGCCCTGGGTGTCGAGCGGGCGAGCCACCCGGCGCGTATCAGGTCCTCGCGCCGGGGGTGCCGGTACCCGGGACTCCTGCTAATCCGTTCAGTCGAGGAAGCCCTTGACGATCCACTCCTGCACGTCGCCTCGGCTGACGGTCGAGGGGTCGTCCGGATTCGGCGGGGCCTCCTTGGTCCAGAGTGTGAGCCAGACGCCGCTTTCGAAGGAGTTTCCCTTGGGCGTGATGGCCTTGCCCCATGTGTTGACGTAGCCGCCGTTGACGAACGTGAACCGTTGAATGTCACTGTTGGAGTTGCAGGTCCACAAGGTGAGCAGGGTGCCGTTGGTCGAGGCGGCGTTGCCCTGCGGCGTCATGCACTTTCCGCTCTCCTTGTGGACGAGGAGACCGTCCACATGTGCCCAGCGCTGGGATTCGGAGCCGGTGCACGGCCACACGGTGAGCGGTGTGCCGTTCGCCGTCGCACCGCCCTGGGGGGTGGCGCAGATGAATCCGGGGCGGTTGTGGTTCGACAGCCATCCCCAGCCCTGAGAATCGGTGCGGCCGGCGTAGGGCTGAAGGGAGAAGACGACGCGTCGGCCGTTGTACGCCTCGTTCATGCCCCAGAGTCGACTCGCGTGAGGGTCGTAGGAAAGGCCCTGGGTGAGATAGGGAGCCTGGGAGAGAACCTGCGTCGAGCCAGTGGTGGCGTTCTGTACGTGGATGCAGGAGTAGAGCTTGTTCTCGTACTCGCCCGTGTCCTCATTCTTGGTCCATCCCGGCCACGTACGCGGGCAGGTCCCCGAGAGGAAGTAGTTGTTTCCGTCCCGAGCGATTCCCTGGACGCCCCACACCCACGTGGAGAAGTCGAGGCTCGAGGCGATACTGGCCGGAAGCGATTTCTCGCCGAAGCCCGTCAGCGGCCAGCGCACGACCCGCGCCTCCCCGGACCCCCTGTTCTCCGCCGAGATCAGAGCCGGGCTGGAGCCGGTGCGGTCCACGCTCACGGTGCTGAGGCAGAGCGGCTTGCCCGTGGTCGCCATACCGCAGGCGCGGGGGTTGCCGATGATCGACCCGGTTGTGCTGTAACGCGCGACGAGCGGCAGCGCCCACTTGTGCCCGAAGGCGGAACTCTGGCCGGCGACCACGCCGGTGCCCGTGCTCGTGGAGGACATGCGCCAGACGTGGCGCAGGTCGTACACCTGGAGTTCGGTGCCGTTGGCCACCAGCATCCAATTGCCGTACCAAGCCACACCGTCCGCGTGGGTCCGGTGCGTGAGCTTCTTGAACCCTCCCGCGACCGGCTCCACAAGGGCCACGTGCCCGTAGTTGACCTGGCTGCCGGTGGACTCCACGAGACTCAGTCGGGCGTAGAGGTCCTTGTCGGCCTCCTCGTAGCTTGTGGCGTAGTACCAGGTGGCGGCGTAGAGCGACCGGCGACCGTTGTAGCTGCCGTCCGGGGAGGACGCGTGGGCACCGGCGAAGCCCTGTGGCGTCCATCCCCCTCCGGGGAGCGAGGGCTTGGTCAGATCATCGTTGTTGTCCCAGCAGAAGCCGTCGTACTTGAGCGCGCCGTTCAGACCGTGCCCGTGGCAGAGTCCGGGGCTGCCGTTCCGCTCCGAAAGAACGGCTGTGTAGTCGACCCGCTGGACGACCTGATTGTTCTCGAGGTCGGCTATGAGGCCGGCGTTGCTCGTCGCGACTTGGTTCAGCTCGTACGTCCCGGCCGCCATGGGCTTGGCGTCGAGTTCGGTGGAAGTGCTTTCGACAGGCGCTAGGAGGGCGGTGGCCGCGAGGGCTCCGCCGCACAGGACGCCGAGGAGGCGTCTGGAGAAAGATGCGGTCTTCACCTGCGCATCCTAAGGAGTGCTCGAGGACCGCCTTGCTGTCGCCGGCGGACGCGGGCCGGAACGGCCGGGCAGCGCTGCTCAGGCCGCGTCCTCCTGGTCAGCGCGGCCCCCGCGCCATTCCGCCCGCGCCGGGTCGTCAAGGGGCGGCTCAGGGTCGGGAACGCCCGCGCGGTCGCGGAAGACGCCCCCCTCGGGGCCTGAAGTCCTCAGCGGGCGGCATGATCAGCCCATGTCCAAGGGATGGATCCTCGCAGTCGTCGCCTACGCCGTGCTCACCCTGCTGTGCGCGGCAGCGACAACAGGGACGGTGTTCACCGGCATCGCACGGCTGAACCTGTTGGGGAACGCCGTGGAGGTGCGGCTCGCAGAGTGCCACCGTGAGGACGGAACACGGGGCACCACCCGCACCGCCTGCAGCGGCCCGTCACAGAACACGACGAACGCGCGCACCATAGAGGTCACGTACGACGGCCAACGAGGCGAGACCATCCGAGCGGCACAGAAGCCCTGGGGAAGCTACGAAGCGGTCGACACAGGCTTCGTTTCCTGGGGGATCGCGGTATTGCTGCCTCTTCTGCCGCTCGGGGCGACAGCGGCTACCGGGGCTCTGGCCATCAGAGAGGTCCGCCGAGCGACGCAACCGGACTCCTCCGGCAGAGCCACGTGACCTCAGCCTGCGCGAGGAACATGCGGCCAGGAGCTGCCCGCGCGGGAGGGTCGCCGCCCGGCACCGGTCTCCCCCACGTTCCGCGCCCGTACGGGAGCGGGCAGGGCCGCATCGACTTTCCGATGGCGGGCACGGGTCGTGGCGGGGTGACGGCGTCGGGGAGATCGCGGCCCAGCCACAGGAACCGGCGACCGGCGCCGTGGCGTCTTCCGGATCCTGCTACGCGGGCTCTCCGAGGTGCCGCCGACCGCCCCGGCCGGTCGCGAGGAACCCGAAGAGGGACGGGCGCCACCACGACCGGGCGCCGCTCTTCACCGACCACGTCACCGCCGACGACGGAACCGGCTGACGGTGCCACCACGTCGGGCGACAGCGCGGTGGCCCGGTCCGGCGCGGGCGCGGACCGTGAAGCGCGGGCGCTGCCGCCTCGCCGTGGCGACCGGGCCGGGGTTGCAGCACAGTGGCGGCACCCGGACCCGGTGCCACGCGGATGCGTCAGATCTGGACGACGGCCTCGACCCGCATCCAGCCCCGGCGGTCGGCGGCCGCGTCGGTGGTGACCAGGACGTAGCCGTACTCGTTGTAGCCGGCGCCCTCGCAGGTCGACGCGCCCACTATGTCCCCGGCGTGCTTGATCTTGACGACCACGCTGTTCGGGTTCGGGTTCTCGTACACACCGGCGGTCGGCCACACGACTTTGTACTGGCAGCCGGACGTGGCGGCGGCCCCGGCCGTGGGACCGGCGGCCAGGACACCGGCGCAGCCGAGCGCGGTGGCCAGGAGTGTGGTGGTGAGACGGTTCATGCGCATGAGCGGTGATGCCCTTCAAAGTCCGACGATCTGTCAGCGCACAGAATCGCAGGACCCTCGCCAGGTTGTCGCCCGCCCCTCGTCCTCACCGGGTGCACACCGGCCCCCGGCCTGACGCGCTCCGCCCACCCCGGGTGGCCCGGCCGCCCGCTGCGGTACGGGCAGTGGAGCCTTCGGACCCTGGAACGTTATAGGCACGCAGGCGCAGCGGGGCTCTCCATACTGGGTGCACGTGCCACGAAACGAGTACGGACGCTCGTACCGAAACGGGGAGTTGCATATGACAGCGGTAAAGCGCATTGCTGCTGTGGCGGGGACCATCGTCCTGGCCACGACCGGTCTGACCGCGCTGACCGCCACGTCGGCCACCGCGGCAGGCATCTGTGTGAAAGCCCTGACGAAGGAAGTCCCCGGCGCAAAGATCACGTACAGCAGGTGCGTCAACGGAGACGGTGAAACCCTGGTTCGAGGAGCCCTCACCGACACCAACAGCAAGGACAGGAAGGCAGCCTACGGCTCGATCAAGATCGGATCTTGGACATCCCCGACGCTGGGAACGCCCAGCAGTGAGACCTACTCCACTGGATGGCACAAGTCCGGCACGGTCAGCGCAGCCGTCTGGGCCGGGTAGGCGTTTCTGAGCGTGGAAGGGGCTGACTCTCCAGAGTCAGCCCCTTTCGTGTTCGAGCCGCGGTCCCACGAGCCGACGAGCCGATCGGAAGGGCCGTGACGCCCGTACGGTCTCCGCGTCGGCGCTCCCGACGGCGGTATCGGTTCCGGCGCGCGTTGCTCTGTGGGCGCGGGCGTTCCCGGCGCCACCCGACCGGCTGCGGGCTTCCTCCGGGCCCGCCCCGCGATCGGCACCTGCCGCATGTCCCGCGTGTCCGTGCTCAGGAAGGGAACAGAATGGCTTATGTGGTGATCCATGTACTTTTCGAAGAATCGGCGCGGAGCGGTGAGCCGGCGCGTGTTCACGGCGGCGGTCATGGGTGGCGCGGCGGCGGCGATGCTCGGTGGCTGCTCGTCGGGCGCGGCGGGGCCGTCGGGGACGGAGGGTGGCGGCGTGGATGAGAAGGAGGCGTCGGCACGCGCGTACACCTTCCTCGACCGCCGGGTCGACGAGGCCGCGGGCGGCATCCGGCAGGGGCTGCCGCGCAGTTACACCGGGGGCTGGATGGAGACCCACCACTCCACCGTGGCCTTCACCTACGACGTGGCGCTCACCGTGATCGCCTACTGCGCGCGCGGGACGGACGCCGACCTGGAGCGGGCCGGCGCCCTCGCGGGGACCCTGCTCGCCCTCCAGGAGGGCGATGCCGCCGGCGACGGCCGGATCCGCCAGTCGTACGCCTCGGGGAAGGTCACCGCGGCGGACGGGCTGCCGGCCGTCGCCGCCGCCGACTCCTTCACGGGCGCTCAGGCGTGGGCCGGACTGGCCCTCCTGCACGTCCACCGGGTGACGAACGGCACCGCCTACCGGGCCGGCGCGCTGCGGCTCGCCGAGTGGATCCAGGACCACGCGGCCTCGACGACCGGTACCCCGGGGTACACCGGCGGCATCCCCGCCTCCGGGGCCCCGCTCGGCTGGAAGTCCACCGAGCACAACATCGACGTCGCCGCCTTCTTCCGCGGTCTCGCGGACGTCACCGGCGACCGGGGGTGGGCCGACCGCTCGGCGGTGGCGACCGGGTTCCTCGACGCCCTGTGGGACGCGGACGGCGGCGCCTTCTGGACCGGCACCGGCACCGACGGCTCCACCGTCAACCGCTCGCCGATCCCGGAGGACCCGCAGAGCTGGTCCTTCCTGGCGACCGGCGACGCCCGGCACGCCGGGTCCCTGGACTGGGCTCTCAGCCGTCTGGCCGCGGAGGACGGCGGGTTCAGCGGGGTGTCGGTCAGCGACGCCGACACCTCCAAGGTGTGGTTCGAGGGCACCGCCCACATGGCCGCGGCCCTCCGCCGCCGCGGCGGCGACGATGACGCCGAGCGGGCCGACGCGTTCCTCGCCACCCTTCGCGAGGCTCAGGCCCACGCCCCGAACGCCGACGGGTACGGCATCGTCGCCGCTTCCTCGGACGGGCTGCGCACCGGTGAGGGCGACACCCTGTACGCCAGTCTCCACACCGGTACGACGGCGTGGTTCGCACTCGCCGCCCTGGAGGCCGACCCGTTCCTCCTGCACTGAGGGGTCAGGTCAACCAGAGCTCACGGGCCGCGAGGGCGGCGGCCACGAGCAGGACCACCAGCAGTTCGGTCCAGAAGAGGCGCCGGTCGCGGCGCCGGTCGTCGCCGGTCAGCTCCTCGACGTACCGACGCAGCTCCTCGTCGGGACCGGAACCGGAACCGGGACCGGAACCGGGACCGGGACCGGAACCGGCCGGCGGGGCAGGGTCCCTGTGCGTCATCGTCCCGCCGCCACCTTCCCGGTCTTCTCGGTCTTGTCCCACTTCAGCTCCTTCTTCCTGCGCTCCTGGACCCAGGCCGCGACCAGGCAGGCGGCGAGCAGCGAGCCGTACCCGACCAGGTGCAGCAGCACGGGGGCGAGGAAGCGGAGCCGGGTGCCGGTGAGGAGCTTGGCGAGCCAGGCGAGCGGGAGGGACAGCCCCAGCCAGGCGTAGACCACGATCATCAGCAGGTGGGGCGAGCCGTCCTCGGCGAGCCACCCCTGCCGTTCGAGGAGCGGCAGGAAGCGGCCGGGGAGGGCGGTGAACACGAGGATCAGGGTGGAGACGATCCCGGGGTAGATCAGCGCCTCGCGCCAGCAGCGCCGGAAGGTGCTTCCGTCGACGGCCGCCGCCATCAGGATGATCAGGAGGTAGCACACGAGGTTGATGACCCACAGCCAGCGGAAGAGCTCCCACGAGCGGTCCGAGTCGGTGAAGTACAGGTAGAGCAAGGACGCCGAACAGGCCGTCAGCAGCACCGGCGTCGCGAGCAGCGAGTACCAGATCAGGCCGAAGAGGACCGAGCCGAGCCGGTCTCCCTCCCGTCGCTTCCAGGGGCGGAACCACAGGTGGCGGTAGCGGCGGGTCACCTGGAGGTTGCCGCGCGCCCAGCGCAGCCGCTGCTTCCACAGCCCGGCCAGGTCGCCCGGCTCCTCGGCGAGCACGGTGGCGTACCCGTCGAAGACGACCCGGCGGCCGGCCAGCTGCGTCTCGAAGGTGGTGACGGTGTCCTCGGCCAGCGTCGAGGTGTCGATCCGGCCGCCGATCGCCTCCAGGCTCGCCCGGGTGTGCAGCTGGGCCCCGCCCGCCAGACAGGCGACGACGCCGAGGACGTTCTGCGCGCGCCGGGCGGCGGCCTGGGCGGTGATGTACTCGAAGGCGATGTAGCGGGTCAGGTAGTTGCCCTGCTTCCCGCTGCCCTCCTTGATGTACGCGGTGACGGCGCCGACCCCGGGGTCGGCGAGGTGACGGGTCATCCGCAGCAGGGCGTCACGGTCGAAGACGACATCGGCGTCCATCACCAGCACGGCCTCGGCCCAGTCGTCGCCGAGGACGTGCGCGAGGCCGTGGTTGAGGGTGTGGGCCTTGCCCTGGCCGCCGTCCTCCCGGCGCAGGTGCGTCACCTGCCCGGGGTGGCGGGCCATCAGCTCCCGCATCACTTCCGGTGTCGCGTCGGTGCTGGCGTCGTCGACGACCACGACGCGGATGCGGTCCGGCGGGTAGCGCATGGCGAGCAGGCCCTCGACGGACGAGGTGAGCACCGGTGCCTCGTTCCAGGCCGGGATCAGGACGGCGGTGCGGGGCAGGCACGGCGGCCGGTCCTCGTACAGGTGCCGGAAGCGCTGGAGGCCGACCAGCAGGAACTGGAGGACGGCGGCGACCAGCGGCACCGCCCCGAGGAGGACGACGACGGTCGCCACGACGTGCAGGATCTGGTTCAGGACGTGCACCGTTCCTCCGTCGTCGCGTCGGCCAGCGCCTCCGTGACCCAGGGGAAGCGGCCCACGTCCTGTGCCCGGTGGGCGTCGCTGCCGGCCCCGAGCCGGACCCCGGCGCGGTGCAGCAGCCGGGCCGTGCGCACGGAGGGGCAGCGCCACTTCTCGTTCAGCTCGACCGCCGCGTCCCGCTCCCGGCAGGCCCGTGCCAGCGGCTCCAGCAGCGCCGCGTCGACGCCCTCCTCGTCGAGCCCGGCCTTGGGCAGCACGCTGAACAGGTGCGCCACATGGGTGGTGAGGCCCTCC
This sequence comes from Streptomyces sp. NPDC014861, assembly GCF_043081625.1. NCBI lineage: Bacteria > Bacillati > Actinomycetota > Actinomycetes > Kitasatosporales > Streptomycetaceae > Streptomyces > Streptomyces sp. NPDC014861. The sequence goes on from NZ_JBIBWV010000009.1 coordinate 177,864, forward strand.
GGGACCCGTTCCACCGCCCGTGCCGTGGCGAGCACGAGAAGCCTCAGCGCCTCGTCCGGCGCGAGCCGTCCCTCGTCGAGCAGGGCCCGTACGGAGTCGGGGTGGGCGGGCCCGTCGGGCAGCGGGAACCGGTGGTCGGCCAGGGCGACGTGCTCGATGCCCGGGAGGTCCGCCGGGAGGTCGATCCGGCCCTCGGTGTCGAGGATCTTCGCCTCCACCCCGCAGACGAGGTCGAGCGGCGTGTCGGCGCGGGCCGCACGGACGGCGTCGGCGTAGCCCGGCAGGTAGGTGGTGTCCACGCGCACGTGGTCGGTGAGCACGAGCGTACGGAGTCCGGCGTCGTCCGCCGCCGCGACGACGGCACCGAGGGAGTCGTGCCCGTCGGAAGAGAAGTCGGTGTGGGTGTGCAGGTCGGTACGGAGCGGGTCGCGGCCCGGGAGCGGCCGGTCCCGGGCCGCCTCGCCGGTCACGCCGCGGCCTCCCGGGTCCCCGCGGCGTCCGGCGGGGCGGCCTCGGTGGCGTCGCCCATGGCGCCGAGCTCGCGCGGCGCGAGGACGACGTCCTGCCAGTGGCGTACGACCGCGGTCTCGCGGTGTGCGATCCGGTCGGGCAGTTCCGTGCCGAGGAGCGAGGCGACCGCCCACCTCGGCATGTCCACCCCGGCTGCCACCGTGAGCGACATGCCGCCCGGCGGGCGGGGGTTGACCTCCAGGAGGGCGGCCTTTCCGGCCCGGTCCTCGCGGACCTGGACGTTGAGGACGCCGCGCAGCCCGAGGGTGCGGACGGTGTCCTCGGCGATCCCGGACAGTTCCGGCAGGTCGAGGACGCGGCCGGCCACGACGATGCCCGAGTCCGTCTTGTCCCGCGCCCGGGGTACGGCGGCCACCACTCGCCCGGCGGCGTCCGTGAGCACGTCGACCGAGTACTCGGTGCCGGGCAGGAACTCCTGGAGCAGGTAGGAGCCGTCCGCGGGCAGTCCGGCCAGCTCCTCGGCGGAGCGGACGAGGACGATGCCCCGGGAGCCGGAGCCGGTACGCGGCTTGGCGATCGCCGGGAAGCCGCCGCCGGCCTCCGCCGTGCCCGGGGGTCCGACGAGCCGGGTGTCCGGCAGCCGCACCGCGCCCTGGCAGGCCTCGGCGAGCCGCCACTTGTCCAGGCAGGTCTCCAGCGCCTCGGCGGAGGAGACCAGCAGCCGGACTCCCGCGGCGGCGAAGGCGTCGGCCGCGCGGGCGAGCGCCACCAGTTCGGCGTCGACGGTCGGCACCAGGACGTCGATCTCGTGCCGCGCGCACAGCCGCAGCAGCGCCTCGGCGTAGCCGGGGGCCGCGCCGGGCGGCACCAGCATCCGGTAGGCGCGAGGGACGAGGTAGAGGCCGGCGCCGTTGGGGTCGACGTCCGCCGCGTACCGCTCGGCCGCGCCGTCCAGGGCGCGCAGGAAGCACACTCCGGAGGGCCCGCCCGCGCCGGTGACCAGGACCCGGGGCGGTCTGCCGAGGGGCAGTGAGAGGTCGGGCTCAGAGGAGGAGGGGGTTGCGCTCATGGACGAGCTCCAGGGGTTCGGCGTAGCGGGTCTGGGAGAAGCGGCCCCAGTAGCGGGCGGTGGAGCGCAGCAGGTCCTCGTCGAGGTACCAGCGGTTCGCGGCCTGCGAGTGGTGCGCGGCGATCGCGGCGAGCTTGGCCTGCACGTCGACCTCGCTGAGTTCGATGAAGCGGTTCGGCCGGTAGGCCGCGGTAGCGGAGGGGGACTGGTAGCAGGCGAGCCGCGCCACCTTGCGGCAGGCCACGAGTGTGGCGCGGTGCACGGCCCGGTGGTCCTGGTGGGTGTCGCTCTCGGAGTGGACGACGACGACGTCCGGCGAGGCCTCGGCGACCGCCCGTTCGACGGCCTCCACGGTGATCCGGTCGTCAGCCATGGAACCGTCGGGAAGGTCCTCCATGACGAGGCGGGCGCCCAGCACCTCGGCGGCGCGGTGCGCTTCCTCCCGGCGCCGCACGGGGTCGCCGCCGTTCCCTCCGCCGGACATGGTGAGGACGGTGACGTCCCAGCCGCTGTGCGCGCGGCGGTGGATGGTGCCGCCCATGCCGATCTCGACGTCGTCGGGGTGGGCGCCGACGACCAGCATGCGCAGCGATCCCTGTCCGGCTCCCTCGACGCCGAGCGGGTCCGCCCGTTCCGCGACGGCCCGGGCGACGGCCGCCGCGAGCCCCTCCGGGTCGGAGCGCTCGACCAGGTCGGCGGCACGGCCGCGCAGCGCGGCGACCGCCAGCCGGGCGCTGGGCGCGTCGTCGGTCACGACCACGGGGATCCCCGGGTGCTGTGCCCGCCATTTCTCCAGGAACCGGCCCAGCGAGCCGTCGTCCCCGCCGAACCCGGTGTGCCACACGGCCGCGTCCCAGAACCGTACGGGGGCGGGCGGGGCGGCGCCGGCGTGCAGGAACGCCTCCGGCGAGTCGACGGCGAGCACCGAGGACGCGCCGTGCTCGCGCAGGGCCCGGGTGGAGCGGGCGGCGGTCTCCGCGTCCCGTTCGCCGAGGAGGATGTGCGTTCCGGCGAGGGGGGAGGGCCCTGCGCCGCTGCGGTCGGCCACATCCGAAGGATCGATTATTTCGGACATATGGTGCACATTACCGTGTGAGATCGATCTCTCCACCGGGACGAGAGCCCTGACCGGCGCGAGCCGCCGGCGCCTGGCTGCGCGACGGCGACCGCGCCCGCCCCTTCGACGGCGGTGCGGGTGGGGATACCGACCGGGCCCCACGGCGCCTCGACGACCCGGGGCGCTTACCGCAACCCGTCACCCACCGCCCACCTGGAATCCGGCGCCGCGGATGGATCCGGCGCCGCGAAGCACGTCGGCGGCCGGGAGAACAGGCCGCCTCCCCCGCCCCAGGACGACTGGCGCCCCTCCGGCAGGCCGTCAGCGACGCCGCTTGCCGAGGAGGTCCGTCTCCGTCGGGGCGTCCGGCAGCGCACCGCTCCTCGCGGCGGCCGTGTGCAGTGCCCGCAGGGCGACCAGGAGGACGCCGATGTCGTCCAGGTAGACCGGGTCAGGAACGAGGTCGAGCGGAGAGATCGTGTAGACCACCGCCGCCCAGAACAGCGCCTTGGACCTCAGCGGGACACCGGCGTCCAGGAGCATCTTGCGGGCGCGGAACACGCGTACGAGCAGAACGGCCGCGATGCCCGCCGCCGCCACCGCGAGCACCACCGCCACGGTGAGCCAGAGGGAGTTGTCCATCCCCCTCTCCTACCCCGTGAGGTGCGGCCCGCGCCGATCCGCGGCCGCCGAAAGCCCTGCGGCCGCACGGAGGGCCGGACCCGAAGAGTCGCGGGGGTCCGCCGCATCCGCCGGCCGACCGTGCCCGCCTCGCCGCATCCTGCCCCCCATTGACTTGCCTACTGGGAAAGTCGGAGTTACTTTCCTTGCAGGAAAGTGATCGGGGACGGAAGGGTGGGATCGTGAACGCGTCAGTGGACGCCGAGCAGGCGTGGAAGGACCTCCAGCGCATCCGGGTGCCGCAGGAGCGGGTGTACGACGAGTTCGAACGCTCCGCGGTCGGCAGGCGCGGTACGACGTACGCCACGGCCGGCCTCATGTGGGTCTTCCTCGCCGGTGTCGGCATGGATCTGCCCCGGTGGGGCGTCGGCCTGTTCGTGGCAGCCTACGTCGGCCTGCTGGGCGGGGTGATCGCGGTGAACAGCCGCAGGAGCCGTATGCAACTCCACCACACCCGCTTCCCCGGGCGCATGTGGGCCGCGTTCGGCGCCATGGCGGTCCTCGTCGCCGGCACGATCGTGCTGGCGGACCGTCTCACCGCGTCGCTCGCACCCGTGTACTCCGGCCTCGTGCAGGCCACGGCCGGAGTGGCCGTGTACCTGGCCTTCATGGCGGCGGCCGACCGCTGGACGGCCGACTCCGTGCGGAGCGGCGGCGGGTCCCCGGCCGGCGAGGAGGGCGGCCGATGAGCACTCCCGCCGGCTTCGACGAGCTGATCCACCCCGCCACCCGCCTGTCGGTGGTCGCGCTGCTCGCCGTCACCGAGTGGGCGGACTTCTCGTTCGTCCGCGACAGCCTCTCGCTGAGCGACTCAGCACTCTCCAAGCAGCTGCACACCCTTGAGGGAGCGGGGTATCTGGAGATCCACAAGGAGGGCGGCGGCCGCAACCGCCGGACGAAGGTGCGGCTGACGGATCGCGGGCGCGCCGCGTTCGAAGGCCATGTGGCGGCCCTGCGGGCCATCGTGGACAGCGCCGCACCCGTCACCGGGGCGGCACGGCAGCCGTCCCACGCGGAGCCGGGCCGATGACGGGCGCCGGCCGCACCGACGCCGCCCCCGTCGTCCTGGCACGCGGTCTGACCATGGCGTACGGCGAGGTCGACGTCCTGCGCGGCGTGGACCTGGACGTCCGTCGCGGCGAGGTCTTCGCCCTGCTCGGCCCCAACGGCGCCGGAAAGACCACCACCGTCGAGATCCTGGAGGGATTCCGGAGGCGCTCCGGCGGGGAGGTGAGCGTCCTCGGGACGGACCCCGGACGCGGCGGGGAGGCGTGGCGAGCCCGGATCGGCCTGGTGCTGCAGTCCTGGCGCGACCACCGCCGCTGGCGGGTCGCCGAACTGCTGACCCATTTCGCGACCTACTACCCCGACCCGCGCGACCCCGTCGAACTGCTCTCCCTGGTCGGCCTCACCGAGCAGGCAGGCCGCCAGGTGGACAGGCTGTCCGGCGGCCAGCGCCGGCGCCTCGACGTCGCGCTCGGCATCGTCGGCCGCCCCGAACTCCTCTTCCTGGACGAGCCCACCACCGGCTTCGACCCCCAGGCCCGGCACGACTTCCACGTCCTGGTCGAACGGCTGGCCCGCGACGAGGGAGTCACCGTCCTGCTCACCACCCACGACCTGGCGGAGGCCGAGCGGCTCGCCGACCGGATCGCCGTGCTGGTCGGGGGCCGGATCCGGGCCTGCGGAACACCGGCGGAGCTGGCTCGGCGAGCCGCCGCCCAGGCCGAGGTCCGCTGGACGTCCGACGACGGGACGCCCCGCCGCGAACGCACGGACGACCCCTCGCGGCTGGTCTGGGAGCTCCACCGGCGGGCGGACGGCCCGATCGCCGACCTGGAGGTCCGCCGCCCGACGCTGGAGGACACCTACCTGCACATGGTGCACCGACAGGCCGACGGGACCCGGACCATCGGCACCGAGAACAGCGCGGACGCGCACCCGGGCGGGAAGACACCGGCTGCACGAGGGGGGCACCTGTGACGAACGGGACGAACAGCTGGCGTGCCGGACTCCAGCGCGGCGGGATCGAGCTCCGACACCTCCTGCGCAACGGCAAGGAGATGTCCGGTCACCTGACCAACGTGGCGGTCGCGTTGCTCGTCGCCTCCTATCTCGGGGACGACGTGCCGGGGACCGGGACGCCGATGACCCATCTGGTGCTGGCGGGCTTCGCCGCCTACCTGCTGTTCCAGGTCGGACTGATCAACCTCCCGCAGATCCTCGTGACCGAGCGGGAGGAGGGCACCCTGCTCCGGCTGCGTGCCACGCCCGGCGGCATCACGGCCTACCTCGTCGCCAAGAGCCTGCTGGTGGTCGTCCTGGCGGTCGGCACCCTGGCCCTGCTCCTGGCCGCCGGGGCGCTGCTGGTGGACGGGCCGGTGCCGCAGGGGCCGGCGAACTGGCTGACGCTGCTGTGGGTCACCGCCCTCGGACTGCTGGCCGTCGTGCCTCTCGGCGCGGCCATCGGCGCCGTCCTGCCCAACCCCCGCGAGGCCCTGGCACTGATCATGCTGCCGACGATGGGGCTCCTCATCATCTCGGGGACGGTGTTCCCGATCACCTCGCTGCCCGTGCCGGTCCAGCAGATCGCCGCTGTCTTCCCGCTCAAGTGGATGGCGCAGGGGCTGCGTTCGGCCCTGCTCCCCGACTCGGCGCGGGCCGCCGAGGCGGCCGGCTCCTGGGAACTCCCCACGGTCGCCCTGGTCCTCACGGCCTGGGCGGTCCTCGGGTTCCTCCTCGCGGTACCGCTCCTGCGCCGCGCCGCCCGCCGTGAGTCCGGTTCACGGCTGACCGCCCGCCAGCGCGAGGCGGCCCGCAGCGGCGCGCCGGCCACGTAGGCGGTCTCGGAAACCGCCGAGGCTCGGGCGGCGCGGGGCAGCCCCACCTGGGGAGTCCGGAAAACGGGTTCTTCAGAGGGGGCGGCGGGCTCCGGCCTGTGGCGCCCGCCCGCCGGAGACGTCACCCGTCCACGGTTCGGCCTCTCGCACCCGCCGCGTCGGCGCCGTCCCGGTCGGGGTCGAAGTGGGCCGGGATGTGCCGGAAGAAGAAGTTGTGGATCAGCCGGGCCGAGGTTTTGCTGTCCCCGAAGTACTCCTGGGCCTGGTGGAACTGGCCGGGGTCGAACAGCACGAGCCGGTTCGGCACCATCGCCAGCGACACCAGCTCCTGCCAATGGGCGACATCACCGCCGTCCGCGAGGATCTCCTGGGCGTCGGGGCGGCCCCGCAGCTCGAAGAAGTGCCGGACGCCTGTGCGCCGGTGGGCGTAGAGGGAGGTGCCGCCGCGGCACTGCTCCGCCGTGTTGAGATACAGCACTCCGGCCCAGCGGGCCTCGTCCACGTGAATGCGGGCGCCTCGGTGCAGGTTGACCTTCCAGTCCATGGCCGAGGACATGTGCAGGTGGTTGGCGATCAGTTCCTCCCGGGTCCCGGGGCCGAGCACGTCGCAGATCCGGCCGATGGCCTCCTCCTCCATCCAGCGGGGTGCCGAGGCGGTGCGGTAGGCGAAGGCGCTGTCCGTACGGGGGGTGAAGGCGCGGCCCAGTGCGGCGGCCCGGGCGCGTTCGAAGTCGGCGTACACGTCGTCCACGACGACGAGGGAGGCGTGGTCGATGCCGGTGACGGTCACTGCGAGGCTCCTTCCAGGTCACGGACGACGGCCGGGCAACCGCGGATGAAGGCCGTGACCTCCGCCACGGCCCGGCGGGAGGCGGCCTGGCAGAACCGCTCCACATGGCCGACCGGGTAACTGCTGTGGGTCACGGGCGCCCGCTCGCGCAGCCGCTCGGCCAGCCGCGTGCCGTGCCGGGCGTCGGCCCGGGTGTCGTACGTTCCGGTCTGGATGAGGACGGGCGGCAACGGGCCGGCGGGCAGCGGCATGTGCAGGGGGGACAGTGCGGTCAGGGCCTTCAGCTGGTCGGCGCGGGACGGGTCTCCGAGCATCCCCGTCCAGTGCCGGCCGATACCCAGCCGGGGAAAGCCGACCAGATCGGTGACCGGGAAGCGCAGGATCCAGCCGTCGAAGAGTCCTGGCTCCAGCAGCACCGCGCGGGCGGCGCCGACCGCTCCCATGCTGTGCCCGAGGACCAGGAGCGGGCGCTGCGGGCCCAGCTCCCCGCGCAGCAGGCGGGCCGCGTGGAGGAGGTCGTTGTAGCCGCGTTCCCCGCCGGGCACGCGGTGGGCGGGCACGAGCGACCGCGTCACCGCCCGGGCGAGCGTCAGTTGCCCGGCACGGGCCAGTTCCTCCAGGGCGCGTTCCAGGGGCGCGTTGGCGAGCGCGGTCAGCCCGCCGTGCTCCAGCAGCACGACGGGGCCCGCGGTGCCGGCCAGCTGTACGGGGAGCCGGTTGCCGTCGCCCGCCGTGGCGTACCGGGTGGTGCGGGGCAGGTGAGCGGGCCAGGCGGTCGCGCTCAGCGGGCGCGGGCGGTGCTCGCCGTCCAGCAGCAGCTCCATCCGGCCGGTCGAGGTGCCGTCCGGCCGCCGGGAGACGCGCAGCCACAGGGCGCTGTCCGCGGCGGGCGAGGCGGTCACCTCCGGGAACGAGTCGCCGGGCCCTCCCCCGGCCACGAGACGCGCCTCGGCCGTGTCGCCGTCGACCCGGTACAGGGCCTCGGCGCTGTTCGCCCCGCGCCCGGCGACCGTACGGACCAGCAGTCCGCGCCGCGTGCCCCAGGCCCAGGCCAGTGCCGTCCCTTCGGGAAAGACGACGGTCGTGCCGGCGTCCCCGTCCCCGCCCCCAGGCGGCCCGACGCGCAGTACGGCCCTGGGTGTGCCCAGCGCCTCCGCGTGCCACCAGTGGTCCGTGCCCGGCAGCAGGCGGTCACGCGGGGTCTTCGCCGCCGGCAGCGCGGTGAGGTCGGGGCGGCCCGTCGCCGGGTCCAGGCGCAGCAGGCGCTGGGTGGTGAGGCCGTGGGCGGTCGAGCGGACCAGTACGGCTCCAGGATCGCCCGTCGCTTCCACGATCACCAGGGCGAGAGGGTCGTCGTCCAGGTCCACGGCGCGGTCGTACGCGAAGGGTTCACCGCAGCGGTGCACCGCCACCCTGAGCCCGTCGGCCGGAGGGTCGTCCAGCCGGGCCTCCGGCGCGAAGCCCGTGTACACGAACCCGGGCCCGGCCGTGCCGCCGGTCGCCGACGGCACACACGTCAGGTGGACGACGCTGGGGCGGCGCACGAGCACGGCGTCCGGGGCGCCGGGCTCCGAGAGGTAGCCGTAGTCGCCGCCGGGACGGCCGTACGTGACGACCGGTCGGCCCGCGTCGGTCGGGTGGACGGTGAGCGGGGTCAGGCCGTCGGGCCCGTCGGGCAGGGGGACGGCGTGGACTCCGGTGGCGTCCCCGCGCAGCAGGCGGGCACCCGACTCCGCGTCCTGCCACCAGTAGCCCGCTGTGCCGACGGTCACCAGGCCGTGCACGGCCACCAGTTGGTCGGAACTCTCGACGGTCGCCCGCATCCCGGTCAGCCCTGCTCGTTCGAGGCCAGCTCGTGCCGGCCGGAGGCCAGATGGAGGGCGCCCGCGACGAGCAGCGCGGCCACCAGGCACCCGGCGACGGCCTGCAGCGGGAAGCTGTCGGTGGCGGGCGAGCGGACCAGCAGCACGCAGTACGTGAACGGGTTCACCGCCGCCAGCACCCGCATGAAGGCCGGCAGGTCGTCGAGGGAGTAGAAGAGCGGCGCCGTCATGACCAGGGGCAGGCTGAACAACGACGTCATGAGGTCGCGCTTGCTGTAGCTGTTGATGCCGAACCCCAAGGCGCAGCCCGTCAGCACGGTCAGCAGACACACCAGCACGGCCAGGCCGGCCATCCGCAGATCCTGGACGGGGCTGCCCTGCCCGAGCAGCTGCTTCAGCACGAGGATGGCCGCGATCTGCACCGTGGCGACCAGGGTGTTCGCGGCCAGGATCGAGCCGATGTACTGCGGGAAGGACACGTCGGTGGTCCGGGCGACGGCGTACACGCCCCACTTGCGGTCGTTGGCCACGTCGCCCATGCACCAGAACAGGGCGCGGATGGCGATCACGACGAGCACGCCCGCGTAGGCGAAGTCGTCGTACGGCATGCCTTCGATGCGGGCGCCCGCCACGAGCGTGTCGAGGCCGGTGACCATGAACAGGAAGTAGGCGGGGGCCTCGATGACCCGGCTGAGATGGCTGGTGCGCCAGTTCCACACGCTGAGCAGGTGGAAGCGGGCCAGCGTCAGGGACGTCTTCACTGCTGCACCATCACACTCTCGGAGGTCCGTTCGGCGTAGCGCGCGAGGTAGACGTCGCGCAGGGACTGCTTCTCGGCGCTGAGGTCCTGCACCCGCAGTTCCGGCGGCAGCCAGGCGAGGACCGGGCGCAGTCCGGTGGCCAACGGCACCCGCACCGACAGGCCGGCCCGGTCCGCGTCGGTCTCCAGGGCCCACTCGGGGGGCAGGGCGGTGGCGAGCCGGTCCGGATACGGCTCGGGCATCGGCTCGGCGAACACGACGCTCACCTTCATGGTGGCGCCCGCCCGCCGGACGAACTCCTGGATCGGCAGGTGGGCGCGGAGCCGGCCCTCGTCCAGCAGCACGAGGTGGGACGCGGTCCGCTCGACGGCGTCCAGGTCGTGTGAGGAGACCAGCACCGTGGCACCCGCGGCGGCGCGCTCGCGCAGATGCTCCATGACGAGTTCACCGGCCGCCGGGTCCAGTCCCGCGGTCGGCTCGTCGAGCACGTAGATCGCCGCGTCGGCCACGAGGGCGCGGCCGATCTGCACGCGCTGCAACTGTCCGCCGGAGATGTACTCGGCCTGCTGGGAGCGGACCTTGTCCAGGTCGAGCAGTTCCAGCACGCGGTCGACGGACGACATCGGCGTGCCGGTCAGTCGCGCGACCAGCTCGATGTTCTGGCGTACCGTCAGGGACCAGTCGACCATGGTGCGCTGCGGTGCCCACATCAGCCTCCCGCGCCCCGTGTCGGTGGTGACCGTGCCGGACGTGGGACGGATCAGCCCCGAGACGATGTTCAGCAGGGTCGACTTCCCCGCCCCGTTGTGGCCCACCACGGCGAGCAGGGTGCCGGGTTCCACGGCGAAGGAGACACCGGAGAGGGCCTCCGTCCCCGTGCGGTAGAGCTTGGTGATCTGATCGACGGTCAGGCTATGCACCGAAATACCCCTCCACGAGATCCGCTCCCGCCTGTTCGCCGCCCTCGGCGGGCAGTGTCAGCAGGCTCTGTGCCCGGTCGGCGGCGAGTTCGCCGGTCAGCCAGGACCGGGCCCCGACCGGCCATACGCGCGGGGCGGGCCCGTCGGCCGTGAGCGTCGGCGCCGCCGTGGGCGAGCGCCGTACCGCGACCAGGCGTACCGGCCCGAGCCGGCGTCCGACCGGCACGACCGCGCCCAGGCTCTCGGGCCGGGCGAGCACCACTTCGCCGCTCACCGTGCAGAAGGAGCGTCGCTGTTCCAGGCCGGCCAGACTCCCCTCGCGCATCGCGGCCAGCGTACGGCCCCGCACTCCGGTCGGGGTGAGATACGGCCGTGCCGCTCCCGTGGCGCGCTCCACGACGAGCAGCTGGTCCGAGGCGAGGGCCCATCCGCGGGCCAGGAGTGCCAGCCCAAGGCTGGTCTTGCCACTGTGCGGATCGCCGTGGAAGGCCAGACAGCACCCCTCGCGCTCCAGCACCGTGGCCTGGACGACGGCGACGTCCTCGCTCATGGCCCGGAACGGCGGCAGTGGTGAGGGCACGGACGACCAGCGGGTGAACCGCCGCTCCTCGATCAGCTCGCCGCCCGGCTCGGAGCTCAGCCGGAACGACTTGGGCGCGTCGTCCTTGGCCAGCAGCGACCGCAGGAAGCCGTGTTCGCCGGCGTGGAGTTCGACCCGGTATCGCGGTCGCGCACCGGGCTCGGCCCGATGCGGGCCGAAGAAGAAGTCGAGGTCGGTGGCGTCCGTCGGGGTGCAGCGGACGCGCACCACGGTGCCGAAGAAGTCGAGCAGCCGCTCGGCGCCCCGAGGGATCCGCGGCGGATCAGGCGGCATGGGCGTCTCCTCCTCCGGCCGGCCGTGGACACACGGCCAGGAGCTCTTCCAGGTGCAGCTGGGGATCCCAGGCGACGTGCGAGGTGGGGCCGTCGGTCCGCACCTCGAAGCGGGCTCCGCGGGTCAGATGCAGACGCCAGGCCAGGCGGAGCGGCTGGTCGGCCGGGGCGCACCGGCCGAGGCGCTGGGGCCGCACCATCCAGGTCCGGCCCCAGCGGGTGGGCAGGAGCGGGGCGTCCTCCAGCAGGGTGGCGTCCAGCCACGGGAGCAGCGGCAGGCTGCGCTCGCGGATGCCGACCGGACGGCCGTAGTAGTGGAGGCGCCCCTTGTCCTGCCGGTCCGTGACGAGCAGGTCGTCCGAGACGAACCCCCAGCCCTGGCGCAGGAGGTGCAGGAGGAGCACCGACTTGCCGGCCCCGCTGTCCCCGGTGACCGCGAGCGCCCGGGCGCTGCCGTCGGGTGCGGCGGCCGCGGCTCCGTGCCGGATGCGCACGAGGTCGCGCAGCGGGGGCAGGCCGAAGGGCGGAACGGGCGAGGGCAGCCGGGCGCGCGTGCTCCACTCCTCGTAGAGCCACCACGGCCCGGCGGGGGTGCGCCACCGGACGCGCTTGGTGGCGGCCGTGCCGAGTGCCGCCGTGAAGGAGCCGCCGTCCTCCGTCTCCAGACGGACCGCGAGGTCGACCGGCGAGCCTTCCGGTACGAGGTGGTCGCTGAGGTAGTAGCGCAGGTGGGCGGTGTCGGCGGGGTCCGGGCAGAGGAATTCCACGGTGACGTCCCGGAAGCGGGCGGCCACGGCCGTTTCGCCGGGGTCAGGCATCGAGGCCGGCCTCCATTCCCTGCTCACGCTGCCAGGCGATGAGTTCCTCGCTGATCTCCCGCCGGTCGGCCCGGTACCGCGGCTCCTCGGCGGGCATGCCGCGGACCCTGCTGGGGATCAGGGAGCAGGCGTGTTCCTGCGGGCTGAGGACGCTGTCGAACATCCGCCACGGGAACTCGACGCTCAGTCCCAGCTCTTCGCGCTCGTCCCACAGACCGCTGCCGGGGCGCAGCTCGCACTCGGTGAGGTACTTGGGCGCCGGAAGCCCCGCCCTACGGTGGGTGCGGATCTCGCCGAGCAGGCGCCGGCGGTGGTCGGGGGTCTCCTTCGGGTGGCCGATCATCACGCCCCACACGCTGTGCATCCCGAACTCCCGGGCCGCGTACAGCATGCGCACGCCCTCCTCGACGGTCTGCCGCTTGTTCATCAGGTCGAGGTGGTCGTCGAGCAGCGTCTCGATGCCGAGCTGGACGGTCACACGGCCCAGGGCGGCGAGCCGGCCCAGCCGCTCCCGGCCGAAGTCGGGCCTGATCTCGCAGAACACGCGGTAGTCGTGCCGCTCGCCGGAGTCGGTCAGCGCCTCGACCAGTCGCGGGGGCAGCGCGGTGTCGAGGAACTGGAACCGGTGCTGCCCGTAGGTCCGCGCGAGATGGGCCATCTCCGCCAGGACGCGCCGCGGGTCGTGCATCTTGAACCGGGCGTCGTAGGAGTCGTTGAAGTTGCAGAAGTCGCAGCGGTCCCAGTAGCAGCCGCGGGACACCTCCATGCTCACCACCAGCCTGTCGCGCAGCCACGGCCGGCGCAGACCCGCCTCCACCAGGGCGGACTGCTCCGCGTAGGCCTCCTTGAAGGTGTGCGCCCGGCCGGTGACGAGCCGGCGCCGGCCGGCCAGGGCGTGGTGCATGGCGTCACCGAGGACGTCCTCCGCCTCGCCGTACACCACGACGTCCACCTCCTCGTGCAGCGCGAGGACGTCGCGGGCGACCTGGAGGGAGCCGAGGTAGCCACCGAGCACCACGCGGGGCCGGGGCACGCCCCTTTCCCGTGCGACGCGCGCGACGCGGCGGGCCAGCAGCAGGCTGGGGAGCAACTGGAAGTGGGTGCTGGTCAGGCAGAGCACTTCGGTGCCGACGACGCGCTCGGCCAGCCGGTCGAGATAGGCGTCGAACAGCTCGCGCAGCCGCGCCTCCTCCTCGACCGTGGCGAGGAACTCGGTGCGGGCCAGTTCCTCGCGTTCCGCCCGGTGTGCGTCGGTCGGTGCCGACCACAGCGGCAGCAGCGCGACGTCGGCGGCGAAGTGCCGGTTGGTGAACAGCTTGTACGCGCTCTCGGTCAGGCCCCGGCCCCGGGCGTGGGCGTAGAACTCCATGTGCGCGGGCAGGAACCGGGCCCGGCAGCCGAGTCGGCGCAGCCGCCGGGTGATGAGGACGGCCGGGTAGCAGGTCGCGAAGGGGGTGAAGAAGGGCATCGAGACCACGGCCACGGTCGCCGCGGGTGCCGTGCGGGCTACCGGCGTCAGCGGCAGGAGTGCGGGGCTCTGCGTCATCGGTGTCCTTCCGTGCGCCCTGTGGGGACCGGGTGTGCGCGATGATGGGTGCGGGTCCGGTGCACCGGCTTGGCCCCGGTGCGCCGGACCCGGCCGTGGGGGCGGGTCAGTCCACGACGAACTGCTTGTGCAGGCCGGAGGCCATGATGGCCTCCTCGATGGTGGGCTCGAAGAATCCGTCGTCCTCGAACTCCACCTCCGCCTCGGCGGTGTTGAGCTGCTCCTCTGCCATGTGGTTCACCTCCTCTCGGCCAGTGGGTGGGGTGACCTGTCCGGCGTCTCGACGGACAGGAGCCGGTTGACCAGCAGCCGCCACACGAAGGCGCGCAGCCGCGGTACGGATCCGGGGGCGCAGCGCGCGGCCAGGTCGGCCCAGGAGCTGCCCTCGTCGGCGGCGACGAGGCGGGCCGCGGCGGCGCCCGACGCGGACAGCCGCAGCCGTTGCCCGGTGATCCGCGAGGTGAGGAAGACGTCGGCGGCCTCGGTGACCAGCTGGGTGCCGGGGCCGAGGCGCAGCAGCAGGTCTCCGGTCAGCTGGGCCGGGGAGGTCAGCCGGCCGGCGTCCGGCTCGGCGGGTTCCAGGCACCGGTGATGCAGCGCGGCCCGCACCAGTGCGCGCTCGGAGGGGTCGCGGCACAACTCGGCGGCGGTCGCGGGCAGGCCGTCCAGCAGTCTGCTGGGGAGGCTGAACAGGGCGCCTTCCCGGGGCTCGTACAGCAGGGTCCGCTCGCCCTCGCGAAGCCGGACGGTCCACCCCCCTGCGGGGCGCAGGAGCGTGTGCTCCCAGTGCGGTCCGGGACAGGGGACGCCCTGCGGGCCCTCGTCGCACGGCTCGCCCGGGCGCCGGGCGGCCGCGCGCAGGAAGACGACCTCCTCGGCGGGCCGGTCCTGGTCGCCGAAGGTGCCGCCCAGGATGCGGTCGGCGCGGGCGGCGATGTCCCGGTCCTCCGCGCCAGCGGGTTCGGGCAGCGGGCCCACGTAGTCGTAGCGCAGTGCCATCTGCAGGTCGTCGCCCGGGTCCTGGTGGAGCACCCGTACCTGGAACCGGTCGGGCGCGGCGGCGACCGGGGACAGGGCGTCGAGGACGAAGGGGCCGATCCCGAAGGTGCTGTCCGGGACCGCGTACCGCTCGCGCGAGCGGGCCAGCGTGGCCGCCGCGAACTCGACCGTGCGTGCCGTCTGCCAGCGTGCCTCGCCCGGGAACCCGGCGATCCCGAACAGGTGCACGCTGATGCCGGAGGCCAGCAGCGCGTCCAGGTTGGGTGCGATCCAGGACGCCTTGATGTCCTTGCGCATGCGGTCCAGGACGTCCTGGTTGTACGACTCGAGCCCCAGGTCGAGGCGGCGGCAGCCGGCCGTGTACAGCGCGTCCGTCAGCCGGCGGTCGATCGTCGGGGAGAACCGGGTCTCGCCGTACCACCGGTAGCCGCGGTCGGCGAGTCCGTGCGCCAGGGCCCGCATGCTTCGGACGGTCAGGATCTCGTCGACGAACTGGAAGTGGCGGGTGCCGTGGCGCCGGTGCAGCTCGTCCATCTCGGCGACGACGGCCTCCGGGGCGCGGATGCGGAACTTGTCGGAGGCGAAGGGGATGGCGCAGAAGGCGCACTTCCAGGCGCAGCTGCGGGAGGCGATCACCGGGAGCACCGGGCCCGGCGCCAGATAGCCGTCGTCCAGCGGGTGGTCGGTGAAGTCGGGCACGGGCAGCTCGGTCAGCGAGGCGGTCGCGGACGGGCACCGGTGCAGTTCGTCACCGTCCGGTACGACGATGCCGGGCACTCCGTGCAGGGAGCGGCCGGACAGCAGCCGTCCGACGAGGTCGACGATCGACTCCTCGCCCTCATAGCACACCAGGGAGTCGACCAGCGTGAAGAACGGGTGGCCCGGCCGGAGCCGGTCGGCGATCCGGGTGACGAAGTTCCCCCCGACGGTGATGTGGACCTCGGGCCGCTCTCGTCTGACGATACGCGCGGCGGTCAGCGCGGGGATCAGCTGGGAGTCGGCGGACACGGAGAGACCGACGACCTCCAGGTCCGGCAGGGCGCGCAGCCGGGGCACGAGGACGCGCTCGAAGACGTGCACGTACGGGTTGTGCACGGCGTCGGCCACGGCGCGCATGACCTGTCGGCTGGAGACGGGACGGTGGCGCAGGTCGAACCGGTCGAAGCTCAGCTCCGCGCCCGGGGTCAGGGCCGCGATGCCGTCCAGGACGGCCTGGCAGACGGCCGTCGCGGCTCGGTGGCCGTCGACGTCGGTGATGCTCTCCGGTGAGCGCAGGAAGGCCGCGGCGCGGTCGACCGCCGAGCGGGCCGCCTCGAACTGGTCGCGGGCCCGGGTGCCGAGCGTCCGGTCGCGTTCGGCGGCGTAGTCGCCGGCCCCGTCGGGACTGAGCAGATGGCGCATCGTCTCGGCCGACAGGTCCAGCGCGGACGCCGCCACGTGGTGCCGCCGCAACACCGCCAGGAGCAGGGGCACGGCGAGGTGAGGGGCGTACGGGTTCCACAGCGGCGGGTTGATCAGGAGCGCCCGGGACGAGCCGGGCCGGTCGTGCGGGGGTGCGGGCATGTGCGCGGGCTGCGGGGGTGCGGGCATGTGCGCGGGCTGCGGGGGTGTGGGCATGTGCGCGGGCATGGGCTCACCTCGCCCCCTCGCGGGGGAATCGGCCGGTGGGGGCGCGGTACGGGCTCTCAGGAACGGTCGGTGTAGGTGCCTTCGCCGTTCCAGCGGGCGATACGGCGGGGAAGGAAGGTTTCCCGCACGGATTTCTCGTCCGGTGTCCAGGGCCCGCCCAGAAGACGGCGCGTCAATTCTTCGAGAGGGCTTTTCCCCTCCGGGCCGTCCGTGAGATTCATGGGCTCGGCCAGGGCGACCACCGGATTCGAGATGAATCTGGGTCGACCTCGGGGATTGGGTGTCGACCGGTGCGCGGTCAGTGGATGCAGGATCCAGGCGTCACCCGCCTTTCCGGTCAGAGACAGGTGATCCCCCGGTCTGCCGACATAGTCCCTGGTGGGAATCTGTCCGCTGGTCAGTCCGGCCGGATGACGGGCCAGGTGGCGGAGGATGTCCGCCGTGGCCGAGGGCGCGGCCAGGGTGGCGCCCTCGCCCTCGCCGACGTCGGACCAGAGGACGAACAGCAGCAGTGCCTGTTCGGGGCTGTCGGGATGGTGTACGAAGAAGTCACCGTCCACATGCCAGCTCTCGGCCAGCTTTGTGGTGCCGAAGTTGCAGATCAGGGCGTTGCTGAGCCGGGCGGGCCGTCTGATCCGGCCGGCGCCGCCGAGCAGTGCGCACACGGCCGACCAGAGCACCGGGGCCATGTCCGCGAGGTCCGCGACGCGGTTCGGTGGCAGCGAGGTGAGACCCGCCGGCACCGTGGGCCGGCCGTCCGTGGACAGCCCCTCGCGCCGGAGCGTGGTCTCGAAGAGCGTCCGCAGGCGGGATCCAGGCGTGAGGTCCACGGCATTCCTCAGGCGGACATGGCCGTCCCGGAGGAATGCAGAGGCGATATTCCCGGACGAAATAGCTGAGGCGCACGCACTCTCGGAGGGATGAGAAAGCGATTCATGGGAGGGCGTAGAGATATTCGCCAACGGAACTCCCGTTGCTCGTTCAACCGAACGCCGCGAGGCTAGCAATGGCGCATTCGCATCGTCAATGACCGCGACGAGGACCACCTGCGCCATAAAAAACGCAAAACTGGACGTCACGATCCCAAACACAGAATTCCCGCCGTCCCTGCGGGCCGATCGGCGCGCCGCCGATCGGGGCGGCCGGTGGGTCGCCGGCGTGTGTACCACCGACTCCCACGAAAGGACCCCGCACCCTCACGCTCAGCAACCATCGAGATCAAGCCAGATCTGCGCCATTCTCTTCGCCACCCGGCTTGAACGGGCCGGGTGGCGAGCTGCCGCCAACGGGAGCACGACGCCTGAGCCGTACTCACGACAGATCGACCGCGGCGGCGGTCGCGCGGGGCCGACGGCGCGGGAGCGGGCCCCGGGCTGCCGGCCCCCGCGCGACCACCGCCCGTGCCTACGGCTGCTGTTCCTCCCGGCCGACCTGTGCGCGATCCGGTCGGCGGGTCCCGCCACCAGCAGATGGAGGGGTGCGCGGCCGTAGCCGCTCGCCCTGCGGTCCGAACATGACGAGGTACTCGACCGGACCGCCGGGGCCGGCGTTCGCCACCCCGTGCGGGGTGCGGGTGTCGAACTCGACGACGTCCCCGGCGGCCAGGACGAGGTCCTGATCGCCGAGCGCGAGCCACAGGCGCCCGTACAGGACGCACAGCCACTCGTGGCCGTCGTGGGAGACCTGCCGCGGCCGCGCGGACGAACCCCCGGCGCCGGGCAGGACGTGCTTGTGGGCGTGCAGGCCACCGACGTACCGGGTGAGCGGCACCACCGCCTTGTCGTCGCCGAAGCTCAACGGCACCGTGGTGCGCGGCTCGGCCGCGGGCGCGGTGCCGGCCAGCTCGTCCAGCGAGACCCCGTACTCCTTCGCCAGCCGCAGCACCACCTCCAGGGTGGGTCTGCGCCGTCCGGTCTCGATCCGCGACAGCGTGCTCGGCGAGATCCCGGTCGCACGGCTGACACCGGTGAGCGTGGCGCCGCGGCGCTCACGTGCGGCCCGCAGCCGGGGCCCCATCGCCGCCAGTGTGCCGGCCACCTCGTCGACTGCCACCGCCCGAGCTCCCTCCGTCCGCACCGTTCCCTCATCACCCTGCCCTGCGAGTTTGCCGGACTGGCAACGCCCGTCGCGTCGGAAGGCCGTCGCGCCGCATGATCGATGCGTAACCGCGTCCGCCCGCGAACCGTGGAGAAGCCCATGCCGTCCGAGCCGTCCGCCCCGCTGCGCCACCGCACCGTCGACTGCCCGGCCGGGCGCCTGCATCTGGTCGAGCAGGGTGCCGGCCCGCTGGTCCTGCTCGTGCACGGGTTCCCCGAGTCCTGGTACTCCTGGCGCCGCCAGCTGCCCGCCCTCGCCGCGGCCGGATACCGGGCGGTGGCCATCGACGTGCGCGGCTACGGCCGCTCTTCCAAGCCGGAGACGGCCGACGCCTACCGGATCCTCGACCTGGTGGAGGACAACGTCGCCGTCGTGCGTGCCCTCGGCGAGCGGACGGCGGTGGTCGTCGGCCACGACTGGGGCTCCAACATCGCCGCCGCCTCGGCCCTGCTCCACCCCGAGGTCTTCCGCGCCGTCGGCCTGCTGAGCGTCCCCTACGCGCCGCCCGGCGGCCCCCGCCCCACCGATGTCCTCGGCCGGATCGGCGGCCCCGACCAGGAGTTCTACGTCTCCTACTTCCAGGAGCCCGGCCGCGCCGAAGCGGAGATCGAGCCCGACGTCCGAGGCTGGCTCGCCGGCTTCTACGCGGCCCTGTCGGCCGACACCATGCCCGCCCGGGGCGAGCCCGACCCGCACTTCGTCGCCCACGGTGGCCGGCTGAGCGACCGCTTCCCCACCGGCGCCCTTCCCGGCTGGCTGAGCGAGGGCGACCTCGACGTCTACGCCGGGGAGTTCGAGCGCACCGGCCTGACCGGCGCGCTGAACCGCTACCGCAACATGGACCGCGACTGGGAGGACCTCGCCCCGCACCACGGTGCCCCGATCAAGCAGCCCTCCCTGTTCATCGGCGGCGCCCTGGACGCCTCCACCACCTGGTTGGCCGACGCCATCGAGGCGTACCCCACCACGCTTCCCGCCCTGTCCGCCGCTCACCTCCTGGACGACTGCGGCCACTGGATCCAGCAGGAACGCCCCGAGGAGGTCAACCGTCTGCTGACCGACTGGCTCGCCACCCTCCAGGGCTGAACCAGACGGGCTATCGGGAGGGGTCGTCGCCTGTGCCGGTGTCAGTCATCCACCTGGACCTGGACACGCGGTCTTCGTCGGTGGGGTCGCCGTCTCCTTCGGATCGGCCGGGCTCTCGGCACGGGCCTCCTGGCGTCCCGGGAGTTCGGCGCGGCGGACCGCGCGGACGCCGAGGGCGTAGACGCCGGAGAGGGCGCAGACAGCCGCGCTGACGGCGAAGACCGGGCCGGGGCCCCAGGCGCCGATCGCGGCGCCGGTCACCGGATAGCCCAGCGGGGCGATGCCGAGGCTGCCGAGCGCGGCGACGGCGCTCACGCGGCCGAGGTACGCGGGGTCGCACTCCGTCTGGACGAGGGCGTTGCACAGGGCTCCGGACAGGCCGGCGAGCAGGCCGATGGAGAGGGCCACGAGGACGGCGGAGGCAAGCTGGGGAACGTGGGCGAGCGCTCCGATGGACACGGCCCCGAGCACCATGGTCCAGCCCATGACGAGGCCGGTCCGGCCGACTCGGCCCTTGACGGTGAGGAGCAGGGAGGCGCCGCCCGCCCCGGCGCCGAAGCCGGCGAGGACCCAGCCGACGCCGGAGGCGCCCCAGCCGCGCTGCTCGGAGAGGAGGGCGAGGCCGACGTTGAGCGGGCCGACGAAACCGAGGTCGCTGAGGAGCACGACGATCATCAGCGGGCCGAGCACCGGATGGCCGCGGAGGTAGCGCAGGCCGTCGGCGAGGTCACGCCGGGCCGGGCCGGCGCCGGCCCGGTTCTCCCGCGGCAGCGGGCGCAGCCGGAGCGCGGCGAGCAGGGGCAGGGAGAGAGCGAAGAGCACGCCGGCGACGCCGAAGGCGCTCGCGGTGCCGCCGAGGGCGACGACGAGCCCGCCCAGCGGAGCACCGAGCACGGATCCCATGCGGTGTGCGAGGCCGCGCATGCCCTGTACGCGGGCGAGTTGGTCGCGCTCGGCGATCCGGGGCGGCAGGGCACCGACGGCCGGGAGGAAGACGGCGTCGACCGCGCCGAAGACGACAGCGACGGCAGCGAGAGCCCACAGGTTCGGCGTGGTGAGGAGCAGCAGCGCGGCGAGGCCGAAGGTGAGCAGGCAGCGGACGGCGTCGGAGGCGATGACGACCCGGCGCGGGCCGAGGCGGTCGGCGATCACTCCCCCGAAGAGCATGAGCAGTGCGCGGGGCACGGCGGCGGCGGCCATGACGAGCCCGGCCTGGGCGGGGGTGCCGCTGGTGACGGCGAGCCAGGAGAGGGCCAGGTAGTAGACGCTGTCGCCGAGGGTGGAGGCGGTGTAGGCACCGAGCCAGCGCAGGAGCTGGGGGCTGCGGTGGGCCGGGCGCGCGGGGGCCGCCTCGTCGACCGCGGTCACGGGCGGTAGGGGAAGCCGTGGAGGTGGAGAGCGACGTTCTCCCGTCCCTCGGTGTCTCCGGCGGCCTCGGCGGCACGGGCGGCCTGGTCGTGCTTCTGGAGGACGGCCTCCAGCTCCGCACCGAGGGCGGCGAGTTCGGCGGCGGTGAGCCGAGGCAGCCATTCGGAGCTGATCGAGGCGGAGCGCCACGCCTCGGACCAGGTGAGGCGCTCGTCGAGGAAGCGGGCGTGCATCTCGGCCCGCTGCTCGCTGAGGGTACGGCCGAAGGCGGCGCTGACCGCGGCGAGTTCGGGGGCGTCCTTGACGTCGGCCTCGTCGATGCGGAAGCCGTAGGAGCTGGGCTGCCACCAGCGTTCGCGTCCGTCGGCGGACTGCGTCTCCGCCTCTTCGATGAGCCCGCCGTCGGCGAGCTTGCGCAGGTGGTAGCTGACCAGGGACACGGCCTCGTCGACCTGATCGGCGAGCTGCGAGGCGGTCGCGGTGCGGGCGACGAAGAGGGCCCGGTAGAGGCGCGTGCGCAGCGGGTGCGCGATGGCCTTGAGGGTGCCGAGCTCGGTGATCCGGTGGGTCTCGGAGGAGGTCATGCCCACGACCGTAGATAGGAAGGAAAAGTTGCGCAATATACTTTGCGCACATGATCCGCGCCCGCTGGTGGCCGAGGTTCGCGCCGCGGCTGCCGTCCTTCGCGAGCGGGCGGCCGCCTTCCGACCGGCCGGAGTGCCGGTGGCGGTCGCCGACGCCCTGCGGGGCGAGGTTCCACCCGGCTCAGACACCGGGATCGGCTGCGGGCGATTGATTCGTCGCCCGCTCCGGGCTGCGCAACAACCCCTCACCAGCCGAGTCTTGAAGCACGCGGGCCGGTGAGGCCCTGGAGGGAAGGGACGGCAGCATGCCCCTGAGCGACGACGAACTGCGGGACATCGAGGAGAACCGCCGGCGCAGCGAGCGGGAGCACGCGGAGTTCCTGGCCAGGCAGGAGGCCGAGCGTCAGGCTCGGTACGCGGAGGAGGAGGCGCGGCGGCGGGCGGAGGAGCGGCCGCACTCCGGACCCACGTGGTAGCGGTGCCCGTGGAGGAAGGAGGAGTGATGACGGTGAAGCGACGGCGCGGTGCCGCTCCGGTGAGAGCCCTGGTCCGGCTGATCGTCCCCGGGGTGGCGGCTCTGATCGTCGCGGTGTGCGGGGCGGTCCCGGCGTCCGCCTCTGCCGGGACCGCCGCGGCGCAGGCGGGCAGCCCCACCGGCGGTGCTTCTGTCGCCGTCCGCGCCGGGGCGGCGAGCGGCGCGGTCGGTGTCGGGGCGGCGAGCGGCGCGGTCGGTGTCGCCGCTTCCGCGGCTCGCGCCGGCGGCTACGCCTGGCGGACGTACACCGTCGGCGTGTACCCGTGGGCCTACTGCCACCATCTCGGCGCGTACTACCAGGCGTACTACACGGCACGCGGGTATCGGGCGTCCTACCAGTGCCTCTACTGGGGCGGGGTTCCGCCACTGCAGCAGGGCCTTCTGCGGGTGACGCTCGGCATCCGCGCCGGCTGACGGTCGCACCCGGGCGGAGCATTCCACGGGGGGTGCTCCGCCCGCCTGCGCAGAGCCTTCTCGTGCTGGGCCGAAGGGCCGTACCCGCCGGACGGCGGGTACGGCCCTGGGGTCGTGAAAGGTGGCGGTCGTCAGTGCTGGTAGGACTTCACGAAGAGGGAGTCACCGCCGTCCTGGCGGCTGTTGTTGACGCCCCGTCCCGAGGCGTAGTTCCTGTTCTCCTCGCCGGCCCAGTCGAGGATGGGGTTGTCGCCGCTGCCGTAGTCGAGGTGTCTGAAGGATTGCGGGGAGTCTTCCGCGGAGCCGAACTGATAGACACGGCCGCGGGTGGAGTAGGGCTGATAGGGCTGGTACGGGCCGTTCTTGACGGTCTGCTTCGCCAGGTCGTTGTTGAAGAAGACGTTCTGGGGGCCGCTGGAACCGGACCAGCTGACGGCCTTGGAACCGGCGCTCCAGTAGATCGGCCACCAGGTGCCCTTGTCGCCCACGCCTCCCTCTCCGCCGCAGTTGGCGGTGCAGCTTCCGGAGGAGTGGTTGTAGGGGACGTGGACGGTGTTGTTGTCGAAGAGGTTGCGGCGTTCCCAGCCCCCGTGGAGGTTAAGGTCGGAGTCGAAGTCGTTGGCGAAGGCGACGTTTCCGGAGGAGGACCACTGGAAGGTGAAGTGGCGCAGGTTGCGGGTGGTGTTGAAGGCGTAGAGGGAGTCCCAGACGCGGGAGCCGCGCAGGTATCCGTTGCCTCCCTTGCCCTTGTTCCAGGCGCCGTCGAAGTGGTTGTTCTGGATCTGGAGGTTCTTGGCGACCTCGGTGACGATCGGATGGGAGCCGGCCATCTCGCCCCTGACCCCCTTGACCCAGGAGTTGGCCGCCCACTTGAAGACGATGCCGTGCATGGCGGCCTCGGGAGCGAGGTTGCCGTAGTTGTGCGTGGCGCAGTTCGGGGCGGGATCGGTGCAGGCGGCGGTCAGACCGTCACTCTGCTGGGTGAAGGTGAAGTCCTCGAACCCGACGTCCGTGATCATCTTGAGCGGGGTGACCTTGCTGGCGTAGACGGTGCCGCCGATCGCGGGTGAGCCGTCGGAGACGGAGGTGACGGGGACGTCGAACTCCAGCGGCTTGTCGATGGTGACGGTGCGCCCGGCGCTGTCCACCGACGAGATGACGAAGACCTGCTGACGCATGTGGAGGTTGTCCAGCTTCCCCACCTGGCCGACGGTGTCCACGCCCTGACTGTCGTAGAAGGCGAGGCTGTTCGCCGCCCCGACCCACAGGTAGCCGCCCGGCTTGAAAACGGACATGTCGGCGGAGCCGTTGAGCGGGATCGTGGTGGCGCCCTCACGTGCGGCGTAGCCGGGGGTGGCGGTGTTCTCGACGAGGGTGACGCCCGACTCCCAATGCTGGTTGACCGATCCCTCGAACAGGTCCCGGCGGTTCTCCGGGATCGCGGAGATGTCACCGCACATGCGCTGATGCTTGGCCGACACCTCGCGGGTCTGTACGCGGAACAGGCCGCGTCCGGGCCAGATCCACCCGCCGGTGCCGATGATCGAGCCCAGCTTGCCGGGGCATTCGTGACGCATCGCGTCCTGGTCCCAGCGACTGCCCTGGTAGAGGGTGTCGTACCTGGTCGCGGCGTCCGGCCGGAACACGATCTTGGTGCCGCTGCCAGGCTTCGTACCCTGGCCGCGGATGACCAGGTAGGAGGCGTCGACCGACAGCTGCTTGCTGACCTCGACGGTGCCCCTGGGCAGTTCGATCGAGGAGAGCCTGCCGGGCGAGGCGTCGGGGGTGCAGGTGGTGCGGATGTCGTCGATGGCCTTCTGGATCCCGGCGGTGTCGTCCTGGCCGTCGCCGGGCTTCACGGCGTAGTGCTCGGCCAGTTCCTCAGGGGTGATCGCGCAGCGTGGATCGCCCGAGAGGGACGAGGCGTCCGGCAGCGGCTCGCCGCCCCGGTACCCGGCCTCGCTCCAGTCCGGCAGACCGGCGCCCGGGCCGCTGCGGCGGTTGTTCCCGGCGAGGATCCGGTCGGCGGTCTCGTCGGTGTCGTACTCCACCGTCTGGACGGAGGGCTGCGCGGAGCCGGCCGTGGACGTGCAGCGGAACTCCCGGCCGCCGTTGTCGATCTGGCCGCTGGCCTGGGTCAGACAGCTGCTGAGCGCCTTCTGCCCGTAGGCGTTCGGGTGGACGGCTTCCTGCTTGTCGCCCTGGGAACCCCACGGCAGCAGGAGGTAGGGAACCCAGCGCACCCACTCGGCCTTCGCCGCGGGCAGCGGGGAGCCCAGGGTGTTGGCCGCGGTGGCCTGCTCGGCACCGCTGTGGCACAGTTCGTGCCCGGTGAGCGCGTCCTGCACGTCGAGGAAGAAGGCGTCCCCCCGCCGGGCGGCGCTCCTGATCATCGAGCTGATGGACGGGATGACCTCGTTACGGGCCCAGGAGGCGTCCTCGTTGTAGAACGGGCAGCCGCCCGACGTGTAGCGCTCGTAGCTCTCCGTCGGGTACCGGATGTGGGCGCTGTCGGCGATCGGGCCCGCGTAGGACTGGGCCACCAGACGGTAGTACCTGCTGTCGTACCCCTGCGAGCGCATGGCGGCGTGGATGCTGTTCATCGTCTCCACCACCTTGTCCTCGACCCCGTCGAGTTTGCCCCGGAAGGCGCTGTCCTGCCCGCTCTTGCAGGCTCCGGTACCGGACATGAAGCGCTGTGCGCAGCCCGACACGATCCCGGTGAAGTCCAGGTCGTTGCCGCCGACCGAGAGGACGATCGTCTTGACCCGGTAGTACCTCGCCAGGTCCCTCAACTGCTCGACCTGCGGCCGTTCCCCCTTGAACCCGCTGCTGACCACGTGGTCCGTGGTCGCCCCCGAGCAGGCCAGGTTGAACCGTCGCGCGGACGGGATGCCGTCGATCTCGGCGCCGGCGATCTCCGACATGTCGGAGCGGTCGCAGCCACTGCCCCCGTCGTAGGAGGTGTCCCCGTAGACCCCTTGCAGGTCGTGCAGGCAGCTGCTCTCGTCGGCGTTGCAGGCGGACGCGGCCCGGTCCGTACCCCAGGCGGAACCGCCGTTGCCGGTGTTCGCGTTCCCGGCCCACCGCCCGGCCTCGCCCGAGATGTAGCTGTCGCCCATCGCCACCACGGCCGTCGGCTTCTGCCGCGCGGTCCAGATCACGGTGGTGTTGTTCCCGACGCCGCCCTGCCGCTCGACCCTGAAGGTGGAGAAGTCGCTGCCGTTCTCGTCGTAGCTGTTGGACCCGATGAACGGGTTGTTCCAGTGCAGCTGCACCTGGCGGTTGTTGTCGCTCGTCCCCAAGCAGTTCCGGGTGACGTACCGGACGCTCCCCTCCGTCCCCGTCGCGAGCCCCGAACTCTCCGAACCCCACGCCGCGCCCTGTTCCCTGGAGATGAGACCGGGCGGTGCGGCGGTCCAGACGCCGTGCGACAGGACGTGCCGTTCCAGGGTCAGGTCGCAACCGGTGAGGTTCACGAAACTCACCCCGGTGCTGCGCGCGGCCCCGGTGGACGGCGGCACGCACGGGGCGTTCGCTCCCGTCACACCGAAGCCCGCGCACGCGGTCACCGGCTCGAACTCCACCGTGCAGTGATCGGAAGG
Organism: Streptomyces sp. NPDC014861; assembly: GCF_043081625.1. Classification (NCBI taxonomy): domain Bacteria; kingdom Bacillati; phylum Actinomycetota; class Actinomycetes; order Kitasatosporales; family Streptomycetaceae; genus Streptomyces; species Streptomyces sp. NPDC014861. The sequence goes on from NZ_JBIBWV010000009.1 coordinate 203,830, forward strand.
GGAGTTCGAGGTGCCCGGATTCGCCGTCGCCGTCAGCGGGGCCGGGTCGTCGGTGACCATGTAGTCGTACTCGTTACGCCGCTGCCCTCCCACGCCACAGTGGTAGGTGGGGGTCCCGCTGGTCACGAAGCGGGCGCCCTGCGGGAGTTGGTTGTTCCACGTCGGGTTGGTGTTGAAGTCGCCCATCACCGCCCACCGCAGGCCCTCGGCGGACGCGAGGGCCGACGCGGCGTCGACCAGGCGGCCGACATCGCCACCGCCGTTGAGGGCGTGAGCGCTGAAGAAGATCCCCTCATGACCGGCGGCGTCGGGGATGACCGCGCCCAGCATGGCCTTGGACGCCACGTCGTTCGCGACCGGCGGCACCGGGAAGAAGTCCTGCGGCGGTATCGGCGCGTGGACTATCAGAGCCACCGCACGCTGCTGCCTCATGTTCGTCAGCTTGTACACGTAGACCTGCTGCCCACCGGGTGGATTCCAGGTGTACGAGAACAGGCGCAGCATATCTGTCGGCCCCGGTCCGTACGGCCACGAGTGGAGCACCTGCTCGTTCTCGAAACCGCTGATCCCGTTGGCCGGATCCCCGAGATATACGGCGTCTCGCACCTCCTGGAGCGCCACGACGTCATTGCGCGCAACCAGCCCGGCTATCTCTCCCCAACGGTGGGGTTGGTTCGAGTTCCGGATGTTGTAGGTTGCCGAGTCGAAATGACTGACGCTCCATGCGCCGATCTCGTCGGCGGCTGCCGGCTTGGCACCGACCCCCACGAAGAGCCCGCCGAACAGCGCGAGAACGAGGACGAGGAGCAAAGCTCTCGGCCGTCTCGCTCGTTTCTTACTCATGCGATGTGATCTTCCGTGTGCGTTCTGAACGGGTAAGGGAAACATGCTCTGGATTCCGGTCGGTTTTGTTCACCGCCCGGACGGGCAGTGGAAATGGGGTGTCGTGAGTGCGGGCGTGCGTGCATGCGCGCGTATGCGATGCGATGGATCCACCGGGATCCCGAATCTGTAGGCGGTCTGACAGATCGCCGACTCCATCGAACCGACGGCATCAAGACACTTCGAGCGAAGATCGCATGCGTCGCTATCGGTTCGCTAACGAGCAGCTGGCGTGGACCGGAATTTCGATTCGCACCGGAACAGACAGAGAACGTCGGGCGTCCGGAGAACCACCTGTGGAGCACACCTTGGTGAGTTGCCACTCCCCCGCTCCCCCCATGCACCGGACAGCAACCCCGCAAGGAACCGTCCCCGCGCACGCAGGAACGGTCCGGGCCGCCCGGACCCCCAGACCGCTCCGGTCGGGCGGTCACCCGGCCGGAGCCGTCTATAGGGAGAACCTTGAATCCTCAGGGCGTGGTGCGGGTGAGTTCATCCGGGTCGTCGCGGCTGCCTCTGGCCCACTCGGGGGGGGAGGAAGGAGGGGTCGGTGCGCGAACTGGCCGGGACCGTGCGGGGCTTCCGCACTCAGGCACGCTCAGGGGGCGCTCGTGGGCGAGACGGGAGGTTGGTGCGGCCGGCGGATCCGGGGTGCAGGCCCTTGCTGAGGCACGGGCAGTGGCAGCGACGCGCCTTGACGATGACGATCCCTTGGACGACGACCTCGGCCGTGCGGCAGGAGCCGTGGACCCCGTATCGACAGTCAGGTCAGGTCGCAGCAGGTCTGTCTCGGCGACACCGGCTCGGAGGATGCGAAGCCCCTGCCGCGAGCGGCAGGGGGGCCGACGATGCCCCTACGATTCATCGGCGTGAACCCGAGCCCGGCCAGACCGGCAGCCCCACCGTCTGGGTGGATGAACGGACCGGCGACCTCATCGCCCAGAACCACAGCGCCGACGTGCCGACCCTCGCCGAGTGCGTCGAGAACAACGCGGCCGGCCACGACAAGATCATCCCCGCCGATGAGACCGTGGTCCGCATCCCCGCCCGCATGATCCCGATCCCGAAGGAGACGATCGAGGCAGCAGAGCGGGCCGCCGTGTTCGATGAACTACTCGCCCGCGCCCGCCACTCGGCCGTCCGCCTGGAACTGCGGGGCGGCTACGCGGTCGCCGACGAGGGCGTCGACTACCGGCGCTGGCGTGAGACTGGCGAGCGGGACACCGACACCGCGTCACCGTGCTGGGCACCGTGGGTCGGCGTGGTCCGCGTCGCTGCCCGCCGCGACGTCGCCATGCGGGTGCGCGTCGCCCCGGAACCGGTCAGCGATTGCATCCGGTACGAGCACGTCGGCACAGCAGTGAACACGGCCGCCGGCAAGGACGTGCGGTGGCTACCGCGCGGCCAGGCGGTGGGGCTTCTGCTGCCCTTCGTCGACGGCGACGGGCCGCCGGGCCACCCCGCCGGCGGAGCTGCGGACGGAAGCCGGCCTGGTGCGGCCTAGGCCGAGGCGGTCGAGACGCTGTGGGGCCGTGCCGTTCCGCACGACCAGTACAAGATCAGGTAGCAGGAGTACGCCATGCCCCTCCTCCCCCCTCGTCCCCGGCGCACACCGCCCGCCAGGGCACCGCGGGCCAGCTGCGCGAGCTCCGCCAGGACGCGAGGCTGACGCTCGTGCGGCTGGCCACCGCCTGGGCCGGGTTCCTGGCTACCGGGCCGGGCCGGGCTGCCGGGCTGCGGCGGGCTCCCGGGGGGGGGAGGCGGGCTGCCGGGCCGGGGCGGGATCAGATCGTGGACGTGTCGATCACGAAGCGGTACCGGACATCGCTGGCGAGGACGCGCTCGTACGCCTCGTTGATCCGGTCGGCGCTGATCACCTCGATCTCGGAGCCGAGGCCTCGCTCGGCACAGAAGTCGAGCATCTCCTGCGTCTCGCGGATGCCACCGATGCTGGACCCGGCGAGGGTCTTGCGGCCGCCGATCACCGAGAACAGGTTCAGGGAGACGGGCTCCTCGGGGGCGCCGACGTTCACCAGTGCGCCGTCGGTCCGCAGCAGCGCGAGGTAGGCGCCGAAGTCGAGCGGTGCCGAGACGGTCGAGATGATGAGGTCGAAGGTGCCGGCCAGTTCCTCGAAGGTCTTCGGGTCGCTGGTCGCGTAGTAGTGGTCGGCGCCGAGCCTCAGGCCGTCGTCCTTCTTCCGCAGCGACTGGGAGAGGACCGTGACCTCGGCGCCCAGGGCGTGGGCGAGCTTGACGGCCATGTGGCCGAGGCCCCCCATGCCGAGCACGGCGACCTTCTTGCCGGGGCCGGCGTTCCAGTGCTTGAGCGGGGAGTAGGTGGTGATGCCGGCGCACAGCAGGGGCGCGGCCTCGTCGAGCCCGATGCCCTCGGGGATGCGGACGACGAAGTTCTCGTCGACGACGATCGTCTGCGCGTAGCCGCCGTAGGTGGGCTGCCCGTCCTTGCCGACCGCGTTGTAGGTCATCGTGCTGCCGGGGATGCAGTACTGCTCCAGGCCGGCCCGGCAGTTCTCGCAGGTGCGGCAGGAGTCGACCATGCAGCCGACTCCTACCCGGTCGCCGACGGCGAAGCGGGTCACGCCGGGGCCGACCTCGGTGACGACACCCGCGATCTCGTGACCAGGCACCATCGGGAAGATGGCCTCGCCCCAGCCCTCGCGGACCTGGTGGATGTCGGAGTGGCAGATGCCGGCGAATTTGATGTCGATCAGGACGTCGTTCTCGCGGACCGCCCGGCGCTCGATGGTGGTGCGCTCCAGGGGGGCCTTGGCCGCGGGGGCGGCGTATGCGGCGACGGTGGTCATACCGGGTTCTCCTCCAGAAAGAGTGCCTCACGCCCGGCTCTCGCTGCCGGGCATGCTTCCAGCCTGCCTCGTCTCGTCGAGTTCACCCAGGTCACAGCTTTGCGTACGACTGCTGTTCCTACCACTCGCGGGGTCAGGATCAGGACCGGCCGCAGCGCGGGCCACCGCCCATACTGGGTGTATGGACGCGAGGGACGAACGGATCCGTTCGGTGCGGGAGGCCGAAGGCGGTGCTCTGGACCGTCGGGCAGAGCTGAGCGAGTTCCTGCGGACCCGGCGGGCCCGGGTGAAACCCGGGGACGTGGGACTGCCCGATCTCGGCCGACGCCGGGTGCCGGGGCTGCGGCGCGAGGAGCTGGCGCTGCTGGCGGGGGTGTCGGTCGCCTACTACACGCGCCTGGAGCAGGGCAACGGACGGAACGTGTCCACGGAGGTACTCGGCGCGATCGCGCGGGCCCTGCGCCTCACCGACGACGAGCACGCCCACCTGACGCACCTGGCCCGGCCCCTGCCCCGCGGAACCAGGGGACCGGGTCCGGCGCGGGCCCAGCACGTGCGGCCGGCACTGCGCCAGCTGCTGGACTCCTTCGACGGCGTCCCGGCATACATCTCGGGGCGGTACTGCGACATCCTCGCCTGGAACCGGATGGCCGCCTCGCTGTTCGGCGACTGGGGCCGGCTGCCCGAGCAGGAACGGAACTGGGCGCGGCTGGTTTTTCTGCGGTCCGACTGCCGCGACCTGTTCGTCGACCTGGAGCAGAAGGCCATCGACATCGTCTGCATGCTCCGCATGGAGGCGGGCCGCAGTCCGGACGATCCCCGGCTGTCCGCGCTGGTCGGCGAGCTGTCGGTCAAGAGCGACGAGTTCCGCCGCCTGTGGGCACGGTACGACGTCAAGGAGAAGACACACGGCCTGAAGCGGATGCGACATCCGCTGGTCGGTGAACTGGCCCTCCAGTACGAGTCGTTCCGGATCGCCGGCGACGAGAGCCAGGCACTGGTCACCTACCACGCCGAGCCGGGTTCGGCGTCCGCCGAGTCACTGCGGCTGCTGGCCAGCTGGGGCACAGACACGGTCCCGGCACCTTCGCCCTGACCACAGGGGCGGACTCCGTCCGGCGTCCCGTCGCGACTCGACGCGCAGCCGCCCCACGTCGCGAGTCAGCACTCCCGAAGGGCGAAGTCACAGACGGCGACCAGGGCAGATCTTGAAGTTTCAGAGCCGGCTCAGGCGGAGTACCAGCCGGGCTCTGTTCGAACACAATCGGAGGGGGATCGCCGGGGAACGGTGGCCTGAGGGGTCCGCCGCTGATTCGGGGGCGGCGCGACAACGCCATGTCCCTGACCAGAACCCGGGCCATCCCCGCGAGCACGGGGAGGCGGTGACTACGCGCGCGCTGCCCGGACTCGGGGTCGCACCCATCTCTTCGAACGCGGGGTAACAGCTCTCTGACCTGCAGATCTCCTGAATTTTCGCCTCCTATCATGGAGGTAGGAGCGACTGCGGGCGCCTATGCGGCGGCCCACCCGGCTGTATTGGAGGAGTACTCGAAACTGTAGCGGGTGCTGCGGTCCCATTCGTCACCGGTGCGCTGCTTGTATGCGTTGTCGGATACGTCAACAGGCCGTTGCCGCATTCCTTGCGGTCCAGCCTGTACAGGGCCCAGGAGAGCTGCTCGGCGAACCCGACCACGTCAGATACAGGGCCGCTCGTCAGACGGGCGGTCAGGGCAGCGGCATCAGCGGCAAGCTCATCGCCCTCGGGGCTGGGGACAGACAGGCTGCACGCTTCAATGAGCTGCCAGAAGGCGTTCTCGTTCAAGGCGGAGAGGTGATCGAAATGTTCGTGGGAAGAACGGCGCGGCTAGTGGTCGGCAACGACAACGAGGTGCCGTTGGATCTGAGGCTGGAGCCCTGGGGTGACGTCCATCGGATCTTGCCGAAGGAGGAGTGCGTCGTTGTCACTCATTCCTCTGCGGGAGATGGATCGTGGCCCGGGACACAGCTTGGGGACGAGCCGTTCCAGGTTGACCACCGGCGTGACGCGGTCACCGTGTGGGCCAACGGTCACTGCTTCCACCTTTTTGACAGGAGGGGCAACGAAATCGACCCGTACATCTACGGGGGATGTCCTGCCCAGAGCCCGGCCGTCTGAAGGACTGCCTGACCTGGTGAAGCAGTCGTTCTCAGTGCCTCGCGAGTGCCCGACGAACTGGCAGTGATGCAGCATCGCATGGTCAGGTGTCGCGCCAGGTAAGGCGGCGGCGGTTCATCAGCCACCCGAAGGTGCGCTCGACGACCAGCGGGCGCGGGATGACCTTGGAGCCCTTCTGGCCCGGGTCTCGGCGGGTGACCTCGACGTCGGTGCCGAGAGTGGCGCCGTGGTCGATGGTCTTGGTTCGATAACCGGTGTCGGCACATGCCTTGGTGATTCTGGGGTGGGCCTTGGCGATGTGTGAGAGCAGGTGGATACCGCCGCCATTGTCGGAAATGCTGACCGCGGTGAACCAGACAGGGAGGAGGAGGCCGAGAGTGTCGATGTCGATGTGGCGCCTGCCGCCTCCGATCCTCTCCTCTGACCTGCGTCGATTCCCTGGCCGGCGGCCGAGATGTCGGCGGACGTCTTGATGCTCCGGGCGTCCAGCACGCACGCGCTCGGTTCGGCGTCCCGGCCTGCGGCTCGCGGACCCGTCCGCGGAGCACGCCATTGAGCTGGTCTAATGCGCCGTCTGGAAAGAGAGGCGGAGGGCCGCGACGGCGAGCCGAGTGCGTGCGTGCTGGACGCACAGAGCCACCCTGAACTGGCGTGATGCCTGAACACCGACCGCGTCAATGCAACGGGTGGGACCGCTGGCGCGGACCGAGAGGGTTGAAGTGCACCCCGTTCTCGTCGAGTGCGTTGAAGACGGTAACGCGACCCGAATCGAAGGCGAGGCTGATGTCGACGTGTCCCTGAGCGACATCCCTGCCTGTCCATTCGAGCAGTTCGGCCCCCTTGAGGGGCAGTCCCAGCAGAGCGTGCAGCCCGGGGAAAGGTTCGGGGCGCCACTGCAGGTCGAAGCCAGGCCACCGGACTGGTCGGGTGGGGTCGATCATGTTCCAGGTGAGCGAGAGATCGCCGAGCTTTTGATGGTTGATCTCGAGCTGCTCGCCATCGAAGTCGAACAGCACCGGGCAGTCGCAGAACCACACGTCATCCCTCAGGTCCCAGACCATCCAGACTCTCGTGAGCGTCCGACCGGCAAGACCACGCAGACGATCTCCATGTTCCTGCACGACGTCACCACGGCTGTCCAACCATGCTGGCTGGTAGTCCGCGATGCCGAAGTCAAACATGACGTCATCCTGTCAGAAGTGTCCCACTCGGGGCAGAACAGTCCCGAATGGCGACCAGCCCGTCAACTTCTCCAGCACCTTTGCGGGGACAGATTGCTCTTTCAGACGTCGCTTCTTACGGCGTCCTTGCGGATATCGTGCCTGAGGGGCCATCGCTGAGTTTGGGCAGGGGGCGGGGGATCGTGGACGACGCATTTGACGCTGCGGGAACGGCGCTGTGTTGCGCCGCAGCCATCCGGCTGGGCGGAGCCGTGGAGGTCCTGACCGCGCGATCCGGCCTGCTGGACCACTGCAGCCCGATCATGGCAGGGCTGGAGAACATCACAGCGTTTCTCTACGGTCGAGCGCTCGATGACGACTTGCTCGGGTCTGCGTTCGCCGAGAGCTGGTCCCTGGATGCCAGGTATCCGGCAGAGCTCCCCAGCCACACCTTTGTCAAGAAATGGTCATACCTCGTCTTCGGCACCGTGGTGCTGACCAGGCTGAAGCAACAGAACTTTACGTCGGCGCAGACCCTGGAGTTCGCCTCGAAGGCGGCGGCATCCTGGCCGATCGCCGTCTGTCTCGGCTCCTTCGACAGCCTGCTCCGCTTCGAGGCAGCGTGTCAGCAAGAGGCGGAAGCCCGGATGCGGGAGGGCGGTCTTCCCGCTCTGTGGAAACTGACGGAAGATCGATCCAAGCAGTATCGCCAGACGGCGGAACAGCTCATCGGGTGACCGACCTCTCAGCCTGCCGGCCCCCGGAAGCTGATGGGGGCTGCGGATATGCCGACGAAGGCGAGGAAGTGCTCAGCTCTGCGCTCGTAGCGGCGATGGAGACGACGGCAGTGCAGGACACGGTTCTCTTGACCCGCCCACTGATGTCGGCCCAGCCGCTGTGAGGACGCGACGCCTCTGCGCTTGATGCGAGGACGAGTGCCTCTCTGGCGCAGCCATCTTGCCCCACCCACGAGACCGCCCCCACGGGGGCAGGGCAGCCAGGGGCGGCCGGTGGGCGCGGAGCCGGGTACGTCACCGTGGACGCAGGAGCAGGCTGCGGACCTCCGCGCCCGGTACACGGCTCGGGTCCGTTCCCGGGGCCGGGGAATTGAGGCAAGCCCGTGTCGCAGCGGGTCGTCGGGGTGAGGCGTTCGATGGGGCGCCTCACCCAGGCGGTGGTTCAGGCGATGGCGAGGGTGATGGTGATGGTGATGGCCTGGCCGAGGGTGGTGACGGCGAGGAAGCCGGTCCAGCCGTGCCAGATCGCTGCGCGGGTCGAGGTGTTGTCGGCGTGGTGGGCGAGGGCGTAGCCGATGCCGGCACAGGCGGCGAGGAGGAGGACGAGGACGGTGTGCTGGTGGTTGTTGGCGACCAGGGTGGCGAGGAGGGGCGGGGCGGAGGTGAGGGCGGTGTTGGCGCCGCGGATGATCGCGGCGGCGACGCTGTGGCGCCGGGGGGCCAGTGGTGGGGTGATGGGGAGGTGGTCGCCGCGGTGCAGGATGCCGGCGCCGAGCCCTGCGATGGCGGCGAGTGTGAGGCCGATCAGGACGAGGGTGACGGAGGGGGTGATGACCGATGCCGCGGTGACAGGGGGCTCGTTCTCGGTGATTCCGGTCCCGAGGGCTGCGGCGAGGTGCATAATCATGTTCGGCTTCCCAAGCTTTCAGAGCTTCTTACGCACCCGGGGCCCCAGGATTTCGCGTACGGATATGCGGTTGCCCATCCGGCCGGAGTCGCGGTGCGATCCGGTCTGAGCAGGACCCTGGATCTTGGGCGGAGCTTCGGAGAAGTCCAAGTTTCGAGGCTGTTTTCCTGATGGTCCTTCTGAGGTTCTTGGAGGAGTCCAGAAATTGGTTTCTGAGGGGGAGCTTTCCTCGGCGGTGCCGAGCGAGAGTGATCTGGAGCGCGCCAAGTACGCCTTCGCGGAAAGGCTGGGTTCGCTGCGGAGGCAGTTGGGGCTGAGCCGCCGGGAGCTGGCGGCGAAGCTGAACGTCAAAGAGGCCAGCATCGTCGACTACGAGAATCTGAATCCCAGGAGGCGTACGCCCGTGCCCGGGCACACTCTGGTGCTCCGGCTCGTCGACGAGGTGAAGAGGTCGACGCGCGAGAGTGACGTGAGTCCGGTCGCGATCGAGGACACGCTGGTCATGTACCGGAAGCTGCTGGAGCTGAGGGTCCAGGTGGACCGGAACAGCAGTTACGCGAAGGGGGTGCTGGAGGCTCTGGAGTCCGAGCTGAGGCTGCGGTCCAACGCCGAGCAGCTCCAGGCCGCGAAGACCGCGCTCGACACACTGCGTCGCCTGCGCAGGCAGGGCACCGCTGTTCCCGAGGAGACCGTCCAGAGGCAGCAGCGAGAGATCACCCGCCTCGAGGAGGAACAGCCGGGCCTGGTGACCGAGGTGATGCGGGCGGAGCAGAGGCTGGCCCTCATACCTGGCGCCGGGCCCGACCCCGATCCTGGTCCCGGTCCCGAAGCTCCTGCCCCTCCCCCACCTCCCTCTCCTCCGTTCCGGTCGCGGACTCCCGGCAGGCCGGTGGGCGTTCTTGGACCTGTCCAAGGCACCCCGCCCGCGAGCGGCCGGCCGCCGTCCTGGCGGTACCTGATCGTGGGCGCGCTGGTGATCATCCTCCTCGGCGGATTCGCGATCTTCCGCCTGACCGAGGACCACTCCCCCACGAGCAACCGCGCCGACGACGAGCCACAGCGGACGACCACGACTCCCCCGCCGGTACGGCAGACCACGACACCTGCCGTGACCACGACGGCAGCCCCCGCCCCGAAGACGACCACCTCGCCGCCTCCCACCACCCGGACGCCCTCACCGTCCCCCGAACCTCCGGAACGGAAGGTGTTCGTCTACCAGACGGCGCGGGACGTCTACGTGGGATACGGGCGCCGGTCGGTCGACTTCGACGCGAAGCCGCCCCTGCAGGTCGGTGACGAGAACTCGACGTTCGACCTGGAGACGCTGGAGAGCGAGGGGAACGCCGTCATCCTCAGCAGGCACTACGACAGAACGCAGCTGGTGAAAACCCCTGCCGGATTCAATCCCTCGTACGAGAACTGCGTCGCCCTTCTGGTGCGTGAGGTCGGACAGGACAACCTCCCCGCACGCGCGGGCGACAGTTTCTGCCTCACGACCGTGAAATACCGGATGGTGCATTTCACGGTGACCGAGGCTCGACCGTCTTCCTCGAACAGGGAAACCCAGGTCGCCGTCAACGCGACCGTCTGGGAAAACCCCGACACACTGGACCCCGACGCCGGATAGAGAACAGATTTCCTCATTTCCGGATCCCCCCGTACCGCGCCACCGGTACAGGGTCCGCACTCGATACCGACCGTTCATGCCGACCAGCCCGCACGCACGGCGCGGCCCAGCTCTGCGGAACCCACCGTGAGGCGGGCGTGGGTGTCACCGCGGCGCAGGTTGCGCGAGGGCGAGCGCGGCCCGCCGTATGCTCCGCCGGGCAGGACCTACCCTCCGGTGGGATGGTCGCTCGCGGGCGCGATCTCATCGATCACAGCGAGAAACGGGGCCACGAGGGGGTTCTTGCCGGCTGTCGGCCACATCAGGCCGTAGTCGATGGTCGAGGCGTCGTGGAACGGCACGAAGACGATTCCCGGTCTGCTGTGAAACTGCTCGGCTCGGGCGGCAACCGTGCTGACCCCCACCCCGGAGGCGACGAGGACGAGAACCTCCGACCAGTAGTTCGTCGCCGGTCCCTGGGGGATCGGGCGACCTGAGGGTGTCCGTCTGGGGAAGTACCGGTCCATCCAGTACGCGGGGATGTCCGCATCCGCGATCGTGATCAGGCACGTGTCCGCGAGGTCTTCGAGCGAGACGGACCGTCTGTGGGCGAAGGGGTGGTCCGACGGGACCAGGAGCGACCGCGGTTCGGCGAACATGCGCCGTCCGGTGGTGATGTCGGGCTCGTGCACCGGAAACTCGGTCATCTGCAGGTCCACCGTGCCGGCACGCATGGCGCCGAGCGGGTCGCGGAGCTGGATCTCCTGGACCTCGACCGCGCAGTCCGGATTTCGGGTACGGAAGAGGTCGGCGGCCTGGACCACCAGATTCCCGCACCACGCTCCGGACCAGCCGACCCGGACCACATCCTTGGTCCGTTCACCGCGGCCGGTCGCGATGGCCTGGGCGAGCCCGTTGGTCATCTGCCGGTACGCGGGCAACAGGTCGTCGCGCAGTTGCCGCCCCAGCCCGGTGAGCTCCACCCTGCGACTGCTGCGCACGAACAAGGGTGCGCCGACGCGGCGTTCCAGCCTCCTGATGATCTGGCTGACCCGACTCGTGGTCACACACAGACGCTCGCCGGCCCGCCCGAAATGAAGCTCCTCCGCCAGCATGAGGAAGGCTTCGAGCTCGAAGCGTTCCAGCATGTACCCACCTCGTGTCTTCGTGTGTCTTCGTGCTCACGCTCAACAAGCCAGTTGTGGAACGGACTTGCCGTGTGCCGGCTCAAGCACCCCGCCGCAAGCGGCCTCGTCACATCAGCGCGCGAACGCGGACTCCGCGAGGGATCGTACGGTCCGGGCAGGGAGGTCGCGTGGTCTGCGAGGTGGAAGGGATCGGGCCGCTCGGACCTGGGCAGTCCGAGACGGGTCACACCGGACGGGCTTCGAGTCAGGCAGCCGCGAGCGCCCTGTTCAGCTGCTCGGTGACCTGAGCCAGCACCCGCCCGGCAGTGGCCATGTCCTGGACGGGGATGTCCGCGTAGGCGATCCGCATCGCGGCGTCCACCTGACCGCGGATGTCCCGGAACCGCTCCTGGCCGCTCTCGGTCACACGCAGGGTGTCCGCGGTGGCCGCCCCCAGCAGGCCGTTCGCTGCGAGATCGGCGACGACGACACCGGTGGTGACGGGGTCGGTCTTGAGCGCCCCGCCCATGCGGCCGACGAGCTCCTCTCGGAGGAGCTCGCCGCCGGCCCCGGACGCCAGGGTCAGACCGACCCACTGCTGGTACGTCATGCCCGGGTAGGCGCCGAGGATCTTGTCGAGCATCGCGCGGTGCGCGTTCTCGGCCTGGCCGAGGATCTGCGGGTTCAGAACGGACGTCATGGGTGGCTCCTCCGGGACGACTCGAGTCGGCCTTCGAAGGGCCGCCTCCATGGAGATAATGTACATAGCTATTAAGTACATGGCTACTACTTTGAGCTCACGTCATCGGAGCGTGGCACGTGGGCGTGTGACGCTCCGCTGCGCCCCGGCCGGGTCGGTGCGCACGGCACCTGTCCTGCGCGCCCTTGTCCGGGCTCGACATCAAGACAGGCCGGTGATTCGTCAGCCATGCGATCGATCGGCGGGACAGGGCCTCGACGTCGCCGGGCATCCGCAAAGCCACAGACCTGACCCCGGATGCGCCCCCGCGCTCGACACCCGGATCAGAAGGGCGTGCTTCTCAGGTATCTCCTCGCCTCCGCCGAGCGAGGTAGGTGGAGAAGACCGCAGGTGGACGCGTCAGGGAGGCATCGGAATGAGGATGGCCGCACCGGAGTCACCGGGATGGAAGGAAGACCGCCATGAGACCGATCCGCCCTCGCCCCGACGTGCCGCGCGGCATCAAGTGGGCCGCGTACGCCATCCCCTTGTGCGCTCTGCCGTCAGGAATGTGGCGCATCATGCTGGTCGTCGGCCGGCCCGACTGGTACGCCGGGCACGACTGGCTGCCGGGCGAACGGTCGTACGTTCTCTCGCTCTCACTGGTCGCCGAGTGCCTGGCGCTGCTCGCCCTTGGCCTCGTCCAACCCTGGGGCGAACGCCTGCCCACGTGGGTTCCGCTCCTCGGTGGACGCGCGCTGCCGGTACGTGCGGTCGTCGTCCCGGCCTCCATCGGCGCCATTCTGGCTACCGCCCTCGCTGTGTACGCCGTCCTGAACTACGCGTTCCACATCGTTCCCCCACTGAACGACACCGGCGAGACCTTCCCCACCGGCGGCCCGGGCGCGTGGGCCCTCTGGGCCTGCTACGTGCCGATCCTCGCCTGGGGGCCGCTGCTGGCGGTCGTCACGCGCGCCTACCACCTGCGCCGGACCCGGAGCGGGGTTCATGCCCTCAGGTGCGCGGCGCGAGCCGCAGCACCCCGTCCGGCAGGGTCGACGAGCGAGTCGGCGGCATAGAGCCTTCCGAGCACCGGCCGGTGCCCCTCCGAGGCGGAAGCTGGACGCGGCGGGGGCTCGGACGAGGAGCCCCAGCACGGCGTCCACGGCCCCATGGAGAGCAGGTCGCGGGTGCGCCCTGAGGCTCCCCGGCCGACGCCCGGCACTGATGGCGCTCCCGGCGGCCGCTGCGGCCGGAGTCTGGGCAAGGGCTCGGCCTGATGGCCATGCTGCCGGCCACGTTCTACGGCGGCGCGGTCAGTCCGTGACTCGCAGGCCGGACACCGGGTAGCGCAGCGCCTCGGGGACGGCGGCGTCGATGGCGGCGATGGCCGGTCCGAGGTTCGCGAACAGCTCCGGCACCACCGGTACGACGCAGTTCCGCCGGCCGAAGACGACCCTTCCGGGGCCGTCCGTCTCCACCCCGACCACCTCGTCGAACGGCACGTGGATCACTTCGCCGTCACCGTCGCGGATCCACACGCCCTCGGCCGTGACGGCCAGGCGGGCCCTGCGGGCCGCGGACGAGAGGAGCCTGTCGGACAGCGACGGCTTGCACACCAGCCCCTGGGACGGCAGCTCGTGCTCGCTCCGGCCGCTGCCGAACGGCAAGGCCGCGCCATCGGGCTGCAGCAGCTCGACCTCCGTCTCGCCCGGCACGACGAGCAGCGCGGTGCCGAGCGCGGCGGCGAACGCCTGCCTGGCCTGTTCCGGCGTGGTCTTGGCGAGCGCGTTCAGCCGTGCCTGCGCGTCCTGGTATTCCACGCCGAACAGCGAGGACGCCGCCGCCTCGCCGAGTTCGGCGGACGTGGCACGCGGATCGAGCCAGGCCTCGCGCAGTGCGGCGAGTTCCTCCGCGAGCTCCGCCTCGGTGACGCCCTCGCGCGCCAGCCGGAGCGACTCCTGCCACAACAGCTCGGCCACCCGCCGCTCCTGGCCCTCCCGGGCGTCCAGGCGGACGAAGAAGTCGTCCTGGCCCGGCCCGGCGTACCGTCGGGAGCCGTCGATGTCGTACGTCAGCCCCTCCTGGTGCCGTACGAGCTTCCTCAGCCGCTCTTGCAGTACGGCGTGCGCCAGGATCAGCGCGGCGTCGTCGAGGTCGCCGCGCAGGGCCAGCCCGGGTCCCGGAACCTCGGCCTGGAACCACAGCGGGCCGGGCTGCAACACCGGCTGCGCCGTGCCGCGGTCCGGTCGTTCGCCGGCCGGCAGCGGCAGCCTCAGCCCGGCGGGCGGCGGCCCGGTCAGCACCAGGACGGCGTTGCCGGAGTGGAAGTAACGGGCGGCCGTGTCCCGGACGGCCTCGACCGGGATGCGGTCGGGCCCGGGACCGTCCCAGGAGGCGAGTCCGGCGCCCTGGGTGCCGTAGCGGAAGGACAGCAGCTCCGCGCTGGTCGGGTCGGTGGCACCGCTGCCCTCGGCGGCCAGTACGCCGGCCTCGCGCTCGATCCGGTCGAGCGGCAGCGAGGAGAGCGCCTCGCACACCCGGGCCAGGAAGTCGGTCACCTGCTCGGGCCTGCCGGAGGCGGTGAACTCGGTGAGCGACAGCGTCACGGAGGCGTTGTGGTCGTAGTGCAGCCGCGGCAGCGTGCTCATCGCGAGATGCTCGACGAGGTGGGTGACGCCCAGGGTGCGGAACGTCTCGTCGCTGACGCCACAGCCGAAGACGAGTGCGGCTTCCAGCGGGCCCGGGGCCTCCGCCCACAGGACCGGCACTCCGTCGATCAGATCACGATGCATGGCGCGATCATATGACCGCCCCCCACCTGCACCGCATGCCGGATTCGTGCGATCCCTCACGGCCGATCTTCGAGACCCCGTCCTGGTGCCGTGACCGGTTCCGGAACCTTGCGCTTCAGGGTGTTCGCGCATCGCGAAGCGCCGTCCGAGCCGCAGGCCGCCCGCACGCCCCGCAGACGCACGGGCGGTCCCGAGGGGGCGAGGTCCCGGTCGGAGTACCTTTACGGCGGCGCAGACCGACGAGCAACTCGCCGCCACCCTGTGGGCCTGCCTCGCCGAGGCCCGGCGATGCACCGGGTGACATGGTGTTCCGGTTCAGACCAGGGAAACTCTCCATTTGTCCGGACTGGAGATGGTGACGTACCCGTGGTGAGGTAGCGGCAGTGTTCCCTTGGGACGGGGCGGATAGTGGGGGATCTCCACCGGTCTGCCGCCGGTCGCGAGGTGGTAGGTCACGCTGCCCTGGCTCTCGAACTCGTAACGAAGGACGCGTGTGTCCTCGTAGTAGCGCTTGGGCTGGAAGTAGCCGAACGTTTCGGTGAACTTCCCCTCGCGCTCCTTCGAGGTGAGCGCGGGCAGGGCCTCCGCGCCGACGATCCGCGCGTGCCAGCGCTGGAATCCGCTCGCTCCGTCACTCACCGCGATCCGTTCCACGGTGAAGCCCGACGCGTCGGCGGGAAGAACGACACGCATCCGCCGTCCGCGGACGGTGGTCACCAGAGTGTCGCCCGTGGAACGGCCACCGGTCGCCGGGTAGAAGCGGAAACGCGATGTGAGGCCGCCCCGCACCTCCAGCAGAGTCGGTCCGCTCGCACGGTCGGCGGGAACCTCCACGGTTCGGCCCGCCCAGCCGGACCAGCTTTCCGGACCTTCCACGCTCACTCTGTTCTCCCCTCCGGCGGGCGACCGCGCCCTCTCCCTGTGATGGTCGCACGGCGGTCCGTGCCCCGGAGAAGACCCGGCGGGGAGAGCGCCGGGACCCGGTAGGCCCGACATTCGGCCGCGCCGACATCGCCCTCCTGCTCAGCTTCGAGGGGACCCGTTCATCATCGGCCCGAGGTGCGGCCGCGGATCTGGCCGGGGCTGTCGACCGCCTCGGCGCCGACGGGCGGTCGGCCTCGCGGATGAATCGGCGTCATGGCCAACTGCGCTGTCAGCGTGGCCCCTTGAGCGAGGGGAATGTGACAGCGGATGGAATCGACAACTTTTCGCATCGGCGGGGATCTGGGTGTACAGCGGCTCGGGTTCGGAGCCATGCGCCTGCCGACCGAGCCCGCATCCGACCGTGAGGCGTCCCTCGCGGTCGCCCGGCGGGCTGTCGAGCTGGGGGTGTGGCGGCCCGTCGCGGCCGGGGCCTCGGGCGCGCGGGCCGAGATCGCCTCCGTGGCGGCGGAGAGCGGTGCCACCCCCACTCAGGTCGCGCTCGCCTGGCTCCTCGGCCACTCGCCGGTCATCCTCCCGATCCCGGGCACCGCGCGGATCGACCACCTGGAGGAGAACCTTGCCGCGGCGGACCTCCGCCTCGCTCCGGCCCAGCGCGAGCGCCTCGACCGGCTGTCTGTACAGGCACAGGCACAGGCACAGGCACACACAGGGCTGTCGCGTACGAGCCCGGCGGCGCACAGCTCCGGTCCCCCAACCGGCCGGCCCGGACTCGGGCAGCTTCCGGACTCGTATGATCCAGCGGTGAGGATCTGGACGGAGCACCCCGCCGAGGCGGACGTCGAAGCGGTCGTTCGCTGCTATTTCGGCCTGCTGCGGGCCGGCAGGATCTCCGAGGCCGAACAGCTCGTCGACCACAGCGCCGTCCCTCATGTGCTCACGTCGCTGTGGACGGGGTCCGTCGACGCAGGCGCCGACGGGGAGGAAGCGGGCACAGACCCTGCCGGCGACGGCTGGGAGCGGGATCTTTCCTGGCTCGGTGACCTCGATCTCGCAGATTTCCACTGGGGCGAGACCGGGAGCCATTGCTATGTGGAGATCAGATACCGCGCGCGGATCATCGAGGTGGCATTGAGCTTCTGGGTCAAGCCTGTCGAGGCCGGCTGGGTCATCGCGGGACCGGGCACGCTCTGGTAGGACGCGGGCGAGACCGCGCGCCCGCAACCTCGACCGGTCGCGGCTCGTCCGTACAACTGTCGTCAGAACGAGGTCCCATGACGCCTCACCAGGGAGGCCTCCGGCGGTGCGATCCGAAGAGGCCCGTCTGTCGGCCCGTCGTTAGCAGGGCATGAGTGGAACGTCAGCGGAGGTCATGAGACTGGGCGCCGCTCGCGCTCGACGGCGCGGGATTCGCCTCCCAGAAGAAGGACCCCGACATGCGACGCTTCCGGCACGCCTGGGGCGAGGCACATGCCTCACCTCCCGCCGGCCCCGTGACGGCACTCGCCGGCCCACGACGCCCTCGCCGTCACCGCCTGCGTGCGGCCGTCCGGGCCACGGCCCTGTCCCTGGCGGGGGCGCTGCTCGTCAGTGGTGTGGCGGCCTCCGTCGCTCCCGCACCCGCGGTCGCCGCGCTCCCCGTGGACGGGCCGCCGACGAACACGACCGTGGTGCTCCAGAGCGTCGGTGACGACAACCTGGGCCAGGGTGGTGGCGGCCGGCAGATATCCGGTTCGGAACTCCTGTTCCGTGTCGCGCCGCCCAAGGGCGACGAGTCGGACCAGTGGTGGTACCTCCAGGAGTCTCCCGCCGGAGACGGCACGTACAAGGTGAAGAGCCGTACCAGCGGCGACCGTTGTATGGGCCGGGACTCCAACAGCGAGGGCGAGGCGCGACTCGCCTTCCGGGACTGTGCCGGGTCGGGCACGGACTGGGTGTTCGAGAAGGTCAAGGGGGAGCGGTACCGGATCCGTCCTTCCGGCTACCAGGAGTTCCTTCAGACGCCCCGGGACCGTTCCGTCAGCAGCGACGTCACGTTCGCCACGGCCCGGAGCGAGGGCGAAGGGCAGCTCTGGTACGTCTCCCCGGTGGAGGCCCCTCGCCGGGCGATGCCCGCGGATCCGACGTTCGACCAGATGACGTTCCTGACCGCGCACAACGCGTTCAACAACAACATCGACATGGGACTCCCCCAGCCCTTCCCGAGCCAGAACCAGCTGTTGCCGATCTCCGCGCAGCTGAGGCAGGGGGTCCGGGGTCTGATGGTGGACACCTACCAGCGCAACGGCAGGGTCCGGGTGTGTCATCCGCTGGGCCAGGACGCGGATCTGTGTCCTCCGACGTCCCAGCCGTTGTCGGAGATCTTCACCACGATCGCCGAGTTCCTCAAGGCCGAGGAGAACAGGCGGGAGGTCGTCACCGTCTTCTTCGAGGACTATGCCTCGGAGGCTGACATGATCGCCGAGGTCGGCGACGATCTCGGTCCGGGCGGGCAGCTCGACGGTCTGGTCTTCGACCCGTCGTCGCCCGTCTGGAACGTCAAGGAGAAGGGCTGGCCCAAGCTGTCCGAACTGGTCGCCAAGAACAACCGGCTGCTCCTGCTGTCCGACCGGGACGACAAGAAGAGCCTGGGGATCGGCTTCCAGCAGGAGTGGACCGTCGAGAACTACTGGTCGATGGGCGCGCCGACCGGGAACTCGGACTGGACGTGCCGGACCCGGTGGGACAGGTACCCGCTCTCGTACGAGGAGCCGAAGTACCGCCGGCTCTTCGTGATGAACCACTTCCGGGACGCCCCCATCGGCGTGACGCCCGGCAACGACAACGCCAAGATCCTCAACCGTGCCCAGCGCTTCTGTGCGCCGGCCGCCCGCAAGAAGCCGAACTTCGTGGCGGTCGACGCCACCACCGCGGGCGACCCGAAGAGCGCGGTCGACGCGCTCAACCAGTACGAGGACCACCGGGACACGCCCGGCTTCGGCGGCACCCCGGACACCCAGACCGAGAACTGGCATGTCCCGAACCTGACCGTCATGCCGCTGGGCGACTCCATCACCCAGGGCGCCGGCAGCAGCACCCGCTCCAGCTACCGGGCGGCTCTGTGGCCGCAGTTGGTCCCGCGTGCGGACCAGCTCGACTTCGTCGGCTCGCAGAAGCACGGCGTCCTGCCCGACACCGATCACGAAGGCCACTCCGGCTGGCTGATCGACGGCATCGCCGCGAACATCGACGCGTGGATGGAGGCGGCGAAGCCGAACGTGGTGCTGCTGCACATCGGCACCAACGACATGGACCGCGGCCACCAGGTGTCCACCGCCCCGGCACGGCTGGCCGCTCTCATCGACCAGATACTCGCCGCGTCACCGCAGACCACGGTCGTCGTCGCCTCCCTCGTCCCGTCGACCTCCTCCGTGGTGCAGGCCAGGATCGACGCGTACAACGCGCAGATCCCGGGCATCGTCGCGGCCCGGCAGGCGCAGGGGCACAAGGTCGCCCACGTCAGCATGGGTGCGCTCACCACCGGTGACCTGCGCGACCGGCTGCATCCGAACGACGCCGGTTACGTGAAGATGGCCGGTGTCTTCGCCGAGGGCATCGCGCGTGTCGCGCGCGGCGGCTGGATCAGCACGCATGTGACGGTGCGGCCGGCCCCGCCCCGCGCCGGCCTGGGCGACTACCAGGTCGACCTGAACGCGGACGGGCGGGCGGACTACCTGACCGTCGATGCCGGGGGTGCGGTGCGGGCCTGGCTGAACAAGGGCGGCGACGGCCGCGGGGGCTGGACCGACGCGGGGCAGGTCGCCTCCGGGGTGCCGCTCGCCGGCGGACAGGTGCGGTTCGCCGACATCAACGCCGACGGGTACGCGGACTATCTGGTCGTCGACCCGAACAGTGCGGTACGGGCCTGGCTGAACAAGGGAGGCACCGGAACAGCCGGCTGGACCTCGGCCGGACAGATCGCCTCCGGAGTGACGCTGGCGGGTGGACAGGTACGGTTCGCCGACGTCGACGGGGACCGGTACGCGGACTACGTGGTGGTCGACGCGAACGGCGCGCTGCGCGTCTGGCTGAACAAGGGCGGCACCGGTACCGCCGGCTGGAGCGAGGCCGGCCAGATCGCCTCCGGTGTCGGTGTCCCCGCCGACCAGGTGCGCCTGGCGGACGTCAACGCCGACGGATACGCGGACTACCTGGCCGTCGACGCGAACGGCGCGGTACGGGCCTGGCTGAACAAGGGAGGCACCGGAACAGCCGGCTGGACCTCGGCCGGACAGATCGCCTCCGGTGCGGGCGCGCCCGGCTCCTCGGTGCGGTTCGCGGACCTCGACGCCGACCGCCGCGCCGACTACGTCGTGGTCGACGCGAACGGCGCGGTCCGCGCTTGGCTCAACAAGGGAGGAGACGGCGGCGGCGTAGGTGGCGGCGGCTGGACGTCCCTCGGGACGTACGCCACCGGTGCCGGGGTCCCGGCCTCGCAGGTCCGGTTCGCCGACATCAACGCGGACCGCAAGGACGACTATCTGGTGGTGGCCTCGGACGGATCGGTGAGGGCCTGGCTCGGCACGGGAACCGCCGGGCAGTGGACGTCGCTCGGCCAGGTCATCGCGGCGACGGGCGCACCCGGGGACCAGGTGCGCTTCGCGGACCTCGACGCCGACGGCCGGGCCGACTACCTCGCCGTTGCCGCCGACGGCTCGGTACGTGCCTGGATCAACAACGGCACCGGTACGGCCTGGACCTCCGTGGGGACCTACGCCTCCGGCACGGGCGCCCCCGGCGACCAGGTCCGGCTCGCCGACCTCGACGCGGACGGTCGCGCGGACTACCTGACCGTCGCCGCCGACGGGTCGGTCAAGGCCTGGATCAACCAGGGCGGCAACGGGAACGGCGGCTGGAGTGCCGCCGGGCAGATCGCCACCGGAACGGGCGCACCGGGCGCGACGGTCCGGTTCGCGGACCTCGACGCCGACGGCCGGGCCGACTATCTGGCCGTCGCGGCCGACGGGTCGGTCAAGGCATGGGCCAACAAGGGCCTCGGCAGTTGGACGGCGCTCGGCGGGTACGCACCCGCCCTGGCACCGCCCGGCACGACCGTCCTGTTCGCCGAGGCCAACGGCGACGGGCGCGCGGACTACCTGACGGTCGCGGCCGACGGCTCCGTCCAGGCGTGGCTCAACAGCGGGGCGGCGCTCAGCGGCGGCTGGTCGGCGCTGGGGACGATCGCCACCGGCGGGGGAGTGCCGGGCAGCCAGGTCCACATCTGACCGCTCGGAGAGGGGAGGGGGCGGTCCTGATCGGACCGCTCCCTCCCCTGCTCCGCCGGGACGCCCGCCGCACGGCACGGTGGTGGAGGCGGGCCGGCCGGCGGTCGAGCCGTACCGGGAGAGCCTTCTGCTCCTTGCCCGCTTCCTCCTCGCACTGTCCGGCGCCGAGGAGCGGGCCGCGCGCGGCTTGTTCGTGGTGCCGCACGCGGCCCGGGGCGAAGGGGGGTGTGATCAGCAGCTGAGGTTGTTGCCGGTGGGGACTCCGAGGATCTGCGTGAACTGCTGGTACTTGGTGATCCGGCTCTGGACCTGGGCGGGGTTCCTGCCGCCGCACTCCAGGGAGCCGTTGATGGAGCGGATGGACTCGCCGAAGCCGACTCCGTTGACGATGGCGTTGTGGCCGGTCATGGTGCCGGGGCCGGTCTGGGTGTTCCAGTACCACAGCCCGGTCTTCCAGGCGATCGCCGGGTCGTTCTGCACGAGGCTGGGGTTGTTGAGCAGGTCGATGCCCAGGGCGTCACCGGCCGCCTTGTAGTTGAAGTTCCAGCTCAGCTGAATGGGACCGCGTCCGTAGTAGGCGGACTGGCCGGCCGGGCAACCGTAGGGGCGGCCGGTGTCGCAGTAGTGCGAGTAGTTGGCGGTGTTCTGCTCGACGACGTGGAAGAGACCGCCTGTCTCGTGGCTGACATTGGCGAGGAAGGCCGCGGCCTCCTGCTTCTTCACGGTGTCGCCGCCGGTGTTGGCGAAGCCGGGGTAGGCGGCGAGCGCGGCGGTCAGGCCGCTGTAGGTGTAGAAGGAGCTGCGGCTCGGGAACATCTGGTTGAACTGCGCCTCGCTCACGACGAACGACCCGTCCGGCGGCGTCGTGCCGCCGCCACCGCCGCAGGTGTAGGGGTCCCAGTACCAGGTGCTGATCACCGGGTCGTATCCCGGGTTGTCGTGGGACGCCTTGTAGTAGTTGCCGTTGGTGTACTTCACGATGTCACCGGCGGTGTACGTGCGGCCGGCGGTCCAGGCGGGGTGGTCGCAGCCGGTCGTCCCGCCGTCGCCTCCACCGCCGGTGCCGCCGGTGCACGAACCCTGGTCGGCCCAGACTCCGGACCCCGCGGTCGAAGGCGTCTCGCCCTGCGTCCACCACTTGGCCTGCCAGTTGCGCCCGCCGTACGAGGCCGCCATCCCGCCGGTGTAGACGGCCGACGAACTCCAGCTCGTCGCGCAGGCCGCGGCCGACGCGGTGGCTGACATGGGCCCCAGGACGGCGGCTCCCACGGCGACTGCCAGCGCCGCGAGGAACGCCGAGATTCTTCGTCCGGGCATGTGATCACTCCTTCGATGGGGTGGTCGATTCGCTCTGACTGAAACTCATTGGTCTGGACCTGTCAAGGTCTAGACCAACTCTTGTTGCGGTGTCGCCGGTGTGCGCCCCCGTCCGGTCGGAGGGGCGGCGGCCTCAGTCGTCGGCCACGACTGAGGCGATGGCCCGCGCGAAGGCGGCGGAGCCGGCCGACGTGGGGTGCAGCGGCGCGCCGTCCGCCAGGGAAAGGGCGCTCTGTATGTGCCGGTCGGCCGCCGGGGCGCACGCGTCGTGGCCCGCGCTGATCGCGGCGGTGTCGACGTAGTGCGCGCCGTGCCGGGCCGCGGCGCCGCTGAGGACGCCGTTGAGCCGGCCGATCCGCGCCTGGATGTAGTCGGCGTCCTGGCTCCAGTACGGCTGCGAGGGGAAGCAGCCGCCGGGACGGAGGTAGGTGCCGTAGCCGACGACGACGATCTTCGCGTGGGGTGCTTCGGCTCGGACGGTGCGCAGGGTGTCGTCGAAGGTGGGGGCCCACGCGTCGATGGCCCGCGCGTACCGGTCGGTTCCCCAGAGGATGGACGTGGCGGCGCAGCTGGTGCCGAACGGCGGGGGCAGGGTGTTGACGCAGGCTCGGGGCAGCCGGAACAGCTCGGCGTCGTTGGCCCCGATGGTCACGGTGACGAGGTCGGTGTCGGCCGTCAGCGCCTCGAACTGGGGCGGTGTCCCGAGCTTGGAGCCGGTGAAGTCGTCGGCGGTGGCACCGGAACAGGTGACGTCGGTCAGGTCGGCGCCGAGGAGCTGTGCGGTCACGTGCGGGTAGTTGGCCAGCGAGCGCAGGCAGCCGACATTGGAGGGGTCGAGGGGCCGTACGAGGGGGGCGGCCGCGTAGGAGTCGCCGAGGGCGACGTACCGCAGCGGCTCGTCGGTGGCGAAGGCGTGCGTGGGTGGCGCCAGGAGCGCCGTGATCGTGAGCAGGGCGGTGGTGAGCCAGGTGTGCTTCGGCTTCTTCACGGGGTGATGCCTTTCCGGTGGGTCGGCGGGGCGGTCCTGGACGCGCCGGCGAGGGCTGTGTGCCGTGGCCATGAACGCGATACGCGACCGCACGGCGGTTCTTCGACGCTTCACAGGACGACGTGGTGGGACCGCCCCAGCTTCGGTCGCCGCGCCGGACGGCGACCATGTGCAGACGCCCAGACGACACGTCCGCGTCATGGGCGCCGGCCCCTGCGCGTCGGCGCCCATGACGCGGACGCCCTACCAGGACCCTCGGCCCCCACCACCGGCACTGGGCCCCCCGCGCCCACAGGCCGTCAGGCACAGGATGACGACGCACCCGAGCGCCCCGCCGACCAAGATCGGTAGGGACAGGGACCGCGGCTCGGCTCAGCTCCAGCCACGCTCGGACGACCGGCTGCCTGGCGGCCGACTCCTGGGGCTATCCGTCCAGTTCGAGGCCCCGCAGCGCGAGCGCCCACCCCAGACGTGCCTCGCCCGAGTCGGACGGCCACCCCGTCAACTCGGAGACGCGCGCCACGCGGTTGAGGACCGTGTTGCGATGGCAGTACATCCGGGCGGCCGCCTCCGACGCCGAGCAGCCCGAGTCCAGCCAGGTACGCAAGGTGGTGAGAAGGACCTCGCGCTCCGTCCCGTTGCTCAGCACACCGTCGAGGTAGCGTGCCGTGAGGCGGTCCGCGATCTCGGGCTCGGCACCGAGCGCGGCGTGCACGAGGCGGTCGTCGAGCGAAGCGACCTCGCCGCTGCTGCGCGGCAGCGTGTCCAAGGCTCGCCGCGCCAGACGCAGGCCCTGAGCGGCCCCGGCCAGTTCCGCGAACGGGGGTGAGATGCCCGCCCTGCCGACCCGGTGGGCGCGTAGCGACGCCGCGAGATCCGCGGGGTCCGCCGTGCGAAGCCGGACCAACCCCGCCACCGTGTCGGCGCGCGGACGCCAGAACGACCACATCCCCCAGGCCTTCAGCGCCGGCGCGGGATCGGGCGGCGAGCCCACGTCGTGCGCGTCCTGCGCGATGACGACCACCGCGAAGCGGTCCTGGCGGGGAACACCCAGGGCCGCGGCGGCCGCACCGGCGACCGCGGGGTCCCCGGCCCGACCGTCCAACAGCGCCTCGAACAACGCTCCTCGCCGGGACGACTCCTGATGCTGCAGCTCCAGCATCCGCAGTCGGTAGGCGTCCGCCATGGCGGAGGAGAAGCGGTCGATGGTCTCCCACACGGCGCCGGCCATGTCACCCACCAGGGCCTGGTGCGCCGGGGAACGGTCGCGCATCCAGTCGGCCATCGCCTGCCACAGCACCCGCCCGCCACGCCGATAGGCCTGCAGGACCGTCGCCAGCGGGACGTCCTGCTCCGCCCGCAGCCGCCCGTTCTCCGCCGCCACCGCCTCGAAGGACTGCTGCCCGGCGGGGAGGCGGCCGAACTCCTGCAGGGCGATCTCCATGTTGCCCCGCAGCGTGCGCTGCAGATCCTCCCGGGAGACAGGGCTCCCGCTGGCGTAGGTGGAGCTGTGCGCGTAGATGTCCTCCGCGAGGCGGCCGATCAGCTCGTCGATGTTCCCGAGCAGCGTCAGCGCCAGCTCTCGGCGTAGCTCCAGCCCCTCGTCCATGGATGCACCATAGGCCCCGGCACGGCCCGCGGAACGCGCGGTGCCACCCGCGCGTTCCGCAGGGCCGTGTCCGTCCGGCGGGCGCACGGCCGTCACACTCCCGCCAGCACCTGCGGCTGTGCGGGAGCACGGTCCTGCGCGCGCACCAGATACCGCAGCAGTGTCGCCAGTGCCGCGCCGACCGTCCCGGCCAGGACGACGAACACGAACGGAGCACTCTCGCTTCCGGCGCTCTCCTCGAGCATGCCGAAGACGAAGGGTCCGAAGAACCCGCCCAGGAGTCCGACGGTGTTGATGAACGCGAGCCCCACGGCGGCCATCAGTCCCGACATCCTCGACATGGCGACCGACCAGAACATCGGCAGTGTGCCCATGAGGAAGAAGTTCGCCACGAACAGGAGCGTGAACCGCGCCGCGACGGCATCGGTGAACAAGAACCCGGCCAGGGCCGCCGTCCCGGCGACGGCGCACAGGACGATCAGACCGGTGTCGTTGCCGATCCGCCCGTGCAGCCACGGAAAGAACAGCACACCGGCCAGGACCGCCACACCGATGCTGCCGGTGACCAGGCCGATGTTCGTCGGCCCTTCCACGCCCAGCCCCTCCACGATGGCCGGCAGATTGAAGCCCACCGCGGACGCCACGAGCTGGTTCACGAAGTACACCGCTGCCAGCACCAGCACGACCGGTCGGCCGAAGGCGAGCTTCATGTTGCCCCGCAGACGGTGCGGTGACGGGGCGCCCGCCGCCCGCTCCGACAACAGTGCCGCCTCTTCGGCGGACAGCCAGCGCGCGTCCTGCGGTCGGCTCGGCAGCGCGAACCACACGACAGCGCCGACCGCCACCGTGACCAGCCCCTCCACGAGGAACAGCCACTGCCACCCGTGCAGCCCCGCCGCCCCGTCCAGACCCATCAGGGCGCCGCCTGCCGGGGCGCCCACGATGGAGGCCAGAGCCGGAGCGGTGTAGATGAGGCCGACGACCTTGACCCGGTAGCGCTGGGAGAACCACAGCGTCACCGTGTACATGAGGGCCGGATACAGCCCCGCCTCAGCCGCGCCGAGAGCGAAACGCAGCAGATAGAACGACGGCTCGCCCTGGACGAACATCATCGCCGCCGAGACGAGGCCCCACGTCACGGCGATGCGGGCGATCCACGCCCGGGCTCCGATGCGGTAGAGCACGAGGTTGCTCGGGACTTCCAGCAGGGCGTAGCTGATGAAGAACACACCGGCGCCCAGCCCGTAGGCGGCGGCGCTGATGCCGATGTCCGCCTCCAACTGCGTCTTGGCCAGCGCCACGTTGGTACGGTCCACGTAGGACATGAAATAGGCCAGACCCAGTACGGGCAGCAGCCGCACGATCGCCCTGCGGGTCACCGCCGCGTGCTGTGCCTCGGAGTCAAAGGGCATGACAGTCCTTTCTGCGCACACGAATGCCCGCAGAACGTCTCGATCGGATGGGATGCGCACCACGTTCCGTGTCAGGGCTGATGCGGCACGTTGTGCTCGTGGTGGACAGCCTCAACGACAACAGCGGAATCCGGCCATGTGCAAATGCCCAACGTGCCCCCTGTCCCGGTGGGCACCGGCACCCGTGGGCGCGCGGGGCGGAAGGGGCCGCCGCCGGTCCTGGGGGATGTCCTCACCTCGCGCGTCGGGCTCGTACGGGGTCCGAGCGACGCGGCCCCGTTCCCGGCTGAATCCCGAGTGCAGTCGCACACGGCCGGCGGGAATGCGCAGGCCCCCGGGTGCGCGGCCGCGGTCTCGTGGCGCCGAGGTGCGTTCGGCGGATTCATCCGGCGGCGCGGGGGCACAGGGAAAGTCCCCTTCTTCAACCGGCATCAGGGCGGGAGCGCGAACAGTGAGCCGAACAGTGAGCCCGAAGACCAAGATCCAGCTTTTCCTGTTGGTGACCGTGGTGGCGACCGTCCTGGCCCTGGTCCAGGGGCTCGCGGCCGAGGGGCCGAGCAGGATCGTCCCGCTCGTCCTCGCCGGCCTCGGCGCCCTCTCCCTCGGCATGTGGGGCCTCGCCCTGTGCACCAGACGACGCGGATGACACCCTGCGCGCGCGAACCGAAGCGTGAGAGCCTGCGCCCGACCGATCGGGGGCGGCGAGCGGGAGTCGCGCGTGCCGGTGGACCCCGGGCGGGGGCGGCCGGCGCCCTCCTCAGCGACTTCCTCGACTCCCGGACGGGGGAACCCCGGCTACGAGGTCCGCCGCGCCGAGCAGGCCTTCTGACGCGTCTGTCGGGTCCTGGGGCGGATCGCGCGCAGCCGGTGCCGCGCAGCGGGGAAGGCTCGCCGCGCCACGACGTCACCCTCGGGACACGTCCGGTCCCTCATCCTCGGCTTCACGCCACGTCCGGTCCCTCATCCCCGGCTTCACGCCACGTCCGGTCCCCCGTCCTCGGCTTCACGGCACGTCCGGTTCCTCGTCCTCGACGACGTGGACAGCCGCCTCCTCGGCGCTCGCCGCGCCTCCGTCGATGCCCTCGTCCCGGGCGATCAGCTCCTTGGTGGTGTCGCCACGGGCACCCTCGTCCGGCGCGAGCAGGCGCCCGGCACGGCGCGTGCCCACTTCGGAGTCGATCGCTTCTCCCTCCCCGCCGGGCAGGTCTCCCAGGCCGTCCCCCTCGGGCTCCACGACATCGGGAACCTCCTGCGACAGCCTTTCGTCAAGGGATTCACCGGCCCGCTGCTCCTCGGCCGTCGTGCCGTGCTTGGTCACGCCCAGCGGCTTCTCGGGGGGCGAGTAGCCCTCGTCCAGCATGTCGTCGTAGGTGCGTTCGTCCACGGCGTTCTGCAGATCCAGCGGCGCCGCGTCCTCCTGCTCGTCGTCGGCGCCCGTGGGCTGATAGGCGTCGTCCGCCATCGGGTTCTCGCTCATCGCGTACTCCTTCCGCCCTTGCTCCGGGCTCGTGGTCGGACGAGAGGGCCTGGCGCGTCGACGGAGCCCTTCCGCGCTCCGGGCGCACCTTGCTCCCTTCAGCGCCTCGCGCTCGGCGCCTGCTCGGCTCCTCACCGGCCGGTCCGCCTGTCTCGATCATCCCCTGGGGCGGCTTCCCGCGCTTGATCAGGCGAAACGGACGGGGCAGACGCCCGTCGGCCCTTCGGGGGATGCGTCACCGCTTCCGCATCCGACGGCGTGGCGGGCGGTGAAGAACGCGCCGTGAAGGCTCCACACCCCTTCGAGACACCGAGGAACGCCATGGCATCGCTCGATCTCTTCAGCCCCGGTGACTACACCCCCGCGGCGGGGGCCTACGTCTGCGACTGCGCGGAGGGTCACCTCTGGCGTATCGACGTGGCCGGACACGTCTTCCCCACGTTCCCGCCGCGGTGCGGCGCGAGGACGTGGCGCACGGACCGGCTCGCGGAGGTCCGTGACCAGGATCCGGAGCAGGTCGGGCCGCGTCCCCTCCCCTGATCGCGTCCGTCGGGGGCGGGTGGCGACACGCGTAGCGGGCGTCCGAGCGGTCGGCCCGCGGGAAGGGCTCCTCCGCACGTCGGGGCGGCGCGGATCGGGCCGATCGGGTGGTGAAACGGAATCACGGCATCCGCGGCAGGTGGCGGGGCCGTAGAGGAGTCAGGTGTCCCCCAGTCTCCCTGGAGGTTCTCATGCACATGTTCATCGGACTGATCGTCGTGACGGTGCTGATCGCCGGCTTCGTCCTCGGTGCGCGGCTGCACGCCGCGGCGACGTCGCCGCCCCTTCCCGAGGAACAGCCCCGCCGCCCGGTGACCGACCGGCTTCCGGGCGTCACCTCGGAGTTCCGCCGCGCTCTGGTCGTTCCCCGGAACGACCAGAAGCACCGGCTCCGTCCGCACCAGTTGTGGGGACGCACCGAGCGGGTGGCGCCCGGACGGCGCTGACCCGATCGCTCCGGGTCGGCGAAACGGACGGTGGTCCGTACGCGCGCACCCGGGGCGCCGTCGCCCCCGGCGCGGCGGGTGCCGTCCGGGGGCCTCCGTGCGACGAGCGGACACTCCAGCAGGTGGACCACCGGCCCGTGTTCCTACCCACCGCGTCGGGTCACAGCCCGCCGAGTCCGGGCGGGTTGAAGTCGATGAAGCGGGGCGGTTCCTCGCGCGGTTGCTCTCGGGGCGGGTCCGGCGGTCGCGGGCACGGGACGAGCGCGTGTCCCTTCGGCAGGTCTCTCAGTCCGCTGAACGCGACCCGCCTGAGCAGTGCCTCCTCCTTCGACGCCGGCCGTACGGCGCGCGCGGCGCTCACCGCGTCCTCGCACGCTCGGGTGACGCCCCAGCTCCGCGGGGTCCGCGTCCGTTCCCTCCAGACGGCCAGAGCCGGGAGGGCGACGGCCTGGAGGGCGAGCGGCGCCCAGGCGCCGAGAAGCACCGCGGCCGCGCCTCCCAGCGTCAGGAGCACGACCAGCAGGAGGGCGTGACGGCGGCGCGCGCGGGTCCGCTCGGCCCTCCACTCGGTGACCTGCGTGGCGTCGGGGGCGAGGCCGGCGGGCAGACCTCGCTCGCACAGATAGCCGTCCACGACGAGCTGCCGGTGCAGGTTCTTGAGCACGTCGGGGCGCCGGCGCTGGATGTCGAGGGCGGTGGGGACACGGCCGTCGGTTTCGGCGAGCAGGTCGAGGACCACGGCTTCCACCTCGTCGCGAGCCACCGGGTCGACGATCCGGTAGCGGTAGGAGCCGTACTCCTTGTCGACGAGTCGAACCCGCTGCTGCTCATGCATCACGACCAGGGCCACCAGCCCGACCGGGTCGACGCGGTACCCCTGCGCAAGATAGGCGATCTCGTACAGCGACAGGCCCACGGCCGGAGGCCGGACCGGACCGGCGCTCGCGGCGAGCTCTTGCCAGTCCTTCTCCTCCGCCCGCCAGAAGCGCACCAGCGCCCCCAGCGACAGCACCACGAGGACAAGCCCGGGCACCACTTCGGGCCAGCCGCCGATCACATCCATCGCGCGCATTCCCCCTCACGGGACCAGGACGGGCCCGGTGAGGGTCTGCCCGCCGCCGGTACCGCCCACGCGACCACCGACGGTCACATCACGCCGAATCGACGGAGGCGTCGCAACGACGGAGGGCGGCCCCACCCCCCGTTCGGGGCACCGAGCGATCGAGACGACGTCGTCCGAGGCGGTCCGATGACTTTCTGGTTTACGCGTCGAGATCGGGAGCAGGAGGCGGTCAAGACCAATCCGGTTACGTCACGAGGAGGTCCCGATGTCGGGCACGGAGAAGAGCAAGGCTCACGCCGAGCAGGCGAAGGGCAAGGTCAAGGAGACCGTCGGCCGCGCTGTCGGCAACGAGCGGATGACCGCCGAAGGCCGGGCCGATCAGGCCAAGGGCAACGCCCGCCAGGCCAAGGAGGACATCAAGGACACCTTCCGACGGTAGAACCGGAAACCCCGCAAGTACCCGCGAGGCCCCGACCATTCCCCCCGGTCGGGGCCTCGCGCCATGCCCGGCCGCACGACGGGCCTCACCTCCGGGGCAACGCCACGGCGCCGACTCCGGGCGCCGGCGGACGCCCCACGGCAGTACGGCCCTCACTTCCTGCGTACCGGCGCCTTGCACCTGTCCCGACAGGAGTGGGCCGGAGCTGTGATGGTTCGCGCCGGAGGGGGTAGACGGGGACCTCACACGACCATCGTTTCTGTGAAGGGGACGAGCATGACCGACGACGCCTACCTGTTCCTCGTGGGCGACCCGGCGACACCACTGGGCGCTTCCGTCGCCGTTGTGAAAGACCTGGGATGCCTGGAGATGCCCGCCGTGCGGGCCTGGCTCGACGCGCACGGTGTCACCGCCGCCTCCCCGGGCGTCAGGCTTCTGCCGCCGGAGGAGACGGGAGCCATCCCCCACGATGCGGAGAAGCTGCCCGTCCCGTTGACCGACGAGGAGCTGAACCAGCTGCGCCACGCGCTGATGCCGGGCGCCCTTGCCCGTGTGGAGGACGAGCTCCTGGCCTACCGCGACTGCGCGGGCGAGCGGGACGCCCTGCTGGCGCGCGCCGCGGCCGTCGGGGTTCCGCCGCACCGCATCGTCGAACTCACCGGCGAGGACGCCGGGACCGTGGCATCGGCGGCGCGGGGGCAGGAACGCCCTGCGGATCCGGTTCCGCAGCGGAGGTGAGAGGAGGAGGCATGACGAGCGACGAGACGCGCACGCGACTCCGAGAGGTCGAGAACCGGCTCGGCGAGCCCACCCCGCCACCGATCGAGGGACAGACCCGGATCGCCCTCCCCTCCCCCACCCAGCCGAACGCCACGACGGACGACGGGCATCAGGAGCGTGAAAGCCGGCAGCCCGGCCGTGCGGGAGCACGCGCCCAGTAGGGGCACCCTCGCGCACTCGTCGCCCGTCCGTTCCCGTGGCGATGCCGGCGGCGGGAGCGCGGGTGGGGAGGCGGCCGCGAGCGGCGAGGTCGGCCGGGCCTGGACCTTCGCCGTCTCGGAGGAGACCGGTGGGGGCCAGGCACCGCCAAGGGAGTAGAGGCGGAGGTGGCGGGGCTGCGGGCCGGGCCGCCGGACGCTGCCGGGGCCGTCGCCGAGCCGCCTCGGACATCGCCGACAGGGGAGGGCGCCCTCCGGCCCTCCACGGCCGCGGCCGCTCGTGAGGTCCAGGGCCGCGACGCCCGGACCACCCGGACCACGGTCTCCCCTCCCGGGTGGGACGACGACATCGGCCGTACGATCCACACCCCTGGATCGACACGCTCATGGCCACGTCAGGCCGGCGGGACCCGTGATCACTCACACAGCTCATGCCCTCGTCCGTGGCTGATCGTCACCGCTCCACAGAGGTCGGGCCAGAACCGAATCTGTCGTGAACAGAGCCCGCCGACCGCTCCGGCGCCGCGCGACGGCGACACGCAGCCGTCGCGGTCACGCCACGTCCCATCGGCGCGCGGCCTCCGCTCCACTCCCCCTCGCCGGGTCATCGCATGTGTCTCCGGACCGAGGGCGCCCGCATGGTCGTGGAGCATCACGATCCCCATCTGGTGGGGGCGGGTGCCGGGAGGGGCTCCGATCGAGAAGCCGACATCCACCGGTGCTCCGATACGCCTTGGCCCGGGCGCATGGCCCGGCCCCGGGCTGCCGGCGCGTCCGGTCAGGCAGGAGGGTGGCGGACGATCGGGGCGCGCCCGCCGCGGGGACGGTCGGCGACGGAAGGCCCGGCGGCGGAACTCCCGCCGGTGGCCGTGGTCGGGCGGGGCGGCGGTGCGGGCGTCGCGGTGGCGGGGACCGCGGTCGAGCGGGGCGACCGCGGGGGCGTCGCAGCTCCGGAGACCGCGGGCGTACGGGGCGGCTGCGCGGTCTCCCCGGGGGCGGGGGTCGCGGGCGTACGCGCCGGCCGGGTGCCGCCACCGTGCCGGTGCCGGGTGTCGCCCGGGGTGCGGCGGCCCGCCAGGCAGACCGCGCCGATCACGAGGAGCGTGAGGGTGCCGTTGAGCAGCCCGCCCGCCACGTCGGAGAGATGGTGCATGCCCCGGTACATCCGGGAGAGTCCGACAGCGGGCGGCACAAGCAACAGGATGCCGGCGGCGGGGTACCGCCAGCGGCTGCGGGTCCGGGTCAGGACCAGGACGGCCAGTCCTCCGTACAGCGCGAGCGCGGCACCGACGTGGCCCGAAGGGAAGCTGGAGGTGGGCGGGGTTCCGTCCAGGCGCGGGACATCGGGACGGGGCCGGTTCACGAGGGTCGTGACGAGGAGGAAGACGGCCGACTGCACCGCGACCGATCCGCCCAGGAACAGGGCTTCGGGCCAGCGCCGGACAGGTGGGAGGAGGAGCAGCGCGAGAACGCAGAACAGGGTCACGCCGACCACGGCCGGGGTGTTGGCGAGGACGGACAGCCAGCCCGACACCCAGTCTGCGGTCGGGCCGCGGTGCCCGGCGAGCACGCGGACGATCCCGTCCTCCCCGTCGAGAGACCCGTCGGCTCCGGCCTCACGGGTCACCAGCAGTCCCAGTGCCGCCATCGTGACGGCCTGGACGGCCACCAGGGACAGCACACCTACCCGTCTCGCGGCCCCGCCGCTTTCAGTCGTCATGGGCCCCTTGTTGCCCGTCGCGCGCCGTCGATGCGCCCCGCCCCTGCCCTCTCCCGGCCGAGGACTCGCCGCCGGGGACGGGAGCCTGCGGGGCGGCGGAGCGGGTGGGCGGCCGGGGGCGGGCGGCCGGGGGTGGGCGGCCGGGGGTGGGCGGCGACCGGGGCGGCGACGCGGCACGGTCGGGCGTGGCGGGCTCGGGTGCGGGTCGGTCAGACGTGGCGCAGGTGGTCGCGCAGGGTGCGGGCCGCCTGGCCCATCAGGGCGTCCGCGCCGGGTTGTGCGGCGGCCGGGACCATGGATTCGGTGAGGACCGCAACGGCGTAGGCGGCGCCGTCGGCGTGCTCCACGACGCCGATCTCGTGGCGGAGGTGAAGCAGGGTGCCGGTCTTGGACCACCAGGTGGTGGCGTCCGAGGCGAAGTCGGGGGTGAGGCGCTGGCGGAGCACGTTGTGCAGCATCAGGCCGCGGACCGCCTCGGCCACGTCGGGGTGCAGGGCGCTGGGTGAGCGCAGTTCCTGGAGGAGGTCGGTCCAGGCCCTGGCGCTGCCCGTGTTGGCCCGGGTGGTGTCGAGCTGCGGCACGCGGTGGCCGCGGCCGCTCGTGCCCGCGTCGATGGCCAGGGCGTGGGCGAGGTGGGCCTGGGCGGGGTCGAAGCGTTCCACGGGGGTGTCGCTGAGTTCGTCGACGGTGTGGCGGACGGTGATGCCGTGGATGCCGAACTCCCTGAGGAGAGCGGTGACCTGGGCGGGCGGGGTGAGCGCGAACAGCGCGTCGGCGGCCCGCTCGTCGCTCAGGCACGTGCTCAGGTAGAGCAGGTCCTCGACGGCGATCCGGGCGGGGTGGCGGAAGCGGGTGAGACCGGTGGGGCCGAGGACGGTGCTGCGTCCCGGGGCGACGTCGACGGGGGCGGCGGCGTCGAGTTCGCCACGCCGGATCCGTTCGAAGGTCGCCACCGCGAGAGGGACCTTGACCAGGGAGGCCGAGGGGAGGGCGGTGTCGGGGTCGATGCCGATCTCGCGGCCGGTGCGCAGGTCGCGTACGAGCAGGCAGGCGCGCAGCCCGCCGTCGGACAACTGCCGCCGCACCTCGTCGATCAGGCTGTCGGCGGTGGTGTGGGAGGGGGAGGCGAGGCGGGGGGCGTGCATGGGCCTTCGGGTGCCTTTCGGTCCGCTGTCGGTTCGGGGCCGTGGTGGCCGGGGGCCGGGGCGTCGTGCGCTTCCAGGCAGCGGGCGAGGGCGCGGCCCAGGCGGGTGGTCGTGGTGTGGGGATCGCCGCCGTCCGGCGCGCCGAGGGCGAATCCGCGGGCCGGGGAGAGTTCGCCCAGCGGACGCCAGTGCAGGCCCAGGCGCGCGGCCTCGCCGGGCGAGCAGAGCAACAGGTCGTCGCTGTGCAGGACTTCGGCCACCGCCTGGGTCAGGTCGGTGGCCGTAGCGAGCTGCGCGGGGCGCAGTCCGGTCGCGTCGCGCAGCCGGGCGAGCGGGTCGCGGATGTGCGGCACGTCGTCCTCGGGCTGTATCCACAGGCGTCTGGCCGGGCGCTGGTCGGTGCGGCCCGGCCGGAGGGTCTCCAGCCAGAGGCGGCGTACGGCGGGTTCGGTGGCCGTGGCGGCGCCCAGCGGAACGGACCAGACCGCCTCGTCGGGCGGCACCGCCAGGACCGCGGCCCGTACCCGCCCGGCCCGCACCAGCTCCTGGCGCTCGGAGGGCGGGGCGGGGCGCAGGTCGAGGGCGATGCCGAGGGCGCGGGCGTCGGCGACGAGCCGGGCCATGGCCGCCGTCGCACAGACGGCGGGCACCGCGATCCGCCAGGGTCTGCGCCGTGCGGTCTCGGCCTCGTGGAGCAGGACGTCGGCGGCGCGTACGAGGGCTCGGGCGGCGGGCAGCAGATCGCGGCCGAACGGGGTGAGGACGGCGCGGCGCGAGGTGCGCTCGAAGAGCCTTTCCCCCACGTGCTCCTCCAGTGCGGCGACACGGCGGCTGGCCACCGGCTGCGACATGCCGGCCGCCGTCGCCCCGACGGTGAAGCCGCCGTGCTCGCTGACACTGACGAAGGCGCGGCTGGCTGCCAGCAGATCCATGGTCTGCAGCATAGGCGCCGCCGCTCGTCTCCTTCCATGCCGATTCCGCATGGATCGGTGCGCGGCGGCATTGGACCGTATGGAGGTGCGGGATCAGAGTGGTCGGGAACCCATCACAGGAATCGGGCCGGCGCCGTACGGGCCGGCCCCGACGCGCCCCTGACCGGGGGCGCTTCCGGAGGTCAGGATCATGCAGCACAGCCGTGTCAGGGGCGCCCTCGCCGGGCTGGCCGCCGCGCTCACCCTCGTACCGCTGACCGCGTGCGCGGAGCCGGCGGCACGGGCGCAGGCCACCCCCGTACAGGCCCGGCCCCAGACGCAGGCGGAGGTCCGGGCGTCGGCGGAGACGCCGCGGGCGGAGGAGGCGACGGCGTCGTACCGACGGGAGTTCCGGGCGCTGGAGAGCGCGTTCGATGCCCGGCTCGGGGTGTACGCCATCGATACCGGTACCGGGCGGGAGATCGCCTGGCGGGACGGTGAGCGGTTCCCCTACGCGTCCACCTTCAAGGCGCTGGCGGCCGGCGCCGTGCTGCGCGAGGAGGGTCTCGACGGGATGGAGCGGGTGGTGACGTACACGAAGGAGGAGCTGGTCGAGCCGTCGCCGGTCACGGAGAAGCACGTCGGTACGGGGATGACGCTGGACGCCCTCGCCGACGCCGCCGTCCGCCACAGCGACAACACGGCGGGCAATCTGCTCTTCGAGGAGCTGGGCGGCCCCAAGGGGCTTCAGGCGGTGCTGCGTTCGCTCGGCGACGGGGTGACGCGGATGGACCGGATCGAGCCGGAGCTCGGCGACTGGCGACCGGGCGAGGTCCGGGACACCAGCTCACCACGGGCTCTCGCCCGGGACCTGCGCGCCTTCGTCCTCGGGGACGTGCTGCGGGCGCCGGAGCGGGAGCGGCTGACGACCTGGCTGAAGACCAATCTGACGGGCGACGAGACCATCCGCGCCGGGGTGCCCGACACGTGGGTGGTCGGGGACAAGACGGGGACGGCGACGACGTACGGCGGGCGCAACGACATGGCCGTGGTCTGGCCGCCGGACGGGGCGCCGATCGTGATGGCGATCCTGTCGACCCGTTCCGAGCGGGAGGCCGACCCCGACAACCGGCTGATCGCGCGCGCCGCGTCGGTGGTGGCGGGGGCGCTGCGCTGAGTCGCGGCGCCTGCCGTCGGGGGCAGGTGGGCGGTTGAGGGCGCCGGCGGGGATCCGTGGGGGTGCGGTGCGGGATTCGGGGTACCCGGGCGTGGAAGGACCGGGCCGAGTGGATCGGTTCGGGTGACCGCTCGCGAAGGAGAGGCAGATGACGACGCAGCACAGCAACCAGCCCACCGGACAGCAGCACTACGGCGCGCCCGCGCCCGCGGCAAGCGGCAACGTGCTGAGCATCATCGCCATGGTGCTCGGCGTGGTGGCGCTCCTGTTCCTGCCGATCGTCTTCGGTCTGATAGGCGTGGTGCTGGGAATCGTCGCGAAGACCGTCCAGCACGAGCGGCTCGCCGTGCCCGCGATCGTGGTCGCCGCGGTGGGCATGGTCGGAGGCATGATCCTCGGCGCCCTCGTCGTCTCCTCCTGAACCCCGGGCCGCGCCGGCCCGGCCTCGCCGGTACCGCCCCGGCCGGAGGCCGTCCCCCTTCCGTACCTGGAGTGTGGGGGGACGGTCTCCGGCCGGGGCGGTGCTGGTGGGTCGGGTGAACGGGCCGGGGTGCGCCCCGCCCGGCACAGCGCTCCGCTCGGACGGCGCCCCGCTCGCCCCGCCCGCGTTGGTGCGATGACACCGGACGGGCCGTCAGAACACCTCTGTTTGTCGGGCTTTCGGTCACTGGGGCCGCCTGGTCCGCTGCCGATACGTTCGCCGTGTCCGGAAGGCGGTCGAGGGGGCATCTTCGTGGGAGCAGTGGCGTCCGTGCTGGCGGCGGCTGTGCTGTGGGGGACGGTCGGTCCCGCTCAGCTCTGGGCCGATACCGGGGTGCACCCCGTGGCCCTGGGGGCCGCGCGCATGCTGTTGGGCGGGGTGGCGCTCAGTCTGGTGACGGTGCGGGCGGCGGGTCTGCGCTCGCTGCGCCGACCGTCGGTGGGGCGGTGGCTGGGGTTGAGCGTGCTGGTGACGGCGGCGTTCCAGGTCTGCTTCCTGCAGGCGGTCGAGCGCAGCGGGGCGGCTCTGGCGACGGCCGTGGCGTTCGGGACCGTGCCCGTGGTCAGCGGGATCTGCGCCCGGGTGCTGTCCGGCGAGCGGCCGGGCCGTGCCTGGACGGTGGGGACGGTCTGCGCCGTCGCCGGGATCGGGCTGTTGCTCCTGCCGGGCAGCGGGGCTCGCGCGGATCTGCCGGGTGTGCTGTTCGGGGTGGTGGCCGGGGCGAGCTTCGGGGTCTACATCGCCGTGACGAAGGAGCTGGGCGCGCGCGGCGCCGATCTCGGTACGGCGGCCCCGGTCAGCGTCCTGCTGGCGGGGCTGTTGGTCTCTCCGTACCTGTGGGTGGCGCCTGAGGGTCTGACCGGGGCCCGCTCCCTCGGGCTCGTCGCCTGGCTCGGGCTCGCCACCACCGCCGGCGGCTATCTCCTGTTCACCCGGGGGGTCGGCAGGCTGAGCGCCGCGACGACGGGGACGCTGAGCCTGACCGAGCCGCTGGTCGCGACGGTCCTCGGGGTGGCGGTGCTCGGTGAGCGGCCGGGGCCGTCGGCCGCCGCCGGCGCGCTGCTCCTGCTGCTCGGTCTGCTCGTCGTCTCCGTACCCGAACGGCGAGGGGCCCGTACCGGCCGGACCCGGTCGGGAGGCACCGACCCGGCCCCCACCGGATCGGCCCGGGCCGGCACGGAGCCCGGGCTCGCGGCGCACGCGGACGGAGCGGGGGGCGAGCCGGCGCCCCGTAAGGCCTAGAGCCTGTCTGACAATTGACGTCGGATCAGGCCGGGTCGTCCGGTGCGTGCGATCGGCGTGCGGCCGGGGCGCCCGCGTAGCGGAGCTACTTGGGCGCTCCGGCCGTGCGGCGAGCGTGCGTGCCGGGCGGGCCGGACCCGGCGGGAATTGTCAGACAGGCTCTAGTGACCTGAGTCAGAGATTCGTCGGCAGTAGGCGGCGACTTTGTCGAGGATCTCGTCGGCTGTCTTGGTCCAGACGAAGGGCCTGGGGTGTTCGTTCCAGTCGGCGAGCCAGGCCCGGATGTCGCGTTCGAGGGCCTGGACGGAGCGGTGGACGCCGCGCTTGAGCTTCTTCTGCGT
>NZ_JBIBWV010000010.1:0-91731 GCF_043081625.1 Streptomyces sp. NPDC014861
AGTTCCCACTCGGCATCACTCAGATCACCCCGCCCCATGTCCACATCAACGACCCGGACACGGAGTAGTCACATGATCGTCCGGACAAGTCCTAGCCGGGGAACCGGCCCGTGCTCCTGAGCCGCCAGCGGCGCTCCGCGTACGCCAGGTCGTCGCGCCACAGCCGCCCCGCCGCGGACCGCATCGCGGGCCGCAGCAGGGGTGCCAGGGCCCTGACCGCGCCGAAGTGCGGACGGTCGGACGTCGCCACGACGGCCTCGACCACGGCCGTGCGCGGACGCCCGGCCCCGGCGGGGGTCAGCGGCGTGGCGTGCGTCTCGACCACGGAACCGGATCCCTCGCCCTCCGTGATCCGCATGGTGACAGTGCGGGGTTCCGGCGCCGTGAAGACGGCCGTCACCGGCACCACGGCGCGGCCCACCACCTTGAACGACACCCGCACGACGAGGGCGTCCTCGGCGTCGGAGACCTCGTCCGCCGGAGCCGAGAGCACCTCCAGGTCGACGAAGGAGTACGGGTGGAGCCAGGAGCCGTGCCAGGGGTCGAGCCGGTTGGCGACGACGTCCTCCGGCTCGCAGCCGCCGACGCCGGTGTAGACGGCGGCGACCGCCGCCCCGCCCGGCGGCCGGGGCGGCACCACCGGGCGCGCCGTCGGCTCCTCGCCCCCCGCACGGTCCAGCCGCACCCACACGAGGACGCCGTCGTCGTGCGCCGGCCACGGTTCCCAGCCCGCGAACGGAGAACCGTCCAGCGCCAGGCCGTGCCAGCGGCAGATCAGGGTCCCGCACCGGACCACGCCGTCCTTCAGAGGGGCGCCGAGG
This sequence comes from Streptomyces sp. NPDC014861, assembly GCF_043081625.1. Taxonomy (NCBI): domain Bacteria; kingdom Bacillati; phylum Actinomycetota; class Actinomycetes; order Kitasatosporales; family Streptomycetaceae; genus Streptomyces; species Streptomyces sp. NPDC014861. Next base: position 822 of record NZ_JBIBWV010000010.1, read on the forward strand.
TGCGGGCAGACCCCGGAGCCCGCGCGCACCTCGCCGCCGGCGTCGCGCCAGAGGACCACCTCGGTGCCCGCCACGCTCCGGCCCGCCGGACGATCCGCCCGGATGTCCTCGCTCGCCCCCACGACGTACCAGTTGCCCGAGGGCCGGGCCGCCGCCCGCTTCAGACCCGCGGCGATCGCCGCAGGACGCGCCTGCCGCCACGTGGCCCGCTGGCTCTCCCAGCGCACCGCGCCGCGCCGAAGGCTCAGCGGCACGCGACGGCGGTCGCCCGCTCCGTGTCGTTCCGTCACCTCAGCTCCTCTCCCGTACGTCCGCGCCCTCTCGGCCCCCAGGACCGCGCGCCCCCGACACGGCGCGCCCGGGCCCGCCTCCCGCCGCGGCGGAACCCGTCCGCCATCCGGCCCGCGCGACCCAGGCCCTCGTGAGGCCCGGCAGGGCGATCGACGCCCGTCGGCGCGCGCCGACCACGGCCCGCCGGTGCACCACCGGATACCCCTCCCTCTCGATCACCGCGAGGATGTCCTGGTACAGGACGAAGGCCGTGCGCACGCACGGGGCGGACACCGGATCCAGCAGATCGATCCCCGGCTCCGCGTCCCGGTAGACGTCACGGGTGAGCGACGCCGCCGCCCGCAGCGCGTCGGTGATCCGGCGGTCGTGGCATCCGGTCCGTCTGCTCCACCGCAACAGCTCCCCGTCCACCCCGGACGCCGCCAGCAGGTCGGCCGGCAGGTACACCCGGCCCCGGTCCAGGTCCTCTCCCACGTCGCGGAGGAAGTTCGTCAGCTGGAAGGCGACCCCCAGCGCGGCCGCGTAGGGTTCGGCCTCCTCCCTCGGCACGACGGTTCCGAGCACCGGCACCATCTGCAGCCCGATCACCGCGGCCGACCCGTGCATGTACGCGCGCAGATCGGCGTAGGTCGGGTACTCCTTCACGAACAGGTCGCTGCGCATCGAGGCGAGGAAGTCGTCGAAGTGCCGAGCGGGGATCCCGAGGCGCGCACGCGTGTGCGCCGCCGCGGTCACGGTGGGGTCCGTCACCGCCCGGCCGCGCAGCGCCCGGCGCCACTCGGCCTCCAGGACGTCCAGCGCGGCCGCGCGCTCCTCCGCCGAGGCGGAGCCGTTCTCGTCCACGATGTCGTCCGCGCGACGGGCGAAACCGTACAGCGCATGGACCGCGCTCCTGCGGTCGAGCGGCAGCAGCCGCGTGGCGAGGAAGTACGTCCTTCCGTGGCGTGCGTTCAGCCGGCGGCACTCGGCGTAGGCCGCCCGCAGCACGGGGTCGAACGCCCCGGCCGCGTCCAGTTCGCGGTTGGTCACGACGCCTCCCGCCTTCCGCCCGTGACGACGGGCACCGCGTGCCGCCGGACCCCGGGTGTCGCTCCCGTGATGCGGTGGGCGGCCAGCCTCCCCGAGATGAGCACGGGCGGCACGCCGACGCCCGGCGTGGTCCCGCAGCCCGCGAGGACCACGTTCTCCGTGCCCCGCACGAGGTTGCGCGGCCGGAACGGCCCCGTCTGGGCGAAGGTGTGGGCGACCGAGAAGGGAGTGCCCGCGCTGTGGCCCATGGCCGCCCAGTCGGCGGGGGTCACCAGGCACTCGGCGTCGATCGCGTCGCCGAATCCGTCCAGTCCGCGCCGTTCCAGTTCACGGACCAGGGACTCCCGGTACGCGGGGCCGAGCTCGCCCCAGTGCAGGGGCCCCGGACCGATGTCGGTGTTCGGGCACGGCGCCAGGACGTAGTGGAGGTGCCGGCCGGGCGGCGCCAGCGAGGGGTCCGTGGCCGTGGGCCGGGTGACGAGGAGCGAGGGATCCGTCATCAGCTCCCCGGAACGGGTGAGCTCCTCGAACGTACGGGCCCAGGCCCCGCCGAAGGAGATGGTGTGATGGGCGAGGACGGGCCAGGTGCGGTCCGTCCCCGCGTGCAGGATCACGGCACTGGGGGAGTGCCGGGTCCGCAGCGCCCGCCGCGGCGCGCGGCCCAGGAGCCGGTAGGCGTGGGGCAGCTCGGTGGTCAGCACCACCGCGTCGCACGGGATCCGCCCGTGCTCCGTCAGCACCCCGGTCACCCGGGACCCCGACCGTTCGAACGCCTCGACCCGCTCCCCGAACCGGAGGTCGGCACCGGCCCGTCGGGCCGCGTCGGCCATCGCCACCGGTACGGCGTGCATCCCGCCGCGGGGGAAGTACACGCCCGCCACGGTGTCCATGTACGCGATCACCGCGTAGGCCGCCATCGCCCGCGACGGCGGCACACCCGCGTACAGGGCCTGGAACGAGAAGACCCGACGCAGGCGCTCGTCCTTCAGGAAGGATCCGATCGCGCGGTCCAGGCGTCCGAGTCCGCCCAGCGCCGCGAGCCGGGCCATGTCCGGGTGGAGCAGCTGCGCCGGCGAGTCGAAGTTCGTGCCGATGAACCGGTGCTCCTGCACGGCGTACAGCCGGCCCAGCCAGGAGCGCAGCCTGAGATAGCCGTCGGCCTCCCGGGCCCCGGCGAAGCGCTCCACCTCGGCCACCATCGCCTCGGCCTCGGTGTGGACGTCGACAGAGCTGCCGTCCCGGAACAGCGCCCGGTACGCCGGGTGGAGCGGCACGAGCTCCACCCGCTCGCGCAGCGAGTCCCCGACGGCCGCGAACGCCTCGTCGAGGAGGGCGGGCATCGTGAGGACGGTCGGCCCCGTGTCCACCCGGAATCCGTCGAGGTCCAGCCGCCCGGCCCGCCCGCCCGGCCCGGCGTCGCGCTCGACGACGGTCACCTTCCGTCCCGCGCCGAGCAGATGGAGCGCCGCCGACAGACCGGCGAATCCCGCGCCCACCACGACGACGTGGTCCGTCCTCCCCGGAACCCTCTTCATCGCACCCCTCCCGTCATCGCGGCAGAGGACCGGGGCGCCGGCTCCCTCAGGCCGACTTCGCCCGCGCCGGTACGCGGACCCGGGGCGACCTCCGCCGGCGTCCGGCCGCAGGCGTCCAGGAGGAGCCGCTCCAGCCGCTCGCCCGGCCCGGGCACCGGATCCGCCCGCCGCAGGGCGTCGACGGCCCGCGTACACAGGCCGTCCACCCGCGCGGTGACGTGCGCACGGGCTCCTTGCCCGTCGAGCAGGTCCCGTACGCGCCGCCGGTCGGCGTCCGTGGCGGTGGGGGAACCGACGACCGTGTCCAGGAGCCGGAGCCCCGCGGTGTCGCCGCGGCGCACGCACAGCGCCCTTCCCACGGCCATGAGGTAGGTCGCCTTGCCCTCGCGCAGGTCCTCGCCGGCCGGTTTGCCGGTACGTGCCGGATCGCCGAAGACCCCTTGCAGGTCGTTCTCCAGCTGGAGGGCGATCCCGGCGCACAGTCCGGCCCGGCGAAGCTCCCGGAGGACCCCGTCCCCCGCCCCCGCGAGCCGCGCTCCCAGGAGCAGCGGATGCACCGCCGAGTAGCACGCCGTCTTCAGGACCGCGGTCCGCAGGGCGAGCCCGCGCGAGCCCGCGCCGGTCACCTGCGCGTGCAGGTCCAGATACTGCCCCGCGACCATCTCGGTCCGCATGGCCCGCCACTGCGCGCCGAGCCCCGCCGAGTGCGGGGTCCTCAGAAGCGCCTCCGCGAACACGTCGTCCGCCCAGGCCAGGGCCAGGTCTCCGGCGAGCACGGCGGCCGACCTGCCGAAGCCCGCCACAGGGCGGGCGCGCCCCTCCGTCCCGTACTGGCGGTCGAGCGCCACATGGACGGCGGGCTCACCCCGGCGCGTCCCCGAATCGTCCATGACGTCGTCGTGGATCAGCGCGCACGTCTGGACGAGCTCCACGGCCGCCGCCGCGCGCAGCGTCGCGGCGGCCTCGTCGCCCTCCCCGCCGACCGCGCGCATGGCCCACCACAGCAGCCGGGCCCTGCGGCGGTGACCACCGGTGGTGAAGTCGGCCACGCGCCGGGCGATGTCCGCGGCGAAGGTCCCCTCGATGGCCAGGGCCTCGTCGAGGCGTTGTCGGAACAGGTCGTGGAGGACGAGGTCCAGGGCGGCGGTGACGTCGCGGTCGACCGTGGGCGGCTCGAGCGTCTGCATGTGGATTCCCTTGCTGCCGGGCGTCTGGCAGTGCGGTGCGTCGGGACTTCGTTACCTCACTGCCCCGCGGATGCAGCGGTGCAGCAGGGCTTGGGCCACCTGGACCTGTTCCGCTTCCTCAGGCCCGCGCGCGGCACGCCGTACGGCCTCGACCGCTCCGGGGGACGGCGGAGCGGATGCTCACGGCGCGCCCCGTGACCTCAGCGCCCCGGGTCCGGCAGGCTGGGCGCTCGAGCGAGGGGATTCCCATGGCCATGCTGCGTGACGGAGAGCTCGCCGCCGCGTTCGACCACGCGTCGTCGTCCTACGACCTCATGACGTCCTTCAGCCCGGGCTACGCGGCCCACCTCCGCCGGTCCGCCCGCCGCCTGGGCCTGCCGGGGCGAGGAGCCGGGCTGACCGTGCTGGACCTGGGGTGCGGCACGGGTACGTCCACGGAAGCGCTGCTGCGTGCCGCGCCCCTGGCCACCGTGGTCGGGGTCGACGCCTCGGCCGGCATGCTCGCGCGCGCCCGGGCGAAGACCTGGCCGGAGAACGTGTCCTTCGTCCACGCCCCGGTCGAGCGCATGGCGGACGTCGAGGAGAGAGGCCCGTACGACGCCGTCTTCGCGGCGTACCTGCTGCGCAACGTCGCCGACCCCGACGCCGTGCTGCATGCCGTCCACCGGCTTCTCCGGCCCGGCGGCCGACTCTCCGTCCACGAGTACAGCCTCGCCGGCCGGCCGGCCGACCGGCTCGTCTGGAAGGCCGTCGTCAACGGCTTCGTGCGCCCCTGGTCCCGCCTCAACGGTGACGCCGAGCTCTACCGGCACCTCTACCGCAGCGTGCTGGAGTTCGACTCGGCGGGAACCTTCACCGACCGCGTGCGACGAGCCGGCTTCGCCCGCGTGCGCTGTCTGCCGCAGCCCGGCTGGCAGACGGGCATCACCCACACGTTCGTCGCCGAGCGCCCACGGACCCCTCCCGTCGAGCAGGAGGGGGCGGCTGCTCCGGGGGCGCGATCCGCCTGACCCGGCTCCACCGCCCGGACCGGTCGCCTCACAGCCGTCCGCGCGGCACCTGCTCGGCTCCGTCCGTTCGTCCGCGCGCCCGGGACGTGTGCCGTCCCGGCGGGCGTGCCGTCCGGGGACGGCACGTCGGCCGAGCGGAGCGGACGCGGACGGCCACCCGACCGCCGGGATCGCGGGGACCCGCATCCGCGAGCCGCACCCTGTCCGAAATGCAGGGAAAATCCGCGAGGGGGCGCGCCGCTCGGGTCCGAGCGCCGGGTCCGAGCGTGGGGGCGACGAAGGGAGTGGCTGTGCGCCTGAAGGACGAACTTCCTGTGGATCACCGTCTGGCCACCGTGTATCGCGTGGGCGCGGCGCTGTGCGGGTGCATCCTGCTCGTGTTCGGAGGCCTGGGCTTCGCGGACGCGCTCAGCTGGTTCGGCACGTCCGGCGAACGCATCGCCGGGATGACCACGAACAACACCCTGAGCCTGATCTCGGTGGTGGTGGGCGTCGCCCTGCTGGCCGGGGCCCTGGTCGGCGGAAACATCGCCTCCGGCGTGAACATGGTGGTGGGCGGATCGTTCCTGATCAGCGGCTTCTATCACCTGTTCGTCCTCGACAGGCCGGCGAACTTCCTGGACTTCGGCATGTCCAACGTCATGTTCAGCTTCGTCATGGGCCTGCTGATCCTGACCTTCGGGATGTACGGGCGGGTGTCCGGCTCGCTCCCGCACGACAACCCCTACTGGCGCCGCCGCCACCCGCGGCAGGCCGCCGCCGAGTCGCTCGCCCGTCGCCGGGCGGCCGGGGGTCCCGTACCGCCCCGAAGCGGCGGCGCGACCCGGCCGGGCCTCCCGGGGAGCGGCCCTGGAGGAGCCTGAGTGCGCCGAGGGCCCGCCGTCCCGGCTGTGGGGGCGGAGCCGACGCGGGTCGTGGCATCGGCGTCCCGGACACCCGGTCGGTCCGTGGGGGAGGGGCGGCCTCGACAGGTGCCGGCGGGTCCGCGCGGGAAGGCGCGGCTCCGGTGCCGTGCCTTCCCGCTTCCGCCGTCGCGTCCTCTCCGTCCCGTGGTTAGAGGGTGCGGGCCAGTCGCTCGGTGAGCAGTCGGGTGAAGCGGGCCGGGTCGGGCAGGTCGCCGCCTTCGGAGAGCAGCGCGCTGCCGTAGATCAACTCGGCCGTACCCGCCAGTGCCGGGTCGTCGGCTCCCGCTTCGTGAGCCTTGCGCAGGGCGGTGATGAGCGGGTGCGCGGGATTGAGTTCCAGGATGCGCTTCACCGGGGGGATCTGCTGTCCCATCGCCCGGTACATCTTCTCCAGGGTGGGCGTCACGTCGTGGGCGTCGCCGACGATGCACGCGGCCGAGGTCGTCAGGCGTGACGACAGGCGGACCTGCTTCACCTGCTCGGAGAGTGCGGTGGTCAGCCAGGCCAGCAGGGCGGCGAAGTCCTGCTCGCGCCGCGCCTTCTCGGACTCGGCCTCCTCGTCCCCCTCGGCCGGTTCGTCGAGGTCCACCATGCCCTTGGCGACGGACTGCAGGCGATGGCCGTCGTAGGCCGGGACCCGGTCCACCCACACCTCGTCGACGGGGTCGGTGAGGATCAGCACCTCGTACCCCTTGGCGGCGAAGGCCTCCATGTGCGGCGAGTTCTCCACGGTCGCGCGCGTCTCGCCGGTCAGGTAGTAGATCGTGTCCTGGCCGTCCTTCATGCGCTCGACGTACTCGCGCAGCGAGGTGGCCTTCTGCGGGTCGTGCGTGGAGGCGGCCTGCACCAGTTCGAGCAGCGTTTCGGTGTTGTCGGCGTCCTCGACCAGGCCCTCCTTCAGGGCGCGGCCGAACTGGGCCCACACCGTGGCGTAGCGCTCGGCGTCCTTGGCCCGCATGTCCTTGAGGGCGCCGAGGACCTTCTTCACCAGGCGGCGGCGCACGCCCCGGATCTGCCGGTCGTGCTGGAGGATCTCACGCGAGACGTTCAGCGACAGGTCGTGGGCGTCGACGACACCCTTGACGAAGCGCAGGTAGTCGGGCATGAGCGCTTCGCAGTCGTCCATGATGAACACCCGCTTGACGTACAGCTGCACTCCGGGCCTGGTCTCCCGGGAGAACAGGTCGAAGGGCGCCTGCGAGGGGACGAACAGCAGCGCCTCGTACTCGAAGGTGCCCTCGGCGCGCATGTGGATCGTCTCGGCCGGCGGCAGCCAGTCGTGGCTGATCTGCTGGTAGAACTCGCGGTACTCGTCCTCGGTCACCTCGCTGCGCGGCCGGGCCCACAGCGCCTTCATCGAGTTGAGCGTGGCGTGGTCGCGCGCGAGGCCGCCCTCGGTGTCGGTCTCCTCGGTGGCCATCAGGATCGGCCAGCGGATGAAGTCCGAGTACTGCTTGACGATCTGGCGGATCCTCGGTTCGGAGAGGTAGTCGGCGAGCCCGTCCTCGCTGTCGGCGGGCTTGAGGTGCAGGATCACCGAGGTGCCCACCGGCAGGCCGTCGACGGGCTGGAGCCGGTAGGTGCCCTCGCCGTCGGACTCCCACCGGGTGCCGGAGTCGGTCCCGGCCCGCCGGGTGAGGAGGGTGACCTGGTCGGCGACCATGAACGCCGAGTAGAAGCCGACGCCGAACTGCCCGATCAGCGTCTCGGCGGACCCGGCGTCCTTGGACTCCTTGATCTTCTCCAGGAGGCCGGCGGTGCCCGACTTGGCGATGGTGCCGATCACCTCCACGAGCTCGTCCCGGGTCATGCCGATCCCGTTGTCGCGGACGGTGAGGGTCCGGGCGTCCTTGTCGATCTCCAGCCAGATGCGCAGCTCGGCGGGGTCGATCTCGGAAAGACCGGAGTCCGTGAGCGATTCCAGCCGCAACTTGTCTAGGGCGTCAGAGGCGTTCGAGATCAGCTCGCGCAGGAAGATGTCCTTGTTCGAGTAGATCGAGTGAATCACCAGCCGGAGCAACTGGCGGGTTTCGGCCTGGAACTCCAGCGTCTCGACACTGCTGCCCATGCGGATCTCTTTCTGTGGGAACGTCACGTACGGATCATGAGGGAAGGGAAGTCGGATGAGGGGGGCTTCGTCCGCCCCGCCGGGGCCGGGCGCGCCCTGACCGCGACCGCGTGCGCGGCGCGCGGGGAGTCGTCAGGCGTCCTCCGCGACTGCCGTCGCTCGTCTGCCGTCGAGGGCGTCGAGCGATGCGGCGAGGCCGGTGTGGCGGGCGTCGAGGTGGGGTCGCATGAGGGCCAGGGGGGCGAGGAGCTCGGCGGCGTCGGCGGCACCGAGGGCGGCGTGCAGAGCGGTCTGCGCCGAGCGCGCCTCGGGCCCGAGGCGCGCGAGCGCGGTGAGCCGGCCCGCGAGACGCCGTAGGTCGGCGGCGTTGGCACGGGCCCAGGCGGCGGTGGCGCGCTCGGCGGCCCTGGCCTGTCGGGTGGCCGTCACGCGCTGCTCACCGGTGCTGCCGGTGCCGGGCCGGCCGCGCAGATAGCGGCGCTCGGCCGCCTGGCGGCTGGCGACGCCGAGAGGGGCGGCGAGGTCGGCCCAGCTGGCGCCCGCGACGCGGGCCGCCTCGATCAGCCCGGTCTCCCATCCGGCGAGCTGCTCGCGCACCTCGCGCAGCAGCATCAGCGAGGCCAGTGCCTGCTCGGGCCCGGGCCCGGTGGTGTCGGGGGCCTCGCGCCGGGCTTCGCGCAGCGCGGCGTCCACGGCGGCCAGGGCCGCCGAGGCGGCGAGGAAGGACGCCGGTCCCAGGGCGTCGCCACCGGGCGTGGGTGGTCCGTCTCCTGCGGTCACGGGCGCCTCCCTCCAGAGGTCATCGAGTCGATGACGGCATGTTTGTCATCCATCGGATGACATGTTACAACGGTTGCCGTGCAGCGCATTGGCAGCAACTGCTCTGACCCCTGGAGGTGTTCTCACGATGTTGATGCGCACTGACCCCTTCCGTGAGCTGGACCGCGTGGCGCAGCAGCTGATGGGCCCGGGCACCTGGTCGAAGCCGTCGGTGATGCCGATGGACGCCTACCGCGAGGGCGACGACTTCGTGGTGGCCTTCGACATCCCCGGCGTGACCGCGGACGCGATCGACATCGACGTCGAGCGGAACATGCTGACCGTCAAGGCCGAGCGGCGGCCGGTGGCGAAGGCCGACGGTGTGAAGGTCGAACTGTCCGAGCGGCCGCTGGGCGCCTTCTCCCGGCAGATCGTGCTCGCCGACACCCTCGACACCGAGCGCATCCAGGCCGACTACGACGCCGGGGTGCTCACCCTGCGCATCCCGATCGCCGAGCGCTCCAAGCCCCGCAAGATCTCCATCGGCTCCGGCTCCGGCCGCAAGGAGATCTCCGGCTGACGTCGGCAGGGCCGGGGCGGACGGAGGTCGGTGAGCCTCCCCGCCCCGCCCACAGCCCGACGAGCAGAAGGGGCGGCGGCCGATGACCGCGCGACCGTCGCCGATCCGGCCGGCGAGGAGCTGACGGCGCGGATCCCGCTCCGACTCCCCGTCGGCCACGACCTCCTGTCCGGCCGCCCCCAGTCCGTCCGACCGACACCGGGGTGCCGCACCCGGCACCCACGGGAACGTGAAAGGCACCGACCGCAGTGACCTCCGACGTGCGCGTACCGATCGAGCACCAGCAGCCGTACACGACGGCGTACGAGCAGATGCTGGAGAGAGTCCGTCACGAGGGCGCCTACCCCACCCGCGAGCGCGCCGACGAGGCCGTCCGCCTGGTCCTCGCGGGGCTCGGGCGTCAGCTGACCGGCGAGGAACGCGTCGACCTGGCCCGTTGTCTGCCCCTGGAAGCCGCGCGCGTGCTCACCGCGCAGATCCCCGACCCCCACCCGATGACCGGATGGGACTTCGTCAAGGACCTCGCCGCCCGCTCCGGGTCCTCCCTGGCCGTGACCCGCTGGGACACCGGCTCGGTCTTCGCCGCCGTCGCCGCCCACTCCGGGGCCGACCTGACAGGGCGCGTCCTCCACCGACTCCCCACCGGATGGCCCCTCCTGTTCGGCCGCGCGGAACTCGCCCCCGCCGCGTAGCCCACGAGGTCCCGGGCGGACCGCGCTCCGCCCGAACCGCCCCTGGATGACCACGTCGCGCGGGGCCGGTGGTCCCCCGGCGTCCACCGCGGACGCCGGTAGCGGGAGACCGGCGAGGCGGAGCGCCGCGCTCTACCGGCGACGGACGGGGTGCGGTGTCGGCCCGCTTTCCTCGGGCGCCCGCCGCCCCTGCTGATGGCAGGTGCAGTCGCAGTGACCGCCCCGGACGATGACGATGCCGTGGACGACGACCGTCGCCGTGCGGCAGGAGATGTGGACCCCCAGCTCGCAGTCCGGTGTCAGTGTCATCGCTGTCCCCCCTGCGGCAGGCTTGTCGGCGCGTACGTACACAGCCTTACGCCGACGGCTCCTCCGCGGATGCGTCAGCGCCCTGATCGGCCGTCCCCGTCGAATACCCGGCCGCCAGGCCGCTGACCCGGGAGGCTACGGGCGGTCCGGCGCACGGGGATCCCGGTCACTCGCCGGGCGAGGACGGGAGCCAGGAGCCGTGGAGGCCGAGGGGGACCCTGACGGGGACACGGGCGCGGGCGACGGGGCCGGAGGCGGGGTCCTCGCCCGGGAGGACCAGGAGCCAGCTCGTGCCGTCGGTGCGGTCGGTGGCGAAGGTCAGCCAGTGGCCGTGCTCGTCGGAGTCGTCGCCCGGGGCGGGCGCGTACACCGGCTCGCCCACCGACAGGTCGCCGGCGGGCCACACGAGGGAGGTCCCCCGCTCCGTGTCGTACCAGCGCAGGGCGTCGTACTCGCCGGCCAGCAGGTCCGTGCGCCCGGTCTCGGCGGTGACGGCCAGGTACCGGTGCCGGCGGCCGATCAGCCGGTCGTCGACGCGCGGCAGTTCGACGCGCGAGTCGTCCAGTTCCGTACGGGTGACGCTGCCGGCGGCCGGGTCGACGCGGGCGCGGACGAGCGCGCACCGCGGAGGTCCCTCGCCCTCGTGCCCGGGGGCGATCGACAGTCGGCTCCACTGGACGTAGTCGAGGACGACGCTCCCGCCGTCGGACGGGTCGTCGTAGGCGTTGACGGTGTGCCAGAGCCAGAACGGGTCGTCGGTCGCCCATACGACGGGACCGCCGTCCCGGGGGATGAGCGCCACCCGCGTGCCGCGCTCCGGGCGCCACGCCAGGAACGAGCCGCCGGCCATCGCCGCTTCGAGGTCGAAGAAGACGGGCGCCAGCGTCAGGACGACGTAGCGCTCGGTGAGCGCCATGTCGTGGATCATCATGGGCTCGTCCACGCTCTCGACCGGCGTGGGCTTGCGGGTGACCGTGCCGTGTCGGTCGATGACCGACCAGGTGAGGTACGGCGGCTCCAGGGCGTAGCAGAACACGACCATCTCGCCGGTCAGCGGGTCGATCTTCGGATGGGCGGTGATGCCGGCGGGAAGGGCGCCGTCGAAGGTCTCGCGGCCGACGGTGCCGAGCTCCTCGTCCACGCGGTAGGGGCAGGCCGACTCGGCCAGGGCCAGGAGCCGTCCCGCGTGGCCGACGACGTGGATGTCGGGCATGTCCTTGAAGTCGTCGGCGAGCTCGGGACCGACCTGGTCGGCGCCCGGGAGGACGAAGGACTCGACCCCGCCCCACAGGGCGTGGCCGACCCGCTCCTCGGCCTTCATGGCGGCCGTGCGCACGAAGCGGTTGCGGTAGCGCGCCCGCCCTTCGGAGAGCCATACGCCGTGCAGCATCCCGTCCCCGTCGATGGGGTACAGGTAGGAGCCGATCGGGGTGAAGCGAGGGTTGGGGCCGTTGCGCACGTAGAGCCCGTCGAGACCGGCGGGTATCTCACCCGTCACGTCCAGGTCGACGACGTCGACCTCCTCCGTCACCGGCGCGAACGAGCCGAGGAGATGGGGGACGCGCTGGGGGTCGAACCGGGGCGGCGTCGAGGTGTTCAAGGGTCCTCCCGGAGAGCGGGTGGACGTCGGGGCGGGACGGGGGCGTGCGTGGACGCGCGCCGCGCGCGATGCTTCGGGCGCCGGGCCCCGGCCTCCACGGGGGCGTGGTCTCAGCCTAGCGCCGCCTGCCGGTTCCGCGACGCGGGCGGGATGGCACCCGCCCGGGGGGCGGCCGCCCGGAGGCCGGTCGCCCGCTGCGTCGCCGTCCGTCAGCCGCCGGACCGCGCGGACCGGTGCGTGCGGAGCGCCCAGACGACCAGGGGCACCTGGAGGGGCAGGCGGGCCAGCGCCGCCGCCTTGAGCGGGGCGGGCCGGTGACGCCAGTCGTAGGCCATCTTGACGTTGGCGGGGAAGACGGCGGTGAACAGCCCCGCCGCGGCCAGGGCTCCCGCGCTACGGGTCCGCGGGTGGGCGATCGCGGCGCCGACGGCGATCTCCGCGAGTCCGCTGAGGTGGGTCCAGGTCCGGGGCGCGCCGGGCAGGCTCCGGGGGACGGTCGCGTCGAACGGCCGCGGAACGGCGAAGTGGGCGACACCGGCACCGATCAGGAGACCGCCGAGCAGGCGGGCGGGCGGGGTGGGAACGGGCATGGCGCGCCTCCGGCGGCGGGGGTGGGGCGGCGTACGGGCCTTGCATGTTACCTGAGGTAAGAGCAGGTGGGTGGAGTGGTCGAGCTGGTGTGCCTCACGGGTTCCCGGGTGTCCGCAGTGCCCCGGATCGGAGAGGTGGTGCGCCCGGGGGGTGGGGTCGGTGGCGGTCGCGTCCGGCCCGAGCCCGTCGGGCAGGGGGCAATCTCCCGAAGAGCGGCTATTCTTCCGCGCATGTTAAACGTGGACATGTCAAGCCTGCGGAGGTCCGGTGCGGGACGCGGGGGAAGCGCCCGGTACCTCGCCGCCCTTCTGCTGCTCCTGCTGAGCCTCCTGGCGACCCCGACCGTGGCGAGTGCCGCCCCGCCGCCCGCACCCGCCCGCGCCGCGACGGCCGCCGCCGTCCCGGCCGGCGCGGGCCAGGCAGGCGCCACCGCCGCCGCGACACAGGCCCGGGCGCGGTGGGGCGACAAGCGGCTCGACGAGGTGAGCTTCCTCGCCACCCACAACGCCTTCACCAACTACGAGGACGCGCGCTGGACCTCGGTCGCCCAGTCCGAGTCGATCCGCCATCAGCTCGACAACGGGGTGCGCGGACTGAGCCTGGACACCCACTGGTATCAGAAGAGCCGGTGGCTGTGCGTCATCAGTTTCGGCAGCGACTGCTACCCGAGCGACGTCTACCTCTGCCACGGCGAGTGCAAGACCTTCGCCGGGGTCACGTACGCGCTGCCCCGGCAGTCCTTCCACGGCAGCATGCAGACCGTCGTCGACTTCCTCGCCGCGAACCCCACCGAGGTCGTGAGCGTCTTCCTGGAGGACTACGTCAGCGCCCAGCAGCTGGGGAACTCGCTCGGCCGGGTGCGCGGCCTCGACCAGATGCTCTTCCGGCCCGACGCGTGGAACGTGCGCGGGCAGGGGTGGCCGCGGATGACTGACCTCATCGCCTCCGGGAAGCGCCTGCTGATCTTCAGCGACGAGGGCGACCGCGAACACCTCGGCGTCATGCACGACAAGGCCTGGACCGTCAGCAACTACTGGAGCCTCGGCGACCTCGGGAACGACGTCTCCTGCGTCACCCGCTGGGCCGACGTGCCACTGGACCGCAAGGAGCCCGGCTTCCGGCGCCTGTTCACCATGAGCCACCACCGCAACGTACCCACGGTCATCAACGCCGCCCTCGACAACGGCGCCAAGCTCCGCGACCGGATCGACCAGCGGTGCCGCCCGGCCGCCGGCGGGCGCGACCCGAACTTCGTGGCCGTCGACTTCCACCGCCTCTCCGACAGCAGCGGCCACACCCCGGCCTCGATCGTCGCCGGGCTCAACGCCCGGAACTGACCGGACCGGGCCCACCCGCCGTGCCGCCCGGGGCCGGGGCCTCCGGCGCCTGCCACCGCGACCGAGGCCCCGCCCGGCGGTCCTCACACCCCCGGGTGGCTGATCAGCCGGTCGTCCTCCGTCGCCGCCAGCAGGCGCCCCGCGTACGCGGCGAGGGCCCGGGACGGCGGGAAGGACACCGGCGGCGCGGCGGGTGCGAAGGGCGCCTCGGTGAGGACGGGCGCGCGGGTGAGGAGGCCGTCGGGAGTCACCGCGTGGAGCCGGGCCCCGAGGACCGTCAGCGCCGAGGCCTTGCCCGCCGGGCCCAGCCGTCGCCACGGGGCGCCGAAGTCGCCGGCCGGGCGCGCGTGGAGGGTGTCGTCGTGCGGGGTCACCGCGAACAGGCTGTTGTCGCACATCGCCAGGGCCGTCGTCCCCGCCGGAACGCGCCCCGCCGGGAGCCACGGCGCGGGCCCCGGCACCGGCGCCCGGTGCACCAGCCGGTCGTCCCCGGTGACCGCCAGCAGCGCCAGCGGCATCGGGTGGGAGGCCTCGCGCGGCGCGGTCAGGCAGCGCAGTTCGGGCGTCGGGGAGCCGTCGGCGGGCGGGCACGGCGTCCAGGGGAGGTTCTGCTCCGACGGCTCGCGGTGGAGCAGCGTCCGGCCGTCCTCGGACACGGCGAAGAGCAGCCCCTCGCACACGGCGAGCGCCCGCAGCCGGGGCGCCGGGCCGACGGTGTGCCAGCGCGGGGCCGGGACGACACCGGAGAGCCGGTCGAGGACGTTGCGCGTGACACGGTCGACCGCCGGATCGTGCAGCGCGCGGCCCCAGTTGATGGTGGCGGCGTTGAAGACGGTGCCCGCCCCGGCGCGGAAGACGCCCATGGTCGCCCAGCCGCCCTGCCCGTACGTCCGCCAGTGCCGCAGGTCGGCGGTGGCGAGCACGGCGAACGACCGGGGCGTCCCGTCACGGCCGGTGGCCCGCGGCACGCCGGCCGACCAGTCCAGCTCCGCCGCGTCCGTCTCGTACCCCAGCGCCCCGCGCGCGAAGGCGTCCCCGTCGCGCAGCCCGGTACCCTCGAAGACCCAGTGGCCGGCGAAGCGGACCGTGTACGCCTCGCGGCCGATCAGCGCCATCCCGTCACCCCACGCCCCCGCACCCTGCCGGAAGCTGACGCCGGTCATGGTGTTCTCCGGCCGGTCGACCGGGGAGCTCGACCACTCGACGGTCGCCCGCGCCGGATCCATGGCGGCGACGGGATCGGCGGCGGCGTCGCGGTGGCAGACCATCGTGCGGCCCCCGTCCTCCAGCCGGATCTGCCACCAGGCGGTGTTGCCGGCGAAGACGGCGAGGTTCCCGCCGCGCCGCACGAACCCCTCGACGGAGTCCCGCATCTCCGCCGTCCAGTACTCGTCGTGCCCGTTCACGACCAGGAGCCGGTAGGGCGCGAGGAGACCCGGCCCGTCGTGCAGGTCGAAGCCGGAGCAGTACTCGACGGGGCGCCCGGTCCGGTGCAGCCAGCGCAGCAGCGGCTCCTCCCACCGCTCCGGCGGCGGCCCGCCGCCCGGCGCGGCGAGGGACACCCGTGCGGCCCGGGTGGGCTGCTCCGCGTAGTAGATGCTCCGGCCGGGCTCGCCCGCCCGGTGGTACGCCCGCCACGTCGGAAAGGGGATGGAGACGAGTACGGAGGAGGCGGCACCCGGCCGCGCGGACCGTACGGCGAACCACACCTCGTGCTCGGCGTCCCGCTCCGGCGCGGGCGTCTCCGGACGGGCGTCGTGGAACGACGCGCGGTACAGCGAACTCGGCCACGCCTCCGGCACGTCGAGCGTCCAGCCCGGCCCCGTGACGTCGGCCTCCGCCACGACCCGCTCCGCCACCACGTCCGTGACGACCACCCGGCCCCGGAACCGGCCCCCGTCGCCCGCCGCCACGTGGAACCGCATCCGCCCGCCCTGCGCGCAGGACGTCGTGTCGGCGTGGGCGAGCGGCCGGGGCACTCGCCCGCCGCTCACCGGCGGGCCTCCGGTCCCGCGAGGAGCCCGGACAGCCGGGAGAGCGGCGGCGGGCTGCCGGCCGCGGACGCGACCACGACCTCCTCGATGCCCCGCAGATGGGCGTGGATCGCCTCCGGCGGCAGATAGGCCGTGTCGGCGGTGAGGGTGACGGTCAGCGCGGCGGCGTCGCCGGTCAGGTGCAGGCAGTAGCGGCAGGCCACCCGCTCCTGCGTCGCCGGGAAGTCGAGGACGGTGCGCCGCCGCGACTCCGCCAGCTCCGCGGCCGTCGGCGCCGGGCCGGTGGCCGCTGCCCGGTCCACCAGACGCATGTCGTTGAAGCAGCAGTACGGGTGCACCTCGGCGCCCCGGTCGCGGGCCGCGCGCTCCAGCAGGGCGTCCCAGCCGACCGGATCGTAGGCGGCGGCCCGGTACCCGGCCAGCGCGGCGGGCCACGCCCCGGCCAGCAGATCCGTGAAGACCGCCTCGCCGTCAGGATCGTCCGGCAGCTCCAGCACGAACAGCGCGTCCTGCGACAGCGTGCTGACCAGGGTCCTCCGCCGCTCCGCCGCCCGGTTGCCCGCGATCGGCATCACCGCGGCGGCGCGGTGCCCCTGGCCGGCCGCGACCAGCGCCGCGGCGGCGGTCAGCAGCACCGTGGAACCGCTCACCCCGTGGGCGACCGCCACCGCGTCCACGGCACGCGGCAGCGCCGCCGAGACCAGCCGACCCGTCCAGAAGCGCGGCCGCAGCGGCTCCGCCACCCGCTCCGCGAACATCGTCGGCGGCACCTGCGCCAGCCCGCGCTCCCAATGCGCCAGCGCCGCCTCGCTCGCCCGGCGCCCGGCCGGACCGCGCTGGTGCCGGGCGAGGTCCAGCGGCGTCTCCGGACAGACCGGCCCCGCGGCCCCGCGCCGCACCAGCAGCCGCAGGTCCCGTACGAGGACCTCCGCGGCGTGCCCGTCGGCGGCCAGGTGGCACAGCGCGAGCACCGCGTGGGTGATCCGCCCGCCGCTGCGCACCGCGCCCAGCCGCACCGGCCACTCCTCCGCGTAGTCGAACCGGTGCCCGGACAGCTCCGCCAGCAGCGCGGCGGCCGTCTCCCCGGCCCGGTCCGGGTCGGGCTCGTCCCGCACGAGGAGCGCGGCCCGTCCCTCCCCGTGGAGCCGCTGCGCCGGCTCGCCGCCCTCGACCGCCACCCGTGTGCGCAGCGCCTCGTGCCGTACCAGCAGGGCGGCGAGCGCCGTGCGGAGGCGGGCGGTGTCCACCGGGGCGCCCCGGTCGGCGAGGGGCAGGACCCTGCCGAGGTTGAAGTAGTGGTCGTTGGGCGCGGTCCGGCCGATCGCGTGCCAGAGGGCGCGCTGGCCCCACGTGAGGGGCGCGTCGCCCGACCGCCCGCCGGCGAAGGGGACGTCCAGGACCTCGTCGGGGACCGGGCCGTCCCCCGGCGGCGCCTGCCGCTCCGGGGCGGCGCCGGTGGCGGTGGGGCTCACGGCGTGGCCTCCGCCCCGAGCCGGACCAGGCGCTCGGTGAGGCCGCGCAGGCCCTCGGTGTGCAGGGTCCGGTCACCGAGGTCGACGAAGACGCCGTACGTCTCCTCCACGGCGTCGACCAGGCGCAGCAGGGAGAGCGAGCTGACGCCGAGGGCGGCGAGCGGTTCGGTGGAGTCGAGCAGCTCCCGTACGCCGACCGTCCCGTCGGTGGACCGCGACACGAGCGCGGCCACCTGCGGACGCAGGGCCTGCGCGGCGTGGGAGAGGACGGTGTCCGGCGGGGTGTCCGACGGCCACTCGCCCGCCGCCCGCTCCGCCGACGCGCTCTCGTCCGACGGCAGCGCGCGCGACGGCGGCGCTTCCGACGGCAGTGTGCCGGACGCCCGCGTGTCGGACGGCAGGGCCCGCTCCGGCGCGCTCATCGGGCCTCCGTCCGGCCGTCGGAGCGCTCGGCGGCCAGCCGGCGGCGCAGGCTGAGCGGGCGGATGTCGGACCAGACGCGGTCGACGTGGGCGACGCACTCCTCCTCGGTGCCGGCGAAGCCCTCGGGCCGCCAGCCCTCGGGCAGCGGGGCGCCCTCCGGCCAGACGGCGTGCTGCTCCTCGTCGTTGACGACGACGGCGTAGCGGGTCTCGTTGCTCATGACTGCTCCTCGCGCAGGGTACGGACGACGGCGGCGACGTCGCGTGCGGTGGGTGTGTCGAAGAAGACGTCCAGCGGGACGACGGCGCCGAGGCGCTCGTGGATCCGGGCGGCGATGGCCGTGATGGTCAGCGAGTGGCCGCCCAGGTCGAACAGGTCCTCGTCCGGGGTGAGGTCGTCGAGTTCCAGGACCTCGCGCCAGATGGCCAGCACGGCGGCGCCGACCGGATCCGGCGCCTCGTCCGCCGGCGGAGCGGCGGCCGGCTCGGGGCGGACGGCCTCCGGCTCCGGCAGCGCGGCGCGGTCCAGCTTGCCGTTGGGCGTCAGCGGGAAGGCGTCCAGGACGACGTACGCCCCCGGGAGCACGGCCGCCGGGAGGGAACCGGCGAGGAAGGCACGCAGCGCGTCGGGTTGCGGGGCCGCGCCGGACGGGACGACGTAGGCGGTGAGGCGGCGGTCTCCTTCCGGGCCGTGCAGGACAGCCGCCGCCTGGGCGACCGCGGGGTGCCGGGCCAGCCGGGCCTCGATCTCGCCCAGTTCGATCCGGTGGCCCCGCAGCTTCACCTGGCTGTCCGAGCGGCCGAGGAACTCCAGGACCCCGTCGGCACCGCGCCGGACCAGGTCGCCGGTGCGGTACATGCGGCTGCCGGGAGGTCCGTACGGGTCGGGCAGGAAGCGGGTGGCGGTGAGCCCCGGCCGCCCCCGGTAGCCGTGCGCGACCCCCGCGCCGCCCAGGTACAGCTCGCCCGCGATGCCGTACGGCACCGGCCTCGCGTCGGGACCGAGCACGTGGACCCGGGTGTTGGCGAGCGGGGAGCCGAGGGAGACGGCTCCCCCGGCGGTGAGAGCGGGTTCGGCGAGCGTGGACCAGATGGTGGTCTCGGTGGGGCCGTAGACGTTGACCAGCCGCGTGGTCGCGGCCGTCAGCCGGGCGGCGAGGGACGCGGGCAGGGCCTCGCCCCCGGTGAGCGCGGTCGGGACGGGGCAGCTGTCGTCGAGCCCGGCGTCGAGCAGCAGCCGCCAGCCGCTCGGCGTCGCCTGCACGTGGGTGACGCCCTCACGCCGGATCAGGCCGAGCAGCGCGGGCCCGTCGCGGTGGGCGCCCTCGGGGACGAGGACGACCCGGCCGCCCGTGGTCAGGGGCAGCAGCAGTTCGACGGCGGAGATGTCGAACGACAGCGAGGTCAGCCCCAGCCAGCGGTCCTCCGGGCGGGACCCCAGGTCCTCGGCGAGGCCGCCCAGGACGTTGGCGAGGGCGGAGTGCGGCACCTCCACGCCCTTGGGCAGGCCGGTGGAGCCCGAGGTGTACAGCACGTACGCGGGGAGGGAGGGGTCGGGCAGCGGCAGGGACGGCACGGCGGCGCCCGCGCCCGGGGCGAGGTCCGCCGGGCTGAGGTCGCCGGCACCCTCCGGGGCGAGGGTGACGCGCAGGGCGAGGCCGGCGTCCTCCCGGACGAAGGCCAGCCGCTCCGCCGGGTAGCCGGGATCCAGCGGCAGGTGGGCGGCCCCGGCGGCCAGCGTGCCGAGGACGGCGACGAGCTGGTCGAGGCCACGCGGCAGCCCGATGCCGACGAGGGTCCCCGGTCCGGCGCCGTGCCGGGCGAGCGCCGCCGCGGCGTGCGCCACCCGGCGGGTCAGCTCGGCGTACGTGATCCGCTCGCCGTCCGCGACGACGGCGACCGCGTCGGGGCGTTCCGCCGCCCGGGCGGCCAGCAGCGCGGGGACGGTGCGCGCGGCGAGTTCCGGGCGCGGGGCGGGCGCGGCGAGCTGATCGCGCAGCTCGTCCCCGTCGAGCAGCGGCAGTTCCCCGAGCGGGGTCGTGGGATCGGCGAGGGCCGCGTCGAGGAGCCGCGTCCAGTGGCCGACGATCCGGCGGACGGTGCCGGTAGTGAGACATCCGCCGCCGTCGGCGGCCGGGCCGTCCGTGCCGGGGACCGCCCCGGCCGTGCCGTCGTCCTGCCCGGGCGCGTGCCCGAAGGGCGGCGCGGTGCGGAACTGCGCGCTGCCGTGGATCTCGTCCCCGCCGTCCACGAGCTGGAGGTGGAGGAGGTTGCGGACGGCGCCGGGGAAGCCGATCCAGCGCACCCCGGCGGCCACGGCCCCGAAGTCCGGAGCGGGCGCGGCGGGCCGGCGCCGGTAGCTGACCGACAGCGGGGTGAGCGCCGTACGCGGGGCCAGGCCGCGGACCGCCTGACCGAGCGGGACGGCCCGGTGCGGGTACAGCGCCCGCAGCTCCCCCCGCACCGCGCGCACCCAGTCCTCGAACGGCAGACGGACCGGATCCCGGTCTTCGACGGGGCCGACGCGCAGGGGCAGTTCGTTGACGGCGAGGCCGACGCCCACCGGCGCGCCGGGCGTCCGCAGGGACAGCTCGATCGCCGTGGAGGGGGCGGGATCCCCGTACCGGACGAGGAGCGCGTGCCAGGCGGAGAGGAGGAGTTCGAAGCGGGTCACGCCGAGCTTCCCGGCGGCCTCAGCGAGCGCGGCGCAGCGCCCGGCGTCCAGCAGGAACGGCACCTCGGCGCCCGGCGCGGCCACCAGGCCGCCGTCCGCGGGCGGCACGAGACCGGGCAGGACGGGCGCGCCCGGCCCGTACCCGCGCTCCTCCCAGTACGCGCGGGCGGCGGCCAGCACCTCCGGCGCGGGCGGGCCCGCCGGCGCCTCGGCGGCGGGCGGCAGGGGCTCGCCGCGGTAGGCGGCGGCGAGGTCGGCGACCAGCCGGTCCTTCGACTCGCCGTCGAGGACGAGGTGATGGGCGGCGACCAGGAGGACGTGGCACTCCGGGCCCGTACGGAACAGGGTGAAGCGGCAGAGGGGACCGGCGTCGGCGTCGAAGGGCGCAGCGCGTTCCCGGGCCAGGGCGGCGTCCAGCTCCTCGGGCGCGCAGTCGGCGCGACGGGGGGCCGGGACCTCGCAGCGCTGGACGGAGCCGTCCGGCCCCGGCCGGCTCGTGAGCGCCGGGTGGTGCGCCGTCACCGTCCGGCAGGCGCGGTCGAGGGCGTCGGTGTCGAGCGGGCCGGCGAGGTCGAGGGTGACGGCCAGGTGGTAGGCGCCGCCGGTGTCGCGCGTGCGCTCGGTGAGCCAGATGCCGTGCTGGGCCGGGCTGAGCTGGGTCATGGGGTGGCCTCGCGGGGGTCGTGGGTGAGGATCCGGCGCAGCTCCCGCTTGAGGACCTTGCCGCCCTCGTTGCGGGGGAGCGAGTCGAGGAACAGGACGGTGGCGGGGAGCTCGTGGGCGGACAGCAGGTCCAGGAGGAAGGCCCGCAGGGCGGTCGCGGTCAGACCGTCGCGGTCCCCGCCGCTGCCCACCGGGTCCGTGCCGCGCGGGACGACGGCGGCGGCCACCACGCTCCCCAGGACGGGGTGCGGGACGCCGACCGCGGCGGCGTCCACGACGTCCGGATGGGCGTGCAGCGCGTTCTCGACCTGGAGCGTCGAGACCTTGTGGGCACCGGACTTGACGACGTCCCGCTCACGGTCGAGGAGGTGCAGGAAACCGTCCTCGTCGACCCGGCCGAGATCGCCCATCCGGGTCCAGCCGTCACGGAACACCCCGTCGTCGCCGTCCCCCAGGTAGGCGCGAGGGGCCCCGGGGGAGCGGAGCCACAGCTCCCCGGGCTCGCCGGGCGGCAGCGGGCGACCGGCCGCGTCGGTGACACGCAGGTCGGCCAGCGACGCCGGCCGGCCGGGCGACTCCGGCCGGTCCGCGTCGAAGAGCAGCGTGACCTGGGCGGGGGCGGCCTCCGTGGACGTGTAGTAGTTGACGACCTGGGCCGGGGCGAACGCCCTGCCGAGTCCGAGCGCCACCTGCTGCGGCAGGGCCGCCGCCGTCGAGCCGACGAGGCGGACGGTGTCGAGGGCGCCGCTCCCGGCGGCGGTCGCCAGGGCCGGTGAGCCGAGGAGTTCGATCGCCATGGCGGGGACCACGAACACGCTGCCCACGCCGTGCTCGGCGATGGCCCGGAGGAACCGCGCCGGGGTGAACTGCGGCGCGGTGACACAGCTCGCGTGCGCGTTGAGCGCGTTGACGAGCATGGTCTGGCCCGCGTTGCTGCCCACGGGGAACGCGTGCAGGAAGGTACGGGAGTGGCGGAGCGGCCGGCGCCGCTCGTCGCGCGTGCAGCCGTGCGCCAGGTTCGTGTGCGTGGCCACCACGCCCTTGGGCATTCCGGTGGTGCCGGAGGTGTACAGGATCTGGGCGGGGGCCGCCGGGTCGGGCTCGGGGAACCCCGGGGCGACGGGATGCCCGGCCGCGTCCTCCTCGGTGAGCACCCGCAGGCCCGGCGGCGTGCCGGCCGGCAGTCCGGGGCCCGCGTGCACGAGGAGGCGGGCCCCCGAGTCCGTCAGGGCGTGCCCCAGTCCGGCGGGTGCCATCCGGTCGGAGAGCGGGACGGCGACGCCGCCGGCCCGCAGCACGGCGAGGAACGCCACCGCGTACTCCGTCCACCGGTCCGTGCCGAAGCACAGCCCGACCCGGTCCCCGGCGGCGAGCCCGGCCGCGCGCAGGGCGGCGGCCAGAGCGCCGCTGCGGTCCCGCCAGTCGGCGAACCCCAGCCGCGCCGGGCCGTTGACGATCGCCGTACGGTCCCCGTGCGCGGCGGCCCGGTGGGCGAGCAGCGCCGGCAGCGTGGCGGGAGGGGGCGGGGGAGGACCAGAGGGGGAGCCGCCGGTCCCTGGGCGGCGGATCGCGGGACGACCGTGCGTCACGGGGCACCCGCCTTCGCCCGCCGACCGGCGGCGTCCGTCTCCGCCGCGTGGTCGATGGTGGGTGTCCGCGTGCCGGGGCCCGTGGCGTCCGTCTCCGCCGAGTGAGCCGCCGTTCCCGTCTCCGCCACGCGGTCCGCCGCGCCCGATGCCGCGCGCCGCCCGGCGGCGTCCGCCGCCCCGCCTCGGTCCGCCGCGCCCGCCTTCGCCCGGCGGTCCGCCGCGGCCCGGGCCCGCTCCCGCAGGCCGACGAGGTCGTCGGGCTCCGCGTCGGGGACGTCGCGGTCGAAGCGGGCCAGCGTCGGCAGCCGGAGACCGAGGACGACCAGTCCCGCCATCGCCAGCCCGAACAGCACGTACATCAGGGCGATGCCGCGGCCGGGACCGGTGCCGACGAGCGGTCCGAAGACCGGGGCGAGGGCACCGCCGGGTTCCATCAGCGGCCCGAAGAACGCGGAGCCGAGCGGGGCGACGACGCCGTGGCCCAGCGGGATCGTGGACCAGGCGACCAGCGTGTTCAGGGCGAACACCCGCCCGTGGAACCGCTGCGCCACCTTCGTCTGGACGATCGTCGCGTAGATCCCGTTGACCAGGGCGAGGGCGAAGGACATCCCGAAGGCCCCGAGGGCGACCACCCACAGGTTCGCCCGCAGCCCCGTCACGGCGCCCGCCAGGGCGAGGAGTCCGGCGAGGGCGAGCATGCCGCGCAGCCGGTGCCGGCGCGGCCCGCCCCAGAAGCCCATGGCCACACCGCCCAGGATCGCGCCGGCGCCGCCCGCGACCGCGACCCGGGCCGCGCCGCCGAGGTCGTCGAAGGCGAGGACCAGCGGGGTGGTGAGGAGGAAGAGCGGCGAGAGGAAGACGTTGAGCCCGGCGAACCACAGGAGCATGGAGCGGAAGCCGCGGTGCCGCCACGCGTGCGTGAAGCCGTTGCGGATCTCCGCGACGAGGGACTCGCGCCGGGTCCAGGGCAGTGTGCGCGGGAAGCGCACCACGAGCAGGATCCCGATGGCCACGGCGTAACTGATCACGTCGATGACGAGGATGCCGCGCAGCCCGATCGCCGCCATCAGCGCGACGGCGGCCAGCGGCACGACGAACTGCGCCGTGCCGAAGGCGAGCTGGACGATGCCGTTGGCGTGGCCCAGATAGCGCTTGGGCACGAGCTGCGGCACGGCCGAGGCGTACGCGAGCCGCTGGAAGGTCAGGGCGACGGAGAGCACCCCGAGCAGGACGTACACCTCCCACGACCGCAGCTGGCCGGTGAGGAGCAGGACGAGCAGTCCGGCCTGGGTGGCGCCGGCGGCGATGTCGCCGACCAGCATCACCCTGCGCCGGTCCATCCGGTCGACGAGCGCGCCGGCGAGCGGGCCGACGAGGATGCCGGGGAGCATGGCGACGACCGCGTACAGCGCGTACCGGGCCATCGACCCGGTCTCCAGGAGGATCCAGATCGGCAGGGCGAACTCGGTGAGCGCGGAGCCCATGATGGAGGCGAGCTGACCGCCCGCCACCAGCAGGAAGCGCCCCATGCCGGGCTGAGGTCCGTCGTCCGGCTCCGCACCGGGGGCCGGGCCGTCGCCGGCTCCGGGGGCGGGGCCGGGCGTGGACCCCGGCGCGTCGGCGGCGCCGGTCCCGGAAGCCGGCCCGACGGCCGTCGGATCGGCGGTGACCGGTCCGCCGGTCTCCGGTGCCCCAGCGTCGGAGGCGGGCCCCGTCTCGCCGTGGAACCACCAGGAGTTCTCCGGGTCCGCCGCGGGCAGCGCGTCGGTCGTGCCGTCCAGGACGGCCCGGTGCACGCGGGTGACGGCCTCCGCGACCTCGACGGCCCGGTAGGTGATGAAGAAGTGCCCGCCCTCGTCCAGCACGGCCACGGCGGACCGTTCGGCGAGGAGCAGCCACTCCCGGTAGCGCTCCTGGTAGAAGTCGGCGGCCGGGTCCCGGTCGCCGACCAGGGAGACGAGCGGCGCCTTCAGCCGGGGAGCGCCGTCGGCGACCTCCGCGATGGCGCGGGTGAACCAGTCCTCCGCGGCCAGTGTGTCCCGGCGCATGTTGCCGATGACGAACCGGACCTGCTCCTCGTCCAGCTCGGAGGTGTCGACGCCCATGCCCGTCAGCCAGTTGGCGTACGTCCGGTCGCCCACCAGCGGCTCCAGCGAGGCGATCTTCCCGAGGGCGGTGAGGACGCGGCTGCGCGGCTTCGCGAAGGGGTACTGGGCGCCCGCGTACACACCCTCCAGCTCCCGGCCGGACGCCTCCAGGGAACGCGCGACGGCGACGGCGAGGGCGGTGCCCACGGCGCAGTGGCCGTAGACGACGAGCGGGCCCTCCACCCGCTCCCTCACCTCCGCCGCGATGCCCTCGGCGAGGTCGTCGAAGGAGAGCCGCTCCTCGGTCACCCCGAGGTCGTGCCCGGGGATGGCGACGGCCCACAGCTCGGTGTCGGCGGGCAGCGCGTCGGCGACGGGCTGGTACACGACGGCGCTGCCGCCCCCGTACGGGACGCAGACGAGGGTGAGCCGCCGCCGCTCGGCGGGGACCGCGCGGGTCAGCCGGTGCAGCAGGGACCTCGGGCCGCGCTCCCGCTCGTCCACGGCGGCGACGGCGGCGAGCTCGCGGACCGTGCGGTGGGTGAACAGGTCCATCACGCTGATCGGGCGGGCCCCGGCCTCCGCCAGCCGCTTGCGGGCCTTGGCCACGACCTGCGTGGCGAGCAGCGAATGGCCGCCGAGGTCGAAGAAGTTCTCGTCGGCGCCCACCCGGGGCAGCCCCAGGACCTCCGCCCAGATCTCGGCGAGGACGAGCTCGGCCGGTGTCTCCGGCTCGGCCGCCCCGGCCGCGCGGTGGACCGTCGGGACGGGCAGGGCCCGCCGGTCCAGCTTGCCGTTCGGGGTGAGCGGCAGCGCCGGTACGACGGTGAACGCGGCCGGCACCTGGTGGTCGGGGAGCGTGCGGCGCAGTGCGGCGCGCAGCGCGGACGGGTCGGGCTCGTCGGCGCCGGCGGCGGCCACGAGGTAGCCGACGAGGCGCTTGTCGCCGGGCCGGTCCTCGCGCAGCACGACGGCGGCGTCCGCGACGCCGGGCTGGGCGCGGAGCGCGGCCTCGGTCTCGCCGGGCTCGATCCGCAGACCGCGCAGCTTGATCTGCTGGTCGATCCGGCCGAGGTGTTCGAGCGTGCCGTCCGGCCGCCGGCGCGCGAGGTCGCCGGTGCGGTAGAGCCGGGAGCCCGGCGGGCCGTACGGGTCGGGGACGAAACGGGTGGCGGTGAGGCCCGGGCGCCGGTGGTAGCCCAGGGCGACGGCGGTGCCGCCGATGTGGAGCTCGCCGGGGGCACCGGGCGGCACCGGGCGCAGCCGGTCGTCGAGCACGTAGAGGCGGGTGTTGTCGATGGGGAGGCCGATGGGGACGGTCTCCATGGGCCCGGCGCACTCCCAGGCGGAGACGTCCACCGCGGCCTCGGTCGGTCCGTACAGGTTCGCCAGCGCCAGGCCGGGCAGCCGCGAGGTCAGCTCGCGGGCGGCGTCCGGAGGCAGCGCCTCGCCGCTGCACACCACACGGCGCAGCCCGGCGCAGCGTTCCACGCCCTCCTCGGAGAGGAAGGCGGTGAGCATGGCCGGCACGAAGTGGGCGACGGTGACGCCGGCGGACACGATGAGGTCGCGCAGGTAGCCGCTGTCCTTCTGCCCGCCGGGCTTGGCGAGCACGATCCGCGCGCCGGTGGTGAGCGGCCAGAAGAACTCCCAGACCGACACGTCGAAGCCGGTCGGGGTCTTCTGGAGGACGGCGTCCTCGGGCCCGATCCGGTACGCCTCCTGCATCCACCGGATGCGGTTGGCGATGGCCCGGTGGGTGTTGGGCACGCCCTTCGGGCGCCCCGTCGAGCCGGAGGTGTAGATGAGGTAGGCGGTGTCGTCCGGCCGCGGGCCGGCGACCCCGCCACGGGCGCGCGGCCACTCGGCGGGGTCGTCCAGGAGCAGGACGCGGGCGGCGCAGCCGTCGGGGGTGGCGAGTCCGCGCTGGGTGAGCAGGACCGGGGCGTCGCTGTCGGCGAGCAGGAAGGCGAGCCGTTCGGCCGGGTAGTCCGGTTCGAGGGGGGTGTACGCGGCTCCGCTGCGCAGCACCCCGAGGAGCCCGGCGACGAGTTCCGGCGAGCGCTCGGCGCTCACCGCGACCAGATCGCCGGGGCCGACGCCCTCCGCGGCGAGGCGGGCGGCGATCCGCTCGGCCAGGGCGTCCAGCGCGCGGTACGTCAGGGCGGGCCGGTCCTCGACGGCGACCGCCACGGCGTCGGGGGTGCGGGCGGCCTGCTCGGCGAAGAGGGCGGTCAGGGTGGTGGCGGGCCGGTCGACAGCGGTGTCGTTGAACCGCTCGGTCTCGAAGGCCCGCTCCTCGTCGGTGAGGGCGTCGAGGCCGGACAGGGGGACGTCGGGCGCGGCGGCGACCGCGTCGAGGAGCCGTCCGAGGTGGGACGCGAGGGCGGCGACGTCCTCCTCGGCGAACAGGTCGGTGTTGTAGTTGAAGGAGCCGTACAGGCCCTCCGGCCACTCCTGGAGGAAGAGTTCGAGGTCGAACCGGGTGCCGCTCGCCCGGATGCCGAACGGCTCCACCTCCAGGGGAAGATCGAGTGCGGTGTCGTCGCGCTGCACGGCGTAGTTCTGCACGGCGAGGACGGCCTGGAAGACCGGGGGGCGCGAGACGTCGCGGGGCACGTTCAGCTCGCTGACCAGCTGGGCGAAGGGCAGCTCCTGGTGGGCGTACGCGTCGAGGCAGGTCTCCCGGGTGCGGCGGACCAGCTCGGCGAAGGAGGGATCGCCCTCCAGCCGCGCGGGCAGCGCGAGCACGTTGACGAACATGCCGACCAGCGGCTCCAGTTCGGGCTCCGGACGGCCGGCGACGGGCGATCCGACGGCGAAGTCGCGCCGCCCGCCGTAGCGGGACAGCAGGACCTGGAACGCGGCCAGGAGCACCATGTGGGGGGTGGCGTCGTGCCGGTCGCCGAGGGCGGTCAGCCGGTCGAGCAGCGGCCGGTCCACGGAGAAGGCGTGCCCGGCGCCCTCGAAGGTCTGCCGGGGCGGCCGGGGCCGCGAGAAGGCCAGCTCCAGCGGCTCGACGCCGCCGAGCTCGCGTCCCCAGTGCGCGAGTTCGGCGGCGAGCCGTTCACCGCTCAGGCGCTCGCGCTGCCACAGCGCGAAGTCGCCGTACCGCACGGCGAGTTCCGGGAGCGGGTCCGGCGCGCCGGCGACCCGGGCCGCGTAGCTCCGCAGCACCTCGCCGAGAAGCACCTCGCTCGACCAGCCGTCGCTCACGCTGTGGTGGACGAGGAGCAGGAGGACGTGGTCGTCGTCGGCGAGCCGCACCAGCAGCGACCGGAACAGGGGTCCCTCCTCCAGGTCGAAGGGGACCGCGGCGGCCTCGTCCACGATCCGCTCGGCGGCGGCCTCGTCGGCCGCCTCCGCGAGGGTGAACACGGCAGGTCCGGGCGGGTCGACGACGAGCAGCGGACGCCCGTCGCCGGTCGCCGGGTAGCGGGACCGCAGCGTCTCGTGGCGGGCGACGCTCGCGTCGAGCGCCGACCGGAGCGCGTCGGCGTCCAGCGAGCCGCGCAGCCGTCGGACGACGGGGATGTTGTACGCGGAGGTCCCGGGCGCGAACTGCTCCATGAACCACAGGCGTTCCTGCGCGAAGGACAGCGGGACGGGCGCTCCCGGGGCACGGCGGGGAATGACGGCCGCGGGCTTCGCCCGCGACGCCAGCCGCCGCCGGAGCAGCTCACGCTTGGCGTCGGAGAGGGCGGGCGCGGGAGGACCGGACGCCGGGGCGGACGCGGGGGCGGGCCGGGGCTCCGGGGCCGATTCGGCCGCAGGCGCGGTACCGGAGACCGGCGGGGACGCCGGGGCGGGCCGGGGCTCCGGCGGCGCGCCGGCCGGAGCCGTGGTGCCGGAGGCCGGGGCGGGCGGGGGAGCGGCGCCGGTGGCGCGGGCGGGCGCGGGTTCCGGGGACGGGTCGGCCGGAGTCGTGGTGTCGGTGGTGCTCATGACGTCGGTCGGCTTCCTTCCAGGGCGTCCTGGGCGGCCAGGAGTTCGACGGCGGCCGCCTCGGACAAGGTGTCGATCTCGGCGGCCAGGGCGGCTTCGACGGCCTCGGCGAAGGCGGCCACCGTGCGGTGGGTGAAGAGCGCGCGGAGCGGTACGGACAGGTCGACGGCGGCGCGGACGCGGGCGACGACCCGGGTGGCGAGGAGGGAGTGCCCGCCCAGGGCGAAGAAGTCGTCGTGCGCGCCGATCCCGGCGACGCCCAGGACCTCGCCCCAGACGTCGGCGACCAGCTCCTCGGCCTCCGTGCGCGGCGGCACGTGCGCGGCCCGGGGCACGGCTCCCGCGTCCGGCGCCGGCAGCGCGGCCCGGTCGAGCTTCCCGTTCGGGGTGAGCGGCAGCGCGTCCAACAGGACGAAGGCGTGGGGGACGGCGTGCGGCGGCAGCACCGGGGCGAGACCGCCGCGCAGGGCGTCCGCGCCGGGCGCGGGAGCGTCAGGGGCGGGGACCACGTAGGCGACGAGAACGTCCCCGCGCGCGGTGACGACCGCCCGCCCGACGCCCGGGAGCGTGAGGAGCGCGGCCTCCACCTCCCCCGGCTCCACCCGGTAGCCGCGCACCTTGACCTGGTCGTCGATGCGGCCCAGGAACTCCAGCGCCCCGTCGGCCCGGCGCCGCACCAGATCGCCGGTCCGGTAGCGGCGGGCGCCCGGCGGCCCGTCGGGGTCGGGGACGAAGGCGCGGGCGGTCGCGCCGGGCCGGCCCAGATAGCCGTCGGTCACGCCGGCACCGCCGATGACGAGCTCCCCGGGGGTTCCGGGGGGCACCGGACCGCCGTGCCGGTCGAGGACCGCGACCGTCGTCGCGCCGATCGGACGCCCGATCGGCGGACGCGCGGTGCCGTCCTCGTCGCCGAGGACCGCCGTGGTCGCGATGATCGTCGTCTCGGTGGGGCCGTACGAGTTGACCACCCGCACCCGGTCGCCGAACCGCGCCCGCCAGGCCGCGACGGCGTGCGGCCGCACCTGGTCGGCGCCCAGGATCAGCAGGCGCAGCCGGTCCGGCCAGGGGGTCTCGTCCAGGTCGGCGACGAGGTGGTGCCAGTAGGGCGTGGGCAGGTCGAGCACGGTGACGCCGGCGGCGTACGGCTCGGCCAGCTGGTCCGGGAGGGTGGTGTCGGGCCGGGCGGTGACGAGGACGGCACCGGCGGCGAGCGTGGGGAACAGCTCCTCGGCGCTGGTGTCGAAGGAGAGCGTGGCGTACTGGAGCACACGGTCGTCGCCCGTGAGGCCGTACCCCTCGCGCATCCAGGCGACACGCGCGGCGAGCGCCCGGTGCGGCACGAGCACGCCCTTGGGCGTGCCCGTCGAGCCGGACGTGTAGATGAGGTAGGCCGGGTCGTCGGGTCCGGCTTCGGCCTCGGCGGGCGGTGCCGACGGCGCGCCCGGCAGGGGCTCCGCCGGGTCGGGGAGTACGGACAGGAGCGGGACCGGACCGGGGAGCCCGTCGGCGGAACCGTCGAAGGTGTCGGGGAAGCCGTCGGGCAGGGTCCCGTCCGGGGTGACGAGCAGCGCGGCGCCGCTGTCGGCGAGCATGAAGGCGAGCCGGGAGACGGGGTACGCGGGGTCGAGCGGGAGGTAGCCCGCGCCGAGGCGCCAGGCGGCGAGCATGGCGACGACGGCTCGCGGCCCCCGGGGCAGGCACAGCGCGACCAGGTCGCCGCGGGTGACGCCGCGCGCGGCCATCCGGGCGGCGAGCGCCCGGGAGGCGTCGGCGAGCGCGCCGCGGGTCAGGCTCTCCTCGGGGCCGACGACGGCGAGGGCTCCGGGCCGCTCGGCCGCCGCCAGGTCGACGGCCCGGAGCACGGTGGAGGCGGCGGGTCCGGTGAGACGGGGGCCGCGGGACCCGTCGTCGAGGAGCCGGAGTTCGTCCGCGTCGAGCAGGGGGAGCCGGTGGACCGGCGTCTCCGGGGCGGCGAGGGCGGCCCGGAGGAGCGTCTCGAAGCGGGACGCGAACGCGGCGGCCGTGCGCGCGTGCAGCAGGTCGGTGCGGTAGCCGAGCACGACGTGCAGGTCGTCCCCGTCCGGCCGGATGTCCAGGCCGAGTTCGAACTTGACCGCGGTGTGCCCGCCGTCGGTCTCGGCGCACGCCAGATCGGCGAAGCCCTGCTCGCCGAGCGCGCCGCCCTCATGGGTGTGGACGGCGAGCAGGGTCTGGAAGATCGGGGTGCGGCCCGCGTCCCGCTCCGGCCTCAGCTCCTCGGTCAGGCGCTCGAAGGGGATGCGCCGGTGGGTGAGCGCGCGCAGCCAGTCGGAGCGGGTCCTGCGCAGGGCGGCGGTGAAGGTGGGGGCTCCGGCGAAGTCGGCGCGCAGGACGAGGGCGGACGAGAAGTAGCCGATCGTCCGCTCGCTGTCGACGGTGTCCCGCGCGGCGGTGGGCACGCCGACGCAGAAGTCGTCCTGTCCGGTGCTCCGGTGGAGCACGCTCGCGTAGGCGGTGGCGAGCACCATGAAGGGTGTGACGCGGTGGGCCCGGGCGAAGGAGTCCAGGGCGGGACCGATCCCGCGCAGCACCTGGGTGTGGTAGGCGCCGGAACTGCTCGGCTCGGCCGGTCTGGGGAGGTCGAGCGGCAGCTCCAAGGCGGGCGCACCGGCCAGGTGGTCGCGCCAGTGGGCCAGCGCGGCGGCGGCCTCGGGACCGTCGAGCCAGGCGCGTTCGGCTGCGGCGTGCGCCCGGTAGGAGGGCACGGGGGGAAGATCGAGTGCGCGGCCTTCTCCGTAGGCCGCGTAGTGCTCGGCCAGTTCGCTCCGGAGCAGTCCGAGCGACCAGCCGTCCGCGACGATGTGGTGCAGGACGAGACAGAGCAGGTGCTCCTCGTCGGCGGTGCGCAGCAGTACCGCCCTGAGCAGCGGCCCGGCGGCCAGGTCGAACCCCGCGTTGGTGAGCCGGGCCAGCGTCTCGGCGGTCTCCCGCGCGCCACCGCCCCGCAGATCGCGACGGTCGAGGGAGACGGGACCGGGAGCGTCCACGACCGCCGAGGGCCGTCCGTCCTCGGCGGGGAACCGCGTGCGCAGGGCCTCGTGGCGGGCGACGACCGCGTCGAGCGCCCGCCCCAGCGCCGCGCTGTCGAGCACGCCGCCGAGCCGCAGCACGTACGGAATGTTGTACGCGGGGTTCGCCGGCTCCAGCTGGTCCAGGAACCAGAGCCGTTCCTGCCCGACGGACAGCACTCCGGCGTACTCGTCCACGACGCCGGCCGGCGGCCCGACTCCCGAGGTCACCACATGGACTCCTGTTTCGACGCAGAGCGCGGCGCCGTCGAGGGCGCGGCACGGAAGGGAACCGGGCGTACCTGAAAGGAACGGTTCCGGACATGAAGAGAGGAGGTGTCCGGGGGATCAGGAGCCCTCGTGGGGCGGCCGCCGCGACGGCTCCGATGCTAGGGAGGGCCCGAGGCGAGGTCAATGGTCTGGACCACGAGATCGTGTCGATCTCCCACCGTCGGAGGCCTTTCGTCGCAGTTGAGAGCGGTGCGCGGGTCGTCGCCGCGCGGCCTGTCGGGGTGCCCCCTCCCGCGTGGGTGTCCGAGGGCCGCGTCCTGTCGGCGGGTGCGAGGGGCTGATGCGGCGGCGCGCGCCGAGAAGGTCGCGTCATGGCCGGAAGTGCGCGCCGGTGGGTCGGGCGATCCGCTCGTTCACCGGCCGGCGCGTGCATCACCCACGTAACAGCCTTTTGGTCCATACCACTTGACGATTGGTCTAGTCCTTCCTAGTGTCGCGGCAACACTGCGGTGGGTGCGGAGGAGGGACACCAAGCACCCGGCCACCCGCAGGGTCGACAGGACAGGGGACACCCCTGTCCGCCGAACCCCTCCGAGGAGCACCCTTGAGCACTCATACGCGACGGCGCAGTACCGGATCGCCATGGCGAATCGTCCCGAACACGCGGTCCAAGGCCCTCGCGGGCGCCACCGCGCTGCTCCTCCCGCTGGGGGCCATGGTCGCCCTGGCCGCGCCCGCGGAGGCGGCGAGCTCGGCCACCGCCACGTACGCCAAGGCCTCCGACTGGGGCTCCGGCTTCGAGGGCAGGTGGACGGTGAAGAACACCGGCACCACCACCCTCACCTCCTGGACCGTCGAGTGGGACTTCCCCGCCGGCACCAAGGTCAACTCCGCCTGGGACGCCACCGTCACCAACTCCGCCGACCACTGGACCGCCAAGAACCTCGGCTGGAACGGCACCCTCGCCCCCGGCGCCTCGGTCTCCTTCGGCTTCAACGGCAGCGGAACCGGCGCCCCCACGGGCTGCAAGCTCAACGGCGCCTCCTGTGACGGCGGCACCACCAACCCCGGCGACAACGCCCCCTCCGCGCCCGGCGCCCCGGCCGCCTCCGCCATCACCGACACCTCGGTGAAGCTCACCTGGGCCGCCGCCACCGACGACAAGGGCGTCAAGAACTACGACGTCAAGCGCGGCGGCACCACCGTCGCCACCGTCACCGGCACCACCCACACCGACACCGGCCTCACCGCGGGCACCGACTACAGCTACACCGTGGTGGCCCGCGACACGGCCGACCAGACCGGCCCCGCCTCCGGCGCCACCCCGGTCCGCACCACCGGCGGCGGTGGCGGCGGCGAGAACCCCGGCGGCAACGGGAAGATCAACCTGGGCTACTTCACCAACTGGGGCTCCTACACGGTGAAGAACCTCGTGACCTCGGGCTCCGCCCCGAAGATCACGCACATCAACTACGCCTTCGGCAACGTGCAGAACGGCAAGTGCGTCCTCGGTGACCCCTACGAGGACCACCAGAAGTCCTACACCGCCGCCCAGTCCGTCGACGGCGTCGCCGACACCTGGGACCAGCCGCTGAGCGGCCACTTCAACCAGCTGCGCAAGCTCAAGGCCCAGTACCCGCACATCAAGGTCCTGTGGTCCTTCGGCGGCTGGACCTGGTCCGGCGGCTTCGGCCAGGCCGTGCAGAACCCCGCAGCCTTCGCCAAGTCCTGCCACGACCTCGTCGAGGACCCGCGCTGGGCCGACGTCTTCGACGGCATCGACCTGGACTGGGAGTACCCGAACGCCTGCGGCCTCACCTGCGACAGCAGCGGCCCCGCCGCCTTCAAGAACATGATGCAGGCCATGCGCGCCGAGTTCGGCCCGAACAACCTGCTCACCGCCGCCATCACCGCCGACGGCTCCAGCGGCGGCAAGATCGACGCCGCGGACTACGGCGGCGCCGCCCAGTACATCAACTGGTACGACGTGATGACGTACGACTACTTCGGCACCTGGGCCGCGCAGGGCCCGACCGCCCCGCACTCCCCGCTGACCTCGTACCCCGGAATCCCCGCGCAGGGCTTCAACTCGGCCGACGCGATCGCCAAGCTGAAGGCCAAGGGCGTCCCGGCCTCCAAGCTGCTCCTCGGCATCGGCTTCTACGGCCGCGGCTGGACCGGCGTCACCCAGTCCGCGCCCGGCGGCAGCGCCACCGGCCCGGCCGCCGGCGTCGAGCCCGGCAACCAGTACTACAAGGTCCTCAAGACCACCTGCCCCGCCACCGGCACCATCGCGGGAACCGCCTACGCGCACTGCGGCACGAACTGGTGGAGCTACGACACCCCGGCCACCGTCGGCACCAAGATGACGTGGGCCAAGAACCAGGGCCTGGGCGGCGCGTTCTTCTGGGAGTTCAACGGTGACACCACCGACGGCGAACTCGTGAACGCGATCAGCAACGGCCTGAAGTAGGCGCCGACCCCTTCCCGAGCGAGCAACCGGCCCGCCCGCCCCGACCGAGGGGCGGGCGGGCCGTCGCACGTGCGCGACCGACCCGGGCTGTCGCATGTCCGGGAACGGGGGGGTGCGGTCTCGGAGGGGGCTGGACCGTTCGGGCCATCGCGGCCTCCCTCCGCGGACGGCGCAGCGGGTCGGGAAGCGCCGTCCGCGGCACGGTGGCACCATCGGCGAGGTCGAGACCACCGAGGAGTGGACATGTCCCTGGAGATTCTTCTTCGCCGCTTCCCCGTGACCGGCACGGCGGAGTCGACGGCGCCTGGCGAGGGCCGGTACCCCGTGCCCGCCACGCTCGCCGGCCTGTTCGAGCGGGTGGCGGGGAGCGTCCTCGTGGACGGTTTCCTGCGGTTCCACACGCCGGACTCCGCCCGGGAGTCCTACGAGGCCTGCGCCCGCATGATCGAGGGCATCGAGGGGCGCTACTACCCCTTCGCCTTCGACTGGACGGGCCGCGAGCTGCTCTTCGACATCCGCGACCCGGAGGCCAGGCCCCGCCACGTCATCGCGGTCGACCCGGCCGAGGGCGAGCACTTCACCACGGGCCTGACCGTCGACGAGTTCTTCGAGGCCGCGGCCGACGAGGACGAGGACGCCCTGGCCTACCCCTACTACCAGGAATGGCGGGAGGCCGACCCCGGGGCGGGGCCGCTGGGCTTCGGCCAGGTGGTCGGCTACAAGGTGCCGTTGGCCCTGGGCGGCACGGACGAGGTCACGAACATGGAGGTCACCGACCAGCGGGTGTACTTCGAGCTGTGCACCCAGCTCGCCCTCCAGCTTCGCGACCTGCCCGAGGGCACCCGGATCGACGGCGCGGCCGTCACACCCCCGGACGCGGGAGCCTGACGGCCGTGCGAGACGGCTTAGCCCGCGCGGCGGCGGAGCCGGCCCCCGCTCGTCAGTCCGCGGCGGCGGGTCCGCCGAGGGCGTCGACCAGGAGATCGGCGAGGAGCGCGCCGGCCGTGCCGTCCGGATCCAGGTCGGGGTCGTAGATGGTGACGTTGAGGCCCACGCAGCGCTCGGAGGCGAGCAGCCCGGTCAGGAGGGGGAGCAGCTCGTGGGGCAGCAGGCCGTCCGGGTCCGGGCTGTCGACGGCCGGCATGACGGAGGGGTCGAGGACGTCGGCGTCCAGGTGTACCCAGAACCCGTCGAGTCCGCCGTCCTCCAACGCGGCGAGAGCGGTCGCGGCCCGTGCCTGCCCGCCGTGCTTCCGGATCTCTCCGACCGTGCTGACGGACATGCCGGCCCCGGTGAGCTCCGTCCGCTCCTCGTCGTCGTCGCGGATGCCGAAGAGGTGGACGTCGCCGTCACGCAGGTAGGGCCGCAGTCCTTCCAGGTCGGTGAGGTCCCGCTGCCCGCGGCCGGTGGCGAGTGCCAGTTCCTCGCCGGCGGCGGCGCCGACGCTCGGGGCGTTGCCCGGGTGCCGGAAGTCGGCCGAGGCGTCGACGGCGGCCAGCCCGTACCGTCCGAGGCGCCGCAGCGCCAGCGAGGCCCCGAGCTGGATGGAGCAGTCCCCGCCGAGGACGACGGGGAAGTCCCCGGCGCGGACGTGGCGTTCGACGCGATCGGCGAGTGTGCGGGTGTACGCGGCGAGGGCCGCCGCGTGGAACACCCCGTCGCCCTCGCGCCAGT
The DNA here is from genome assembly GCF_043081625.1 of Streptomyces sp. NPDC014861. NCBI lineage: Bacteria > Bacillati > Actinomycetota > Actinomycetes > Kitasatosporales > Streptomycetaceae > Streptomyces > Streptomyces sp. NPDC014861. The sequence continues at coordinate 36,986 of NZ_JBIBWV010000010.1, forward strand.
CACCGCGGTCGTAGCGGGGCGGCACGACGACCCCGCCCTCCGTGGCGTCCAGGCGTCGCAGTAAGCCCTGTTCGCGCAGGGCTCCGGCCAGTTTGTAGCAGCCGGGGACCGCCCCGGGGGCCGGCGGGCGCAGCCCCAGATTGGAGGGGGCGTCGATGAGCACGATCTTCTTCATGGGCCCATCCTGGGCGCTCAGGCGCCGCCTCGACCAGGTCCGGTCGCCGCGTCCTCGGCCGCGGGCCGGACCGGCGCGAGCCCCGCGAGGAGGGCGGTGACCGCGCGATCGGTGGAGGAGGCCATGTTCACCCGGTCCGGCGCCAGCAGCCACTGCACCTGAAGGCCGTCCATGACGGCGATGATCGCGTTGGCCGTGTCCTCCACCGAGGTGTCGCCCTCGATCTCGCCGAGCTCGCACGCCTCCCGGAGGGCTTCGGTGACCATCGCGCGCAGCCCCTCGTAGCGGGTGCGGAAGTACTCCTGCGCGGGATGCCCGTCGGTGACGCTCTCCGCCGACAGCACCGCGTACAGCCGCACGATCCCCTCGCGTTCGGCGTTGCGGGACGCGGTGTCGACCAGGTGCCGCAGGAACGCCAGGCCCCGGGGGCGCTCCGTGCCCAGCTGCTCGATGTCGCTCGCGTCGCGCTTGTCCAGCACGCTGGTCAGCAGATTCGCCTTGGACCTGAAGTAGTGCAGCACGCCCGCCTGCGTCAGGCCGGCCAGGTCCGCGATCTCCTGCAGCGAGGCGTTGTGGTAGCCGCGGGCGGCGAACGTGTCCATGGCGATGCGCAGGATGTCCTGCTGCCGCTGCTTGGCCTCCGGACTGCGGGGCGTACGCGGCTGCGTCTTGCGGTTCGTTCCGCTTACCGACTGGTTACTCACCCGCCCAGCATAGGTCCCTCGCGCTCGCGGTGATCGACTTCCCGACGACAAGCGCTGTCTGTGATTCAGGTCACTTACTAAGTACTTAGCAGGTGTGCTTTCATGTGGCCGTCATCACGACGACACGCCGCTGTCACGGCACGACGACACGTCGTCGCCACGGCACGAGGACATGCCGCCGCCACGGCTCGAAAGGATCCCCATGCCCGTCATGTCGCCCCCCGCCTCCGACCTCCCGGACCGGCTGGACCAAGGGGATGAGAGGCGCTGGGCCGAACTGCTCGGGAAGCTGGAGCCGGCCGAGAAGGTGCGCCTGCTGACGGGGGCCGGCCTGTGGACGCTGCCCTCGGAACCACGGCTCGGCCTCCACGCGGTGGTCACCTCCGACGGGCCGCAGGGCGTGCGGGGGACCGGCGAGGTGCCGGGGGAGACCGGTCTGCTGGCGCCGGCCCCGAGCGCGACCGCCGCCACCTGGGACACCGCCCTCGCCGAGCGACTGGGCCGGCTGTTCGCCGCGGAGGCGCGCCGCAGAGGCGTGGACGTGCTCCTGGCCCCGCTGGTGAACCTGCAGCGGACCCCGGTCGCCGGCCGGCACTTCGAGTGCCTGTCCGAGGACCCGCTGCTGTCCGGCGCGCTCGGCGCCGCCCTGGTGCGCGGGCTCCAGGACGAGGGTGTCGCGGCGTGCCTGAAGCACTTCGTCGCCAACGACTCCGAGACCGACCGCACCCGCTACCGGGCGCGGATCGACGCCCGCACGCTGCGGGAGGTCCACCTCGCGCCGTTCGAACGGATCGTGGCCGAGTCCGCGCCGTGGAGCGTGATGGGCGCCTACTCCGGACTCGACGACGGCACCGAGTCCGCGCCGGTCCTGGAGCACCGGCGGATCCTGCGCGGAGTGCTGAAGGACGAGTGGGGCTTCGACGGAGCCGTGATCAGCGACTGGGCCGCCACCCGGAGCGCCGCGCCCGCCGCCAACGCCGGCCTCGACCTCGTGATGCCGGGCCCCGACGGCCCATGGGGTGCCGCCCTCGTCGACGCGGTACGGCGCGGCGAGGTGGCCGAGTCCGTCATCGACGACAAGGTCCTGCGCCTGATGCGCCTCGCCTCCCGCGTCGGCAAGCTCACCGAACCCTGGACCCCGGGCGAGCAGCCCCCGCCGCTCCCCGCCGCCCCGGCTCCCGGGCCGGTCGGCGAGAGCGACTTCGCCGTCCTGCGCGAGGTCCTCACCCGTGGCACCGTCCTGTTGCGCAACGAACAGGCCCTCCTCCCGCTCGACGCCGAACGGCTCGGCAGCCTGGCGCTGATCGGCCCGAACGCCGTCGAGCCCTACCTCCAGGGCGGCGGCAGCGCCTACGTCCCCGCCGTCCGCACCGTCGGATACGCCGAAGGCCTCCGCGCCGCACTGCCCGACGGCGTCACCCTGACCGTCCACCGCGGCGGCTCCTCCCGGCGCCACGCCCCCTTCATCGACCCGGCCCGCCTCACCGGCCTGCACGCCGCCCACCTGACCGCCGACGGCACCCAGGTGGACGAGGAGGTCCGCCCCACGGGGAACTGGGGCTTCCTCCCCGTCTCCGACGACGTCAGCGACGTCGTCCTGACCGGACGGATCACGCTGGCCGAAGAGGGCACCCACACGCTGGAGTTCGGCTGCGCCGGACGCTTCACCGTCGCCCTGGACGACGACGTCGTGCACACCGGTACGGACGACCGGGGCGTCGAGCTGATCCTCGAATCCAGCCACAACCACCCCGCCACCCACCGCCACACCGTGCGGGTGGGGGCCACGCCGGTGGAACTCGCCCTGCGGATCGGACTCCGGGTCGTCGACGGCGAGGGCTACGGCCGCTTCGTCACCGCCCACCTGCGCCACCAGCCGCCCGGCCCGACGGTCGAGGACGAGATCGCCGAAGCCGTCGAGGCCGCCCGCGCGGCCGACGTCGCCGTCGTGGTCATCGGCACCAACGAGGAGATCGAGTCCGAGGGGTGGGACCGCCCCGACCTCGAACTGACCGCCCAGCAGCACCGCCTCGTCCGGGCGGTCGCCGCCGCCAACCCCCGGACCGCGGTCGTCGTCAACGCCGGCGCCCCGGTCCTGCTGCCCTGGGCCGACGAGGTCCCCGCCCTGCTGTGGCAGTGGCTGCCCGGCCAGGAGGCCGGGCACGCGCTCGCCGACGTCCTGCTCGGCCGCGCCGAACCCGCCGGCCGGCTGCCGTGGACGCTGCCCGCCCGCGCCGAGGACGTCCCCGTCCCCGACGCCGTCCCGGTCGACGGCGTCGTCGACTACCGCGAAGGCCGCCTCATCGGCCACCGCGCCTACGACCGCTCCGGCACCGCGCCCGCCTTCCCCTTCGGCCACGGCCTGGGCTGGACCACCTGGTCCTACGCCGCCGCCGAAGCCCCCGAGCCGTCCGTCCCCGCCTCACCGTCCCGCTCCGCGGGCGGGGACGGACTGCCCGTCACGGTGACCCTCACCAACACGGGCCCCCGCCGAGGACGGGAGATCGTCCAGGCCTATCTGGAGCGCCCCGCCACCTCGGGCGAGCCCGTCCGCGTCCTCGCCGGGTTCGCCGTCGCCGAGGCCGCGCCCGGCGAGACCACGACGGTCACCCTGACCGTCCCGTGGCGCTCCTTCCACACCTGGGACGACACCCACCACCGGTGGCGCCCGCGCACCGGGCCCGGCCGGCTGAGGATCGGCCGCTCCAGCCGCGACCTGCGCCTCGACCTCGACCTCGACCCGGATCTCCACCTCGGCCTCGACCTTGAGCTCGACACAGATGGCAGCGAGACCGGGCCGACGCCGGGCCCCGCCCGCTGAGCCCACCCCAGGCCGTCACGCCGAGGACCGAACGGGCCGACACCGGCCCGCCGCCCCCGCACCTCGCCCCCCCCGCACCTCGCCCACCCCGCCCTCGCCCCCCCGCACCTCGCCCACCCCTCGTACCGGGAGCCCCCGCGCCCGGCACACCCCCGCACACAGGAGTGATGAGCATGTCCCGTTCCGCCCGCGTCGCCAGAACCACCGCCGCCGGTCTCGCCGCCCTGCTCCTGGCCACCGCCTGCGGCCGGTCCGCCGACAGCGGACCCGACAAGCAGGCCGCCTCCCTCGGCGAGGGACCGGCCAAGGGCAAGGTCACCCTGTGGTCCATGGGCGACCCGGACCCGACCCTGGAGTCCCTGGCCAAGGAGTTCGAGCGGGGGAACCCCGACGCCGACATCCAGATCACCCCCATCCCCTGGGACGCCGCGCACGACAAGCTGACCACCGCGATCGCCGGCGGGAACGGCCCCGACGTCTCCCTGATCGGCTCCACCTGGATGGCCGAGATGGCCGCCATGAACGGCTTCGAGGCCACCCCGAAGGAAATCTCGCCCGCCGCCTTCTTCCCCGGCCAGTGGGAGACCACCACCTACAAGGACACCGCCTACGGAGTCCCCTTCATCGCCGACACCTCCGTGATCTACTACCGCACCGACATCGCCGCGAAGGCCGGTGTCACGCAGCCCTCCACCGACTGGAAGGGCTTCGCCGAGGACCTCAAGGCCATCCAGAGGACCGCCGGGAAGCAGAACCCGAAGCTGCGCCACGCCTCCGGCATGCAGACCGGGTTCAACGCCTGGCTGTTCTGGCTGCCGATGGTGTGGCAGGCGGGCGGCGACATCTACGACCCGAAGACCGGGACGTTCACCTTCGACACCCCCGAGGTCGCCGAGGCCCTCGCGTACTACGGCCGGATCTTCGAGGACAAGATGGCGCCGACGGACAAGACCGACGGCCGGCAGGGCTTCCACGACGGCCTGATCGCCACCCTCCAGCAGGGCGCCAGTGTCGGCGGCGCCCTCCGCAAGGACAGCCCCGAACTCGACGGCACCTGGCAGACCATGCCCCTCCCGGTCGGCAGGTCCGCCGCGGGCCTGGCCGGCGGCAGCGATCTGGCGGTGTTCAGGAGCAGCGACAACAAGGACGCCGCCTGGAAGTTCGTCCGCTTCCTCACCGACGACAAGAATCTCGCCACCTACGGCGCCGGCACCGGACAGCTGCCCGCCGCCGTCGGCGCCTGGAACGACGCGCGCATGACGGGCAACACCAAGCTCGCCGCCTTCCGCAAGCAGCTCGACGTCACCAAGGCCCCGCCGGCGCTCACCACCTGGCAGCAGATCGCCTCGGCCATCGACTCCGAGCTGGAGAAGCTCGCTCTCGGCAAGGCCACCACCCAGGACGTGCAGAAGGCGCTGCAGTCCAAGGCGACCTCCATAGGCACCGGACGCTGACACCGCCCCACCTGCCCCGCCGCGCCCCCGCTCCCTCGCCCCGCCCCACCTGCCTCACCCCACCTGCCTCACCCCGCCCCACCTTCCTCGCCTGCCCCGCCCCGCCCCGCAAGGACGGAACGAACCGCCATGTCCCCCACCCGGACCCCCGCGCCACCGCCCACCTCGACACCCGCCGCGAGGACGAAGGCCGCCGAGCGGCAGCCACGGCCCGAGCCCTCCTCCCGCGCGGCCCGCCGCCGGAGCCGCGCCGCGTGGACCCTCGCCCTGCCGTTCCTCGCCCTGTTCGCGGTGTTCACACTGCTGCCGGTCGCCTGGTCGCTGCTCATGAGCGTCACCGACACCAAGAGCGCCGACCTCCGGAGCCCGCTCGCCGTCGGCTTCGTCGGCCTCGACAACTACATCAAGCTCTTCCAGGACCCGGTGTTCTTCACCGCCCTGCGCAACACCGGCGTCTTCGTCCTGTTCGGCCTGCCGCTCACCCTGGCGGCGGGGCTGGCCGCCGCCGTCGTCCTCGACCGGGGCATCCGCCGCTTCCGGGCCGTCTTCCGCGTCGGGCTCTACCTGCCCGTCGTCACCAGCGTCGTCGCCATCGCCGTCGTGTGGAAGACCCTCCTGGAACCACGGTCCGGACTGGTCAACACGGCCCTCGGCTGGTTCGGCATCGACGGACCTGCGTGGCTGGCGGACACCCGCCTCGCCCTCCCCGTCATGATCGTCATGGCGGTGTGGCGCAACCTCGGCACCGTCATGATCATCATGCTGGCCGGACTCCAGGGCGTGCCGCGGTCCCTGACGGAGGCGGCCGAACTCGACGGGGCGGGTCCCTGGCAGCGGTTCCGGCGCGTCACCCTCCCCCTGCTGCGTCCCGCCCTGCTGCTCACCTCGCTGACGACCGGCATCGGCTACCTGCAGTTCTTCGACGAGCCGTTCGTGATGACGAGCGGCGGCCCGCTGGACTCCACGCTGTCCGCCACGATGTTCTCCTACCGCCAGTTCGGCTACGGCAACTACGACTACTCGTCAGCGGCCGGCTACGTCATCTTCATGCTCATCGCAGCCCTCACCGTGCTGCAGTTCCGCGTGATGCGGGAGAAGGACTGACCCATGGCCGTCACCGCTCCCACCGACCCCCGTGCCGCCCGCCGGCGGCGGATCCGGCAGCGCTGGGGCAATCCCTGGCTCTACCTGCCCATGACCGGCGCCCTGCTCGTCATGCTGCTGCCCTTCCTGTGGATGCTGTCCGGCTCCTTCAAGCCCGAGGCCGACATCCGCGCGGTGCCGCCGGTCCTCGTCCCCACGGATCCGACCACCGCGAACTACGCCGAACTGTTCGCCGGTCTCGACTTCCTCGGCATGTTCGCCAACTCCCTCGCCGTCGCCCTGGCCGTGACCGCCGGCAACCTGCTCTTCTGCTCGATGCTCGGGTACGCCCTGGCGAAGCTCGAGTTCCGCGGCCGCAAGGCGGTCTTCGCCCTGGTCCTGGCCACCCTCATGGTTCCCGGGCTCGTCACCTTCGTCCCGCTGTACGTCCTGACGACCCACCTCGGTCTCACGGACTCGCTGCTCGGCCTGATCCTGCCGTTCCTCGCCGCGCCCTTCGGCGTCTTCCTCATGCGCCAGTTCATCGGTTCGCTGCCCGACGAGCTCATCGACGCGGCCCGCATGGACGGCTGCGGTGAGCTCGCGATCTTCTGGCGGATCATCCTGCCGATGACCAAGCCCGCCCTGGCCGCCCTGGGCATCATCAGCTTCCTCGGGTCGTGGAACAACTTCCTGTGGCCCCTGGTCGTCGCCCAGAACGAGGAGCAGTACACGCTGCCCGTCGGCCTCGCCCTGGTCAGCAGCGGCCAGGACTTCACCCGGTACGGCGTCCTCCTCGCCGGCGCCGCCGTCGTCCTGATCCCTGTCCTGGCCGTCTTCCTCCTCTTCCAGCGCCACTTCATCGCGGGCATCGCCACCACCGGCCTGAAGTAGCCGCCTCCCTCCGATCTCCGGTCCGTCCCCGCGGGCACCCCTGTGCCCGCCCGGCGGACCGGGTGCACCACCTCGCGAGACCCCGGCCGTCCCTGTCAGGGCCCCGACGCACACACCGGGGCAGGCCGGCGCACCACACCTCGTCACAGGTCACCCCACCGAAGGAGAGCCGCAACGTGTCCATCCGGACGACCGCCAGAGCCCGCGCCGCGGGCGCGGCCCTGATCCTCGCCGTATCCGGCCTCGCCGCCACCGGCACCGGAACGGCCCAGGCCGCCGACCCCACCGCCCAGGTCTGGGTCACCACCGCCGACGGTTCCAGGAAGCTCGCATCCGAGACCGTCCCCTTCAACAGCTCGGCGCAGCCCGTCGACATCCGCGTCGACGCGCAGAGCAAAGGCCAGAAGTTCACCGGGGCCGGCGCCTCGATCACCGAAGCCTCCGCCCACCTCATCCAGAGCCTGCCCGTCGACAGGCGCGCCGAGCTGATGAGGTCGCTGTTCTCCACCACCGAGGGCATCGGCCTGAACTACCTGCGCCAGCCGCTCGGCTCGACCGACTTCAACTCCGGCGGCTTCTACACCTACGAGGACACCAAGGGCGCCTTCTCCCTAGCCCGCGACCAGCAGCAGATCATCCCGGTCATCAAGCAGGCGACCGCCCTCAACCCCTCGATCCGGTTCATGGGATCGCCCTGGTCGCCCCCGGCGTGGATGAAGACCGGCAACTCGCTCAACGGCGGCAGCCTCAGGACCGACCACTACCAGGCGTACGCGGACTACCTGGTCAAGGCGATCAAGGCGTACGGGCAGCAGGGCATCGTCCTCAGCGACCTCACCGTGCAGAACGAGCCCGAGTTCCCCACCACCTACCCGTCGATGTCGATGACCTCGTCCGAGCAGGCCGCCTTCCTGAAGGTCCTCGACCGGACGCTGACCGCCGGCGGGCTGCCGACCAACATCCTGGCGTACGACCACAACTGGGACCACCCGAACTACCCGGTCGAGGTCTTCGGCTCCACCCAGGGCATCCAGCGCGTCATCGGCGCGGCGTTCCACTGCTACGGCGGAGCCCCCTCCGCCCAGCAGCGGGTCGTCGACGCGGGCAAGCGGGTCTTCTTCACCGAGTGCTCCGGCACGGACTCCGCCGACACCTTCGCCGACACCCTCCAGTGGCACTCCGAGAACCTCGTCGTGCAGAACCTGCGCCACGGCGGCGAGACCGTCGTCAACTGGAACCTCGCCCTCGACCAGAACGGCGGCCCGCACCAGGGCCACTGCGCCAACCGGTGCAACGGCGTCGTCGAGATCGCGAACGGCAACGTGACCCGGGGCGCCGAGTACTACGTGCTGGGTCATGTCACCAAGTTCATCAAGCCCGGAGCCACTCGTGTCGGCTCCACCAGCCAGGGCGCCGGCGGCGTGCAGAACGTCACCTTCCAGAACCCCGACAACTCCTTCGCCACCTTCGTCGTCAACACCGCCTCCTCCTCCCAGCGCTTCTCGCTGACCGAGGGCGGCAAGACCCTCGCCTACACCCTCCCGGCCGGCGCGATCGCGACCGTCACCTGGACCGGCGGCGCCACCGGCCCCGACCCGAGCGGGCCCATCGACCCCGCCGCCTGGTACCGCGTCGTCAACGCCGGCAGCAACGCCTGCCTGGACGCCGCCGACTGGGGCACCGCTGACGGCACCGCCCTTCAGCAGTGGGCCTGCGGCACCGGCGGCAACCAGAAGTGGCAGCTGCGGCCCACCGGCGACGGCTACTACCAGGTCGTCAACCAGCACAACAACCGTGTCTGGGACGTCGACGGCGGCCCCGGCGCCACCGCCGACGGCACCAGGGTCCACCTGTGGACCTACGTCGCCGGCACCAACCAGCAGTGGCGCCCCGAGGCCACCGGCACCAGCGGCCAGTACCGCTTCGTCGCCCGCCACAGCGGCAAGTGCCTCGCCGTCACCGGCGGATCCACCGCCGACGGCGCCCGCCTGGTCCAGCGGTCCTGCGACACCTCCCAGGCCCAGAGGTTCTCCCTGACCGGCTGACCCCTCCGCGACACGGCACAGCGGGGCCCGGCACCACCGCCGGGCCCCGCACACCTCTGCCTCCCCACCCCCGCCACCCTGATCCGTCGGGCGCACCGGGGGAGTGTCAGGGGGTGGCTCGCACGATCACCAGCGAACCCTCGTAGGTCGGTCGGCGGCGGAGGTGTCCGAAGCGCTCGTCCCAGTCCCCGGACCGCAGTTCGCGGCGCAGCCGCGTGTCGAACTCCTCGCGGACCCGGTCGTCCACGAAGCTCCAGGCGGATCCCGCACGGCGGGCCGCCGGGTCGAGGAGCAGTTCGGGGCGGCCGTAGTAGGCCTCGTCGAAGGTGTCGGTGCAGTCGAGCGGGACGGGCACGCGCCGCACGGCGGCGGTTCCCCCGAGCGCGGCGGTCAGCTGACCGATCGCCGGGTGGCGGCGGGCTTCGAGGGCCAGCAGGTCGGGGGCGTACCGGTCGAGCCAGAAGTCGCGGACGCGCGAGGGGTCGGTGGCGAGGAGTACCACCGGTCCCCGGGTGACGCGGCGGAGCTCCCGCAGCCGGGAGCGGATGTCGGACAGATGGGGGGCGTCGCACAGCAGCGTCGACGCGTCGAACTCCTCGTCCTCGAAGGGGAGTCCGCTCGCGCCGTGATCCGGCAGCGCGTGTGCGTCGAGCACCGATCGGGCGGGACCGAGGGCTTCGGCGACGCTGCGGGCGATCCGCTCGTCCGGAGGGTGGTGCGGCGTCGTGCCGCAGGGGGCGCCGCCCGTGCCGATATGCGGGGCGGAAGCGGTGAGCATGCGGTGCTACCTCGTCTCATCGACTCGTCGACCGGGGGAGGGGTACGGGGCGCGGGCGGCGGCGGTGCGTCGTACTGCTCGTACCGCCGGCCGCGCGCGCCTCGGCCTGCCCGGTGCTACCCCGTGCCGCCGGGAGCGCCGGGGCCGCCGGCGTGCTGTCCGGTACCCGCCGCCGGAGCGGGGCCGTGTTCCGCCGACGGGTGGCCGGGGCCGTGCTGCCGCAGGTGGAGGGGGTGGAGCGGGCCGGGGAAGGAGGCGTCCTCGGAGGCTGCGGCCGCGCCGGGGCCTGCGGACGGGGAGGGCGACGGCGGAGGGAAGCCGTCGTCCCGCGACCGGGGGAGCGGGTCGGGGGCGACGCCGTCCGCGGGGCCGGTCACGTAGGGCCAGGCGAAGGCCGGCGCGGAGGGCGCCGTGCCGCTCGGCGCGTGGTCGCGGGCCGCGGCGCGCGGCGAGGGGGCGAACGGGGACCAGCCGGTGCGCGGGCCCGGCGCACCGACGGAGGTGCGCGCGCCGTCGAGAGCGGCCACCTGCTCCGGCGGGATCCCGTCGGGGTCCGCCTCCGTGCCGCGGCCCAGGTGGTTCAGGAGGTAGTTGAGGAGGACCGCGACGAGGCATCCGGCGGTGATGCCCGAGCCGAGCACGGTCGCCGCGGGCGCCGGGAGGCTGTCGTAGAAGTCCGGGTCGAGGACGGGGAACAGACCGAGGGCGAGGCTGACCGACACGATCAGGGCGTTGTGGCCGGTGCCCAGGGCCGCCCTCGCCAGGGTGCGGATGCCCGCGACGGCGACGGAGCCGAAGAAGACCACCCCCGCGCCGCCGAGGACGGGCAGCGGGACGAGTGCGACCAGCGACCCCAGGACGGGGACGAAACCCATCAGGACGAGGATGGCGCCGCAGAGCGTCACGACGTACCGGCTGCGGATCCGGCTGAGCGCGACCAGGCCCACGTTCTGGGCGTACGCCGTGCTGGTGAAGGCGCCGAGGACGCCGCCGAGGGCGGTGGCCAGCCCGAGGGCGCGGAGACTGCCGGCGATGGTCTTGTCCTGCGTCGGGCGTTCGGTCACGGCGCCCAGCGCCAGCAGCGCGGCGGTGGACTCCATCATGGACACGATCATGACGACCACGGCGGTGGCGATCACCGTGGGCACGAACTGCGGTGCGCCGAAGCCGAAGGGTGTCGGCAGGGCGAACAGCGGTGCCTGAGTGAGCGGGTCGAGGTCGACCTTGCCCAGCGGGACGGCGATCAGGGTGCCGGCCAGCATCCCGATCAGAATCGCGACGCGGCCGAGGAAGCGACCGGAGAGCGCGCGGTGGACGGTCAGGGTGATGACGAGGGTCGCCGCCGCCAGGGCCAGGTCGGCGGGGGAGCCGAAGCCGGGGGCCTCCGGGTCGCCGCCGCGGACCCAGGTGCCGGCCACCGGCAGCAGGGAGAGGCCGACGAGGGTGATGACGCAGCCGCTGACGACGGGCGGGAAGAACCTGACCAGCCGGCAGAAGACCGGGGCGAGCACGAGGCAGAGGACCCCGGTCACGAGCGTGGCGCCGAAGATCGCCGGGAGGGCGTCGTCGGCCCCCCGCGCGGCGGCGGTGGCGAGCGCCGGGGAGACCACGGCGAACGAGACCCCGTTGACCAGGGGGAGCCGTGCGCCGACCCCGAGGACGCCGAGCGTCTGGGCGATGGTGCCCAGGCCGGCGATCAGCAGGGCCGCGGCGAGGAGGGCCGACAGCTGGGCCGGGGTCAGCCCCAGGGCGCTGCCGATGATCAGGGGTGGAGCGGTCAGGCCCGCGTACATGCTCGCGACGTGCTGGAGCGCGGCGGGCAGCAGGCGGCGGGCGGGAAGGGTCTCGTCGACGGGATGCGGAGAGGAGGACGGGAGGGGCTCGTCGACCGGGTACGGAGAGGAGGACGGCGGGGGAACGGCGGCGCGGGGCAGCAAGGCGGGTCCTAGGGACACGGCCCGGGGGCAGGGACTGCCGTGGGCGTGCGGGCAGGGATGACCGGCGCCGGGGGACGGCCCGAACCGGGGTGCGGCCTTCCGGGCACGCCGCGTGGGGTGGGCGACGGCGACCGGTGGTTTCGCATGACGGAATTGGTTTTCCGCTGTGGACGGGACGGGACTTTATGACCCGCCCCATCCCTCGTCAACTCCCCCAAGAAGTCCCTCCAGTTCCCGCGGAAGTCTGGAGGAAACGCCAGTAGCCGACGACCCGAACCCCACCCTCCCGCACGGCAGATACCGCGAACCGCGAGGTCAACAGGGGTCCGCGCCCTGGGGTCATCGGACGAACCCCTCGCTCCCGCCCCCTCGGAACCCTCGCGGCGCCCTCACAGGACCCCCGTCCGAAGCTCCCGGCCCTTGGCCAGGACCCGTCCGGTCCCTACGGTGTCCCGCTATGCCACCCGCAGACGATCCCTACGCCCTGCCCCCCTTCGCCCCGGCCCGCGCCGCGGCGGTCCGCGACCAGCTCGGCCTGACGACCGGCCAGGTCGCCTGGGCCGTCGCCGCCTACTGCGGCTCACCCGTGCACCCCGAACTCGTCAGAGCCTGGGAGACCGGCACCGCCACACCCGAGAACATCCACGTCAAAGCCCTCGCCGCCGCCCTCTGGTGCTCCCCGGCCGACCTCGTCGGAGAAGCCACCACGCTCGCCCAGTGCCGTACCGTCGCCGGACTCACCCTGAACGAGACGGCCGCCGCGCTCGGCATCACCCGCGACCAGTGGGAGAAGGCGGAACGCCGCAACCGCTGGCAGGGCACACCCGCCCAGACCCAGGCCCTCCTCAGGACCCTCTGTCCGCCGCCGCCCTGCTTCGTCGCCGCCTGCGGCCGATCCGAGCAGCTCCGCGTCCTGCTCAGGGAGGCCGTCACGACCTGGTGGCCCACCTACGTCGGCCCCCTCGCGCGCATCGTGCCGCTCGACCCGGCCGTCCTGCGCCACGTCCTCGAACGCCTCCACCTCACCTACCAGCGCTGGGAGGGCGCGACCGGCGGCCGGGCCCAGCAGGCGGTCCAGGCCGAGGCACGGGCCGCCGACTTCCTCGAACACATCGACCAGCACCTCTGGCAACACCTCCGCGAGGTGCTGCACTTCGCCGGACACCCGGGCCGCTCCACCCCTTGACACCCGCGCCGCACCGTGAGGAACTGTTCCGACTTCGCCGGACGGAGTGACCCCGCATCACGGACAGATGCGCGGCGCCGGCCGAGGGAACCCCAGGACTCCCGGGACACGAATCCCCCTCCTGACGACTCCCCGGCCTTCTTCACTCCCCGCTCTCCGGCCGCGGCCCCCGCAGGATCGACGGCCCTCCCGCCGCGCCCTCGACGCCGCGTCCTTCCCCGTACCACCCGCACCCGCGGAGCCGCGCGTCCCGGACGCCGGCTCTCCCCGAGGGCTGCCCGCGTTCCCCCGGGAACGCCGCCGCCAGGAGGCACGACATGCCGGAAACCCCTTCCGCCCCGGAACCGACGAAGACCGAGGCGGGAACCGATGCCCGTCCGGACACACCCGCCAGACCGGACGACACGCATCCGGTCGACCAGATGCTGCCCCCGCTGAAGCTGTTCAGCGCCGGACTGCAGCACGTCGCCGCCATGTACGCCGGGGTCGTCGCGCCCCCGCTGGTCGTCGGCATCGGCGTCGGCCTGTCCACCGCCGACATCGCGTTCCTCATGAGCGCGAGCCTGTTCACCTCGGGCATCGCCACGCTCCTGCAGACGCTCGGCTTCTGGAAGGTCGGAGCGCGGCTCCCGTTCGTCAACGGCGTCTCCTTCGCCGGCGTCGCGCCGATGCTCGCGATAGCGAAGGCCGAGGGCCCCGAGGACGCCCTGCCCGTCATCTACGGCGCCGTGATCGTCGCCGGCGTCTTCGGATTCCTCCTCGCCCCCTTCTTCTGCAAACTGATCCGCTACTTCCCGCCCGTCGTCACGGGCACCGTCATCACCCTCATCGGCGTCTCCCTGCTGCCCGTCGCCTTCAACTGGGCCCAGGGCGGCAACTCCCAGGCACCCGACTACGGCAGCCTCAAGTACATCGGCCTCGCCACCGCCACCCTGCTGATCACCGTGATCCTGCGCCGACTCCTGACGGGTTTCCTCAAGCAGATCTCCATCCTGCTGGGACTCGTCGCCGGCACCCTGATCTCCCTGCCGCTGGGCGTCGCCGACTTCAGCTCCGTCGGCGACGCCGACATCATCGGACTCCCCACCCCGTTCCACTTCGGAGCACCGCAGTTCGCCGCCGCCGCGATCATCTCCATGTGCATCGTGATGCTCGTGTCGATGACCGAGTCCACCGCCGACGTCCTCGCCCTCGGCGAGATCGTCGACAAGCCCGCCGACGAGAAGACCCTCGCCGCCGCGCTTCGCGCCGACGGCCTCGGCACCGCGATCAGCCCGCTCTTCAACGGCTTCGCCGCCAGCGCCTTCGCCCAGAACGTCGGCCTCGTGGCGATCACCAAGGTACGCAGCCGCTTCGTCGTCGCCGCAGCCGGTGGCATCCTCCTCCTGCTCGGCCTGTGCCCCCTCCTCGCCTCCGTCGTCGCCCTCATCCCCCAGCCCGTCCTCGGCGGAGTCGGCATCGCCCTCTTCGGCACCGTCGCCGCCAGCGGCATCCAGACCCTCGCCGGAGCCGCCCTCGAACGCGGCGACAACGTCCTCATCGTCGCCATCTCCCTTGGCGCCGGCATCATCCCCATCGCCGCCCCGGACTTCTACCACTCCTTCCCCGAGGGCGCCCGCATCGTCCTCGACTCCGGCATCAGCACCGGCTGCGTGGTCGCCGTCCTCCTCAACCTCGCCTTCAACCACCTCGGCGGGAAGACCGACCCCGCCCCGGAGACACTGCCCCACCACTGACGCCACCGGCCCGGGCCGCCCCCTCACCGAGGGAGCGGCCCGGACCGCTGGCCGCCCCGCACGCACGCCCACCGCACCGCGCCGCCGCCCCGCGCGCCCGCCACCCCGCCGCGCCCGGGGCGCGGAAGCGGCGCCACCCGCCCCGGACCCGGAATCGCCCCCCACCGCAGGGCCGTCCGGGCCACGATGGCCTCATGACGGCTCCCACCCACACCGCTCGGGCCCACTCCTTCAACGCGGCCGCCGCCCAGTACGCCGCGAACCGCCCCTCCTACCCACCCGCCCTCCTCGACGCGATCGAGGAACACACGGGCCGCCCCCTGCGCGGCGCCCGCGTCGCGGACATCGGCGCCGGCACGGGCCTGGCGACCGCGCTGCTGCACGCCCGGGGCGCGGACGTCGTCGCCGTGGAACCCGGCTCCGGTATGGCGGCGGAACTCCGCCGTACGCATCCCGCCATCCCCCTCGTCCGAGGCGACGGCAACCGCCTCCCCCTCGCCTCCGCCTCCGTCGACCTCCTCACCTACGCCCAGTCCTGGCACTGGACCGACCCCGACCGATCCGTCCCGGAGGCACTGCGCGTGGTGCGTCCCGGTGGCGCGATCGCGCTGTGGTGGAACACGAGCCCCGCGGACATCCCCTGGATCGCCGAGGCGGGTGCCCGCCAGGCCGCGCACTTCGGCATCGACGTCGAGGCGGGCGGGAAGCCCGGCTCGCACGCCGACGCCGCCGACCCAGAAGGCCGCCTGGGCCTCGTCCCCCGCACCCTGCGCTGGAGCCGCCGCGTCCCCCTCGCCACCCATCTGGCGAACCTCGGCAGCCACTCGCTCTTCCTCGTCGACTCCGAGGAACGCCGCACCGCCTACCTCGCCGAGGAACGCGAGCACCTGGCGAAGGTCTTCCCCGACGGCGTCGTCGAGGAGACCTACGACGTCGACCTGCTGATCGCCCGCACCGCGCCCTGACCTCACGGCTCGGGCGTTCGGGTGAACCGTCTCGATCACGCGTCACGAGGCGGACAGGCGGATTGTCACATCGGTATGACAACAGCGCAGCAGGTCTTCCCCCATCAGATTCCCCGCCCCGCCACCACGGCCTCCCCGCGCCGCCCGGGACAGCTGCCCGATCCGGGCGAGCGGCGCCGACTGCGCGAGCAGTGGGGCCTCTCGACCCGGCAGGTGGCCCAGGCGTTCGGCGTGACACCGGCCACGGTCCGTTCCTGGGAGCGCGGGCGTTCGACACCCCGGGGCGGGCGCAAGGAGGCCTACCGCCGGTTCCTCGCGGGACTGGCCCAGCACGGCGCCGCCGGTGCGGGAACCCCCGACGGGTCCGCGAGCCGTGTGCGGCGCCCGAAGGACCGCCCCCCGCTTCGCGCGCGGACGCGGCCGGCCGCCCCCACCACGGACGGAACGTCCCGCCGGCCGCAGGGCCCCGCCGGGCCCGCGTCGCCCTGGGTGCGGCCCGTCGGCCGCGGCGGGCCCGACCCCGTGGCACCCGCGCGGATCCGGCGCCTGCGGCTGCTCGGCGCCGCGGCCTGCGTGTGGTCGCTCGCCTGGTGGGTCGTCCTCACCTGCCCACCCCCGCTCTAGCGACGGTGGGTCGTCCTCACCTGCCCACCCCCTCTCCAGCGACAGGGACCCACGGGCGTGACGGGGACTCCCCGCCGCACCCGTGGGCCCCCGGTGCGGCGGAGGGCTCATACGATGCCGGTGACGTTCACCCGCACCACCTCCGGCGGAGCCGCCGCCGCGACGGCGGCCGCGGCCCGGACGGCCCGGGCGGTCCGCGCCGCCTGATGCTGCTCCCGTACGACGACGTCGACACGCAACCCGCTCACCGCCCCGCCGGGATCGAGACTGACGGACACCGACGCACCGGGAGTCCCGCCGGGGGCGGCCGCGCCGGTCACGGAGGCCCGCAGCAGACCGCGCAGGCCCGGCCGGAGGCACGCCACACCGGGCACGCCCAGGACGGCCTCGGCGACCGCCTCGGAGAGGAGCTGCGCCTGTCGGGTCTTCATGTCCGGTGCTCCCGCGGTCGGTCGTGAGGGTCGTGGAGGTCGGTGACCATGACGTCGAAGGCGGAGACGGCCAGGCCGATGCGCTCCCGGGCGGCGCGGGCCAGGCCCTCGCGGACCGCTTCGGTGGTGGACCGCAGATCGCGGCCGTACTCGACGGTGATGGCGATCCGCACACCGACCGGGCCGCGCCCCGGGCTGACTCGGCTGCCCTGCGGGGTGACGCGGCAGCTCCCGGCCCGGACACCGGGTACCTCCTCGGCCGCCGCGCGCAGGGTGCGCGCCGCGACGGACTCGTAGATCCAGCTGTCCTCGTCGGACTCGCCGAGCGGAAGGTCGCGTCCCGGGCGCAGTTCCAGCCGGACCACGTCCATGACGCGCTGGACCAGGGCGGACGTGTCGAGGTCGGCCGGCGGCGTCCCGGTCGCGAAGGGCAGGGCCGCGGCCCGCAGGCGTTCGAGGTCGGCCACGGCCTGCGAACAGTAGGCGCACGTGAGGGTGTGGAGGTCGTCGGCGGGCGCGAGGCTCGCCTGTTCCCACACGGCGGCCAGGTCCCGGCCGCACGCCAGGAGTTCGAGGTCCTCGTCGTCAGGGTTCCCGCGGGGAGGGGGGGTGCTCATCGCCACGCGGCCATCGCCTCCATCAGCACGCGCCGGGCCCGGAACACGCGGGCTCGGACCGCCTCGGGTCTGATCCCCACCGCCTGGCCGATCGCCTCGTAGGGCTGCCCTTCGACCTCCCGCAGCACCCAGCAGACCCGCTGCTCCGCGGAGAGCGCGTCCATGGCCTGGGCGAGGTCGCGCACGGCGGCGTGCGATTCGGCGGCGCGGGCGGGCGAGGAGCGATGGTCCGGAGCGGCGGGCTCGGCGACCGCGTCGAGGTCGGCGGCGGGTCTGCGGGACCGCAGCAGGGTCAGACAGCGATTGGTGACGATGCGATGCAGCCAGGTCGCGAACCCCGCGTCGCCCCGGTACTCGGGAAGGCTGCGCCACGCGCTGACGAAGGCGTCCTGGACGGCGTCCTCCGCTTCGGCGCGACTGCCCATCAGGCGCTCGGCGAGCTGGAGCATGGCGCCCGAATGGCTTCGTACCAGCATCTCGAACGCCTCCTCGTCCCCCTCGGCCGCCCTGACGGCGAGCAGCCGGCCTCCGGGATCAGCCGTCTCGCCGTACACGTCCGGGCTCAACGGACTCCACCGAGCACTCACGCGCGGGCTCCTTCCAGCCTCCACCGCATTGACAGCGCTCGCCGCGGTTTCGTTACGCCCGGGCGATTCGCACTGTTGTCCCGCACGTCCACGGAAGAGCTGCGTAACGAACGGCCCTCCGGCGCTGTCAAAGGAGTGCCGCCACACAAGGACGAGTCCAGGGAGCAGAGATGACCCTCACGCAGGAGAAGACCCCGACCCGACACGCTCACGCCGACGGGACCGCGACCGCGACCGGGAGCGGGGGAGGAGCGGGGCGCACCGAGGTGACCGAGCCCGCCGGGACGCGGGGCAGGACGGTGATCGCCGACGCCGTGGTCGTCAAGATCGCCGGCCGTGCGGCACGGGAGGTCCCCGGCGTCCACGACATGGGCGGCGGTCTGTCACGCACGCTGGGTGCCGTACGGGACCGGGTGCCCGGCGGGCGCCCGCAGCTGGGGCGCGGGGTGAAGGTGGAGGTCGGCGAACGACAGGCGGCCATCGACGTCGAACTGGTCGTGGAGTACGGCGTCCCGGTGCCCGATGTCGCCCGCGACGTCCGCGAGAACGTGATCGGCGCCGTGGAGCGGATCACCGGCCTGGAGGTCGTGGAGGTGAACATCGCCGTCACCGACGTCCACCTGCCCGGCGACGACCGGGACGAGCCCGCCGACACCCGGGTGGCGTGATCCCCGCGCCACCGACCCCGCACGAACTCCTCGACAGGAAAGGCAGGCAGCCGTGGGCAAGGACGCTCTGGGGCTGATCGGTGGGATGGCGCTGGGATTCGCCGGCTGGTTCGGGGGGTTCGGTGCCTTCCTCCTGGTCGCCGTCCTCGGCGGGCTCGGCTACGCGGCCGGCGGGTTCCTGGAGCGGGGCGGCGACCCCCGCGACCTCCTCACCGCCGACCGCGGGCGACGATGAGCGGCCCCCGACGGGGCGTCACCACCGTGACCGACCGCGTCACGGCCCGGATCGCCCGGCAGGCCGCCGCCGAGGCCACCGCTCCGCTCGGCGGACACGTGCTGAGCAGCAGCGCGAGCAGGACCGGTCGCTCCGTCGAGGTGGCGGTCGCGGTGGACCTGCCGCTCTCGGCACCCGCCGACGCGGACCGCATGGCCCGCCTCCGGAACCACCTCGTCCACCGGACCGGCGAGTTGACCGGGCAGGTCATCGCGCCCGCCCGGATCCGGATCCGCGCGCTCGGCGTCGACCCGCCGAGCGCCCAGCCACCGCCTCGGGACACGGCACCGCCGCCGCTCACGGTGCGCGGGTCCTGGTCCCGGCGGCGACCGGCCACCGCGTGCCTGGCCCTCGCCCTGGCCGGGGTGAGCGGACTGCTGCTGTGGACCGCGACGTCCTGGCACCTCCCCGCCGTCCCCGCGCCGCCGTGGCCGCGCGTGGAAGACCTCGTGCGACGCGCCACCACCCCGGCCGTCGTACGCGACTGGGCCGTCCCCGCGGCGGCCCTGGCGGGAGCGTGGCTGATCCTGCTGGCCGCCACACCGGGCCGTTCCCGCGGGCTGCCCCTCGGCTGCGCGTCCCCGGCCCGCGCCCGGACGACCCGTAGGAGCGCGGCCCGTCTCGTACACGGGGCACTCCTCGACGTCCCCGGACTCCGCGTGCGCGGCGTCCGCTTCACCGCCCGCCGCGTCACCGTGCGGGCCGAAGCGGTCTTCGGCTCACCGGACGACACGCGCGACAAGGCGGTCGACGCCGTCGCCGCCGCCGTCGCGTCCCTGCCCCTGGCGCGCGGACCCGTCGTGCGCGTCGTGCTGAGGGAAGGCCGGACTCGGCGGCGCGAAGGGCGGGACGCCGATGGCTAGCCGTACGACCGCGGCCAACCGGGCGGTCCTCGCCCTCGCGGGGAGCGCGCTCCTCGCGACGGCGGCCGGCGCGGTCCGTTGGGGCGGACACGACGTTCTGCGCGCCGGGCTCCGGCACGCGGAGCGGACGGGACACGGGTACGCGGCCCTGGTGGTGGGCCTCCTGGGGACGGCCGCCGGGCTGGGAATCCTGGCTGCGCAGCTCCCGCGACGGGCGCCCCGGCGTCTGCCTCTCGCGGCACCCGGCTACGCGCTGGACCGCCGGGCGGTCCACCGGGCCGTCCGGGCCGGCTGCTCCGGGTTCCCGGGCGTCGTCCGGGCCCGTCCCCGCCTGACACGCAGGGGGCGGAGCCTGGAGCTCTCCCTCACCCTCCGGATCACCTGCGGGGCGGACCCGGGCGCCGTCCTCGCCCACGTCTCCACCGTGGTCCTCCCACCCGTCGAAGCCCTGCTCGCACCCCGCCGGACACGCTTCCGCATCCGCCTGAAGGTCGGGCGCCCCCGCCCCCGCCCTCGCAGGACCGCATGACGCGGCCCGACCCCGACCCCGGCCCCGGCGCCCGGTCCCAGCGTCCCTTCCCAGCGTCCGGCCACCTCCGCCTGGCACCGTTCTCTGCCTGGCACCGTCCTCCGCCTGCCACCGTCCTTTTGGCGCCGTCCGGACCGACCCGCCGGCCGCTCAGCTCCGGCGGACCGCGTACCCCAGATAGGTCACCAGCGGGCTGCCCCCGGGGTCGAGCACCATGTCGACCAGTTCCGGCAGCCGTTCGTCGGTCAGCGTGCCACGCCGGCGCCCGCGCGTGGCACGCACCAGGCTCCGGACGTCTCGCGGCTTGAACGCCGTCACGTCCCGCGAGGACAGCCCCGCCCGGTCCAGGGCGTCGGCGATCTCCGCCGGACGGCGCAGCCGATGCCCGGCGTAGCGCCCGCGCGGCATGATCCGAGTCCCGGGAAAGGCCTGGAAGGCGCCCAGATAGATCAGGCGGGACAGCGGAGTGCGGTTGACCGTGTCGTAGACGAAGACCCCGCCGGGACGCAGGACGCGCGCCGCCTCGGCGAGGACCGCGTCCGGCCGCTGGGTGATCTCCAGGGTGTCGGCGCAGTACAGGAGGTCGAACGACCCGTCCGGGAGCCCGAGTTCCTCCGCGGGCGCCGTCAGGTGGGCCACCCCCGGCCCGTTGTCGGCCGCCCGGGCGAGGGCCGTGGCGGCGGGGGAGGGGTCGGTGGCGACGACGTCGAGGCCGAGCCGGGCCAGGCCGTGGGCCAGAAGGCCGCGACCGCCGCCGACGACGAGCGCCCGGCCGCCGTCCGTCGCGAGCCCGGTGCGGGCCAGCACCTGCCGCAGGTAGGCGAGGCGCACGGACTGAAAGGTGACGGCCCGAATGTGGCGGCCGTCGACGGCCCCGGCGGCGTCCGTGTCGAGCGCGATGTGCGGGGCGATGACCATGCGGGGCTCCCTCGACGCTACAGCTTGAGTTCCCTGAGGGAACCTAGCATGGGTGAGTTTCCCGAGGGAACCTGGCAGCGGTACGGTGCACCCGTGACCCGTACCCCCCTTTCCGGCGTGGCGTGCTCGATCGCCCGGGCGACCGACCTGTTCGGCGACGCCTGGACGGCGCTGATCATGCGCGACGTCCTCCTGGGAATCCGCCGCTTCGAGGAGTTGGCGGAGGACCTCGGCCTGTCCCGCAAGACCCTGGCCGCCCGGCTCGCCCGGCTGGTCGAGGAGGGGGTCCTGGTGCGGCAGCGCTACCAGGCGTCCCCGCCGCGCGAGGAGTACGTCGCCACCGAGAAGGGCCGGGAGCTCTACCCCGTCCTGCTGGCGCTCATGGCGTGGGGCGACAAGTGGTACGGCGAGCCCGCGGGGCCGCCCGCCCTGATCCGCCACGACACCTGCGGCCACCTGGCCACGCCGGTCGTGGCCTGCGACACCTGCCGCGCGCCCCTCACCGTGGCCGACACGACACAACTCCCAGGCCCGGGAGGGCAGGTGGGGCCGGGCACGCGGCTCCTGGGACCGCTGATCGCCGCGCGAGGCGAAGCCGAACGCGAGCCCACCGCCTCCGACGACCCCGCCCGCTCGGCCCCTCCCCGCTGATCGCGCCGACACCGCCGACCCGGCGAGCACCCCACGCGAGGGAAGTGCCGCGGAACGTGCCGAACCGGACCGGCCGGACCAACGCGGGGGTGGTCAGTGTTCCCGCAGCCGTCGAGCGTACGACCGGCGAGCACGACGGCGGGACACCGTCGCGCGGACCCAGAGAGCGCACCAGGCGAGCCCGAGCAGCGCTCCCGTGACGCGGAGCCATGCCGACGTGCCGGAGCTGGCCATGGTCCAGCCCCACACGAGCACGCACCCACCGATCCAGACCGGGCTCGCGAAGAAGTCCCGTCGAGGGTGGGGAGGCGCCATCGCTGTTCTCAGCCTTCTCGATGCCGGAGGGAGTGGGACGCGCGGCGCGGCAGCCCGCGCAGCGACTTCCACGATACGGCGACCGCCCCCGCCCCCGCCGCTGGGGCCCGCAGCACGAAGAACCTCTGGAGACTCGCGTCCCGCCCGTACAGGACGGACGCCAGCGCGAAGGTGTACAGCCCCAGGGCGATGACCGATCCGGTGACCACGGCCGGGGGCGTACGCCGCCCAACCGGCGCGTCGTCAGGGCGCCGCACCCACCACCGGCCGGCGAAGCCGCAGCCCAGCCCGCCGGCCAGGGCGAGCACGATGCCGAACCCCGCCGCGAACAGGGAGCCTCCCACCGGGTGGGAGTCCGTCCGCTGCCCCGCCTCGGCCTCGGTGGTGGAGAGCAGGACGATCGAGCCCCGCCACGAGGTGCCCACGACACGATCACCGCGCCCGGTCTCCTCCAGGAACGCGGCGGCTCCGGTGAACTTCACCGTCCGGGAGTCCCCCTCAGGACCTGAGAGCTCGATCTCGCCGCCGGAGGTCCTGCCGCCCCGGACGCGGACGGAGTCGACGGTGAACCACGTCGTGCGCAGACAGTCGTCCGTCGAGCCGCCGGTGCACGGGGCCGCCGAAAGGAAGGCCCTCTCCTCCGCGACGGCCCGGGGCAGCACTCCGATCAGGAGCGCGGCGCCGGCCAGGAGGGCGACGAAGCCGACCAGGCCGAGGAGCGCGTTCTGGGAGCGGCGCCGACCGGCGTCGAACGCCGCGCCGTGACGGGGCCCGGTCACGGCGACCTCCGGCGGGCGGGGGAGGGGCGGCCGGCGTCGGCCTCCGCGTCGCAGGGTCCGCTCTCCGTCGCCGTCATGGTCCCCCCGACCGTACGTCGATGTGTCCTCGTCGCGTGCGCTCCGCGTCCTGCGCCCTGGACCGTGCAGCGTGCCACGGTCCGGGAGCCGCGTCGACTGCCCGGTCCCGGCAATCCGGGCGCCCGTTCGGTGCCGTGTCCGCACGCGTACGGCGGGGCCCGGAAGGGCAGTCGGGTCCGTCGCCGCTCCACCGGTGCCCGGCGCCCCTGGTGAGGCGAAGGTCCGTCGCATCCTTGCCGTGTCGGTGTCGCGGTGCGACCGGGGCAAGCTCGGCGAGCGGCCCTACGCGCAGGGCCCGTTGCTCACCGTCGCGTGGGAGACGTAGAAGGCGAGCATGTCCGGGGCAGGAGGCGGGAGGTCCGCGGAGTCCGGGAAGACGACGGGCGGTTCCTTGTCGAGGGTCAGGGTGAGGCGGGCGCAGAAGGCGGTCGTCGTGTCCTCGGTGCTGACGGTGTAGCTTCCGGCTCCTTCCTCGCGGGTGTCGACGCCGTACCTCGGCCCGATGCCGCTCTCACGTATCGCCTCGGTGATCAGGAGGCCGTGGTCGCTCTCCGGACTCGTGTAGTGACGCCCCCCGTCGAGGCGGCTGACGCCCGCGTGGACGGCGTCGCGGAACTCGCCCTCGCTCCACGTCGACTCGGCCCTCGCACCGATCAGCACGCCGAGCGCGAGGAGCGGCGTCAGGACGATGAGGGCGAGACCTGCCGGGCTGCGGTGGTTGTAGACGTACCGGCTGGTACCCCACTTGCTCCGGATGAGGACGGGCTCGTCGTTCACCGTGCTGACTCCGTATCGTCGCGTGCGCGGTCCTCCGGCCCCTCGGCCGCAGCCCCGCCTGGGGGAAGACGTGATTCTACGGGCAGGGTCGCGGCCGGCGGCAGGCGCGAACAGCCGGGGTGTACGGCCCCCGTGACGGCACACCGGCATGACGCGACGCGGCCCCTCGCCGACGTCCCGGCGGGAGCGACCGTCGACGAGGACGTCCGGGACCGCCGCACGCACTCCGGTGATCAGCCGGCGTCCTCCTCCCGTGGGCGGTGGTGCTGCTTCGGATCTCCGGTCGGGGTGAGCGTCCACGAGCCGCGCGACCGGAGGTACAGCAGGCAGGGCTTCTTCGGCGTGACGGTCGCAGCCGTGAACGCGCCGGTCTCCTCGCACAGAAGCTCTCCGGGCCGGAAGTCGGGCCGGAGGACGTGCATCGAGAAGGCGGAGCCGTCGTGCTGGGTGACCCGCAGGGGCTCCCTGCCGCCGGGATGCCGCAGGACGTACGCGCCGGTCGAGCTCACCTCCCCGTCCAGGAGCGGGATGTCCTGGGGAGGGTGCAGCCAGATCCGCCACCCTCTCGGGGTGCGCATGTCCAGGTGGATCGTGGCCTGGCCGTCGGCCGGAACCGGCACGACCGCCCTCGTGAGCGAGGAACCGTGCGCGAGGACCTTCCGGGGAAGACCGTCGCCGCCGCGCGGGCCGGCCAGGTCGACCCACGAGCCGGCCGCCCGCTCCAGGTGGACGACCAGCAGCACGGGTTCGCGCGCGTCGGCACGGCTCAGCTGGACGCCGGTGTCGCCGCGGCCCTCGCGGCGCTGCCGCGGCCCCGTGTGCGCGGGCCAGGTGTCGTACGCGTCGGAGGAGGCGAGCGACCGGGACGGCGGGTCCGCCCCGGCCGATCCCCGCCCGGGCCGTCCCTGCGCGCGGGGTACGGCTCGCGGTGCTGGTGCTGGTGCTGGTACCGGTGCCGGTGTCTGGTCCCGCAGGCCGCTCTCGATCGGCGGTCGGCCCTCCGAGAGACGTACGGCGTCGGCGGCGCAGACGGCGATCGTCCGAGCCGTGCCATCGGCGGGAGCCCAGCGCACCTCCTCGGCCGAGGGCCCGTGGCGGGGATCGAAGAAGCAGAGGGGGAGCCTGCGGGGGCGAGGCAGCCCGGCGACGGCGGCGTCCACGCAAGCCAGTGCGTGACGCCCCTCGTCGAGGGCCCGCAGTACATCGGCGGCGTCACGCAGGTTCCGGTCCCCGACGAAATCCCGCTTGGCCCGCTCGTACGCCTCCAGCGCCCGTTGGTAGTCGGCGAGGACGCGGGAAGCGTGTGCGCGGGCATCAGGCACGAAGGAGTGCCCGGCGAGCGCCTCCCCGAACGCGGTGATCTCCGCCTCGACCCGCGCCAGTTCACCCAGCCGCGCGCCCGCGCGCCCACGCTCCCGCCCTCGCCCCCGGATCAGGCGGGTGATCGCTCTCCCTATGCCGTCAGTCACGCGGGCGATGGTATGCGCAGCCGCGAGCCGCGAGTTGAATACGGCGTACACCTCGGTGCTTGCTTCGGCACCGTGGTGGTGTCCACGTGCGCGATGCAACGGACCTGGCAGGCCCTGTTCGATCCCCAACCCCATGCACGATCGGCCGGGCAGGTCCGGCTAGAGCGTGTCTCTTTGATCGGTTGGTCAGTTGATCGGACATGTCTGTCCGGTGAGTGATCACTGATGCGATGTGGGACCGGATCGAGCCGCTGATGCCGCCCGATCCGGTCCGCGGTCGGCGATGGGCCCATCACCGCCGAACCTTGGAGGCCATCGCGTGGAAGTACCGAACCTGCTCGCCCTGGCGGGACCTGCCGGAAGAGCTCGGCTCGTTCCAGACCGCTCACAAACGGCTGATCGGATGGGCCGTGGACGGCACCTGGGAGCGCATTTTTGCAGCGGTGCCGGCCGCGGCCGACGCCGGTGACGACATCGACTGGACCCTGTCGGTGGACTCCACCGTCTGCCGGGCTCACCAGCATTCCGTCGGAGCCAGGAAAAGGGGCCCCAGGCCGGGCCGAACCCGACGACCATGCGCTCGGACGCTCCCGTGGCGGCCTGAGCACGAGGGTCCACCTCGCCAGCGACGGCCGTGCACGCCCCCTGGCCCTCCGCGTCACCGCAGGCCAGGCGGGCGACGCCCCGGCCTTCGAAACCGTCATGGCCGCTATCCGTGTTCCACGAAGTGGACCCGGAAGACCGAGGACTCGACCCGATGCCGTCCTCGCGGACCGTGCGTACTCATCCCGCGCGATCCGGAGTCACCTCCGCCGACGCGGAATCCGCGCAGTCATCCCCCAGCCCTCCGACCAGGTCGGCCACCGGCTGAAGCGAGGCCGCGCTGGAGGCTGCCCGCCCGCCTTCGACGCTGAGGCATACAAGCAGCGCAACTCAGTTGAACGCTGCATCAACCGGCTGAAGCAATGGCGCGGCCTGGCCATGCGAACGGACAAGCTCGCCATCGCCTACCAGGCCGCACTCCACCTCGCTGCCATCCTGATCTGGACCCGACGCCGAGCGGCGCAGAACTAACCCGAGGTGGTGGGCAGCCAGCTGGTAGCGCCCAACACCTCACGAGCTATGTCCACCACTGAACGACCGTCGGTCGCCACTTGCACCGTGTCCAGAGGCGTCTGCTCATCCAGAATCCGCGCCTTCCGGGCGCTGCTCTCCAGTTCTTGCTCCAGCTCCGAGCCCAGTTCCCGACCGGTCAGGCGCTCACGAGCGGTCGCATCGGAGGCGGTGAGCACAACCCGCACGATCCTGACATTCGCACCCATGGCGCGCTGGAACATGCCCTCGTTCTCAGCCAGCACGCTCACCGTGTGCGTATAGATCAAGCGGCGGTACCCGAGCTCGGCGTAGTTCGACCAGAGCGCCGTCAGATTGCGCTCCGCGATTCTTCTGCGCCGGGGGTCCCCCTCCGGAGCAGGATGTGCCTGCCCCATGAAGTCACCTTCGACTACGCAGTGAGCAACCATCGCGGCGCGCAGACGCGCTGAGACCTCCCACCCCACTGTCGTCTTACCGACGCCCGCGCGCCCTCCGATGAGCAATACCTCTGCTTGATCCATAACGGCACCCTGCCACCTGGTGGTCGAACTGCGCGAACCTGATGTGCGCGGACCAAGGAGACAGGCTCTAGTCGTCCACGGCCCCCGGGGCCAGGGCCGGGGTCGGGAACGCGAACCGCGCCTCGCCGCCCGACCACCAGACCCCGATGGCGAAGACGGCGGTGGCCTCCAGGAGGGCAGCGCGATCGAGCCCGCCGCAGGGCAGAGGCGTGCAGCCCATGGAGGTGATGACCTCCGTCACCCGCGTCGCGGCGCCCGGTTGGTCGGTGCAGAACGGGACCGCCAGAGGGGAACCTTCGAAGGTGGGCCGGTCCAGGGTCCAGATGCTCTCGTGGCACACCCCGAACGCTTTCACCACGTGGGCACCGGGGGCGGCGTCCGCGATGAGCCGGGCGACGGAGGTGGCGCCGTCCGTGGTCAAGGCCGGACCGTCCTCGGCCGGCGCCATGGGCACCGTGCAGTCGATCACCGTTCGTCCGGTCAGCAGGGGGGCCAGTTCCCCGGCCAACTGCGGCGCGGCGCCCGCCGGCAAGGCGAGGAGGACCACGTCCCCGTGGGCCGCGGCCTCGGCGAGGCCGCCGTGCCCGGAGGCGCCGGTGAGCTGGGCGGTGCGGGAGGCCGCTCCGGTGTCCCGACCGCCCACCCGAACGTCGTGGCCGGCGCGTACCCAGGCCGCGCCGAGAGCGGTGGCCATCGCCCCTGTGCCGAGAATGCCGATGCGCATGTGTTTGCTCCTGTCGTCAGTGTCGCGAGGTGTGCGAGGTGTGACGGACCAGACGCTAGGCGCGCCGATGCACACCACACGGTGTGCATCGGGCCGGGCAGGATGAACGCATGAGCGGCACGGCGGCAGAGGCGGACGGACAGGACCTGGGCGAGGACCTGGGCGAGGACTTGGGCGGTGGTGAGTACGCCGCGGACTGTCAGGCGAGGGTGGCCTTCGAAGTGCTGTCGAACCGCTGGGACAGCGTGATCGTGTACATCCTCGGCGAGAGTGGGCCCATGAGGCCCCGTGCGCTGATCACCCGCATCGGCGGGATCAGCCCCAAGGTCCTCAACGAGGCCCTGCGCCGCCTCGAATACAACGGCCTGGTCGCACGCACGGCATACGCCGAGGCCCCGCCGCGCGTCGACTACTCCCTCACCGAGGCGGGCCTCGCGCTGCTGGTCCCGATCCGGGCGATGGGCGCGTGGGCGGGACGCTACACCGAAGCCGTCCTGGCGGCCCAGGCCCGCTGCGCACGCCGGGGAGACGGCCAGGACCGCAGCTAGTCAGGACGTTCCGCCACCCCTGCCGACGCGAGGTCGGCTGCCGGCGCGCGACACCTCCCGCGGGCCTCCGTTCCTGACTCTCGCCGGCATGTGCCGCAGCAGCCTGCCACAGGCGTTCCCCCCAATCCGGCGACAACCATCGCTGCATGTCGCCTACTTGGCGGTCGTGCGCCGACTGGCCTTGCCTGCGCCGGCGACCCGGCCGGAAGTGACGGCTGCCGTCGTGGAGGCGCGTCCGGAAGGCGCGTACGAGCAGCTCGGCGCGGCGGTCTGCCGGCCTCTCGCCCGCCTCACGGAGAACCACGTGGCTCAGGCCCCGCGCGCCGAAGCCGTGAGCGGCGCGCGCTCTGAACGACCGGCCCGTGCGCGATGTCGTCACCTGGACACGCCCGGAACTCGCCGGTCCCGTCCCACCTACCGCCGAGCCCGCACCGTTCTCTCTGCGTATCCGCCGACGCGCGGCCGGGGTTTCCGCCCCCCGCCGACCTCGCCGGCTCCGCATCCCCGGGGCTGTCCGGCGTGGCCGGAAAGCACCGCGCGGTTCAGCCCGGGGTGAACCACCGGCCCGACCACGCCCGACCACCACTACCGTCCGTCTCATGACGACGATCACCACGCGCACGGTCGAGTACCCGGCAGACGGTCTGACGATGGTCGGGCACCTCGCGCTTCCGGCCGGTGACGACCGCCGGCCCGCAGTGCTGCTCGGACCGGAAGGCACGGGGCTCAGCGACGTCGAGCGCCGCCGGGCCGACGCCCTCGCCGAGTCGGGGTACGTGGCGCTCGCCTTCGACATCCACGGCGGGCGCTATCTGGACGATCCCGAGGAGATGCTGGCCCGTTGCATGCCCCTGCTCGCCGACCCCGACCGGATGCGGGGCATCGGCCACGCGGCGCTCGACGTGCTGTGCGCCGAACCGCGGGCCGACTCCGACCGGATCGCCGCCGTCGGCTACGGCACCGGCGGTGCGATCGCCGTGGAACTCGGGCGTGACGGCGTCGATCTGCGCGCGATCGCGACCGTCAACGGGCTGGTCGTCGGCCGGCCGGGCGAGGCGGCGGGCATCCGCTGCCCGGTGTGGGCGGGGGTGGGGTCGGAGGACCCGATCATGTCGCCCGTGCAACGGGACGCGTTCACCGCCGAGATGCAGGCCGCGGGCGTCGACTGGCGTCTCGTGGTCTACGGCGGCGCCCTGCACGCCTTCCACCATCCGTCGGTCGACCACACCGTGCGCCCCGGCGTCGGATACCACCCGCGCCATGCGCAGCGGGCCTGGAAGGACGTCGTCGACCTCCTCGCCGAGTGCCTGCCCGTGACGGAGTGACCAGTGCGGTGCCGGATCCGTCCGGTGGAGGCTACGCGGTGGAGGGGCGGGTGCCCTCCCCGAGCGCCGCGTCGGCCGCGGCCAGATGGTGGATCACGGGGCCGTAGGAGATCAGGCCACTGCCCGCGCCCGCGAGTTCGGTCGCGGCGGGTGAGAGTTCCTGACGTGCGCGCCTGAGGACCGGACGGTGGCCCACGGCGGCGGCGGTTCGGGCGAGGACGCACCACAGCGCCTCCTGGAGGAGGTCGTGCGGCGGGCGGGGGACCGTGTCCAGGGCCCGGCGCGCCGCTTCGGTGGCGCCCGACGCGGCCAGGAGCAGCGGGTCGATCCAGGGTCGGTAGGGGCCGGGATCGAGCGGCGCGAGGTCGTCGGGATCGGGCAGGGCGTTCCCGCGCATGGCCGGGGTGAGGGCGACGAGGGCCGCGGCTCCCCGCACGAGTCCGGGCATCCCGCAGTGGGCGGTCCCCGCCAGGACACGCGCGTACGGGCCGCGGGCGGCGGGCCAGCCTTCCGTCTCGGCGGTGCGCAAGGCCCGGTACCAGGCCGTGAAGACCGCCGCGAGGGGGCGTTCGGCGCGTCGCGCGAGCCGGTCGATGCTCTCGGCCTCCGCGTCGGCCTCGGTGAAGGCGCCGAGGCCGGAGAGGGCCTGGAGGCGGATGACGCGGCCGAGCACCTCGTGTCCGGGGATCTGGTGGTCGACGGCGAGCCGGGTCAGCTCCCCGCCGATCGCGGCCCGCTCGGCGGCCGACCCGCAGGCCGTGAACGACTGCATGTAGGCGCCGTTGAGGGCGAAGGCGAGAAGCGCGGGGTCGCCGAGCCGACGGGCCGTCCGGACGGCCTCCTCGGCGGCCCGCGAGGCGCGTACGCGCCACGGCTCGGTGACGGGGGCGCCTGCCGCAGCCGACAGCGGCGCGTCGGCGGCTGCGTCGCCGCGCGATTCGACGGCGACGACCGACAGCAGCCGGGTACGCAGCGCGGCGGGGCCGTCGGGGCCGAGCCGGGCGGCGGCGCGCGCGGCTGCCCGGACGAGCTCGCCGGCGACGGCCGGATCGTCGGCGCGGGTCCACGCGGCCGGGACGTCGTACGCACCGATGATCCGGGCCGCCAGCTCCGGGTCGCCCGTCGCCTCGGCGGCCGTGACCAGGTCGCGACGGTGACGGTGCGCCGACTCCAGCCCGTCGGGCCCGGTCACCGCCAGGTCGCGCAGGAGCCCGGCGGTGGCATACAGACGAGCCTGTGAGCGGGCGGGCACGGAGCGGTCGTACGCCGCGGCCGCCCGGCCCCAGACGCTGTCGGCCATGCCCGCCGGATCGACCGCGGTGTCCGGCGCGGCACTGCGCAGATGGGCCTCCACGCGTGCCAGCGGACCCTCCTGCCGAGGCCGCGCCTCGGCACGGACGAGGGTGCCACGGGCCTGCGCCAGCGCCTCCCACGCCTCGCCGTGGCGTCCGGCGCGGTCGAGAGCCGTGACCAGCAGCGCCCAGCCGTCCTCCCGTCCCGGATGAGCCGCGACATGGGCCCGCAGATCGGCGACCGCCTCGCGAGCGGCACCGGTCGCCATCAGGGCGTCGGCCCGCCGCTCGACGGCGTCGAGGCGGAGCGCCCGAAGCCGGGCCTGTTCCGGGGCGGCCCACGATGCGGCGGGAAAGTCCGCGAGCACGGGCCCGCGCCAGGTGCCGAGCGCCTCGTCCCACAGGGCCACGGCGGCGTGCGGCGCCGCCACTGCTGCCCGCGCGACGGCGTCCTCGAAACGCCACGCGTCCACCGCCCCGCGGTCGGCGCGCAAGGCGTAGCCGGGGCCGTCGGTGACGAGCAGCCGGGACGGCTGCCGCGGGGGACGGTCGGGTTCCAGCGCGCGGCGCAGCGCCGCCACGAACGTACGGACCGCGCCGACGGCCGCCACCGGGGGCTCGTCCTCCCACAGGTCCGCGACGAGCCGGCCGACCGGGACGACCCGGCCGCGGGCGATCAGCAGCCGGCCGAGCACCTCCCGATGGCGGGGCGCGCCGAGTGCGAGGGGCGCGCCGCCTGCCGTCCACGCGGCCACCGGCCCCAGCAGTCCGAACGTCACGTCCACCGAGGGGTCCCTTCGAGGCCGGCGCCGCCCGGGGCGGGGGCCGCCTGCGCACACTCATCGATCGCTGATCCGGGGCGGGCAACCTGGGTGACGTCCCCGGACGCCAGGTCTACCGAGGTCAGCGGTCCGGACCTTCCACTCTGCCACGAACCCCATGAAGCCCACGAACCCCAGGAGCCACCGTGACATCCTCTCCCGTTCCCGTTCCCGTCCCCGATCCCGCTTCTTCCGTTCCCGGTTCCCTTTCCGCTTCCCTTGCCGGTTTCACCGAGCACCGCGTGCGCGTCGACGACGGTGTCGCTCTGAACGTGGCCGTCGGCGGAGCGGGCAGCCCCGTCGTCCTGCTGCACGGATTCCCGCAGACCCATCTGATGTGGCGGCACGTCGCGGCCGACCTCGCCGCCGACCACACCGTGATCTGCCCCGACCTGCGGGGCTACGGCGCCAGTGACAAGCCCGCCGAGACCGACGCCGACGTGTATTCCAAGCGGACCATGGCCCGGGACGTCGTACGCCTCGCGGCCGCACTCGGGCACGATCGCTTCACCCTGGCCGGCCACGACCGAGGGGCCCTGGTCGCCTTCCGTGCCGCCATGGACCACCCGGACGCCGTCACCGGCGCTCTCTTCCTCGACGTCCTGCCGACCCTGGACATGTGGGACGCCCTGCGCGGGGTCTCCGGGGCGGTCGGCTTCCACCTCTACCTGATGGCCCAGCCCCCGGGTCTGCCCGAGGAGATGATCCAGGCGGCCGCCGACTCCTTCTTCGCCTTTTTCCTCGACGACTGGACCGAGACGCCGGACGCGATTCCGGCGGAGCTCCGCGCCCACTACCTCGCCGCGTCCACGGCGGCCGTCCCCTCCATCGTGGCCGACTACCGGGCCTCGGCCGGCGTGGACGTCGACCACGACACCGCCGACAAGGAGAAGGGCAACCGGCTGGCCATGCCGGTGACCGTGCTCCAGCAGGACTGGGGTGCCTCGCTCGGCTACCACGCCCAGGGCCTGTGGAGCGCCTGGGCCGACGACCTGGAGCACCGTACGGTGTCCTGCGGCCACTTCATGGCCGAGGAGGACCCCCGGATGGTCGCCGACGAGATCCGCGCGCTCGCTGCCCGCTGAGCCCTCCGGGGCCCACTCCTTCCCGCCACTCTGCCCGCGGCGGGAAGGAAGGGAGTGGTCCTGGGCTTCAATCCCCGCAGCACTTGGGGCACTTGGAGTACCTGGAGACCGGGCGGCCGTCAGGGCGGCCTCGTCGACGACGTGCCCGGCACTCGCCCGGCGCGCCGGCCGCACCCGCCCCCTGGTCCGCGACCACGCGCGGGCGGTGGCCGAGGCCGCCGCGTCCGTACGTCCTGGCACCGGGCCGCCGCTCCTCGCTCCCGCGCAGCGCCAGACGACGCCGGAGACGATCGAGCCCAGCCACCGCGACGGGATCGCGGTGGCTGGGCGGGTGAGGCTGCCGGGTCAGGAGACCCAGACGTAGAGGTCGTACAGGCCACCCGCGTTACGGACACACTTCGCGGAGCCGGCGTACGAGTCACGGAGCTCGACGCAGTCGCGCCGGGAGAACTCGCCCATCCACTCCCAGCCCGCGGCCAGGGCGGGTGCCGAGACCGACATCCGGTCACCGGTCGGCGCGGTGGCGGCAGCCGCCGTCGTCGTCGCCGTCATGCCCAGAACGGCCGCCGCGGCACATGCGGCGAGGACTCGTTTTGCGGTCGTACGCATCTTCTCTCCCTCGGGTCGGTGGTGCGGTGGACGTGCTGCCGAAGCGCCCCGCTCCGTCAGGAGCACGGCGTGGTGATGGTGTTCGCGTCCGACGAGACGTTGCCGGAGTAGATCCACCCGTAGGGAGCGGTGCCTCCGACGCTGACGAAGTACCACTTGTTCCGGGACTCGTTGTACGTGTAGCACCAGCCGCCGAGCCGCGTGCCCACCTGCAGCGTGTAGCCGCTCGCGTTGCCGCAGCCCGAACCGGGCCCGGTCCTCAGCCAGATGGCCCTCGTGACGGTGGCGCCGCCGGGCCCGTTCGTACCGGGCTCCCAGTCGCAGGCGGCAGCCGTCGTCCGAGGTGCGTTCGACGGGATCCAGTCTGGAGCCTCGTTCCCCGGGACGGCCGCGTTCCCTCGGTCGTGGCTCTCGGTCGCGACAGAGGCGGACGCCGCGGGCACACCGGTCGCCACGAGGGCGGCGCCGAGCGAAACGGCGGCGAGCGCCGTACGAATCTTGCTCATGAAGCAGGTCTCCCTCACTGGTCGGGCAGGTCCGTTCCCCCGTTCGGCACCAGAAGGTGTCAGCCCTCCGGACGGCCGTTCCAGGGCTTCGGCCTGTCCCGGACAGGGCGCCCGGTGTCCTCGCACGTCGACGCGGCCTGTCCGGCCGTGTCCCGGACACGTGAGCGTGCGCCGTCACGCGTACGGTGACGACCTGATTCGGGCTGGTTCGGGCGCAGCCGTACCCGAGATGCTCGGGGAATGCCCCTCACGCCCGCTCTCCCGGATCCGTCCGATGCTCGCTCGGCCTCTGAACTCAGCTCGTACATGAGGAAGTTGAGAGAGGACAGTGGACTGACCTACCGGGATCTTGAACAGCGGGCGGAGCAGGCCGGCGAGGTGCTTCCGCGCAGCACCCTGGCCACCGCACTGAGCCGGGACGCACTGCCCCGACCGGAACTCCTGCGGGCGTTCCTCATCGCGTGCGGGCACGGAGACCGGGTCGAGGAGTGGCTGGCCGCGCGCGACCGCATCGCCGCCGAGGGCGGCACCCGCTCGCGGACGGCAGACACCGAAGCGCCCACCGCCGCAGGCGCACCCTTCGATACGACAGACACCGCAGACACCGCAGACAAGACAGGCGCCGCAGGCACCGCTGTCCCCGGCGACCCGGAAGGCGCCACCGACGCGACCGACGCGCACCCTGCGCTGCCCACGGCACCCGTCCCGCGCGCGACCCGGATCCCCGACCGGGACGGGATCCCAGGCCCGAGCGCGGAACCGCGCCCCGTCCCGGCAAGAGACGCGAAGGTGGAGGCAGGGACAGCTCCGGCCCCGGCCGCGACCCCACTCCCAGCCGCCCCGGTCCCAATCCCGTCCGCCCCGCCCCCGGACCCCGCAGCAAGCCCGGACCAGCGCGCGGCCACGAACCTCGTCCCGGCCCCCCGAGGCGCGCCCTCGGCCCCTGGCACCCGCTCCAGGAGCCGTCTCGGCCTTCTCACCGCCGGAATACTGGCGCTCGCCGTCCTGGCGATCGGCGGCTACCTCGTACGGTCGGGTGCGCCGACGAGCACCCCGGCCGACTCCGTCGTCACGGGGTCGAGCGCGGGCCCGGTGCGTCCCGGGCCGGTCGAGGCCGGGACGTACCGGATCCGGGTGATCCGCTCAGGGCTGTGCCTCGGAGAGTCGACCGCCCGGGATGGCGGGGGAGCGGTGGAGCAGTACGCCTGCGCGACGATCACCCCCGTCTACCTCCTGGAACCGGCCGGCGGCGACCAGTACATGATCCGCTCCCTCCATCCCGTCCTGGGCCACGGCTGCCTCGGCGTCGACGCCGGCCTGAGCGGCGACGGCGCCCGGCTGATGAACGACTACTGCGGCCGCCGGGGCACCGCCGAACGGTTCAGCATCCGCTCCGCAACAGCGGCGGGCTCCCCTGCGTACCGGATCCTGCCGGTCCACACCGGAGCATGCGTCACCGTGCCCGGCGGCAACCGCACCCCGGGGGCGGCGGCCATCCAACTCCCCTGCTCACAGGCTGAGTCAGGCCAGCTCTTCGCCTTCGACCCGATCCCGGCTCCCACCGCGATCCCCGACATTCGTTCCAACTGACCGGTGGGCACGCTCCCTGGAAGCACCGTCTCCGAGACCGTCTCCGAGATGGGCGAGGGGATCGGGCTGGACAGCGCTGTCGACCTCCATGAGCATCCCGCCTCCCTGGCGAGGACTCCTGCGGAGAGCGGCCGGACGCTGTACTGCTGGTACTTCGCGCCCTGACGCCCTCCACCGCGTTCCCCGCCGCTCACCGGACGCGATCGTCGGACAGGTCCTCATGGCGGGAGGCGCTGCTCGACCCTCGGTACGACCGAGACGGCACCGCCGGGCCTTCGACGCCACCGCACCTGCTGAGGCCGACAACCCACCCGTCGGCCCTCCACTGAGGGCGCTGCCCCGCCCGAGGTTGCTCCGGCGGTTTCGCCGTAGGCCCGCGAGCGGAGGGCGAGCTCGCGGCACGCGAGGAGCAGCCCGGGGCCGGGAGCCCGGTCGCTTTTCGAGTCAGGTCTGACGGCGCGATACGAACCCCGCGAGGCGCGGCCGCGCCCGACCACCCCACTGTGCTTCCTGCTCGCGCGGTCTCCCTCAGGCACGGTTGCGGAGCACCGGGTGGGAACGGGCTCGTCGTCGGCGATGGGTACGCCCGCAGCGATCTGGCGGGCCCGCTCCGGGGAGTCGCAGTCGAGGAGGTAGAAGGTGGCGATGTGTTCCCTGGCGGCCAGATACGGCCCGCCGGCGACGGCCAGGCACCGTTCTCGCGTCGTACGAGCTGAGCGCCGGCGGCGTCCGCGAGCCCGTAGGCCCCGAGCAGTTCGCCGGTCTCCTGGTACTTGGTGTTGAAGGCGTCTTCACGGGCGATGGCCTCGGACCCATGCCTCGGCGGGGAACGCGTCCTGCCTGGCCTGGTTTCCGGTGCCCGGTCGCGCCCTTAGCGCAGCGCAGCCCAACCCGGCCCTGGCGCGGGCTCGTCAGGCCGGTGCGGCGTGGTGCCGCTGGGCTCCGTGGGCG
The DNA here is from genome assembly GCF_043081625.1 of Streptomyces sp. NPDC014861. NCBI lineage: Bacteria > Bacillati > Actinomycetota > Actinomycetes > Kitasatosporales > Streptomycetaceae > Streptomyces > Streptomyces sp. NPDC014861. The sequence continues at coordinate 73,411 of NZ_JBIBWV010000010.1, forward strand.
TGCGGGAAAGCGGGTATCCATGGAAGGAGCGCCGCATCGAGGGGGAAGCATGACGCACACGCCGGATCCCGCAGTACCCGAGTCGGCGGACGAGGAGGAGCCCTGGCTCGCGGTCGGCGCGGTCGCGAGGCTGTGGCCGGTGCGTGAGGACTGGTTGCCGAGTGTCGCGCATCTCGCGGGTGTCCGTGTCCGGCGCTCCGGCGGGGATAGTCGGGGCACCTACGGGGCGGCGCCGACGATCTACCACTTTCATCCTGGGGACGTGCGCAGAGCCGCGGAAGACATTGCCGAAGGACGCGTGGACATCCCCACCGTCTACCGCACCGACACCCCCGACGGCCGACGGGCGGAGTTCTGGAGCAAGCTGCTGATCCGTGTCTTCGGCACGCTCTTCCTCATGGTTCTCCTGGCCTCGGTTCTCATGCTTCTGTTCGTCGCGGGATTCCTCTTGACGGTGGAGTGATCACCGGAGTCGACACCGGCGACTCGGGAAGGTGCGCCCGCCGAGGACCGTTCCGTTCCACCGGAGGCAGACGTCGTAGGTCAGGTGCGGTGCGGGCATGAATGTCGGCCCCTCTTCCGACGGTGACGTACCCGCCGATACGCTGCTCGCCGGCTACTTCGTCGCGGCGCCCGAGCGGCTCACCTTCGCGGGACTGCCCCGTACGGAGCGGCTGACGTCGGCGTCCGACTGCCTGACGGACCGGTTTCCGGACGGCGGCTGCTGGTTCGGTATGCCGCTGGAGGCACTCGCGACGTGCCTGCCTCTCTCCGGCTGCCGGTGGAGGCGCGCCCGCACGCCCTGCTGGTGCCCTCGGAGCACGCCGACAAATTCGCGGCCGACAATCGCGCCGCCGCGATCGACGAACCGGTACTGCTCTCGCACCTCGATGGTCTGAGCGGTGGGCAGGTGGCCGAGGGCGGACGCGAGCTCGGCCCTATCGAGACCGATGCCCCACCCGTCCGCGCTGGTCGCCATACAGAGGGGACGGTGAGCGCGGCTACTGCGTATCAGGTGCTGTGGCAGAGAACTCGACGGCCACGTCGTACAGGCCCCGGCTCGACGTGATCTGCGTCCGAGGGTCGTCCTGCGCCGCTTGCACGCGCCTGCGGAACTCCGGGTCCGCGGTGGCCGCCTCCCACGCCTCCTGGCTCTCCCAGTGGGACACGTTCACGAGCTGGAAGCGGGTGTCCGAGGAACGGGCCCGGTGCAACCGGAAGTCGAGGAATCCGGGCTTGGTGCTCAGCAGTGCGGCGCGCTGCTCCCATTGTGCGACGAACGCGTCGAGGTGTTCGGCGGATATCTCGAAGATGTTGATGAACGTGACGGAGGCGTTCTCCGGCCGGCTCTTTGCGGTCATGGGGATCTCCAAGATCGGCTTGTGTGCCCCGGACGGGCTCGGCGCCGGCGTCCGGGGCGGTCGGTGGGCGATGGTCGGATGCTGCCGTGCCCAGATACCGCCGTGGGGCGAGTGCGGTGGCTGCGGTGACCAGCGGCAGGCAGAACGGACGAGGCGCAGCCCCCGCCCGGGGCGTTGTCCTACGACGGGGTTCAGACCCCTCCGCGCTTGAGACGGCCCTCGGGCAGCCTCCGGCCGAAGGCGAGCAGGAGCAGGTCCTGCGCGGCACCGGTCACGGGTGTGCCGGTGCCGAAGGTCCAGTCGGTGTCGTCGGCGCGCAGTTGTGTGCCGGACAGGTCCGCGCCGAAGAACTTCGCGCTCCGGCGCGTCACGTGGTCGAGGAGGACCCGTAGTCGGTCCGCGGGCACCTGGCGGTCCAGGCCGAGCGCGACCGTGATGTCCAAGCCGTGCACGACGTCATGGCCGAGGGCCGACACCAGACCGCCGACCGGCGGCGTCCAGGGGTGGTGGGCGTTGTCACGGAGCCAGCCGGTGAGTTGCACAGGCGTCGCGGCCGCCGCGTCCCTGCGGGCCAGGCGGTCCGTCATCCGGTGCAGGTTGCCCCGCGCCCTGACGAGCTGCGCCATCACCTGGGGGGTCGAGTAGCGGAAACCCATCGACATGTGCGCCGCGACGTCGCGCACCCGCCAGCCGTCGCACAGGCTCGGTGCGTTCCACTGCTGTTCCGTCAGATTGCCCAACAGGTCGGCGATCTCTGTGCGTTCCGCGGCGATCAGGCTCGTGACGTCCATGCCTCCAAGATCGCCTGGACCCCTGCCAGAAGTCCAAGAGCGGATTCTTCTCCAGCCTAGAATCAGCAGTTATGGAGCTGAGGCAGCTGCGGTACTTCGTCACTGTCGTCGAGGAGGCCAACTTCACCCGGGCCGCCGCTCGGCTGCACCTGGCGCAGCCGGGGGTCAGCGCGCAGATCCGGCAGCTGGAGAGGGAACTGGGCCAGCAGCTGCTCGACCGCTCCGGCAGGGCCGTGACGCCCACCGAGGTCGGCGAGGCCGTGCTGCCGTACGCGCGGGCCGCGCTCGCCGCCGCGGACGGCGCGCGGCGCGCCGTGGAGGAATTCACCGGGCTGCTGCGCGGCCAGGTCACGATCGGCCTCGTCTCCGGTGCGGCCACTGAGGAGTTGAGCGTGGCAGCCGTCCTCGCCGACTTCCACGACGCCCACCCAGGGGTCGACATCGCGCTCACGGAGGACACCTCGGAGCGGATGCTCGCCGCCCTGGTCGAGGGCGCGCTGGACATCGCCGTGATCGGGCTGACCGGTCAGCCTCCGGGTCCGGGCATCACCCACCAGGTCCTGATCGACGTACCGCTGGTCGCCGCGGTCGGTCCGGACGATCCACTCCTGACGTCCACCGGCCCCGACGGCGTCCCTGTCACCGCGCTGCGTGACCGCGCGCTGATCAGCCTGCCGCGCGGTACGGGCCTGCGGGGCGTGCTCGACGGCGCCTGCGCGGAGGCGGGCTTCCGACCTCGTATCGCCTTCGAGGCAGCGGCCCCCGCCCTGCTCGCCCAACTCGCGGCCCGGGGCCTCGGAGTCGCTGTCGTGCCCGAGATCCCCGCGCCCGAGGCCGCGCACCTCGGCCTGCGCACCCTGCCGTTCACCGACCCGCTGATGCGCGGCCGCATCGCTCTCGCCTGGCGCGCCGACGGCCCGGCCGGCCCCGCGGCCCGCTCCCTCCTGTTGCGGCTGCGCCACGTCCGCGTCGCGTATCCGTCCTCCGGGTGATACGAGGAGCGGAGCCGTGCCTGTGCGACATCCCCGCCCGGTCGCGCTGAGCCGACCACCTCGACGCCCCGTCCTGGCCCCGGAGCGCGATAGCCGGAGCGTCGTCGCTCGGCCGGGCGGCCCGCACGCGGGCGGGGCCGTCAGCGAGCTGTCGAGGGTGTGGCAGGGTGGTGGGCATGTGGGCCTTCGAGGCCCGTGAACGTGAGAAAGGGTATGTCGTGAACGAGGCCGAGCTCAGGGCGCTGTTCGACGAGATCGACACGGATGGCGACGGGCGCATCAACATCGTCGAACTGGCCGAGGGTTTCAAGGCCGAGGGTGCCCATGGGCACCTCGCCGAAGAGGTCAGGAAGGCCATGGCGGCCGACGCGAACCACGACGGGGTCCTCGACTTCGACGAGTTCCGCACCCTGCTGAAGTAGCGTCAGGCCGACCCGACAGCCTGAGCGCCGCCCGCGCATGCCTGCGAGGCCGTCCGGACCAGCCTGCGATGCCGTCAGGGCATGCCTGCGAGGCCGTCCGGGCTTGCCCCTCATGACGGGTCCGCCGGGCTCCCGCCACCGGCGCTCGTGCCTCGGGCCGGCACGGCGCCATGGACCCCGGCCCCTGACGCAGGGTTCGTCGGGGTCCCGCGCGCTTTGGATGCGCCGTTCCTGTACTTGCCCGGCGCTCCTCCGTCGCGGCCGTCACGGCCCGGACGGTCCTCTCGTCGCCGATGATGTCCGTTGCGGTCTGCCGCGGGCCTTGGCGACCAGGGCCTCGGCGATCGGGGCCTCGACTCGCTCGACTGAGGTCGAGCGAGCTGGCCGACGTCTGCACCGCTCTGCGCCGCCGGCCGGGCGGCAACGCAGGTCGGGTCAGCTCGCCGCTTGACGACTCCGCCGAGCGAGACCGATGAGGAACTCCGTCGGTCGGCAGAGCCAGTGCAAGAGCGGATTGGTCACGACCCCGTAGTGGAAGCTGACTGAGCCATTCTCCTTGCCGACGATCTGGGGTGCGTCGTCCCGGTGGACGTATCGGAGGTACCGGCGGCGGATCGGTGCGCCGACGGCCAGCAGCACGGGCGAGGCCGCGAGGATCACCGCGTAGATCAAAGCCCTGGTGGCGAGCAGTCTGGCCGGTTCATCGATACGCATCCCGGCAGTGTGGCGATCCTTGCCCGCCGTGTCAGCTTGATCGTCTGCGTACGGGCAGCAGCCGGGCGGACCACGACCGGCCATACCGCCGGGCCGCCCCCACGTCGCCACCGGAGCAACCGCACCTGGCCCACCCGACCCCATACGCTCACCCACCCCGGCCAGGTCGCGGGCCGCTCACAGGAACGAGAGAGACCATCCCCGGTCGCCTGCCCGGCCGGACGGGCAGACCGGCGCGAGCGTGCAGACGGGAGGTCAGGCGCCGGGGTCGGTGGCGGGGTGGGTGAATCGCAGGGGCTTGCCCAGCGACCGGGCGTAGGCGATCTCGGCTCGGGTGCTGTCTCCGATGTAGTCGCCGACCACGAGCACCTCATCGGCGAGCCGGATCTTCGCTCGGTGCAGGTCGTCGAGTCGAGCCTTCAGCGTCTCTGCCTCGACAGGATCGGACCAGAGTTCGTGCGGCGACTTCATGTCGCACGCCGGTTTGACGACGATCCTCCCGGCCTTCGTTTCGTGGATGTCGGCCTCGGCCATCTCGGTCATGAAGCGGGTGGAGCCGCAGATCACGACGATGTGCGGGAGGCTCAGCTGCTTCTTCGCGTCAGCGAGCCTCTCCTCTGGCGTGAGCGGCTGAGGGTCCGACACTGGTTCCTCCTGGCGATGTGACCCGAGGGGGTCAGCGGAGTCGAGGACTACGGTGCCCGAGAACGATGTGTGGCGACGTGTACACCCTGGTGACCACACACTCTCCATGCGGCGACCGCTGGAAGCGCGGCGGCACGCCCCCGACTCGACAACTCGGCACCAGAATGCACCGGTTCGAGTGGCGTCATGGGCGGGGGGCGGCTTTCGCCGGATCACGACGCAAGGCAGGTCGGCGCTCCAGGACCGCCACCGGCCTTCATCGCGTCGGTCGCGGCGAGCCGGTTGTCCTGACGGTCTGTCGGACCCGACACTGAGCGCAAGGGGGTACGACGATGACTGAACAACCGTTCCAGCCCGTAGTCGCTGAGGACGAGACGGACCCGGACACACCGGCCACACAAGCTGAGTTGAGGCAGGCCGTCCATGCGGTGTTGACGCTGAAGGCGAACGCGATCCCGCTCTGCGCGCGCGACGCGGCCAAGACCGCATCGCTGGACGAGCACTTGCAGCACGTACCGGACGGGCCTCGCCGGGTGCTGTGGCGCGGCCTGGTCAAGGCGTGGCTGAAGGCCCGCTCGGACGCTCTGCTCGCCGCGCTTCGACCGCAGCTGGACGACTCGATCAAGGCCGCGATGAGCTCCTTCGTCGGTGTGCGGCACGGGCTGGTCCACGGGGACCTGTCGCCGCAGCTCACCGAGGACGCCGTGCAGCGGCTCGAACAGTTCGTGTACGACACGGACTTCGCCCAGGCGGCCGATGCCGGCCTCGTGTCTCTGAAGGCGGAGTTCCTGGAGTACTGCGCCCGCGCGGCGGAGCTGGAGCCGTATCTGGAGGAGTGCCGGGGGAGTCTGGCCAAGGCGCACGCCGACCTGAAGGCCGTGGTGCAGCAGGCGAACGACCAGAAGCAGGCGGTCGCGCACGCGGGCCTGGCGCTGTTCCTCGAACCGCGCGTGCATGCCCTGGACGGGATGCTCGCGGCGGCCGGTCAGGTCGTGATCGCCCAGTCGCCGGACCTGCTGGTCACCCAGGTGGACGCCACGTGGACGCAGTCCGTCATGGCCTCCGCCGAGGACCAGAAGGCCGTGATCACCGGTTCCCTGGCGTCCGGCGCGGCCTACTGCGACATCGCCCGAGGCAATCTGAAGCTTCCCGTGGCCCGGATCGGGGACCCCGGTCGTGGTCCAGTTCCAGCAACTGGGCGCGCTTCCGGCCGGCAACGCGGGGCGGAAGGGCTGCGTGGACCTGCGCAAGGCCTTCGGCGAGCCGTGGATCCGCGCGCTGGGCTCGCTGACCCAGCCGGAACTCACCCGGATCATCTCCCTCTGCGGACTGAAGATGGTCCGCGACACCCTCGTCAAGCGGTTGACCGCCCAGCGCATCCACGAGATGGACGCCGCCGTGGCACTGCTCGCCGCTCCCGGCGACGCGGACGTGGCCTGCGGGAAGGTCGCGAGCATGGGCTACACCCGGATCACCCTGCCGCCAGGCGTCACGGCCTTCGGCTGGCAGATCGTCGGCCAGTGGCTGCTGCCCAACGCCTTCTCGGACGCGGGCTACGAGACCAACGACACCTGCCTGAAGCACATGCACCAGGAGCTGCACCCGCAGGTCTCGAAGGCCACGGCCGAGGCCTACTTCGCCGACCTCGTCACCGCCTGTCGCACGGCACGTACGTCGTGGGGCCATCTTGCGGACAAGAGCAAGCCGCTCGACCGCGACGACATCGAGTTGACCCACCACGCGCGGTGGCACATCTCGATCAAGGCGTACCTCTCCACGTCACAGGTCTTCCACGTGGACGGCGGCTACGGGAAATCCCCCTGGCGCGCGATCCAGTAGCGCCGGATCAGTCACGAGGCGGGACGGACACCGATGGTCGTGGCGATCACGGCCCTGACGAGTTCCGTCGCTTCAGCGCCTCCACCGGCGCTCCGGGGCCGTCACCCAGAAAGTCAGACCCACCAGGGCGAAGATCACCCCTCCGACGATCGCCGTCGGGATGCCCAGGGCGAGAACGAACGTCAGCAGGAGTTCTCCCCAGGTCGGCTCATCACCCATGGTGTTCCCCTCGCGCGTCATGCAGCTCATGACTCACGAGGGGAACGATTCGGTTCCTCAGGTGCCGAGTCCGGATGCTCGCTTCCACCACCACCGCCTCGACCTAGGTCATATCGGCCCTAGGACTTCACCGGGAACGGCGTCCAGCTCAAGGGTCTCGAGCACGGACAGCAACTGCCGTTCCTCGTAACGGAAGTGGTTCTCCATGAGGGCGGCGATGCCCTCGAGGTGCTGGTCCAGCTCCTCGGGCGGGGCGGCTCGTCCGACCGCGGCCTGGAGGCCGCCGAGCAGGTGGGCGATCATGGAGTGGTCCTGTTCCAGGGAGCGCAGCACCGGGCGCAGTTCGGGATGGACGGCCGCGATGGCCGGGAACAAGGTGCGGTCCTCGCCCCGGTGATGGCCGTCGAGTGCCGCGCAGAAGCCGTGGCAGTACAGGAGCAGTTCCCGGGTGGCCGCTTCCCCGGGGGTGCCGTCGGCCAGGGACGCGCGCGTGACCGACAGTGCTTCACGCAGTCGGTGGTGGACTTGACGGAGTTCTCGGCTCCAGGCGATGAGCCTGGTCGTCTCGCGCTCAGACACGCGAGAACGAAGGGTGCGACGAACGCATCGTCGGCCTCCTTCGGTTCGACGCCTCCATGCCTGACACGGACTGCCACCGGCACGCGACGTTGTCAGCACCCTAGCGCACCTGTCGCCCCTACGGCACCGCCTGTCCCGACGGGGGATCGGCCGGTACGGCGTAGGCGTCCTCGTGCCGCACCGGCTTGGCCCGCCGTTCGTCGTGCCGTTCGCCCTACCGAGCGGTGGGCCGGTCGATCAGCCCGGTCGGTAGGTGCCCACGCTCCACTCGTGGCCCTCGGGGTCGAGGACCCGGGCCCGCCGCGTACCCCACTCGGTCGCCTCCGGCTCGATCACCGGGACCGCGCCCGCGGACACCGCGTGGAAGAACCACTGGTCCACCGCCGACGCGGAGGCGAGGCAGAGATAGAGGCCGCTTCCGGTGCTGACACCGTGGAGGGCGGGCCTGCTGTACTCGGGGTGGGCGCCGCCCAGCATCACGACGACGTCCCCGAGGCGGACCTCGGCGTGGGCGAGCGAACCGTCCTCGGCGTCCTGGCGCCGCGCGACCGCGAATCCGACCGCCGCGAGCCAGGCCAGCGCGGCGTCGGTGTCGCGGTAACTCAGGTAGGCGTGGAGATCCGCGACCGCGTCATCGCCGTCGTCCCGATGCAGAGGTGTCCCCGCGCCCTCGGCTGCCCGCGCTGCGTTCGTCATGTCGTCCTCCTTCGCGGCGGGCCGTCACCAGAACCGGGTGCCGGAGCCGCCCTTGAAAGGGCCTTCGATCTCGCGGGTGATCCACCCGCCGTAGAAGTCGCCCTCCTGGGCGACCACGACCTCCCCGTCCACCGCGCAGCGCACCGAGGACGGGTAGAAGGCCAGGCGGCCTCGGAGGGCCTCGTAGGGAGGGAGGGGGTGCTCGTAGCTCCAGGCGGCCCGTGGGGCCACGACGTCACCGACGACGATGTCCCAGTACGAGGCCGCGCCCTTCCACTCGCAGTGCGTACGGCCCGGCCGTGGCCGAAGGAACTCCGTGCGCACGTCGTGTCGGGGCACGTAGAAGACCGGAGGGTGGCTCGTCTCGAGGACCCGCGTGCTCGCGTGGGTCTCGGCCACGACCTGCGCGCCGAAGGTCACGGTGATCCGGCGATCGTCACTCAGCAGTGCGGGCGGCCGAGGGTAGTCCCACACCGACTCCTTCGGCCGCTCGTACCGAACGTCGGGCAGCCCGTCCTCGTCGCTCATGAACCGACCTCACCCTCTCCGCAAAGGCGTCTGACCGTGGTTCCCTCCGATCACGGTCCACAGATGCGGCGGCGGTCGGGGCGGGCGCCTTCCGAGACCTACCAGCCGTTGAGGTGCACGACCTCCGAGACCGGGCGGCGGCGCACGGGCCCGAAGTTGCCCATCGGCCGGCCGATGGGTATGGCGGCGAAGGTGCGCATGTCCTCGGGGATGCCGAGCGCCTGCTTCCACTCCTCCTCCAGCATCAGATGCCAGATGGTGATGTTCGCGGCGAGGCCGAGCCCTCGGGCCGCGAGCAGCAGGTTCTGCACACCGGGGTAGACACAGGAGCCCTCCGCGAGGGCCATGAAGCGTTCCTGCGTCTCCATCATGCGCTGGGTGGCGTCGGGGCCGAGGGCCTGCGCGGAAGCGAGGTAGCCCTCCTCGGTAACCCGCGGTGCCGGGAACTGGTAGCAGGGGATGATCAGTACGGGGGTGTCCGCGAAGTGGTCCCGCTGGTACTCGATGGCGGCGACCATACGACCGTAGGCCGCGTCGTCCATCCCCGCGGGGGCCAGCGCGCCCGTGGTGGCGAGGTAGGCGTCGACGCAGCGCTTCCACAAGGGGGCGAGGCGGGCCATGACGTCCCGGTCGGTGACGACGACGTACTCGAAGCGCTGCATGTTGCCGCCGCTCGGGCCCCAGACCGCTGCCTGCACGAGCTGTTCGACGAGGTCCCCAGGGATGGGGTCGGGCTTGATGCGGCGCATGGCGCGCATGGTGGACATGGTGCCGAAGAGACGCGGGTCGGTGTCCTCACCGATGATGTCGTTCATGATCGCGGAGTGTAGACCCCGTGATCGTGCCGGCAAGAGGCCACCGCGGCCGCCGAGGCCGAGGCTGAGGTTGACGCTGATGCCGAGGCTGATGCCGAGGTTGAGTCCAGGACGGCGCCGTCCGCTTCGACGTCGGGCTCGGCGCCGTGGCCGCGGACCGACGTCAGTCCTCAGGCGTGTCGTCCTCCGTCTCGTAGTTCGCCAGGGCAAGTCCCAGCGCGAAGAAGGTCGGCGCCCACTCGCCGACGAAGATGCCCCAGCGGTCGGCGCGTTCCAGATTCTCCCGTCGACTCGAGGCGAGCCACGAGGTGAGGGACAGCCCGATCGAGCCGACGGCCGCGAGGTAGGCGTGCTCACTGCGAAGGCCGGCGTCGTGAAGCCGCTTGACGACCATGTCGATCTTCCCTTCGTCCGAGGTGCCGGGCCTGCGGGCGGGGCCGGCAGGGCCGGCACCTCGTAGATCCCGAGAATGCTTCCTGCGTAGGTGTTTCCGTCCCGGCCGGCTCTCGGATGCGTTCGGGGTTCGGGGTCCTGGACGCGGGTTGCGGGTTGCAGGACGTGGGGTGTGGGTCCGGGGCAGGCCAGAGCCCCGGCCGTTCGTGCTGGATCAGCCCCCCGGTACCCCGACCCCGGCCCACCCGGCACGCGCACTCGTTGCCTCGGAGACGGGGCGCGGTCCCTCGCGAGGCGGCCCTCAGCCCTCGACCCGTGCGGCCCGATCCCGGTAGAGCCCGCAGATCAGGTCGATGCCCTTCCGCAGGCCCGTGGGGCGGATCATGCCCGGGGCGAGTGCCCGCCCGCTCCAGCCGGGGCCCGCGAGCACGACCAGGGGGGCGAGCCTGGCACCCCTCACTCCGAACGTCGTTCCCGCCACGCCTCGGGCGAGGGCGTGGTCCGCGGTGAACCTGGACTGCGACCAGAGAGCCACAGCGGCCGGACCCGACCGGCGTACCGCCGCGTCCAGGGCATGTGCGGGCACGGCCGCACCGAACATCCTCGTCGGCAGGCCCCGTTCGGCGAGGCCCGCCGCGAGGGCTTCGAGGGGGAGGGTGTGCTGCTCGGAGGGGACGCAGGCGAGGACGACGGGAGGGTCGGAGACGGTGGGCACCGGGCCGGTGACCGCCGCTGTGCGCAGCGCCGTGGAGACGTGCCACGACAGCAGATGCTCCACCTCGACGTAACGGTCGTCCGAGGACTCCCACTTGCGTCCCACCGCGTTCAGGGTCGGAACCATCACTTCCTCCCACGCCGTGACGAGCCCGTACCGCGCGAGGGCCTCCCGCAACAGCGCCTCCATGGCCGCGGCGTCGAGCCGCACCGCCGCGCGGGCCAGACCTCGGCACTCCTGCCGTACGTCACCCAGCGGCAGCCCGCCGCCGGGTCCCGCGCGGCGGGCCCGGGCGGGCGGAGTCCTCCCCGCCGTCGAGGCGTCCGATGCCACGGACCCCGTCGACTCCGAGAGTCCGGGCGGGGCGGCTGCCGACGGCCCGGTCGGCCCTGCCACCGGCCCGGGCAGGGCGGCGGCGATCGGCTCGGTCGGCTCCGTCACCGCCTCGGGCACAGCGGCGGCCGGAGGCTCGGTCGGCTCCGTCACCGCCCCGGGCACGGCGGTGGGCGATGGTTCGGTCTGCCCCGTCACCGCCCCGGGCCGGGAGAACTTGGCCGCGTGGGCCGCCTCGGCGGGCGGGACCCCTGACGACGTGAGCCGGCACATCTCCTCCAGCATGGCCACGTCCGCCGCGCTCCACCGTCGATGCTTGCCGTCGACGCGCGCGGCGGGCCCGATGCCGTAGCGCTGATCCCAGGAGCGGACCGTGGTCGGCGAGACGCCGAGCCGACGCGCGACCGCGCCTGTCGTGATCCCGTGGGTCTCTGCGGTCTCTGCGGACATGCCACCCGCCATGCGAGGAGGAAACGATGGGAACGGAGGCCACCAGGAGGCGCGGCCGTCAGATGCGCCTCGCGGTGGCGGCGGTCGGCAGGCGGGTGGCCACGCCGTCGGCCAGCCGCTCGAACTCCGACCGCAGGAACGGTGTCGCCAGCTTCGCGATGCCCTTGAACGTCAGCGAAGCGCGATAGGTCAGCCGAGTGCCGTTCCCCTCGGGCTCGAAGCGAAGATCATCGACCGCGGTGACCGTCTTGTTCTCCCCGATGAACACCAGGCGCGCCGACTCGCGCACGTCGAGCCGGTACTCGAGTTCGCTCGTACGCCCCCGGAAGACCGACCTGTTGCGCCAGCGCGAGCCCACCCGCACCGGTCCTTCGTCCAGCCGTACACACGACTCGGTGCCGGGGTCCCACTCCTCGGCTTGGGTGAAGTCCTCCAGGTACGCCACGAACTCCGGCAGGGGAAGCCCCACCACGAGTACCCTCTCGACGCTGATCACCGCACGGCCTCCCTCTCCCTGCCACTTGTCCCTCGCCTCGGGGTCGCGCCCCGGACACCGATGCTTCCGTGTGCGGGGGAGCCTCGGATGCAGGGTTCCGCCGCCCTTGTCGGCGCCCTTGTCGGCCACAGCGGTGACGGGCACCCGGGTCCTTGGCTCCGCGACGCCGTCCGTCACCAGAACGCTGCATGAACGATGCGAGTGGTTTGTGTGCTGATGTCTGAGTGAAGCTGATTTCCTTCCGCCTCGTCGCTGTCCCGTCCTGGCCGACGGCCGAACGGACGCATCGTGGAGGTGCGACGGGGCGACGCCCGACCGGGCATCGCCCTTCGGGCGGGGGTTCGATGATTGGGGAGACGCTCATGAACACCCACGTCCTCGCAGTGAACGGACTGGCTGCCGGCGTCTGGCAGTCCGGACTCGCCCAGGTGCTCGGCGGCCTGGTCGTGGTCGTCGTCCTCATCGGCGCGTTCGCCCTGGGGGTCAGGCTCACGAGGAAGGAGCTGCCGCCCCCCGACCCCGAGACCCAGCCGCACCGCCCCGAGACCGACCGGCATCCCGGTGAGATGTCCGAGTACCGCAAGCCCTCCGAGATGCCGCAGACCGATGGTGAGCACCGGCTCATGCCCTACAACCTGAAGAACTGCGGCGATGCCTCGCCCGTGCCGCCCAGCGAGGAGCAGCGCAAGTGGGGCGGGATCTCCAGCGGTGGCTTCGGCAGCGGAGGCACCGGCCACGGCGACTGAGGCGTCCGCCCCCCGCACGGAGCGGCGAACGGCGTGCCAGGGTCACTCCTGCGCACGCCGTCCCGCGTGCGACGGACGGCAGTCCTCGCCCTCGCCTGCCGGGGCATCGGCACGGCGACGGTGATCCCTCGGCGGGTGAGGGCAAGGACTCACGGTCGGCCCCGGCGAGACGACGTCCGGCCGGTTCCGGTGGGGTGGCCGCCGGCCGGCTCCGGTGGGATGGCGCAAGGCCGGCCCCGGTGAGACGGCGCCCGGCCGGCCCCGATGAGATGGCGCTCGGCCGGCCTCTGTGTTCCGCTGTTGCCGTGGGCATCTCTGCGCCGCGGCCTCGTCCCGAGGGACCCGATACGGCCGTCGGCATCGCGACCCCGTCCCTTCCCCCGGACGCTTCCGGAGACGAACGGTGTCCTCCAGCGTGCCCGCGCCCCCGTGCGCCCACTGCCTGGCCCGAGACGACGACGCGTCGCCGCACGGCGACGTCGTGCGCGAGGGCTTCGAGTCCCTCTTCACCGACTGGTATCCCGTCGTGCTGCGCTGGGCCCGGCGGCGTTGCATCGATCCCCAGGACGCCGAGGACGTCGCTCAGCGGGTGTTCGCGGACGTCTGGTCGCACTCCGGCCGGTACTGCCCGCGCCGCGGAGAATTCGGCCCGTGGCTGCGCGGCATCACGGCCCACAAGTCGGCCGACGCGTCCGGCGCGGTGGTCCGCCACCACGAAGGCTTCCGCCGCCTCGGCAGGGGACCCGCCCCGGAGAGCCCCGACCTGTGCGCGCGGGCGGTCGAGCGGCTCGGCCTGACCGGACACCTGGCCGCCCTGCCCACCGAGCGCCGCGAGGTCCTCTTCCTCGCGTACTACCTGGGGCTCACGCAGCCCGAGAGCGCACGGCGCCTCGGTCTGCCCCTGGGCACGGTCAAGAGCCATACGAGAAGGGCGCTGCGCTCCCTCGCGGGGGTCGTCAGCGAACGGGGATGACGCCCGCTCGGACGGGCCGGACGCCGTCCGGCGCCATCGCTCCCATGAGTCGGTGCGCCGCCCAGTCCGGCCCTCGCCGTCCCACCCGCCGGGACCAGTGCCGAAGCCCCGGGGGAGGGGCGTCGAGCAGCTGCCGAAGGGCTGTTCCGGCCGTCGTCTCGTCGAGTCGCGCCGGGTCGAGGCACAGGGCCAGCCCGGCGCGCTCGGCGTCGTGGGCGATGGCGAACTGGTCGCTGGAGAAGGGCAGGACGAGGGCCGGTGTCCCCGAGGCCAGCGCCTCCGTGAAGGAGTTGTTCCCGCCGTGGTGGACCATCGCGTCCACCTTCCCGAGGAGCCAGTGCTGGGGCACGACGCCTTCGATGTGGACGTCGGGTCCCGCCAGATGCGACAGGGCGGCCGCGCGGTCGCCCGCCGCCACGATCGCGGCGGCGTCGGGAAGGTGGGCCCGCAGGCTCCTCACCAGGAGGGCGAGCACGTCGTCGCGGGCGGAGAGGAAGGTACCGAGGGCGATCAGCACCACCCGCCGGCGCGTGGCCCTGAGCCGCCCCAGCACCGCCTCCCACCTCGCACCCGGGTCCGGCGGCACGGCGGGCACGCAATGCCCTCCGTGGACGACGGCCGCGCCGCCGTCCGGCCGCCCGGGCAGCCAGGGGAAATCGGGGTAGTTGAACACCACCGCGTGCGGTGAGGCCAGTGCGAAGGCGCGCCCCGGAGGCGGAGCGGCCGGAGCGTGGAGGCGTGCCGTCTCCGCGAAGCGCCGCGTGAACTCCGTGTCGACCTCCCGAGCCGCCCGACGAAGCTCCGCGAGTTCCCCGTCGGAGGGGCGGATCGCCTCGGGCCACGCGTAGGGCACGCCGAAGAGCGCGCTCCCGGAAGAGGGAACGTACGTGGGATGGCCGGGGCAGAACGTGGCGTAGCGAAGTCCCAGGCAGTGCAGGGCCAGCGTCACGGGGTAGCTCAGCTGGTCGACCACGTACCAGTCCGGCGCCAGCCGGGCGTGCAGGGACCGGATCCGCGCCAGCGTGTCCTCCGGGTCCGGCAGCATGTCCTGGCCGCGGTGCCGGCACTGCGTGAGCAGGGCGGACACCGCTCCGCGCCGGGTGGAGTCGAGGAACTCGTCGAGACGCCTCCGCTCCTCGGCGGCCTGCGCGGTGCTCCGGGCGACCCCGGTGTTCGAGTTCCGCGTGACGGCGAGCGGTACGAACGCCACCCCCGCCCGCTGCGCGAATCCCTCGAAGTGCGGACCGCACGCGAACACGACATCGGCACCGCGACGGGCGAGCGCCCCGGCCAGCACGGAGAGCGGCTGGGCGTGCGAGGCGAACGGGGGACTGACGACGACCACGCGCGGAGGGCGGTTCCCCGGGGCTGATGACTCCATGCCGACACGTTCGCCCCGGGGTACGCGGCTGGATGCAGGGGGGACAGCAGCCGGAACCTCCACGTACCGCACACGTTCCGTGACCAACCAACAATCAGTAGCCCGTCCGCCCGACCAACGGACCGCCCGACCAACCGTGACCCTACGCATCCCCCCGCGCGCATCCTCATGACGCCCCGACCCCCCTGCATCCGGATCCGGCATCGCCCGCGAACAACTGCTCGCCGAACATCGACGACGAGGAGTTGCGATGAAACGCTCCCACCCTCCCGCGGCTCACGGGGGACGCAGACCGCGGCTTTCCGCGCGTGTCCAGCCCGAGCCGTTCCTGGCCGTTCGGGCCGGGCACTGGGGGAGAGCCGTGGACGACTCCGTACGGTGGTCGAGGACACCGAACCTTCTGGCGGAACTCGTGGGGGCCGAGTACCGCAGGGACGGTCCGGCGGCACACGCTCCCCCGAGGCTCGCCTCCCCTCGGGACCTGGCCCTGGCCGAACTGAGGAAGCGGCTGCGCCTGGGGGAGGTCCCCGCACCGGAGGAGTGCGTACGCCTCCTCCTCGAAGGCTGCGAGCACACGCGCGCCGCGGTCTTCGACGCCTGGCCGGAGGTCGTACGAGGCCACGGGCCGGAGCACGCGCGGGCCGCTCTGCGCAGCGGTCTGCGGTCCGGTCGCGCCCCCGAGGCGGTACCGCAGATGCTGGATCTGGCCGCCGCTACCGGCCTACGGCCCCTCTCCCTCCCCGAACTCCTCGGAGCGGTGTCGGCACCGTCGTCCGGACGCCGGCTGCGACACGCCGCTTGGCGCCTCCTCGCCGCGATGGGCGAACGCACCCTGATACCCGACGCCGACACCGCCGTGGACGCGTACGAGAAGACGCTCCTGACCGCACTGGGCGGGGAACTCTCTCTCGGCTCGGACATCGTCGGCCTGAGGTCGGGCGTCCTGGTCGCCCAGTCCATGCTGATGGGGCACCTGGATCGTCCGGGCGAAGGGATGAGCGGCGGACTGGGCGTTCTCCTCGGCTCCCTGGGGGACGCCCTCGCGGACACCGAGGCCGTCGCCGGCGTCCTGACCGTCGTGACGGCCGACCTCGCCGAGCTGGAAGCGGACCCGAGCCTGCTGCGCCGCCGGGGCCGGAGGCATTGGGTGCTCCGGATCCCCGTGGACAGCGACCACCCGGTCCGCCCCGAGGAGACCGGGGCCCACCGGGACGCCATGGCGTGGTGGGCGACCCTCCTCCTCAGCTCGCTTCCCCGGCCTGTCGACGTCCTGCACGTCCGCTACGCCGACGACGGCTCGCTCGCCCTCGCCGAAGCCGCGCGCCGAGCCGGCCTCTCCCTGATGTTCACCGCCACCCCGGATCCCCATCGGCAGATGACCGAGCGCTACGACGCCCCGGGCGCCGACCCGCGCGCCCTCAGGGACGACCTGCACCGCGTCTTCCTCGCGGACCGGCTGCTGGAGAGGGCGGACCGCGTCGTGGGGATCGCGGGACGGGGCGGGGGAGCGGCGGAGCTCGTACGGTACTTCCCCCAGCTGGTGGACAGATACGCCGAGGGCGCTCCGAGCGCCCCGCCCGAGGGCATACCGCCGTACCTCCCGCCCGCGCGAGCGGCCCGCAGGCGCGCCGCCCTCCTCCGGGCGGTCGACGACGCCGCCGCCCCGGCGGACGGCTGCGCCGCCTCCTCGGTGCTGCTCAGCGTGGGCCGGCTCCACCCGGTCAAACAGCAGGACCTGCTGGTCCGTTCCTGGATCGACTCGGGATGCCATCGCCATACCGTGCTCGTGCTGGTGGGAGGCGGCCCGCACGCCGGCGACGCGGTCGAACGCATGATGCGCGCCCGCATCGAGGAAGCGCTCCGCACCCGACCGGAGGCACGCCGGCGGCTGCTCCTCCTTCCGGCGCTCCCCAACGCGGAGGTCAGGATGCTCGAACGAGCCCTCGCCGATCCCGCGCGACGGCTCTCCGCACGGTACGTGTGCCCCAGCGCCAAGGAGGAGTTCGGCCTCGCGCTCCTCGAAGCGATGGACGCGGGGCTTCTCGTGGCGGGCCCCCTGCGCGGCGGTGTGCCGCACTACGTGGTCGACGGCCACAACGGCCTGCTCGTCGACACGTCCACCTCCCGGACCCTCGGCGAGGGACTGACCCGCCTGCTCGCGGTCGACGACGGGCGGGCGAGGGTGATGGCCTCACGCGCCCGGACCCTCGTCAGGTCCACCTACTCGTCGACCGCCATGGCCCGCACACTGGCCGAGCACTACGCGGAGATGGCCACGCTCCGCGCGGCGAGAACCGCCGGGACCCTCCCACCGGGCCCGGCCTCCCCGAAGCGAGGGGACTCGCGGGCGCACGCGGCCGGGACGCCCCCGGCCACCCCGCCCCCGCTGCGAGCCTCAAGCGTCCCCGCTCACGCCGCGCCCCCGCCCACGCCGCCCCCACCGAGAGGCTGAAGCGTCCCCGCTCACGCCGCCCCCGCTGCGAGCCTGAAGCGCCCCCCGCCCCAGAACAGGGAGGAACGGGTGGCCGAGGCGCTGCTACGGTCGGGCCCCATGAGCTGGCTTCCCGATGACTTCGTCCACCCCGTCCTGGTACCGCTGCCGGGCGGGGGCCACCACCTGCGGCCGATCCGGGAGGCGGACACCCCGCTCGACTATCCGGCCGTGATGGGCTCGCGGGAGAGGCTGTGGGACATCTACGGCCCGGCGTGGGGCTGGCCGGCGTCCACCATGACCTACGAGGCCGACCAGGCGGATCTGCTGCGGCACGAGAAGGAGATCGCCGCACACCAGTCCTTCAACTACGCGCTGTTCGACGCGGCGGAGACCGCCCTGCTCGGCTGCGTCTACATCGACCCGCCGGAGAGGGCCGGCGCCGACGGCGAGATCTCCTGGTGGGTGGTGGACGAGCTGGTGGGCAGCGAGGTCGAGCAGGCCCTCGACGCGCTGGTGCCGCGGTGGATCGCCGCCGACTGGCCCTTCGAGCGGCCGCGTCTCCTCGGCCGTGACCTCTCCTGGTCGGACTGGCTCGCCCTGCCGGAGCACCCCGACGCGTGAGCGGTGCCGCCCGTGCCGAGTCGAAGGCCGTCGACCGTCAAACGGGGGCCTTGATCAGTCGGCCGCGACGGGGGGGGGGGGGGGGGGGGGGGGGGGGGGGGGGGGGGCGGGCGGGGGGGGGGGGGGGCGCGCCCCGCCCCCCCCCCCGGGGGCGGGGGCCGCGGCCCGCGGGCGGAGG